>JAISHO010000028.1 GCA_031262485.1 Propionibacteriaceae bacterium
GCATAGCGGGCTGAAACCTTCATGGTGTAACTGGAACTCGAAACACCAAGTTCACCAGGTTTCAGCCCGTGTTTACGCTAGCCACACCGCGTATCACCCGACTTTGAGTAGCCCGTGGCCCAGGATAAGGCTGCTGATCAGAAAGGTCAGTTCGCAGTACTCGTCAAGCGTAAACCCCGCTCCAGGGCATGTGGAAGAATTCCCCCATGTTAGGAGCCATCGTCGGGGACATCGTCGGGAGTCTTTACGAGTACAAAGACGTCCCACCAGCTGATTTCGAGTTGATCGAGCCGCGATCAGACTGGACTGATGACACGTTGATGACCTTGGCTGTCGCCGATGGTCTTATGGATCTCCTCGATGGCGGAGCGACGGAGCCGGATGATATGAGCGATGTCGTGTTAACGGAGCGCATTCGTCGGTTCGCGATGGACTATGACCTGCCTCGTGGTGGGTATGGGAGCAGATTCACCCGCTGGTTGCTCTCGCGAGACCCTCATCCCTATGGCAGCTACGGGAACGGCTCTGCGATGCGTGTGTCGAGCGTCGGGTGGCTCTTCGACACGCTCGAGGAGACCGAGCGGTGGGCTGCGGGGACGGCTCGAATCACCCATGACCACCCGGCTGGTATCGCTGGCGCTCAGGCGATCGCCGCCTCGATCTTGTTGGCCCGCCAGGGGGCTTCGCGCCAGGAGATCCGCGACTACGTGTCGGAGCGCTTCTATGACATGGTGAGCGGAACCTTGGCCGACGCGAAAGTCACCTATGCGCCAACGACTAGTTGTCAAGGCACGGTGCCGTTCGCGATCCTCGCTTATCTCGACGCCACCTCCTTTAAAGAGACTCTGCGCTATGCCGTCGGGTTGGGCGGAGACACCGACACTCTGGCCGCCATGGCCGGATCGATCGCCGAAGTGGAATTCGGCGTGCCGGACTATCTCCGTCAAGCGGCTCTTGAGCGCCTCGAGCCGGAGCTACGGGAAGTTCTCGATCGCTTCTGGGAGCGGATCAAGACCATCTGAGCGCGTAAATGGAGTGGAAAATGACTGATATCTTGACCGACAATGCGGGGAAGGCACTCCTGCTGCCCGAGTCGAAGACCCTGGAGCACAAGCGTGACTTGTCTAGCCCCGAGGAGGCGCTGAAATCGGTCGTCGCGTTCGCCAACTCCGCCGGAGGACAACTCGTCATTGGAGTCTCTGACGACGGTGAGGTCGTCGGCGTCGCGGATCCACTTGAAGAGGAGCAGCGACTAACCAATCTCATCTCCGATTCGATCGCCCCACAGCTTCTCCCCACCGTGGAGCTTGTGCCTATGGCCGGGAAGACGGTACTCGTCGCACGAGTGTGGTTGGGTCAGCAACGTCCATATCATCTCAAGAAATACGGCCCGCATCAGGGCTCCTACATTCGTGTCGGATCATCAGACCGGCAAGCCAGCGCGGCCATGATCGCTGAGCTGAGACGTTCTTCACAGGGCATTTCGTTTGATCAGTTGCCGACGCCACGAGCTACCCTCTCCGATCTCAATCGGACTCTGCTCTCGCAACTATTGAAGCGAGAGATCGATGACAACCTTCTACGCACTTTACGTCTCATCGTCGAAGACCAAGGCCAGTGGGTTCCCAGCAACGGCGGCATCCTCGTCGGCTGTGAGAACCCGGAGATGTTCCTTCCTCACGCCTGGGTTCAGTGCGCTCGGTTCCGCGGGCCGCGCAAGCGAGACATCATCGACAAAGCGAACATTCGCGGGCCCTTGCCCTTGGCCATCGATCAGGTGATGACGTTCTTCCGTCGACACGCGTTCCTCTCATCGAAATTTGGAGAGAACCCACGCCGCCAAGACATTTGGTCACTCCCTTTCGACGCCCTTGAGGAACTCGTCGTCAATGCCCTCGTGCACTCCAGCTACGACGATCATGGGACACCGATCAAGATCGCCTTCCGCGACGATGAAATTGTCATCGAAAGCCCCGGCGGACTCGTCCCGGGGTTGACTGTCGACAACATGATCGAGGGCACCTCGGTGATTCGTAACCCCGTTCTTGCCCGCGTGTTCGAAGAGCTTGGTCACATTGAGCAGTGGGGCTCGGGAATCCCGGAAGTCATCACCGATCTCGCCGACGCCGGCTTGCCACCGCTCGACATCGAAGAGGGACGCGAGCGTCTCAAGATCACCGTCCACATCTCGAATCATGACCCGCGTCTCTTCGAACCAGTCTGGCTCAGACATGCACAAGTAAGCCCGACCGATGCACAAGTAGATGCACAAGTAAGCCCGACCGATGCACAAGTCAGGGAAATTCTCGGCCGCCGCGGAGCAGCCATTCTCTTGGCACTGTCAGATGGGCCGCTGAAACGAGCCGAGATCCTCGCAGCGATCGGTTTGAAGAATCGATACCCCACGTACCAACATCACATTCTCCCACTGCTCGATCACGGGCTGATCGGCATGACCAATCCGGAGAATCCAACCGCCCCCACTCAGACCTATGCACTCACCGGGTTAGGCAGATCATTGATAGCGATTCTTACAACGGACGTATCGCAAGATGTATAGTTGCACTTGCCGTCATGGTCGTCATCACTCTGTCTCCGAAAAGGTCAGTTCCGACGAGGGTGAGGTCTCATCGTCCGTCGCTTATACCAGGATCCTCCGTGAGCCAAGCGACAGCCTCCTCTTCGGAGGCGCACACTCGGAAATCGGTTCCCATCTTTGCCTCGCTCAGGAAATCGCCCCAGGGGCCGGTGGCGTCTGAACCGTCGATAACGGCGGCGGTGCGAACCTGGTAGTTGGCCAGCTTGCCGAGGAACTGGCCGGCCACCCGCGTGGAGAGACGGCGGAATTCCTCTGAGATGGCCGATTGAGGCAAGAAAAGCAGACGCGTGTCATACGACCAGCAAGCGGAGATCGCGTCGTTGGCGTCGCTCTCCTCGGTGACCTGGCCATCGACGACAGCGACATACGCGATACCGTTGGCGGTGCGAGCATCGAATTTCATGATTCCCTCTCTCCGATGGGCCTCAAAGGATATCCCTCTTCCGCGATGACCGAGCGTTGAGGAGAGACTCGGTTCATAATGAACCCATGGATCTAGCAGACGAGGTGCTGCCGCTCATCAGAACTCGAAACGAACTGTGGCGGTGGAGCGCGGCGAACGCCCATGGGGTGCGGATGCACGAGGGCATCGACCGGTTGGAAGCCGCTCTCGGCGTCGAGGATCCGGCAGTCGTCTACGACGTCACGAAACGGGCCATCGCCTCGGCTTACAAGGTGATCGCCCGGGCCGACGACTCCAGCGGCCTCATCGGATTCGCTTGCCGCCGACTTCTCGACTTGCATCCTCGGGCGGCCGCGCTGGCGAAACCCCCGGCCCGGAAACTCGTCGACTGGATGATGGGCATCAACTTCCATGAAGAAGTGGACTACTTCGAGATCGACCCGGTCGCGTACGCCCTCGCTCTCGAAGATAAAGGAATGGCCTTCTACCGTGAGGCGTTGGCGCTGAAAGCGGAGTCCCTCGGGCCACGGCCCGACCCGTCGAAGAGGTGGAACTCGGAACACTCGCGCGAGTGGTTCGTCATCGACTACAACGACCAGCGTCTGGCTGTCCTCGACCGGGACATCGACCGGATCGTCGAGACCCATCTCCGCGACGGAAAAGTGGCCGCCTGGTACAAAGACACCGCCGAGGCCCTGGCTGAGATCGGCGAATGGACGCTCGCCATCGACTGGGCCCACAAGGGAGCCACCGAGTTCACCGGCCACCAAGCCGAGGAATCAGCGCACTACTGGTGCGATCTCTTGGAACAACATCAGCCCGACGAAGTGTTGGGCGCACGAATCGAGGTGTTCGACCGGTGGCCCACGGCGCAGAATGCCGAGTCACTCCACCAAGCCGCCGGAGACGCTTGGCCCGACCACGAGCCAGATGTGATGGAGAAGTTGTCGGTACGGCCGGAAGAGGCGGTGTCCTTCGCGCAGAACGGACTCAAGGACATCCGGTTGGCCTGGGAACTCGCCCACGATCTGACTCTCACCTCGTCCCATCAATGGCAAGCTTTGGCCAAGGCTTACCAGAAGATCGACCCCGTGGCCACACTCCCCATCCACCGCGACCTCGTCGAGGAGGAACTCGACACCGCAGGCGCGAACCATTACCGCCGAGCCGCCCGTCGCCTCGTCACCATGCGCAAACTGGCCGCTGGATCCGATCATGCCGACGAGGTCGACGACTACATCCTCGAACTCCGTGAGATCCACCGCCGACGTCCGCGACTCCAACAAGAATTCGACCGAGCGGGGCTGCCTTGATCTGGGTCATTCGCGACTAGTGCATGAGCCGATGCACTAGTCGATGCACAAGTCAGCTCGACCGATGCACTAGTCGATGCACATGTCAGCTCATCGCGTGCACTAGTCGACCCGGCGCATGCACAAGTCCCGGTCGCTGATCACTGCGCCCTCAGCCCAGCTTTCAACCGCTCCAGCCCGTCGAGGAGACGGGACCGTTGAGTGGCGAGATTCATCCTCAGGAAACGATCGCCGTTGCCGCCGAAGCCGGCGCCCTCGGAGAGTCTCAGGCCGGTCTCGCTGCGGAGGCGGGCGGCCAACTCGGTGGAATCATCGGTGATCGCGGAGCAATCGAGCCACAACAGATAGGTGGCTTGTGGAACCTTCGTCGTGATCTGGGGGATCTCACGGCGGATGAAGTCGACGGCGGTATCTGCGTTCTCGGCGATCGTGGAGCGCAGGGCGTCCAGCCATGGCGCGCCTTCGGTGAAGGCGGCGATCGTCGCGGGCATGGCGAAAGCGTTCGGCTCGGCCACACCGTCGGCTTCGAGGGCGCGGTGGATTTTGTGCCTGAGCACGGGATCGCTCACGATAACGGCGGAGGATTGAACTCCGGCGATGTTGAACGTCTTCGTCGGGGAGACGAACGTGATCGCGTTCGCCCGGGTCGTCTCCGAAACCGCCGCGAAGGGGGTGTAGTCGAGGCCGGGGCGGGTGATGTCGCAGTGGATCTCGTCGGAGAGCACGAGGACGTGGTGTTTGGCGCACAGGTCGCCGATGCGGGCGAGCGTCTCACGATCCCACAGGTAGCCGATGGGGTTGTGCGGGTTGCACAGGAGCATGAGCGTCGTCTGGGGATCGGCCAACTTGCGTTCGAGATCATCGAAGTCGATACGGTAAAGACCGTTCTCATAGACCAGTTCGTTCTCCAGCACGGTGCGGCCATTGTCGCGGATGGCGGGGTAGAATATCCCATACACCGGAGGTTGGATGAGGACGTTCTCCGCCGGGGTCGTCAGCTTGCGGATCGTCGACGAGATCGCCGGCATGACGCCGGTGGCGAAAAGCACCTCGTCGGGGGCGAAGGTGTAGCCGTGGCGCTCGCCCCACCAGTGGGAGACCGCCTCACGGAAACGATCGGGCACATGGGTATAGCCGTACAGGCCCGTGGCCGCCACTCGCTGGACCGCCTCGGCGACCACAGGCGCGGTGGGGAAATCCATATCCGCCACCCACATCGGCAACTCGTTGGCCGGGCCGTCCCATTTGAGGGAATCTGTGCCCGCTCGATCGGTCGGCAGTTCGAAATCGAACGCCGCGCTCGTCGACGTCTCACCTAGCGTGGAATGAGGATCCGTCTCACTCACCGGAGCGTTCGAGATCGCACCGGACTGTTTCGTCATCTTCGTCACACGGTGAATCCTACGGCGCGCCGTCGGCGGTGGAGTTCCCACCATCGTCGACGGATCAGTGCCATCGAACAGCGCCATCCCCGGACCTCAGAGTGCGGGGCAACGAGGCGGCCACTCACGCATGGGGAGCCAATGCAGGAGTCGGAAGGCGCGGCGAACCCGAATCGGATCCTTCACGGTCGCATGTTCGAATGGCGGCGGATCTGATGTCCGAGCCGCTCACTAGAGTGCTCCCATGCAGTTACTCCCCGTGCTTTACACCGACGACCCCGAGACGCTGACACGTTTTTACACCGCTGTCGGCTTGTCCATCGCGCTCGAGACCCCCGGGTGGAGCGAGTTCGCCCTCACCACCGGAAAGATGGCGCTCCACAAGCCCGTTGGCTCCACCGGCGACGTCACCCGGTCGACCGGCTATCTGGAGATGGGCTTCGCCTGCGAGGCCGATGAGAACCTCGAGGCGATCCAGGTGAAGCTTCGCGCTGAGGGGTTCGACGAGGGACGGATCCAGCCCGAACCCTTCGGCCGTTCCCTCGACGTGAGCGACCCGGAGGGGCGTCGTTTGCAGATCAACGAGGCCACGGATCGCTGATCGCTGATCGCTGATCCGCTAACAGCGCCCTGACCAGCCACTGGATTGACCGGCGGCCCATCCGGGCGTAGCGTTTCGCGCTGGCCGATCGGCGGTTCCCCCCGAATCGCGGGGCCTCGACTCCAGGGGGCGTTGTCATGGGCACGTTGAAGCGGATCCTCGTCGGTCGCCCTTTGGCGTCGACGCAGGCCGGCGAGCAGAAGCTGACCCGTTGGAAGGGCCTGGCCTTGTTGTCGTCGGACGCTCTCAGTTCGACGGCGTACGGCACCGAGCAGATCATCCTGGCGCTCTACCTCGTCTCGGCGGCGGCCTTTTGGCACTCGCTCGAGATCGCGGCCGTCGTCGTCGTCCTCCTCATCGCCTTGACGGCGTCCTACCGGCAGATCATCCACGCCTACCCCCACGGTGGCGGAGCTTACGTCGTCACCTCGGAGAACATGGGGCGCACCTGGGGGCTCGTGGCGGCCGGATCCCTCCTCATCGACTACATGTTGACAGTGGCGGTGTCCGTCTCCGCCGGCGCGGAGGCGATCACCTCGGCGATCCCCTCGCTCTACGGTCACGAGGCGGCCATCGCCTGTGCGCTCATCGTCGTCCTCGCCATCGTCAACCTGCGCGGCGCACGAGAATCCGCCAGCGTGCTCGTCACGCCCGTCTTCTTCTTCATCGCCATGATGGCGGTCATGATCGTCGCCGGGCTCGTCCAGATCATCACCGGGCAGGTCCCCTTCAACGCCACCTCCGCGATCGGCACGGCCGTTCCCGGTGTGACGATCTTCGTGCTGCTGCGCGCCTTCTCCTCCGGTTCGACCTCGTTGACCGGGGTGGAGGCCATCAGCAACGCCGTCCCCTCATTCAAAGCCCCCTCGGCGCGCAACGCGGCCGCCACACTGACGATTATGGCCGTCATCCTCGGGGTGTTCTTCGCCGGCGTCACCTTCATCAACTATTGGTACGGCATCATCCCCGAGCACGAGGTGACCTTGCTGTCGCAGATCGCCGCCGCCGTCTTCGGCGGGAACACGACGATCCTCTTCTACCTCTTCCAGTTGGCCACTGCCCTCATCCTCGCCGTCGCCGCCAATACTGGTTTTTCGGCGTTTCCTCAGCTCAGCTACAACCTCGCCCGCGACAAATACATGCCGCACATGTTCCTCGCCCGCGGCGACCGTCTCGGTTACTCGAACGGCATCCTCACCCTCGCCGCCGGCGCCATCGTGCTCATCGTCGTCTTCCACGGCATCGAAGTGCTCATCGGGCAGTGGAGCAGCCAAGACACCGGCGGGCTCACCTCGTTGCTCATTCCGCTTTACGCCATCGGTGTCTTCGTCCCCTTCACGCTCGCCCAAGCTTCCATGGTGCTGCGCTGGAAACGCCTCGGGGAGACCCGTTGGTGGCTCAAAGCCATCCCCAACGCCGTCGGCGCGCTCATCTCCGTCGCCGTCGTCCTCGTCATGATCGGGCTGCGGTTCCCCAGCATCTGGCCCTACTTCCTCATCATGCCCGTCGTCGTGCTGTTCTTCCGCGCCATCCACCGGCACTATGAGGCGGTTCGTAACCAACTGCGCCTCCCCGAGGACTGCGCCCCCACCCACTACAACGGAAACACTGTCGTCGTCTTGGTGAGCAATGTGACGCGGGTCGACGTCCGCGCCGTCGACTACGCCCGTTCCATCGGCGACGAAGTGCGCGCCTTCCACGTCGTCATTGACGGGGACGGCAAAGCCGAAGAGGAGATCCGCGACGAATTCGACGCGACCTTCCCCGACATCCCCCTGACGATCGTCCGCTCCCAGTTCCGCTCCATCGTCGCCCCAGCGCTGCGGCACATCGACGACGTCGCGACCGAGGAACGGGCCCGCAACCGCACCGTTACCGTGCTCGTGCCCCAATTCATCACCGCCAAACCCTGGCAACAAATCCTGCACAATCAGACGAGTTTGCGGCTGCGGTATCTCCTCAACCAGCGCGACCGGCTCGTCGTCGCGACCTACACCTACCGCCTCAACGACTGAGCTGGATTAAAACCAGGCGCCACGAAGCGTCATAGCCCCGCAGAAGCATGGCGACTTTCTGGGAAGAAATGGCGTCATTCGAGCAGTGTCAAGCCCATCAGCTACACAATTTTACTTTCGTAAAAACGAAGATCGGATGACCTCAGATCGTCAGTCGTGCGACCGAAAAAACGACGTTCGCGGCCCTATTTTTCCTTGTCAACGCCATACATGAACCCCAGATCAACTTCGACCAGTTGACGACTTGGAAAGTTCCCAGATGACCGAGCCAAAACGAGTCCGAACAGCGTCAGACGATGTCCCCCGGCCGGTAGCTCGCCGCTTCGGGATCGGCTTCGACGAGGTGGGCCACTCGGTCGGCCAAGCGGGCGACCTGGGTGGTGGCGACACCGGTCAACTCCATCGGGTGGGCGATGAGCTGGTCGAGGGCGGCGCGGTCGAGGGGCAGCGCCGGGTCGGCGGCCAAGGCGTCGAGGAGATGGTTAGGCGAGCCCGTCTCACGCATCGTTAGTGCCGCGTCGACTGCGTGATGCTTGATGATCTCGTGGGCCTCCTCACGGCCGACGCCGGCTTTGACGGCCGCCATGAGGATCTTCGTCGTCACCAAGAACGGCAGGTAGCGTTTCAGTTCGGCGTCGATCATGGCGGGAAAGGCGCCGAAGCCGTCGAGGATCGTCAGGAAGGTCTCGAGCAAGCCGTCGAGGCAATAGAACGAATCCGGCAGTGCGACGCGGCGGACGACAGAACACGACACGTCCCCCTCGTTCCACTGGTTGCCGGCCATCGCCTCCGTCATCGACAAATAGCCCTTGAGGACGACGAGCATGCCGTTGACCCGCTCGCACGAGCGCGCGTTCATCTTGTGCGGCATCGCCGAGGAGCCGACCTGCCCGGATCGGAAACCCTCGGTGACAAGTTCATTACCAGCCATGAGACGGATGAACGTCGCCAACGTCGAGCACGGTGAGGCGATCTGGACGAGAGCGGCGACGACGTCGAAGTCGAGGCTGCGCGGGTAGATCTGCCCCGTCGAGGTGAGACGGCGTTTGAAACCGAGTTGGGCGATGACGCGGTCTTCGAGTGTGTCGAGAGCGTCGGCGTCGCCGCCGAGGAGGTCGAGCATGTCTTGGCTCGTTCCGACCGGCCCCTTGATCCCCCGGGCCGGGTAGTGGGCGATGAGGGCGTCGAGGCGTTCGAGGGCGTAGAGCGCCTCGTCGGCGACGGTGGCGAAACGCTTGCCGAGCGTCGTCACTTGGGCGGCGACATTGTGGCTACGGCCGGTGATGGGTTGCTCGCCATAGCGCACGGCGGCGTCGGCCAGGCGCGCCAACACGGCGACGGTCTTGCGGCGGACGACGTGCAAACTGCGCAGGATTTGGGCTTGTTCGATGTTTTCGGTCAGGTCGCGCGAGGTCATGCCCTTGTGGACATGCTCGAAGCCGGCCAGGGCGTTGAACTCTTCGATGCGAGCCTTGACGTCGTGCTTGGTGACTCGTTCGCGGGCGTCGATCGAGGCAAGGTCGACGTCGTCGATGTGTTTCCGGTAGGCCGCGATGACGATGTCGGGGTCGTCGGCGCCGAAACTGACGCCGAGGTCGCGTTGGGCCTCGAGGACAGCGATCCAGAACTCGCGCTCGGCGCGGATCTTGTTCTCCGGGCTCCAGATCTCCCGCATCGCCGCGGAGGCGTAACGGGTGGCGAGGACGTTCGTAGTCACAGGAGGCCTCCAGACAGGGCAACAGGAACGGACGAGAGATCACCTCGGCATTCGCCGGAGGATGGTGTGGAGAGGGAAGGAATGGATCGAATGTGCGTATGGTTCGGCGCCGGATGGCATCGCCGGGCTTCGACCGTGGAGATTGGCATGGAGTTCACACCTAGACGCCCATTCACAACTGATCTGCCGAAATGGTGGGGATTTCGCCTTGGGCGGCTCGACGGGCGATGTCATGGCGATGGAAACCATCGTCGTAGTTGACCTGTGCGACCGTCTCATAGGCTCGTTGCCGGGCAGCGGCGAGATCGTTCCCCCGTCCGACGACGCCGAGGACTCGCCCACCGTTGGCGACGAGGTTCCCTGCGGAGTCCCGCGTTGTTCCGGCTTGGACGATGTGCGTGGTCGCACCGGGCGCTGGTGTTCCGGTCTCGATGCTGAAGGCACCTTCACCGATCGCTTGAATCACCCCGCCCTTTTTCGGGGTCCCGGGGTACCCGTCGGCGGCGACGACGATGACGACCGCGCTCTCGTCTCTCCAGACCGGCGGCGCGACCTCGTCGAGTGTTCCGGTGGCGGCGGCGAGGAGGAGCGTGCCCCAGCCCGGGCCGGCCTCGGCGTCGAGGAGGGGGACGATGACTTGGGTCTCCGGATCGCCGAAGCGGGCGTTGAACTCGACAACGCGCAGCCCTTGCGACGTCACCGCGAGCCCGGCGTAGAGAAGACCGACGAAGGGCGTGCCGCGATCCCGCATCGCCGCCAACGTCGGGGTGATGACGCGTTCCATGACGACCTCGGTGAAGTTCTCCGGCAGCCATGGCAGCGGGGCGTAGGCGCCCATGCCGCCGGTGTTCGGCCCGGCGTCATCGTCGTGGGCCCGTTTGAAATCCTGCGCCGGAAGCAAGGGAACAGCGTGCTCTCCGTCGCTCAGAGCGAAGAGGCTGACCTCAGGGCCGTCGAGATAATCCTCGATGACGACACGACCGCACTCCTCCGCGTGCTGGGCGGCCACCGCACGATCCTCGGTGACGACGACACCCTTGCCGGCCGCCAAACCGTCATTCTTGACGACATAGGGCGGGCCGAAATCGTCGAGCGCCACGGCGACCTCGGCGGGCGTTAGGCAGAGGAAGGACCGCGCCGTCGGCACGGCCGCATCAGCCATGATCTCTTTGGCGAACTGTTTCGACGCCTCCAACTGGGCGGCTTCCTTCGACGCGCCGAAGCAGGGGATCCCAGCGGCCCTCACGGCATCAGCCACCCCGGCTACGAGCGGCGCTTCGGGGCCGATGACGACGAGGTTCACGCCCAGATCCTCGGCAAGAGCGACGACGGCGGCGCCGTCGAGTGGATCAAGGGTGGTGACTCTCTTCCACAGCCCAGGGTCGGCCCCACGGAGCGCGGCGTTCATCGCCCACGTGCCCGGGTTGCCTGGAGCTGTGACGACCTCGGCGACCGTCGGATCGGCGGAAATTCCGATGGCGAGGGCGTGTTCCCGGCCGCCGGAGCCGACGACGAGGACGCGGATCGTTCCCTTCGGCGCCACGACTGAGGGCACCGGAGAGTCCGACGAGGAGGACGAGGAGCTGTGCGGGGCATGAGTCACGGCGCCAGCCTACCGACCTCTCATCCGGGAAAGACGGGCGCGACCACGACGTCTTCGTGGTCCGTCGCACCCCGACTGTCGCGATCGCGACGCCAGGTCGGGACCCTCAGTTGTTTGTCACGACTGAAATGCCGCATTCGTGGCCCCCGGTGGAGTCCCAAGCCACGTCGCCGGCGTCGCCGGTGGCTTCACGACCGCGCCTCCTTCGCCTTGTTGGCCGCCCCCGACCACCACGAATGACACGATATGTGGGTCGCGGCTGACCTATAGGATTCCCCTGTGCATGCGAAATACAAGATTCCTGGAGGCAAGCTCGTCGCCGTCGATCTCGACGTCACCGATGGGACATTGAGCGACGTCCATATCTTCGGGGATTTCTTCCTCGAACCCGACGACGCCCTCGAACGCATCAACGCGGCGTTGACCGGCGCGCCCGTGGAGACAGGGGTTCGAGAGCTCGCCGCCCGCATCGAACGTGGGCTTGATCCGTCGGACGCGCTCATCGGGTTCACCCCGCGCGATGTCGCCATCGTCGTGCGCCGGGCTTTGGGGAAGTCGACGACTTGGGATGATCACCGTTTCGAACTCATCGTCGACGGGCCGCGCACGCCTGCGATGCACATGGCGCTCGACCAGGTCCTCGCCGAGGGGTTGGCGGCCGGCACGCGCGGGCCGACGTTGAGGATTTGGCACTGGGCGTCGAACGCCGTCATCCTCGGCTCTTTCCAATCTGTCCGCAACGAGGTCGACCTTGAGGCGGCCGCGCGTCACGACGTCACCGTCGTGCGACGCATCACCGGCGGGGGCGCCATGTTCGTCGAACCCGGCAACACCATCACCTATTCGTTGGTGGCGCCCGGGTCGCTCGTCGACGGGTTGAGCTACGAGGAGTCCTATGCCTTCCTTGACGCGTGGGTGCTCGCCGCCCTCAACGACCTCGGCATCGCGGCCACCTATCAACCCATCAACGACATCACCTCCCCGGCGGGGAAGATCGCTGGCGCGGCGCAGCGCCGCCTCACCGACGGCACCGTTCTCCACCACGTCACCATGGCTTACGACATCGATACCAACAAGATGCTTGAGGTGTTGCGGATCGGTCGTGAGAAGCTCTCCGACAAGGGGACGAAGTCGGCCGCCAAACGCGTCGACCCCTTGCGCTCCCAGACGGGGATGAGCCGCGAAGCCATCATCGACGCTTTCCTCGACACCTTCCGTTCCCGGCACACGTTGACCGATTCCGCCCCCACCGCCGATGAGATTGCGAAAGCCGAAGAGTTGGTTCGCACGAAGTTCTCGACCCCCGAGTGGACGAACCGGGTGCCCTGATGCCAAGGCGCGGCCACACCCGGGAGCGCTTCGCCGTCATGGCGGTGGCGGGTGTGGCAGCCGCGCTCGTGGTCGGGTTCAGTGGGCATTGGTTGGAAGCACCGGTCGTCGGTTGGCTCGTCGCCTGCCTCGTCTATGTGTTCTGGATCTTCGTCCACCTCCACGACGCCGACCCCGAGCAGACGGCCGCCCATGCCACCCGCGAGGACCCTGGCCGCGGCGTCACACGCGTGCTCCTCGTCGGCGCCGCCGTCGCCTCGCTCGTCGACGTCGTCTGGGTGCTCACCCAAGCGAGCCGCAGCACCACCGCCTCCACCCAAACGCTCTACGCGTTGCTCGCTTTCGGCTCCGTCGCCGCCTCGTGGCTGCTCATCCACACCCTCTTCACCCTCCGCTACGCCGAGCAATACCACCAGATCGGCGGGGGGATCGACTTCAACCAACCCGGCCCGCCCTGCTACCGCGACTTCGCTTACGTCGCCTTCGGCATCGGCATGACCTACCAGATCGCCGACACGACGATCACCCACACCTCAGTGCGCGCAACCGCCCTGCGTCACATGCTGCTGTCGTACCTCTTCGGGACGGTCGTCCTCGCCTCCGTCGTCAACATCATCGTCGGGTTGCTTCCGTAGAAACGCGGTTACGAGAGCGCACGATCGACTCGACCGATGAGGGAGGAATATCCATCTCTTCAGCCACCACGTCAATGGATTCCCCTGCTTTGAAAAGCGAAAGGAGATCCTCCACCCGAACCCGGGTGCGATTGATGACCGGTTGGCCAAAAGCGATCCTCGGATCGGCGATGACATCGGCGTCGTGATACGCAGTGAGCTGAACCGATTGGGGAATCCCTTGCTCGTCCCACGTCACGGGGCGCAGCCCCATCTCGATGACGCGTGGAAGACCACCTTGAAGATCACGAGCGCGAGTCCACTCAGGATCTCCCGCAGAGGCAAGATTCATGAGGATGTCCCGGCCGTCATGGGCCAGCACACCCCGCGCGAGCATGCGCGGACCGAGTTGTTCACGCACCTTCGCCATCCCCGTTCGGATCGCTTGGAGCGACAGCCCTGCACCGAGGAGTTCCTGGTAAACCTGAGCCTCGACGAGAGCGATGAAAGGGAGACGTGGGTAGCGCGACTCAGCGTCGATCGTCGTCAAGAGCGAATCCTTCTTCGCCCAATCGCGCAGCCGTGACGATTTCATCCCCAAATGAGAGGCAGCCGAAGGGACGGTGTACAGCGGCACCGTAAAGCGATCATCGATCATGTCCTTCCTCCTCTCGGGGTTCCGTCGTCCCTCCAATTGTCCCACGGGCCATGGGACAATTGGAGGAAGAGATCCCTTCCCTCGCGCACGATTCTCAATCGATACCATCAGCGAGGGTCCCCTCCCAGATCTCGTACTCACGCATGGCCCCGGGATTGGCCAGGTCAGCTTTCGTCGCTTCGCGCTCGGCGAGGATCACGGCTTCGCGCCAAACCCGCCAGCTCAATCTCGTCACGTACTCAGAGAGTGAATCGTGGGTCAACGCCGCGAGGGACGCGAGCCGCTCCTTCGTTTCAACCGTGACATATATCGCTGTTAGTGCGGTCATAATCCGTGCTTGATGAGGTACCGGGGTGAGACGGCTTTCCAGACGTCGCGATAGTCGGTCTCCTCGTAACCGGCGCCATCGACGCGATGCCAGACGATTCCTTCGGCTAAGACTTTCGGATTGACGAGGGATTTCATGCCGTCGGCCTGCTCAAGGGCTTGGGTGACAGTGGTGGGGAATGGCAAACCCTCGATGACGGGAGCGAGCGGCAACCCCGACTCGGCTAGGTCGGCGAAACGAGAGCGTGCCCGGCCATCCTCGAGAGACCAAGCCGCGAAGACAGCCACATGATGGCCGTGTGCTTTCAGACGGTTGCCGTTGACGTTGTCGCCGTAAAGCTCACCTTGGATGGCGTCAAAACCATTGCGACGCATGAGAGCGATGAGATCGTAGTGGGCGGCGACCGCGACCGGAGTCGCCCCAAGATCGTCCGTCTTCAACTCGTAATTCCGTGAGCAGACTCGCAGATCGTCGCCGTCGAGCCAATAGGTGATCGATGATCCGTCGATCTTCTCCGTGGGAATCCACAAACCGTCGTCGACTCGGACAAGGAAATCGTCGGATATGTTCTGCACTCGTTCAGCGTCCGTCTTCCTCAACCAGGCGATCGGCCACGGGCCTTTCAGATTGGCGTTGGCGATGGGCTGGGGCGGCTCGTAGAGGATGATTCCCAACAATTCGTCGAGGCTGGCGCCCGATCCACTCCCCTCCTCTTGGGTAGCGGCTATTGCATCGGCGAATGTGGCCGCAGGGAAAACGATGCCCTGAGAGACCTGGCCACGCAACCGGGCCGTCCTGAGTACGTGGTAGTCGCCGTCGTCGATTTTCTTCGAACTCCGCGCTCCCAAAAATGAGAAGACAGGATTGTCGAGGGGAAGCGCAGCGTCGGGCTCGATATAGACGACAGGATCGCCATCGTGGTATTCGCCTTTTTTGACGACGACGTCCCAGCCGCGCACCGTGCCGACCTCGATGGTGTCGGCGTCGGGGATGGGGCGAAGCTTCTCGATGGTGCCGACGGTGGCGAGAACACGAGCGTCGTTGAGCATAAGGAGACCTCCAGGGATGACGGCATACGCCGAACACGGGTGAAAACATGGACGACGTGGGCTCATCCCGGGCGGCGCCGAGGCTCAGAACAAAGAGACCATCTTCATGGCGCATCGCGACGGGTGCGTAGGTATGGGAAAAAGGGTAACGACACCCCCAGATAATTTCAACTCAATAGTGCCACTATCAACAATAGCTATGAGCAAGAATCGTGTCGCGGCCAATTCTCAACTCGTCATTCAGCAGCGCTGCCGAGGGCCTCCACAAGTCGATACCCGTTATTTCATCCGGCCCCTTCCATTTGTCCCACGGGCCATGGGACAAATGGAAGGGCGACCCGAAGTCCCCTCTGGAGGCGACGAGGGGCGATCGATCAGCACAGTCAGAAGATCGAGCGGTAGAGCTCCTCGATCTCGCCGAGGCTGGCGGGGCGGGGGTTGCCGCCGGTGCAGACGTCGGCGTAGGCGGCTTCGGCCAGCCCGTGGAGATCGTCTTCCTTGGCGCCGATCTCGCGCAGGGTCGTCGGGTTGCCGAGGTCGCGGGTCAGCTTCGCGACGGCGTCGACGGCGGCTTGGCGGGCTTCGTCGAGCGGCATCGTTTGGGCGTTCTCGACGCCGAAGGCCTCGGCGATGTCGCGGTATTTCTCCCCCGTCTCGGTGGCGTTGAACGCCATGACCGGGGCGAGCAAGACACCATTGGCGACGCCGTGGGGCGTGGAGTAGAAACCACCGAGGGGGTGGGCCATGCCGTGGACGAGGCCCAAGCCGACGTTCGAATAGCCCATGCCGGCGATGTATTGCGCCATCGCCATCTCCTCGGCCGCTTTCGCGTCGCCCTCGGCCGACTTCGGCAACGCTTTGGCGATCGTGCGGATGGCGGTGAGGTGGAACATGTCGCTCATCTCCCAGGCCCCGGCAGTGATATAACCCTCGATGGCGTGGGTGAGGGCGTCGAGCCCGACGGCGACCTTGAGGGCGCGGGGGGCCGACGTCATCATGTCGGAGTCGACGACGGCGAGGACGGGGATGTCATGCGGATCGACGCAGACGAACTTGCGATGCGCCTCCTCGTCGGTGATGACATAGTTGATCGTCGTCTCTGAGGCCGTGCCCGCCGTCGTCGGCACGCCGATGATCGGAACCGACGGGTTCTTCGTCGCCGCAGTGCCCTCAAGCGAACGCACGTCGGCGAACTCCGGGTTGGCGGCGATGATGCCGATCGCCTTGCAGGTGTCTTGCGGAGAGCCACCACCGACACCGATGAGGACGTCCGCGCCCGACTCCTGGAACGCTTTGACGCCAGTCTGCACATTCTCGATCGGCGGATTCGGCACGACGTTCGTATAGAGGTCGTAGGCGATGCCAGCCCCCTCGAGCAGCGCGGTGACCTTGCCAGTGACGCCAGAATCGACGAGCACCTGGTCGGAGACGACGAACGCCTTCGCGAACCCGCGCGCCTTGATCTGATCAGGGATGACGGAGATCGCCCCCGCCCCGAAATACGCGGTCTGATTCCAAATCATCCGATGAACAGCCATGATGTTTCTCCTTACCTCGACGTTGATGGTGAGAATCCAGGAGATCTCGCCGCGCGGACGGAACGAGCCAGACGAGAACCCCGAGGCAGCATTGCCTTGATTCTCAGTTCAGCCTAGAGTCCGATGACGCTGAAAGCGGAGTGCGACCCGCGAGATAGTTGAATCGGTTCAAAAAACCAGTACACCGCAGTCTTGAAGCTCGACCAAACGTAATCTTAGTTAAGCCAAAAACCTTCGTCGAGACTCACAAGACTGTCTGTTTCACCGTGTGCTTCTCGATGAGGCTCCGACGGACCTCGGCAGCAGAACGTGTTCCTCTGGCCACCTCCAAGACCAGCTGCTTGACGGCAGCAGAGGGCTGCAACCCCTCGGCACGAACCGAGCCCTCGGCGGCCGCTGTCATTCGTTCTCTCGTCGCCACGTCAGAAATCACCGACCCATGGTAACTCTGACCGCCATATGTTGAGCTCGTCCGGTGGCCGCCTCGCGCCAAATTGTCCCACGAGCCGTGGGACAATTTGAAACGATTCAGATGAGGCCACGATCGCGCCCCTCCAGCAGCTCACTTGTGCATCATCCTGGCGCAGAATCTCAAGGAAATAGTCCAACAGGCTGTTGGACAAATGATCTGTGGAACAAAAATTTGTGCAGCAGCCTGCTGCACAAACAAGGAAATGAAATTCGTTCAGCATCCTGCTGAACAAACATGGAGCGGATGACGGGAATCGAACCCGCACTGTCAGCTTGGGAAGCTGATGTTCTACCATTGAACTACATCCGCATTGTTACCTGCGCGCTGGGGCGCTGGCAACTCCCTTAAATTAGCCGGTCTGGGGCTTGGGCGCAAGGCGGGAAACTGACCGAGAGCCGGAGTGGAGCGAGCGCGGGGGGTCCGCCCTGAAACGCGACGATGGCGCCCCACCCGCACAGGGATGAGGCGCCACCGGTCAATGCTTCTATAAGGCCGGGCCGCCGCTCAGTGGAGCAGCCCCGCCACGACCTCACATCGAGGAGACGTGCCAGACGCGGTTGATGTAGTCGCGGATCGAGCGGTCGGAGGAGAAGTAGCCGCTGCGGGCGACGTTGAGGATGGCGGAACGCGTCCAGGCCTCTTGGTCGCGGTAGCGGGCGTCGACCTCGTCTTGCTCGGCCACGTAGGCGGCGTAGTCGGCCAAGGCCATGAAACGGTCCTGGTAGAGGAGGTTGGAGACGATCGGCTCGAAGACCGATCCGTCGCCACCGGAGAAGTGGCCCGAGGCGATGAGGTCGATGACGGCCTTGAGATCCGGGTTCGACTCGTAGTACGCGCTCGGGTGATAGCCCTTCTCTTGGAGGGCGGCGACTTCCGGTTCGATGAGGCCGAAGAGGAAGAAGTTGTCGTCGCCGACGCATTTGCGGATCTCGACGTTGGCGCCGTCGTCCGTGCCGATCGTCAGGGCGCCATTGAGGGCGAACTTCATGTTGCCGGTGCCGGAGGCCTCCATGCCGGCCAGGGAGATCTGTTCGGACAGATCCGCCGCCGGGATGAGGTGCTCGGCCAGGGTGACGTTGTAGTTCGGCGGGAAGATGACCTGGAGGACCTGGTTGACGCGCTTGTCCTCGTTGATCGTCTGGGCGACGGAGTTCATGAGGTGGATCGTCCGTTTGGCCATCTCGTAGCCGGGGGCGGCCTTGGCGCCGAAGATGAAGGTGCGCGGCACGATGTCCTCGGCCTTCAGCTTCCCCGAGATGATCTTCTCGTAGAGGGTGACGATGTGGAGCACCTTGAGCGACTGACGCTTGTACTCGTGCAGACGCTTGACCATGGCGTCGAGCATGTGGTCGGTCGAGATCTCCATGTCGTCACGACGATGGAGAAGCCGCGCCAAGGCGATCTTGTTCTGCTTCTTGATCGCCCGGAAAGCGTCACGGAAGTTGTCGTCGTCGACGAAGGGTTCGAGCTCGGCGAGGCGCTCGAGATCCGTCAGCCAACCGACCCCGATGGCGTCGGTGATGAGGTTCGACAACGACGGGTTGGCCAGGTGGATGAACCGGCGCGGCGTGACCCCGTTGGTGACATTGGTGAACTTCTCCGGCCACATGTCGGAGAAGTCAGGGAGGACCTTGTCGCGCAGGAGTTGGGAATGCAGTTCGGCGACACCGTTGACCTTGACGGCGGCGACGGTGGCGAGGTGGGCCATCCGCACCGACCGGTTCGGGTAATCGGAGACGATCGACATCTGACGCACGCGCATCTCGTCGCCCTGGTACTTCTCGCGCACCTCGGCGAGGAACTCGTCGTTGATGCGGTAGATGATCTCCATGTGACGCGGCAGGAGGCGCTCCATCAGCTCGACCGGCCACGTCTCCAACGCCTCCGGCAGGAGCGTGTGGCAGGTGTAGTTGAAGACCTTCTTGGTGATGTCCCAAGCCTCGTCCCATTCCAGGAAGTATTCGTCGACGAGGATGCGCATGAGCTCCGGCACCCCGATGACGGGGTGTGTGTCGTTGAGCTGCAAGGTGACACGATCGGGCAGATCGCGCACATTGGGCGAGACGCGGTTGATGAAGTCGCGGATCGAGCAGGAGACGAAGAAGTACTGCTGCTGGAGGCGAAGCTCCTTGCCCTGAGGCGTGGAATCCTCCGGGTAAAGGACCTTGGTGATGTTCTCGGCGAAGGTCTGCGCGCGGACCGCCTCGGCGTAATCGCCCGAGTTGAAGATCTGCAGGTCGAACGCCTTCGTCGCTTGGGCGCTCCACAGGCGCAGGGTGTTGACCCAGCCATTCTCGTAGCCGGGGACCATGTAGTTATAGGGAATACCGAGAACGTTCCACCCGGGCACCCACCGCGTCCGCTCGACGCCGTTGTCGTCGGTATAACGCTCGGTGTGGCCGGCGAAATCGACGCGCAAGGCGTGCTCGGGGTGGGGGAACTCCCACGGGTTGCCGAGGGTGAGCCATGTGTCGGGTTGCTCGACTTGCTGACCGTCGACGAAGGTCTGCTTGAAGATGCCGTATTCATAGCGCAGGCCGTAGCCGAAGCTCGGCACCCGCATCGTCGCCAAGGAGTCGATGAAGCAGGCCGCGAGACGACCCAAGCCACCGTTGCCGAGGCCGGGTTCGACCTCTTGGGCGCGCAGCGTCATGAGGTTGATGCCGCAGCCGGCCAGGGCCTCCTCGGCGATCTCGTCGAGATCGGTGGCCATGAGGGCGTTGTCGAGTTGACGGCCGAGAAGGTATTCAGCCGAGAGATAGCAGACGACTTTCTGCTTCGAGTTGGCGATCCGTCGCGTCGTCTCGAGCCAGCGGGAGACGAGGTAGTGGTGGACGGTCCGCGCGAAGGCGATGTATTGGTCGTTGACGGTGGAGCGGGAGAGTTGAACACCTTGGCTCATGTTGAGTTCGTGGAGGAACTCTTGGGTGAAACCCTCGACGGTGTGCGGTGGAGATTTGACCGGCGCCTGGGCCAGCGAACTCGTCGGGGTGAACTCCGGACCGAAACGGCGGGCCATCGCCTGCGTCTCATCGGCCGGGGTCACTGGGGAGGTTGCGGATGGGAGCCCATCTGTGGGCGATTGAGCGCTCATCCCTCGATCGTAGCCAGATCGGTCGACCGGACCTACCGTATCCATTCCAACACCTACTTCTTCATCTCTTCTTAATCGAAACTTTCCCTCGGCCAGTTTCGCCTGGCCGCAACGGGTACCCCCAGAGGCTGATGACGGACAAACCCCCGACTCCCCGCACAGTTTAGTCATCCCCCGGATAATGGTCTCCTAGGGACAGGACTTGTCGTCAATTCATCGCTATTAGCAATGCTTAAGGACGGCATCGGTCACTTTGGTGAACCGGCTCTTGTCGAGTTTCTCGGCTCGCCCGTCGATCGTCTCTGGGTCGATCCGTAGCACCCGGTCGACCCGGGCGTACGAGGCGCGACCCTTGGAATCCCAGGCTCCCTTGCCGACCTTGACCCAGTAGCGGCCCTCGCTCGCCTCCTGGGCGGCGTCTTGATGGTGGTTGACGCTGGAGAACATGACGCCGGCGAAATCTTCGCCCTCGCGACCGATGAGCAGGACGGGGCGGACTTTGCCTTGCGAGGCGTCCTCTTCGTAGGGCACCCAGGCCCAGACGACCTCGCCGGGATCCGGTTTGGAACCGGTCTTGGGAGCGTAGGTGATCGTCGGGGCGCCGGTGAGCTCGCCGGAGCGCGCGGAGGGCGCCGCAGTCGTCGAGCCAGCCGAGGCGGAAGCGGTGATCGGGGAACGACGGCGCAACAGGGTGCGGGCGGCTTTGGCGGCGCCAGAGGCGACGGCGCCGAGGAGGCGGGAGGTCGTTTTATTCATCGTCGTCCTTCCAGGCCCGGGCTGGGGCGGGGGTCGTGAAGAGATCGGGATCGTCCGGCGTTACCGGGGAGGCAGGAGTGGCGATCAGGCCCGCGGGGGCGACGACTGAGCCCGGCGGGATGGTGAGGGTCGTCAGTTCCGGGCGAGGACGCGCCCCCGCTTGCGGCTGGGGGCCGTAGAGGACGGGGTGGACGCTGGCCGCCGGATCGTCGCCCGGCACCCCGGATCCGCGGGGGACAGCGGTGATCTCCGCATCGGCTGCGGCGGAGCGCCGTGACACTCGACGCTTCGTGCGGGCCTTCCCCTTCGTCGTCGACTCGAGCGCGTCACCTCTGAAACGTTCGACGTCGTCGAAGTAGCGGCCGGCCCGGGAGAGGTGGAGGAGGACGGCGGCGGCGAGGAGCGGCACGATGGCGATCGGCGCCCACGGGTGGCACAGGAATGTCAGGCAGCTGACGGCCAGCGCGATCCAGCTCCCCCGCCGAATCCAGCGTTTGCCATGCCACGCGTTATAGGCGACGGCCCCGGCGGCGACGACCGCCAGCACGGTGCAAAGAGCGACCGTCAGCACGAGGACGATCGTGAGGAAGGAGACGGGATCCGGCTTGATCCAGCTGATGAGCCGGGCGGATTCGTGGTAGCCACTGATCGAGGCGGCCTGCCACCAGCTCCAGGCGTAGACGAGGCAGGTCAGCGTGGCCGACCCGTAGCCGAGGCCGGCGACGACGGCGATGATGACGGGGCGGCGGGGCAAGCCCGTGCGCTCGCTGATGTCGATCGGTCGCCCGGCGATGTCGCCACGCGAGCTCGGCTCCGCGACCACCGGCGCCGTTGCCACCGGCACAGGGGCGTCATCGGCTTCGGCGGCTCCGCTGTGTGCGGAACCGCCTCGGCCGACGCGAAAAGGGCTCACGCCTTCATCGTGCCCGTCTCCAGGAAACGGGCATGCCAGCTGAGCGCCTCGGTCAGAATGTGGGGGGTGTGCAGGCTGTTGGCCGCCTTCTCGGCCCGCTCGTAGTAATCGAGCAGCATCGGCTGATAATCCGGGTGGGCGCACTTCTCGATGATGAGGCGGGCGCGCTTGCGCGGGGCGAGGCCGCGCAGATCGGCCAGGCCGCGCTCGGTGATGACGACCTGCGTGTCGTGCTCGGTGTGGTCGTGGTGGCTCACCATGGGCACGATGCAGGAGATGTCGCCGTTCTTCGCCACCGACGGGGTGACGAAGCAGGAGATGAAGGCGTTACGGGTGAAGTCACCGGAGCCGCCGATGCCGTTTTGCATCTTTGAGCCCATGATGTGCGTCGAGTTGACGTTGCCGTAGATGTCGGCCTCGATGAGCCCGTTGCAGGAGATGACGCCGAGGCGACGGATCGGCTCGGGGTTGTTCGAGATCTCCTGCGGGCGCAGAACGATGTGCTTCTTGTAATGGGCCGCGTTGTCGTTCATCCGGGTGGCGTACTCGGGCGAGAGCGAGAAGGCGGTGGCCGAGGCGATCGTCAGCTTGCCGGCGTCGATGAGTTCGACCATGCCGTCCTGGACGACCTCGGTGAAGCTCGTCAGGCCGGAGAGGTTGCTGTCGAGCAGACCGGCCAGCACCGCGTTGGCGATGTTGCCGACGCCCGATTGGAGCGGCAGATAGTTCTTCGGCATGCGGCCTTGGGCGACCTCGTTGTTGAGGAAGTCGAGGAAGTGGCCGGCGATCGCCTTCGAGTCCTCGTCGAGCGGCTTGAAGGGGGTGTTGCGATCAGGGTCGTCCGTCTCGACGACGGCGACGACCTTCTCCGGATCGACGCGCAGGTAAGGCGAACCGATGCGATCGCCGGGCGCCGTGATCGGGATGGGCACATTGTTCGGGGGCAACTCGGTGCCGTAGTAGATGTCGTGCATCCCCTCGAGATGCTCCGACTGCCAGGCGTTGACCTCGAGAATGACCTTGTCAGCGCAGTCAAGGTAGACGTTGTTGTTGCCGACGGAGCTGGAGGGGACGAGGTCGCCGTCCTCGGTGATAGCCGTCACTTCGACGACCGCGACGTCGAGATTGCCGAGGAAGCCTTGGCGGACCTGGGGGCCGGAGTGGCTGAGGTGGATGTCGGCGTAGTCGGTGACGCCGGAGTTGATCGCCTTGCGCATATCCGGATCGGATTGGTAGGGCATCCGGAAGCTCATGCCATCGGTGGCGGCGAGGACGCCGTCAAGCTCCGGGGCCGTCGAGGCGCCCGTCCAGACGCCGACACGGAACTCGTCCCCCTTGCCGTGGGCCTCCTTGATGCGCTCCGCCAGGGCGCCGGGCAACTCCTTGGGGTAGCCCGAACCCGTGAACCCGGAGAAGCCAATGTTGTCACCATTGTTGATGAGGGCGGCGGCCTCGGCCGCGCTCGTCACTTTCTCTTGGAACTTCTTGCTGCGGATGCGAGACATGCATCAACCTTTCATGACGACGAGACGGAACCCGCCCAGATGGACAAGGTTCAGGCTAGCGGATCGCGTTTCGGCACGCCGAGGTTTCCCCGGTTTTCGCGGATTCCGAGATGGGAAGGCTCAGCGTCTCCCCTGATCCTCGACCGAGCCAGCCGAGGCGGAAGGCTGACAAGGCGGAGGAGTGAGCGGTATTGGACATACCCGATTGAGTGAGCGATCGTGTGCTCGCACACGAATCGCGAACGATTGAGGGTTGACCGCAGGGAACACCGCGATCGACGACAACGCAGATCAGCGTTTCGCCTCGGCTGGCTCAGCTCATTTTTCTTACTACCCAACCGGTTAACAGCTTGGGCGTGAAGAACGTCGACTTCGGCGGCATGAGGAGGCCTTCGCGGGCGGTGCGGCGGATCTCCTCGATGCTCGTGGGGCGGATGAGGACTCCGGCGGTGACGTCGCCGGAAGCGACGATCCCGACCATCTCGTCGAGGCCGTGTTGGTAGGTGGTGGCCAGGCCGTCGAGCCCGGCGGTGGCGGCCTCGAGCCAGGCGCCGTCGAGGGCGCGAACGTCGTCGAAGGCGCCGGGCTTGGGGATGAGCCATTCCTGGGCGCCGTCGGGCCACATCACGACGAGGGCGCTCTTCTCCTCCATGGCGGCGAGGAGGGCGGGCGAGGGCTCGGGGGCGGCCTCGAAGGTGAAGCGCTCCCCGAGGGCGGCGCGCAGGGCCTCGGCCGTCACACCGCTGTAGATGCGGTGGATCGCCTCGATGGAGAGCTGTTCGTCGATCAACTCGTTGACGAAGGCGAGGGTGGCCTCGGCGGCGGTGTCGTCGCGCCCCGTGGCGGCGCGGACCTCGTCGCGATACTGACGCGCGACGCCGTAGCGATGGTGGCCGTCGGCGATGAGGACGTCATCGGAGGCGATGACGGCGCTGATCGCGGCGATGCGCTCAGGATCGGTGATCCGTTCGGCCCGGTGGACGGCGCCGGCCAACTCGACCTCGCCGATCAACTCGCCTGGCTCAGCCAGAAGAGCCGTCAGCCCGCTGGCCAGCGAGAGGCCCCAGACCGGGGAGAGGTTGGCGCCGGTGGCGCGAGTGAGGTCGAGGCGGTCGGTCGAGGCCTTGGGCGTCGTCCGCTCGTGGGGCAGCACACCCCCGGCTCCCGCGTCGACGACGGCGAGCGCGCCGAGGACGCCGCTGATCGTGCGTTGCCGCCCGGTGGCGTCGGTGAAGGTCATCCGTTCGATCGTCAATGCCGGGACGTCGTCCGTCACCAGCACGCCATCGTCAATCCATTCGTCGAGGAGACGGCCGGCCCGGGCGTAACGGTCGGCGTCGGCCGGGGCGTCGTCGTCGATCGCTCCCTCGACGGCGGCGACGGGCTCGCCGGGCACATCGATGTGGGTGATGTTGTGCGGGTCGCGGGCGTGGAGCTCAGCCACCTCGGCCTCGCTGACGACGTCATAGGGCGGTGCGAGAAGGTTCTGGAGATCCGAGCCAGGGGCGTAGCGGGTGGCCGGGAAAGCGTCGAATGCTGGCATGGTTCAACCTTAGGTGGTCACATGAAAGCACGCCAGGAGGGTTTCAGCGCTGAGCCCGCTCCACCCCCTGTGGCAAGGCAATTCGTCACCTCAGGCGCGTCCTGAACTCTGGACACCGGATCAGGTTGTCTTCCGTCTCCCGCCGTAGCAGCCGAAACCGACGATGGCGCCGCCGAGGCAGAGGAAGGCTATGATGACCCACCCGGGTTCGACCGGCGAGCCGGTGCCGGGCACGTTCCCCGTCGGGGCGACGGCCGGCGGTTGTGGCTCAGGCGTCATCGGAACGATAGGCAACGGCGGGACGACGTCCTCGCTCGGGCTGGGCGAGGGAACCGGGCTGAGGCTCGGGGTCGGGCCAGGATGCGGCGTCGGCGAGGTGTCCGGCGTGGGCGTCGGAGTCGGGCTCGGTGTGGGAGTAGGCGTGGGTGTTGGAGTAGGCGTCGGCGTGGGAGTCGGACTCGGCGTCGGCGACGGATCGACCCGCCCACAAGCCGATCCCTCATTGTCGTTGACCGAGGGGTCGAGCGACCCGGAGCCGACGAGGGCGGCGTTGCACAGATCGGACTCGGCCGCATCTGCTGAGACATCGAAGGTGACGAGGGCGGAAGCCGACTCCCCGGCCGCGAGGGTGGGGATCTCGCATTTGACGATCGTCTCGGTGTCGTGGATCTCCGGGGCCGGGCAGGCCTCCCCCGTGTCCTCGAGCGTCGAGGAGACGAAGGTCATGTTCTGCGGCACGGTGTCGGAGATGACGACGTTCGACGCCACCGAAGGCCCGGCGTTCGTCGCCGTCAAACGCCACGTGGCGGGTTGCCCGGCGACCATGGGGTTGGGCTCGACGAGCGTCTTGACGATGCTCGTGTCGGAGACGTGGGTGACGGTCACGCTCCATTGGGCGTCGTTGTTCGTGTAGTCGCTTTCCGGAGTCGTCGTCGAGACGTGGATGTTCGTCGTGTAAAGATCAGCCGGGGTGTCCGGCGGGATATAGAGAGTGGCCGTCGCTGTGACGGCGCCGCCGGGGATCGAGGTGCCGAAGAGCGGGGCGGCGTGGGAGAGCGGGCAGTCGAGTTTCCACACGACGGGGTCGCCCGAACTCGAGGCGACGCACTCCTCGCCGTTGGGCACGTTCCACGATTGGAGGACGAAGCCGGGCGGGAAGGTGACGGAGGTGTCGGTCTCGTCGGCGATCGAAGGCCCGAAGTTTGAACCGGAGGCGGTGAAGGTGACGGTGCTGCCGGCGGCCGGCGTCGTCGTCGAGGAGTTGAGGTTGACGTTGAGGTCGGTGATGAGGTCGATGGCGGCGGTCGCCGTGCCGGTGTTGTTCGTCAGATCCGGGTCGGGCGCCGAGGAGGAAACGGTGGCGGTGTTGGTGATCGAACGCGGATGGGTCGTCGTGTCCTCGCTGGCGGGCGTGCCGTCGGGGCGCAGATCGGCCGGGGCGGTCGTCGCGACAAGGCGTTTCGCGACAGAGGCGCCGACGGCGATCGAGCCGACCAGGCAGTGGACCTGTTGGCCGGTCGTGGCGTCGCCGGAGACGACGGTGCAGTCCGGCGAGTTGGCTGTGTCGAGCGTGAGCCCGAGCGGCAGGGTGTCGTCGATGACGGCGTCCTCGACGCTGGAGGGGCCAGCGTTCGTCGCCGTCAAGGTGTACCCGACGGAGCCACCGGCGTAGTAGGTGGCGCTGTCCGTCAATTTGCGCAATTGCAAGTCGGCCTGTTCGATGACGTCGACTTCAGCGGTGTTGGTCACCGAGGTCGGCTGACCGTCACGGTTGAGGGTGGGCGAGGTGACGGTGACGGTGTTGGGGATCAGTTCTCCCTTGACGTCGTGGCCGACGGTTCCAGAGACAGTGACGACGACGGCGGGCGGCAGGGCCGGAGCGGAGCCGGCGATCGTGCCTAACTGGCAACTCACGCTCGTCCCATCGTCGCTCAATTCACAGGTCCCTTGGCTGGAGGAGACGCTCGTGGCGACGAACCCATCGGGCAAGGGATCGGTCAGCACGACGTCTTTGGCGTCGGCTGAGATGCCGCCCTGCTCGCACGAGGCGACCGTCATCTCATAGGTGAAGGGGTCGCCGGCGACGTACGAGGGGTGCTCGTCGGACGGGTTGGGGGTGGTGTTGAGCGGGTTCTTGACGACGGCGACCTCGGCCACGGCGTCACCGATGACGACTGGCGCATAGTCGTCGTTGTTCGTGAGATTCGAGTCGGGCGTCGTGCTTGAGACGTGGACGTAGAGCCCGCCCGTGTCGCCCGGCGTGTCGGAGCCGTACGTGCCAGGCTCGTTGTAGCTGAAGAGTTGGCCGCGGAAGTTGATGTCGATCGACTGTCCGGGCGTCATCGTCAGGCCCTGGATGTCGCAGATCAGTTCGGTGGCGACGATGTGGCAGGAGTTGGCGAACTCGCCCAGGGTGGCCTGCGCGTCCGGGCCGATGCCGACGCGGAACTGGACGCCCTCAGCCACCGAGGGGCCGTTGTTCGTGATGGTGAAGGAGATATTCCTCCATGAGCCGGGGCCGGTGTCGGCGGGGTCATCCGGGGTCGCCGTCAGGTTCGTGACGGCCACGTCGGCGATCGCCGTCACCATGTCGACGACGCTGGCGGTGTTGTTGGCGAGGGTGGACTCGGGCGACTCCGTCGAGACGGTCGCGCTGTTCGTCAATTGGCTTCCCGGTGTGGCGTCGGCGGCCACCATGACGGTGATGGGGAAGGAGAGCGAGGCGCCCTCGGCCAAGGGCTCACTGTCGGTGCAGGTGACGGTTTGCCCGCTGGCCGAACAGGCCGACGAGGACTGGGAACCCTCTTCCCCGGCGGCGATGAACGTCACCCCGGCGGGGAGCGTGTCGGTGACGGTCGGCGGCAGGGCGCTTTCCTCCGAGGGATTGTCGACGGTGAGGAGGTAAGTGATGGTCTGCCCGGCCACGATCGGCGAGGTCTGCGTCGCCTTCGACATGACGAGGTCGGTCGTGCCGAGGCCGCTCAACGTCCAGCTAGCAGTGTTGTTCGTGGTGATGAGGTCGTCCGGGGCGGCGACCGTCGCCGTCTCCGTCAGGGTCGCGTCGTCGGGCAAAGAGTCCAAGCCCTCCTCCGTCGTCTGGGTGACGCGGATCGTGCGGACTTCCCCGACGGGGATCGGGGTGAAGGTGCAGGTGAAGGCGTCATGGGTGGCGTCGCCGCCAGCAGCGGATGGTTCCGTGCAGGTGTAGGAGCCGTCGTCGGCGGGCGCGACGGTCGTCGTCGTGAACTCGTTGGGGACGAGGTCGGTCAAGGTGACACCGCGGGCGGTCGAGGGCCCGATGTTGCTGACGACGATGTCATAGGTGACGGAGTCGTTCGGCCCGACCGGAATGGTCGAGGTGTCGGCAGTTTTCACGACGGAGACGTCGTAGCTGGCCGAGATCGCCGTGTTTGCCGAGGCGTTGTTGTTTGTGGTGTCGGGATCGGCGCTCGTCGTCGTGACCGTGGCCGTGTTCGTCACGGTGCCCGGTTGCGTCGCCGGGTCGACGGCGGCATTGATCGTGATCGTCATGACGCCGCCGTTGGGGTCGGTGGAACTGCCGGAGGCGGGGATCGTGTCGACCTGGCACGTGACCGTCTGGCCGGAGACCGTGCAGGTCCCCCGGCTGGTGGAGGCGCTGGTGGGCACGACGCCGGAGGGCAGGGTGTCGGTGACGACGACGCCGGCGGCCGACGATGGTCCCTGGTTGCGCGACGTCACGGTGTAGGTGAGGGTTCCGCCGGCGGTGGCGGTGGCCGGTGCCGTCTTGGCCAGGCTCATGTCGGCCTGGGGTGGGGCGGTCGTCGTCGTCGCTGTGGCGGTGTTGTTGGTGGTGTCCGGGTCGGGGGTCGTCGCCGTCGTCGTCGCTCGGTTGACGAAGGAGGCCCCGCCAGCCGCCGTCGAGGCCACATCGGCGACGACGCGGACGGAGGCGCTCGCTCCGACGGCGAGGCTCGCGATCGTGCAAGCGCCGCCGGTGGCTTGGACGTTGGCGCAGGTCAGCCCGCTCGTCTGCGGGGTCATCGAGGTGATCGCGAGGATGCTGGCGCTCGTGGCGGGGACGGTGTCGTTGATGGCGACGCCGTTGGCCACCGAGGGCCCATGGTTCGTGATGGTGAGGGTGTAGGAGAGGGAGGATCCAGGCACGACGCTCGTGGCGTCGGGCGTCTTCGTGATCGCCAGGTCGGCCCGCTGCGTCACCCCGACGTTGTAAGAACAGACATTGTTGATCATGTCGGGGTCGTTCGTCGGCGAGGAGACGCGGGCGACGTTCGTCAGTTGGGCGGCGGTCAACGACGCGCTCGTCGTCCCCTGGACGGTGACGGTGGCGGTGGCGCCGGCGGCGAGGTCGCCGATGACGCAGTCGAAGCGGAGATCGGAGCCGGGCAGGGCGCAGGTCGCGCCGGTCGAGGTCGTGACGGAGGTGGGGGTGAGCCCGGTCGGGAACTGGTCGACGACTTCGGCGGCGGTGGCGGTGTTGGGGCCGTCGTTGTGGATCGTCAGCGTCGTCGTGACGGGTTGCCCGGCGACGACGGTGGCGGGCGTCATCGTCTTCGTGATGGAGAGGTCGGCCTCGGGGTCGACGACGACGTTGACGGGCGTGGTCGTGTAGACGCCGGAGATGCCGGTCGTGGCGGTGGCGTAGTCGAGGTCGGCCGAGTTCGTCACCGTCGTGCCGCCGGCGGCGTCGTCGACGGTGACTTGGAAGGTGTACGAACTGGAGGCTTGCAGGTCGATCCGCCCCCCGGCGCTGGCCGAGGAGCCTGTGCCGAGACGGACGCGGACGGTGCGCCCGTCGATCTCGCCGACGTCGTCGCCGGCTTGATCGGTCAGGTTTCGCGGCGCGCTCAGCCCCGGGCCGGTCAGCAGTCGGAGCGATCCGGGCACATAGGTCGTGTTGGGCGGCAGGACGTCCTCGGAGATGGCGCGGACGGCCGGGTCTTGGCCGGTGTTGATGAAGTTGACGGTGTATTGCAGGGTGTCGCCCGGTTTCGCCGTCTGGGTGCCGGACTGGTTGACGACCGTCTTCGTCGAGGCGGTGAAGTCGGGGGCGTAGAGGTTGATCGTCGTGGCGAGCATGCCGGGGTAGTACATGTCGCCGTTGGAGGAGAAGGTGAAGGTCGCGTTCGTCGCGCCGTTGGGGATCGAGCCGGTGACGCCGAGGTTCTTGAGGTCGTAACCGAGCATGTTGCGGTCGGCGGGGTTTCGCCTCGTCTCGGAGACGCCGGCGAGGTCGTAGGTGCTGTCGAAGAAGTTCGAGCCAGGCGAGATCGTCGTCGCCAACTGGGTGTCGTTGAGGCGCGTGTAATCGCCGGTCTGGGAGAGGTCGCCCTCGTAGACGATCATGGAGACCTGGGCGTCGACGGTGCCGGCCAACGGGGCTTGGAATCCAGAGACGGTGATGCGCTGGGGATTGTTGACGCTCACCATGTTGAAGCCGTCGAAGACGGTGAGGTTGCGCAAGGGCAGGCCGGGGGCGGTGTAGACGACGGTGAGCGCCCAGCCGGCGTAGCGATCGGCGCCGGTGCCAGCGACGACGTTGCCGCCCCAGTAATCGCCCATGCCGGTTTCTTGAATCAATGACGTGACGTCGGCGTACCTCTGGTAGGCGTTGTAGCTCGAACTGTTGGGCCCGAATTGGGCGTTGGCGGCGGTGCTGGCGGTGATGGTGCGATAGGCGGTGTCGCCGGGTCGTTTGAGGACCATCTGGTTGTAATTGCCCGTGCCGGTCGTGCCGCCGACGCCGGCCTGGAGCCGGGCGCCCCAGTAGAGGCCGGCCCACAACACACTGGCCCCGACGGGGAGATCGACGTGGGCCATCGAGGAGTTGAAGGTCGACGCGTCGCTGTCGGCGTCGAGGTTGCGCATGGTGAAGTAGTTGTTGTCATAAGCCGCGCCGGCCTTGGCGGGCCCGCAGGGGCTGATCGACGGATTGCACGTCATCAGTGTGTTGCCGTACGTCTGAATGGCGCCGTTGGCGTTCGTCGTGTAGCGCACTGAGAAGGGGAGGGTGTTGGCCGCCTGTGAGACGGGTGTCGTCCCCACCAGGGTGGCGACGAGAGCCCCCGCGATGGCGAGAGCGATGACACGAAAATGACGCAAGCGCACTGTTCCCCTCCACTGTCCGCACACACCACAGCCTCGGGTCTCCGATTTTTATGATACAGACTTCTAGCGGTTTGGCCATTTTTAGTTCATAGTTGTGCGATACTTCCGCCGCAGTCCGGCCAGGAGCCTGCCCCCAGAATCAGCCCCTGGCGAAGGCATCGTCCGGCTGAAAGGTCGCGCGCCGGACCGACGCTCACCCTTGGATGGCGAAGCTTCCGCCCCGGCCGGGCCACAGCCAGGGCAAGGGCGATGGTTCGGCGTCCTCGTCGGTGAAGGGGACGGCGCCGCCGATCCAGCGGGTCAGTTCGGCGCCGGAGACGACCTTGCTCGGGTAGAGGGCCCGGGCGGCCCGACGGGTCAGGGCGTGCTCGTCGATCGTCGGGCCGGCGGCGATGATGAGATTGCCGAAACGGTGCCCCTTGAGGGTCGAGGGCTCGGCGATGAGGAAACAGGGGTGGCGGTCCTCGAGGAAGCCGGCGACGAGGCGGCGGGTGTAGTCGAAGGGGGCCATGTCGGTCGAGTTCATGACGAGGCAGCCGTCAGGTTTGAGGACCCGGTTCGTCTCGGATCGCCACGAGGCGGTGGCGAAGCAGGCCGGAACCTGGGCGCCGGCGAAGGCGTCGACGATGATGAGGTCGGCGTAGTCGTCATGGAGGGCGGCCAAGCCGGTGACGCCGTCATGGGGACGCACTTTGACGCCAGAGTGCTTGTCGAGCGGCGCGACGGCGCGGACGGCGGCGGTGAGGGCGGCGTCCGGCTCGAGGACGATCTGGGCCGAGGTCGGCCGGGTGTGGGCGATGTAGCGGGCCAACGTCATTCCGGCGCCGCCGACGTGGATCGTCGTCAAGCGTTCGCCCGGGGGGGCCATCGTGTCGATCACTCCGGCGATCCGTTCGACGTATTCGAAGACGAGGTGGGTCGGGTCGTCCGGATCGATGAAGGAGTGGTCGACGCCGTCGATGCGGACGAGCCAGCAGTGAGGGTATTCCGTGTCTCGGACGAGGCGAGGATCGGGGGATTCGACGACGGCCTCACCGCCGCGCCGATGCGGGCGAGAACCGGGGTCTTTCCTCATCCCCTCATCGTAGGCCCCAGACCCGGGCAGGGGCCTGGACGCGTCGGTCGGCGCGATGAGGACTCAGTGAGGCGTCAGCTCTCCCAACATCAACGAGACAAGGGCCCGGGCCGCTCAGCGACCCGGGCCCTTGTCCGAGAATATCTCCCTGTTCTGGAGGATCCCCCGACCAGCATCAGAACAGGGAGGGCTTCAACTTAACACGGGATGCACCCCTGAGGCACTATCGAATCGGGTATTGAATCGATTAAACCTACCCCGAGGTGAGATTTTCCACATGTAACGGAGTCAATCAGCCCCGAGCGCCGGTGAGGAACTCGAGGGCGATCTGGTTGAGACGGACGAAATCGAAGCCCCGGGCGGCGACCGCGTCGACGTCGAGTTCTTCGTAGACCGACTTGTCGGCGAGGAAGCTGTCGAGCGATTCGTCGGCGGCCAGCGTCGGCTGGGCCAGCTCGTCGATCTTCGACGTCTTGAGGGCCTCCTTGACCTCGGGATCAGCCCGGAAAGCCTGGGCGCGTTCCTTGAGGATGAGGTAGGTCGTCATGTTGGCCTTGGCCGACTCCCAGACGCCGTTGGCGTCCTCAGTGCGTGACGGCTTGTAGTCGAAGTGACGCGGACCGTCATACTTCGGGCCGCCATTGGGGAAGCCGTTCTCCAAGAGGTCGACGGTGGCGAAGGCGCTCATGAGATCGCCGTGGCCGAACGCGAGGTCTTGGTCGTACTTGATCGACTTCTGGCCGTTGAGGTCGATGTGGAAGAGCTTGCCGCACCACAGCGCCTGGGCGATGCCGGCGGTGTAGTTGAGGCAGGCCATCTGCTCGTGGCCGACCTCGGGGTTGAGGCCGACGATGTCGCCGTTCTCGAGGCGGTCGATGAAGGCGATGGCATGGCCGACGGTCGGCAGGAGGATGTCGCCGCGGGGCTCGTTCGGCTTCGGCTCGATGCCGATGCGCAGCCCGTAGCCCTTCGACTTGATGTATCCGGCGACGGTGTCGATGCCTTCGGCATAACGATCGAGCGCGGCGTTGTAATCCTTGCTCGTGTCGTACTCGGCGCCCTCGCGGCCGCCCCACATGACGAAGGTGGAGGCGCCCAGTTCAGCGGCGAGATCGACGTTGCGCAACACCTTGCGCAGGCCGTAGCGACGGACCTGACGGTCGTTCGAGGTGAAGGCGCCGTCCTTGAAGATGGGGTGGGAGAAGGTGTTCGTCGTCACCATCTCGCAGACGATGCCGGTGTCGGCGAGGCCCTTCTTGAAACGCTCGATGATCTTGGCCCGCTCGTCGTCGGACGAGCCGAAGGGGATGAGGTCGTCGTCATGGAAGGTGATGCCCCAAGCGCCGAGTTCGGCCAGCTTCTCGAGGATCTCGACCGGATCGAACGGGCTACGCGGAGCGGAGCCGAACTGGTCCTGACCGGTCCAGTTGACCGTCCACATGCCAAAGGAGAAGCGGTCTTGCGGTGTGGGTGTTGGGATGCTCATACGGCTCCTTGGTGTGAAGAAGTGGATACAGCCAACCTATTCCCCTCCCGCATAGGCATCAAGGCTCAGATGTGCGAAACTTGCGCGTCAATTCGAAGGGACGGCTGACGGTGGCTGATCCTCGTCCTTCAGCGGTAGATTTCGCGAAAATTACGTACTGCGTCGACGCTGTCGTCTCGCCCCTCGGACGGTCTGTCGTCCCCGTGATTCCGCGATCGTCCGATCTTCGGCGTACCCTCGATCGTGAGGGCCATCACCGAGGAACTCCACCCGACGGCCCGCTGAATCATGACCCGCCTCCCCGTGGCGGGCGACCCCCGCAGCCGTAGCGAAAACAACCTGCGGCTAGGAGAGACGAGGCCGGCCGATGCGATGGGTAGCGCGCAGCGCGATCGCCTGTGGAGTCGCGTTCCTGCTCATCGCTGTGCTCGTCGCGACGGTCCCGGCGGTCTCCGCCTTCGACGAGGCGATGACGGCGCCGATGATCGCTCCGGCCTCGGCGCTCGGGCAGATCCTCCAAGCCATCGCCATCCTCACGACCGGCTGGACGACGGAGCTGACGATCCTCCTGCTGGCCTGGTGGGCCTACCGCCGCCGCCTGCGCCGTCTGTCGTGGGCCATGATCGCCGCCGGCGCGCTGGGAGCCGTGGGTTTCGGCGGCGTCAAAGCTCTCATCCGCCGTGAGCGCCCGCTCTCGTCGTTCGCCGAGACGCTGACTTATTCGGGCTGGTCTTTCCCCTCCGGGCACGTCACCTGCGCGACGATCCTCGCCGTCCTCGCCGTCCACGCCTACGCCCTGCGCCGGGCCCCGGTGACCCAGCTGTGGGCCGCCCGGCTCATCGCCGTCTTCGCCGTCGGCCTCGTCGCGGTCAACCGCTGGGCCATGAACTGCCATTGGTTCACCGACATCCTCGGCGGGGTCTTCCTCGGCGCGGCGCTCAGCCTCGGCGCCCTGGCCGTGGCCCGCCAACCGGTGGCGAGCCGGATCCCCTCGCTCAGCGACGCCAACGCGGCCGGCAAGCGCGCCGTCGTCATCTACAACCCGGCCAAGGTTACCGACTACGTCCTCTTCCGCAGCCAGGTCGATTTCGCTTTCCAATCACGCGGGTGGGCGCGGGCGCTGTGGCTCGAGACGACGCCGGAGGAGACCGGCGCTGGGTTGGCCGCCGAGGCGGTGCGCCGCCACGCCGACCTTGTCATCGTCTCCGGCGGCGACGGCACCGTACGAGCGGTCTGCGCCGCGCTGGCCGGCACGACGACGCCGCTCGCCATCGTCCCCTCCGGCACCGGCAATCTCTTGGCCCGCAACCTCGGGGTGCCGCTCGACATCCAAGGCGCCCTCGACGTCGCCTTCGACGGTGTGCCGAGCGCGATCGACATGATCCGCATCACCACCGCCGACTTCGACGACTACTCCGTCGTCATCGCCGGCATGGGCCTCGACGCCGCGACGATGCGCGACACCCGCGACGACCTCAAACGCGTCTTCGGCAATGGGGCCTACATCATCTCGGTGCTCCAGCAGCGCGGCGACCCCTCCTTCAGCGCCACGATACGGGTCGACAATGGGCCGGCTTTCGTGCGGGACGACGCCATCACGATCCTCTTCGGCAATGTTCCGGGCGTCCAGGTGCCCGTCATCCACCCCTTCCCCGCCGCCGAGGTCGACGACGGGCGCCTTGACCTGCTCATCGGCCACGCCGAGAACATCACCGACTGGGCCAAGGCCGGCGTCGCCGTCGTCACGAACAGCCCCGCCCCCCTCACCCAAGAGACGATGGCCGGCATCGACGAGTCGGCCTCGAGCATGGAGTACATCCAAGCCAAGTGCGTCACCGTGACGACGGAGAAACCCGTCGCCTTCCAGATCGACGGCGACGTCGCCGGGACGACGACGGAGCTGACCGCCACGATCGACTCCGGCGCCCTGCGCGTCATGACGCCGAAGAGCCGACCGGCAGCGCTGGCTGAGGATCTTGACGACGACATGCCGGCGATCCTCGACTGATCATCGGCGAGGGCGGCGCCGTCCCCGGGCATTGTGAGGGTGATCGCGATCGTCGCCGTCATCCCTTGGTCCTTGTGGACCCTGCCCCCTGACGTCCGTCACCGATGACTCCTCCCCGGGGGACTGGCAGGATGGGGCGAAAGAAAGGACACCACCATGGCGAACAGCTCCAACCAACTGCCGCGCTGGCTCGTCGTCCTCGGCGTCGTCCTTCTCATCCTCATGGCACTGACGCTCGCCTTGGGAATCGCCATTCTCGTCATGCTCAATCAAGGCTGAGGATCGCCCCCGTCCTCAACCCATCTTTCAGATAGAGTCGGGACGTGGTTGTTCATGCGACGTCCGATTCCGGCGCTGCGGCGACGCCCCGGCCGGGGTTCAATCCCCTCCGTGAGGCGACCGACCGGCGCCTGCCGCGGATCGCCGGGCCCTGCGCCATGGTGCTCTTCGGGGTGACGGGAGATCTCTCCCGCAAGAAACTCCTCCCCGCGATCTACGACCTGGCCAACCGCGGTCTGCTCCCGCCGGGCTTCAGCCTCATCGGGTTCGCCCGCCGAGACTGGACGGTCGAGCAATTCACCGGCGAGGTCTATGACGCCGTCCGCGCGCATGCCCGCACCGAGTTCAAGGACGAGGTCTGGCGGCAACTGGCTGAAGGGTTCCGGTTCGTCTCCGGGAGCTTCTCCGACGCCGACGCCTTCCGTCGCCTCAAGGAGACGGTCGACGCGGTCGAGGCCGAGCGCGGCATCGCCGGCAATGTCGCGTTCTACCTGTCGGTGCCGCCGTCGGCTTTCCCCCAGGTCTGCGGACAATTGGCCGAGTTCGGCCTAGCCAAGCCACCCGAGGGCTCGTGGCGGCGGGTCATCATCGAGAAACCGTTCGGCCACGATCTGGCCAGCGCCCAGGAACTCGACACCGTCGTCTCCTCGGCCTTCAACCCGGACTCGGTCTTTCGGATCGACCACTATCTCGGCAAGGAGACGGTGCAGAACATCTTGGCCCTGCGCTTCGCCAACGAGATGTTCGAACCGATCTGGAACAACAACTTCATCGACCACGTCCAGATCACCATGGCCGAGGACATCGGCATCGGCGGGCGGGCCGGCTACTACGACGGCATCGGCGCGGCCCGCGACGTCATCCAGAACCACCTCCTCCAATTGATGGCTTTGACGGCGATGGAGGAGCCGGTCGTCTTCGACGCGGCGGCGCTGCGGGCCGAGAAGGTCAAGATCCTCTCGGCCGTGCGCCTGCCCGAGGACCTGGCCGCGGCGACCGCCCGCGGGCAGTACGCGGCCGGCTGGCAAGGCGGCGTGCCCGTCGTCGGGTATCTCGAGGAGGACGGCATCCCGGCCGACTCCCACACCGAGACCTACGCCGCGCTCCGCCTCGAGGTCGACACCCGGCGCTGGGCCGGCACACCCTTTTATCTGCGCACCGGCAAGAGGCTCGGGCGACGCGTCACCGAGGTCGCCGTCGTCTTCAAACCGGCGCCCCACCTGCCCTTCAGCCGGATGGCCCAGTCGCAGGACAGCCGCAACGCCATCGTCATCCGCGTCCAGCCCGACGAGGGCGTGACGATCCGGTTCGGCGCCAAGGTGCCCGGCACCGCTCTGGAGGTGCGCGACGTCTCGATGGACTTCGGCTACGGCAACTCCTTCACCGAAGCCTCGCCGGAGGCCTACGAACGTCTCATCCTCGACGTGCTCCTCGGCGACCCCCCGCTCTTCCCCCAGCGCGACGAAGTGGAATTGTCCTGGCGCATCCTCGACCCCGTCGAAGAGTTCTGGGCCGGCCTGGGAGCGCCGGAACCCTACCAGGCCGGCTCGTGGGGCCCCGACAGCGGCAAAGCCATGCTGGCCCGTGATGGACGTGTCTGGAGGCGGCCATGATCATCCCCTTGTACGACACCACCGCCAACGCGGTGGCCGACAAGCTCGTCGAGATCCGCGAGGTCGGCGGGGCGACGGCGCTGGGGCGCGTCCTCACCCTCATCGTGCCGGTCGGCGCGAGCGCGGCGGAGGCGGCCATCACGGCGGCCAACGAGGCCTCGATGGAACATCCCTGCCGAGTGCTCGTCCTCGTCGACCAAGATCCCTCCGGGCGTTCGGCCCTCGACGCCGAGATCCGCGTCGGTGGCGACGCCGGGGCCTCCGAGGTCGTCGTCTTGCGGATGCGCGGCGAATTGACAGCTCATCAGGCCACGATCGTCATCCCCCTCCTGTTGCCCGACGCCCCGAATGTGGCCTGGTGGCCGGACCATCTGCCCGCTGTGCCGGCGGCCGACCCGGTCGGGGCGCTGGCCACCCGGCGGGTGACCGACGCGCTCAACTCTCCCGGGGACGTGGCCGAGCGGTTGGCCCGCTTGCGGGGCGGCTACCAGCCCGGCGACACCGATCTGTGCTGGACGCGGATCACCTTGTGGCGGGCCCAAATCGCGGCGGTGTTGGACAATCCGCCCTATGAGCCGGTCGAGGAGGTCGTCGTCGGCGGGCGGGCCGACCACCCCTCGGTCGATCTGCTGGCCGCTTGGCTCGGCGCCCGGCTCGATTGCCCGGTGCGGATCGACCGGCAGGGTGACGCTCCCGCCTTGACCCGGGTCGAGTTGCACCGCCCCTCCGGCTCCGTCGTGCTCGACCGCCCCCGTGACTCCTCGGTCGCCACCTTGACGACCCCTGGCATGCTCGATCGGCGCATCCATCTGTCACGCCGCAGCGTGGCTGAATGCCTAGCCGAGGAGCTACGTCGTCTCGACCCGGACACCGTCTACGGTTCCGTCGTCTGCGACGACCTCCCCCGTCTCTCACAAGCTGAGGTGATCCTCCATGACTGAACGTCGCCCATCCGTCATCGTCCATCCGTCCGCCGAACTGACCGCCGAGGGCGCCGCGAGCCGACTCATCGTCCGTCTCGTCGAGCGTCAGTCGCTCGTCAGCCCGCTCCACCTCAGCCTCACCGGGGGCGGGTTGGGCACCGCGATGTGGTCGTATGTGGCACGTCACCCCTTGCGGGAGGCGGTCGACTGGTCGTCGGTCCACCTGTGGTGGAGCGACGAGCGTTTCCTGCCGGCGGGCGACCCCAACCGCAACGACACCGCCGTGTTGCCGATCGCTGCGGCGCTCGGAGTGCCGGCGACGCAACGCCACAGCGTGCCGGGCCCGGATCGCACCGCCTCGGTCGAGGTCGCGGCCGACGATTACGCCGCCGAGTTGGGCCGCTGGGCCGTCGGCGACACCCTGCCGGCGCCTCGGTTCGACATCTCCCTGCTCGGCATCGGCGACGACGGTCACATCGCTTCCTTGTTCCCTGGCCATGAGGCCGCCGCCCGGACGGACGCGCTCGTCGTCGCCGAGCCCGCCTCGCCCAAGCCACCAGCCCAGCGCGTCACCTTCACCCGGGTCCTACTGCGTCAATGTCACACCTTGTGGATCCTCGCCGCCGGGGTCGCCAAGTCGCCCGCGGTGAGCCGGTCGTTGGCCGGCGACGATCCCGCCAACACCCCGGCCAGCCGACTCGTCGACCACCCCTTCTGGCTCGTCGACGCCGAGTTGGCGGCCGCGCTCGACTCCACCCCCGCCTCGTGACGGGGCCGGGGCGCCGGCGGAGCGAGCGGAACCACTAGTGTGATCGCATGTCCGAGTCCGAATCCCCCACCCCGCCAGCCGACGCCCTAGACGCGTCGCACGACGGGGAATCCCTTGCGGGAGAGGATTTCACCGCAGAACCGGAGGCATCGGACCCGAACGCGACGGCGACCGCGCCCTCGCCACCGGACGGGGAACGGCGAAGGATTCCGGTCGGCGTCGTCGTCGTCCTCGTCCTCTCCGTGCTCCTCGTCCTCGGCTCGGTCTTCACCTACGCCGCCACCAACGGGATCGCCCGGTCGCGCTACCACGCCGCCGTCGAGTCCGGCGAGGCGATCGCCATCGTGCGCGTCCCCCGTTTCGGCGACGACTGGGCCGTGCCGGTCGTCGAGGGGACGAGCCTGGCCGCGCTACGCCAGGGTTTGGGGTGGTACGCCGACACCGTCGGCGCGGGCGAGGTCGGCAACTTCGCCCTAGCCGGGCATCGTTTCGGTTGGGGCGAGCCGTTCTCCGGGCTGGCCGGCTTAGAGCCGGGCGACGAGATCATCGTCGAAGCCAACGGGCGGCGTCACACCTACCGCGTCGAGGCCGCCGATCTCACCATCGCGCGCGATTCGTCCGAGCTTCTCGACGCGGTGCCGAACGGCCCCGGACTCGTGCCGACGCGGGCCGTCATCACGCTGACGACCTCGGCCACGCGGTTGCCGTCGCCGAACCTCACGGTCGTCATCGGCGTCCTCGAAGACAGCACCACCCTGTGATCCGGGCGATCCGCTTGGTTCCGGTCGGCCCTTGACCGTTGCGACCCGTTCGGGGCGTGTCAGACGATCCCGACAGTTACAGTCGGTCGGCTTGATGACGGACGATAGTTTCGGGGTGATTTTCGTACCCTGCGACGTCCCCTCATCGCCCCTTGACGGCAAGGCAGAACATTCGTCTCGCCGTCGTCGTCTCTCTTTTCCATGACAAGGCCACTAAACGGCGTCACAAGTGCGACGGGAGCGCGGACAGGGTAGGGTGACGAACGTCAGTACGCGCCAGTTTCGCTCCGCTGGCGCTGGGGCCACGCCTCGTGCCGTCCACCGTGTCGTGGGCGAGGCCTCACACTCATTGGGAGCCTGTCGAAGGAGAACCATCCGCACCATGACCAACACCAAGTATGTGTACGATTTCAGCGAGGGTGACGCCTCCATGCGCAACCTGCTCGGCGGGAAAGGCGCCAACCTGGCCGAAATGACCGGGCTCGGCATGCCGGTGCCGCAGGGCTTCACCATCACGACGGAGGCTTGCACCCAGTACTACGCCGACGGGGAGCAGATCAACGACGCGATCAAGGCCGAGATCATGGAGCACGTCGCCTCCCTCGAAGCCGCGATGGGCAAGAAATTCGGTGATGCGGAGAACCCGCTCCTTGTCAGTGTGCGTTCGGGCGCCCGCGCCTCGATGCCCGGCATGATGGACACGATCCTCAACCTCGGCATCAACGAGACGGTCGTCGAGACGATCGCCCGCAAGTCCGGCAACCCGCGCTTCGCTTACGATTCCTACCGCCGCTTCATCCAGATGTATTCCGACGTCGTCATGGAGGTGGGCAAGTCGTACTTCGAGGAGCTCATCGACAAGATGAAGGAAGATCGCGGCGTCACCCAGGACACCGATCTGACGGCCGACGACCTCAAGGAACTGGCCGAGCAGTTCAAGGCCGAGTACAAGACGAAGATCGGCGAGGACTTCCCGTCCGATCCGACCGAGCAGCTCTACGGCGCCATCAAGGCCGTCTTCCGCTCGTGGGAGAACCCGCGCGCCATCTACTACCGCCGCATGAACGACATCCCCTCGAGCTGGGGCACGGCCGTCAACGTCCAGTCGATGGTCTTCGGCAACATGGGCGACACGTCGGGCACTGGCGTCGCCTTCTCGCGCAACCCCGCCACCGGCGACAAGGGCCTGTATGGCGAGTACCTCATGAACGCTCAGGGCGAGGACGTCGTCGCCGGTGTGCGCACGCCGCTGACGATCGACCATCTCCAAGAGCAGAACCCTGCCGTTTACAAGCAGTTCACGGAGATCGTCGACACGCTTGAGAAGCACTACCGCGACATGCAGGACATGGAGTTCACCATCGAAGAGGGCAAGCTCTTCATGCTCCAGACGCGTAACGGCAAGCGCACCGCCGCCGCCGCCTTCAAGATCGCCTGCGACCTCGTCGACGAGAAGATGATCTCCGAGAAGGAAGCCGTCCTGTCGATCGATCCGAAGCAGATCGACGCTCTGCTCCACCCGCAGTTCGACACCAAGGAGCTGGCCGCCGCCACCGTCATCGGCAAGGGCCTGCCGGCCTCCCCGGGCGCCGCGTGCGGCCAGGTCGTCTTCACGGCCGAGGAGGCCACGAAGTGGGCCAAGGAAGACGGCAAGGACGTCATCCTCGTCCGCCTCGAGACGACGCCGGAGGATATCGAGGGCATGCACTACGCCCAGGGCATTTTGACGGCCCGTGGCGGCATGACCTCCCACGCCGCCGTCGTGGCCCGTGGCATGGGCACCTGCTGCGTCTCCGGTCTCGGCGACATCAAGTTCGGTTCCGATGGCAAGAGCTTCAGCCTCGGTGGCAACACCTATAAAGAGGGCGATTCGATCTCCCTCGACGGCTCCACCGGCAACGTCTACGGCCAGGCCATCAAGACGGTCCCGGCGGAGATCGGCGGCTACTTCGGCCGCATCATGGGCTGGGCCGACGAATATCGCACGATGAAGGTCCGCACCAACGCCGACACGCCGCACGACGCCGGCCAGGCCCGTGAGTTCGGCGCCGAGGGCATCGGGCTGTGCCGCACCGAGCACATGTTCTTCGAACCGGATCGGATCGCGGCCATCCGCGAGATGATCGTCTCCGACACCGTCGAGCAGCGCAAGGCCGCCCTGGCCAAGCTCCTGCCGATGCAGCGCGGCGACTTCGAGGGCATCTACGAGGCGATGGAAGGGCTGCCGGTGACGATCCGCCTGCTCGACCCGCCGCTGCACGAGTTCCTCCCGACCGAGGAAGAGGACATTCAGGTTCTCGCCAAGGACATGGGCATCAAGGTCGAGGACCTCAAGGCCAAGATCGCCTCGCTGCACGAGTTCAACCCGATGATGGGCCACCGCGGTTGCCGTCTCGACGTCACCTACCCGGAGATCGGCGAGATGCAGACCCAGGCGATCATCGAGGCCGCCATCAACGTGCAGAAGAAGCACCCGGAGTGGAAGGTCGTCCCGGAGATCATGGTGCCGCTCGTCGGCGAGGTCAAGGAGCTCGCTTACGTCAAGGGCATCATCACCTCGACGGCTGACAAGATCATCGCCGATTCCGGCGTGGAGCTGACGTACCTCGTCGGCACCATGATCGAGATCCCGCGCGCGGCCGTCACGGCCGACGCGATCGCCTCGGAGGCTCAGTTCTTCTCCTATGGCACGAACGACCTCACCCAGATGACGTTCGGCTTCAGCCGTGACGACGCGGGCAAGTTCCTCGACGCCTACTACGAGAAGAAGATCTACGAGCAAGACCCCTTCGCCACGGTCGATCAGGCCGGCGTCGGGCAGCTTGTCAAGATGGCCTCGGAGCTCGGCCGCAAGGCTCGCCCCGACCTCAAGCTCGGCGTCTGCGGCGAGCACGGCGGCGACCCGGCCTCGGTCGAGTTCTTCTACGGCGTCGGGCTCGACTACGTGTCCTGCTCGCCGTTCCGTGTTCCGATCGCCCGTCTGGCGGCCGCTCAGGCCTCCCTCAAGGACGCCAAGAACAAGTGACGATGGTGGCTGGCGGCTCGTGGGCATCCCCGGGCCGCTGGTCATCCCCTACAACTGAATCGGTAGTTGCCCCGCCGCGTCGGGGATAGACATATATCGAATCGTGGCCCGGCTCCCGCAAGGGGGTCGGGCCACGAACATGTGTGGGGCCATCGATCAGGCCGAACCCTGACGGCGCGCGCGATGCGGCGAAGGCAACACGGTCGATGGCCTGCCTCCCACCACGAAGCGAATGACGCTCTCTAGCTCGCCGGGTGAGTCCGCGCCCAGCGCGCCCGCAGGCCGTCGCCGACCTCATCGTCGTGGAGGGCGAAGCAGGCGTGGTCGCGCCATTGACCGTCGATGTGGAGGAAGCGCGGCCGCACCCCCTCGAAGCGGAAGCCGAGTTTCTCGACGACGCGGAGGCTGGGGTGGTTCTCCGGCCGGATGCAGATCTCTATGCGGTGCAAGCGGATCGTCGTGAAGGCGTAATCGGTGGCGAGCGCGACGGCACGGGGGACGATGCCGCGCCCGGCCCAGCGCTCGTCGATCCAATAGCCGATGACGGCGCTGCGAGCCGACCCGTAGATGATCGTCGAGAGGGTGCACTGGCCGACGAGCGGGGTCTCCGTGCCGGTGTCGTAGCGGATCACCCAGGGGGCCATCTCCCCGGCCCGGCCACGACGTTCGTAGTCGGCGACCATCTCACGGGCGCTGCGCGGCGGCTGGCCGGGCGGCGGAGTGGTGGCGTCCCAAGGGCGCAACCACGCGGCGTTGGCGTCGCGGACCCGTGACCATTCCTTGATGTCACGGCGACGGAAAGGTGCGAGGACGACGTCGCCGAAGCGCACCGTCGCCGGCCAGACGTGGCGGGCGGGCAGACGCTCAGGGGTGAGCGGAATCATCGGCGCTCTCCTCCGCGTCTTGGGCGAGATGGAGTCGTGTCACCGGCTCGATCGCCGGTGTCCGACGGCCAGCGACCGCTCCCCCGGGCGGAGAGGTGAGGACGGGCGCGGCGTCAGACATCACAGCGACAGGTAGTTCACCTCGGCGGATTGGTCGATACGCCCGCTCTCCGATTCGAGGAGGACGAGGGCGTTCGAACGGGAGATCGTCACGAGGCCCTCGGGGCCGGAGGGACGGCCTTGGATGTGGATCATGCCGAGGTCGTTGATCGTGCCGTTGACGCACGTCATCACCTGGGGAGTGACATTGACGGCCTGCATGAGCCGGCCGGTGCGCACCGGATCCGTCGTGATGACCATGCCCATGAGTTTGCGCACGATCGGTTTGAGGAGGATCTCGAAGAGGACGTGCGCGGTGATCGGATCGCCGGGCAGGGCGACGAGCGGCACCCGGTGGTCGTCTTCCTTGAGGAGGGCGAAGCCCTGGTGGCGGCCCGGGGAGAGGGCGATCGGTGTGAAGTCGCTCACCCCCATGCCGCGGATGGCGCGCTCGACGCTGACGGGCGCTGAAGCCTCCGTCTCGACGCCGTCGCCTTGAGGTTGGGCTGAGGCTGCGCGGGGCGCGCCGATGCCGCCGACGGTGATGATGAGATCGGCTCGGATCACCTGGTCGGAGACCACCTGGGTGAGATGCTCGTCGTCGGCGACTTCGGCCGAGACGGGCCAGACTTGGGCGCCGAAATCTTGCAAAGCGGTGGCGAGGACGACCTGCGCGGTGCGCGCCCCCCACACGACATGGTCGCCATCGCCCGGTTGGGTGACGGCGATGACAATGATGCGGGGCCGGGGCCGCACGAGCACCTTGTCGATGCCGACTCCGGCGAGCAGGCCGGCTAAACGCGGAGTGACCGGCATGCGCTTGGCGACGAGGACGTCGCCGACATGGATGCCGCTCGAGGGGAGATCGACCTCGGAGAGGATCGATTCGTTGAGCGTCAACCCGACGGCGTCGAGGAGGGAGACGCCCAGGGAGGGCAGAGCTTCGATCATCGACGTCACCCAATCCCGGTGAGCCATGAACGCGCGCAAGCCGTTGACTGCCTCGGGTGGAGCCTGGGGCAGCGTCGGAGAATCCGGCGAGGCCGGTTGTTCGGTCACGGGGACCTCACGATTGCGGTGGAACAGCGCCATACCCTCTACGATAGGCCAATGCGCCCATCAGGCCCGCCTCGACACCGCTCCCCCGACCGAAAATCGTTCCTGCGTGAGACCGTTCTCGAGCGCCGTCGAAACTGTGACGCGACAGCCCGCCAGGCCGCAGACGCGGCGCGAGCCGCCCGGGTGATCGACGCCATGGCGACGTGGTTGCCGGGGGTGGTCGCCGCCTATGCCTCGGTCGATCCCGAGCCGGGCACCGAGGCGATCCTCACGATCTTGTCCGGCCTCGGCACTCGTCTTCTCCTGCCCGTGCTCTCCGGCGGCCCCGCGAAGCCGGGCTGGGCCTGGTGGAAGCCCGGAGATCCCTGGCGCAGCGGCGCTTTCGGCATCCCTGAGCCGGATTCCCCCCCGCTTGAGGCTGACGCCATCTGGGAAGCCGAACTCTTCATTTTGCCCGGGTTGGCCGGCTCGACCGAGGGAACCCGCCTCGGTGTCGGGGGAGGCTGGTACGACCGCGCCCTGGCTCAGGCTGATCCCGGCGCGCTGCGCTGGCTCCTCCTCAACGACGACGAGGTCATGGACTCGCTTCCCATCGACCCCTGGGACCAACCGGTCGACGCGATCTTCACCGAGACCCGCTGGATCAATATCGCGTCCTCGAAGGTCCCCGATGACGTCCCGATCGGGTGACCTCGCGCGATGATCTGATGCTCGGTCGTGACGCCGCCGAGGAATAGGTGCGACGGTCATGGCGTTGTGGTGAGTTGGATGACGACCGACCGAATGACTACCAATATTGATTCTGCAAGGTATTTTCGTTCGATGTTTGGCACTCGATGGAGTAGAGTGCCAAATCGGCCCGGAGTGGCGGAGAAGAGCCCGTCGTCGATGGCGGAGATCAGCCGCCCGTGAGGAAGGAAGTCCGATGCCGACGTATCAGTACCACTGCGCGAATTGTGGGGCTGACCTCGAAATCTTCCAGCGCATGACGGATCCGACGCTGACCGTCTGCCCGGAATGCGAAGGTGAACTGCGCAAGATCTACGCGCCCGTCGGCATCGTCTTCAAGGGCTCCGGCTTCTACGCCACCGACAGCAAGAAGAGCACGAAACCGGCGCCGAATCGGGAGAGTTCCTCGGCCAAGAACGAGTCGACGGATCACTCCAGCGGCTCAGAGAAGACGGCGACGAAAGACGCTGGCAGCACGACGAAGGAATCGTCGTCGACGAGCAGCGCAGCGACGCCGGCCTCGGGCTCGTCGGCATCGCCGTCCGCCTCGGCCTCATCCTCGTCGTCCAGCGCGAAGCCGGCCAAGGCGGCCGCCTCCAGTTGACCCCTTGTCCGGTTGGCGGAGCATCCGCCTCCAGCTGACCCCTGATCGTGGAGGAGAGGCATCCGCTTCTCACCCGGGAGAACGGACCGCTGATTTCCCTCTCCCCCCGTTTCATCCACATTCATCCACAAGGCCGAGCGATCTGAATCTCATCTGGGGATAGCCGACATCTCCCAGGTGACAGCCCCATGGTGGGGTATGACCTCACTGACACGTGTTCTCCGCCGGATCACCTTGTATCGCCGGGCGATGGCAGTCATCGCCACCATGGCCTGTGTCTTCTGCCTTGCCGCAGCCGCCTCTGGGAAGGGCGGGCCGACGACGACCGTCGTCACCGCCGCGCACCGGATCGCCCCGGGGACGACGATCACCGCCGACGACCTCGTCGAAATCGAGGCGCCCAGCGATCTCGTCCCCGACAACGCCCTCACGAGCGGCGCCGAAGCGATCGGGCGGATCGCGACCTCCGGAGCCGGCTCCGGGGTCATCCTCACCCGCGACGACATCCTCGGCGACGACAGCGCCGCGATCACCCCGGGAGCTGTCGTCGTGCCGATCCGGATCGCCAACGACGACATCATCTCCCTCATCCGCCCCGGCGGCACGATCCGGTTGTTTCTGACCGATCCCTTGACCGGGGAGATCACTGGTGTTCCGGGCATCCGTGTCGTCACAATCCCTCAGCCCGCCGCCTCGGGCAGCGGGCTCATGGGCGGGTCGACGAGTTCACCGGACACGGTTCTCATCGAGGCGCCCGAAGCTCTGGCCGCTCAGATCGCCACGGCGGCGGCCGGATCGACGATGACGGTGGCGATCGAATAAGTGTGGCGTCTGCCCTGCGCCATCCCTCAGAGGCGGCGCAGGCGCGTCACGATGAACGCGAGGGCGCCGAAGACGACGACCCAGCCGAGGAGGACGAGGATGCCGCCCGCAGGACTGAGCACGTCGGTCATGTTCTCCTGGAGGAGAACCGCGCCACCAGCCCCGCCGGGTGTGTAGCAGAGGGCTCGCACGAGCGGGGAAGGCCCTTCGGCCGAGGCCCCCTCGGCGGCGAAGAGACTGATGAGCGCGGGCGGAAGGAAAGTGATGAGGGTGATGACCCCGACCCCGACCGCCGTCGACCGGGTGATGGCCCCGAACGCGAGAGCGAGGAGCATGACAGCGAGGACGACGACGATGCCTCCGCCCAGCAGACGGATCGACTCGGTGGTGAACAGATCGGTCGAGACGGCGGTGCCGTCGAGGATGAAGAAACCGGCCAGGCAGGCGAGCGCCTCGGAGACGGCCATGACGACGAAACCACAGACGATGAGGACGATCGCCTTGGCCGCGAGCACAGCGGAGCGGCGCGGGACGGTGACGAAAGTGGAGTGGATCGTGCCGGTGGCGTACTCATGGGTGATGCAGAGGACGGCGAGGACGGCGAGGACGACTTGGCCCAACTGGACGCAGCCTTGGGTGGCGAGAGCGGCCAAAGTGGCCGGCTCCGTCGGAGCGATGATGTCCGCGCCGATGCCATCCCCCTGAGAGTTTCTCGTGGTGATGAAGACGAGGAGGGAGACCGCCAGATTGATGATGACAGCTCCGATGAGGATCCACCGGGTGGCGTGGAGAGCGAAAAGCTTGAGCCATTCGGCTTGGACGATGTGGGCGAACGTGAGGCGAGCGTGATAGGGCGCGGGGCGTGCAGTGGTAGCGCTCATGCCGCGACTTTCTCACGAAGAGGATCGGGCAGCGACGAGTTGTCGAAAGATTCCAAGGGCAGGGATGGCCCCGTGACACGCGCTCGGCGACTCCAGGCGCCACCCCGATGCTCGATGTCCGAATTCGAGTGCTGGGACGCATTCGTCGCGGCGGACGGAGTGAGGATGAGTTGCTCCAAGGGGCTGGGATCGAACGCGGGCGCGTCGGTGGAGCCCGGGGAGGCCGCCGGCTTCAGCGGCGCCGAGTAGGAGACGGAGGTGGGGCGAGGGGAGCGCGAGGCCGTCACCGAGGCCGTCCGCAACGGCGCGGCGGCAGGCAACGGGGAGCGGTGATCCCTCGGACGAGGTGATGACGAGGACGTGATCGTCGCCGAAGACGGACGGGCGGCCCGGCGGTTGCGTGTCGCCGAATCAGCCGTCACCTCGGCGCTCGTGGCCTGGCCCGGGGCCTTCTTCGTCGAGGGCCACGACGGACGGATCCGCGCGTTGTCGAGCACGAGGATGTGATCGGCCAAGCCGATCTCCGTTCGCGAGCGGCTCGTCATGAGCACGCTCCCGCCTTGTTCGGCGAAGCTGCGCAGGATCTGTTCGACGGCGAGACGATCGGGCGTCTCAAGCCCCCGAGTCGGATCGTCGAGAATGAGGGCGTCGGGATCGGCTAGCAGCGCCGAGGCGAGGGCGAGGCGGCGGCGGTGACCGAAGGAGAGCTGGTTGACCCGGTTCTCGATCGTCACATGCAAGCCGAGGTCGTGGGCGACCTCGTCGACACGCTCCCGCGGCAGCCCGAGATTGGTGGCGATCGTCTGAAGATGTCGGCGCGCCGTGTTGTAGGGGTAGGCGGTCGAGGTGGAGAGCATGGCGCCGGCGACACGCGCGGGCGTCCGATGCTGCTCGAAGGGAAGCCCATTGAGAAGGACCTGGCCCGAATCGGGCCGGTCGAGGCCGACCGCGAGATGGACGAGGGCGGATTTCCCCGCCCCGGGCGAACCGAGCACACCGGTGATCCGCCCCGCTGGAGCGGTGAATGAGACGTCGTCGAGAACCGCGCGCGAGCCCACCTTTCGAGTGAGTCCACGCACCTCGATCATCCCTGGTCCCTTCCACCATCCCGCATCGACACTCCTCGTGAAAGGGACTCGACTGATCCGTCGGCTCAGCGCGGAGGGAACGTCTCCACGCCCAAATGTCAGCTGAAGGCCGATGCCTTTCTCCGGACGTCGGCATATGGCCGTGTGAGGCCGTGGTTCAGCGAGGACAGCGCACTTCCAGCGCGATCAGGGGGCTGAGTCCTCTCATGAGAGGAAATCATTAGGCCACATCTTGCCTTAAGAAAGCGAGTTCTTCTAATCCGGGTCGAACGTGAGTCGTAGTCCGACGGGCTATCGACCGAAAACGACACGAGAGAAATTTAAGAATTACAGTTTCTGAAAGTGTCCTCACGATGAGAAGCGGCTGAGAACGTCGCTCCCCACAAGGCCGATTCCACGCGACCCCTGCAGCGCCACTGAGAATTCTTCATGTTTTATCGGTATCGGCGTAATGAAATGCCCCACACTGGTGTCTTATCTAGAGAACGCGCCGACACTGCCGGTGCGCCGCGAAGGATGAGGGACCGACGCGGCGTTTCGGAAGCAAGGTTAGTTCACTCACACGGCTTGTCAGCTACTTGCCTGGCAGGCGGCTGACGGGTTTGTGAGGGAAAAGATGTGGCCCTCCTCATGATGAGGAGGGCCACATCATCAAAGGAAGAGCACCGTCCTGGTGGAGAAAGAGAAAGATGACCAGGGCGGGTCCTCAGTCGATCAGGCCGGCGAAGAGCGGCGTTGAGAGATACCTCTCTCCGAAATCCGGAATGATCGCGACAATCAGCTTATCGTTATTCTCGTCACGGTTCGCCAGGTCGATGGCGGCCTTCACAGCAGCGCCAGCTGAGATTCCGGTGAGAATCCCCTCCTGCGTCGCTAACGCATGAGCAGTTGCTATCGCCTCCGCCGTGGAAACAGTGACAACTTCATCATAGACGTTTTTGTCGAGGATAGAAGGTACAAAATTCGCACCAATTCCTTGGATGCCGTGGGGTCCGGCCCGTCCTTCGCTCAACAAAGGCGATTCTTCCGGCTCGACGGCGACCACGGATAAACCAGGTTTCTGCTCCTTGAGGTAGCCGCCGGCGCCCGTGATGGTGCCGCCGGTGCCGACCCCGGCGACGAGGATGTCGACGGCGCCATCGGTCGCCTCCCAGATCTCCGGGCCGGTCGTCGCACGGTGAATCGCCGGGTTGGCCGGATTGGCGAACTGGCTGGCCAAAACCGCCCCACGTTCCTCGGCGATCTTCTCGGCCGTCTCGACGGCGCCCTTCATCCCATCCCCCCGAGGGGTCAGCACCAACTCGGCGCCGAAGGCCCGCAAGAGCGCCCGGCGCTCGACCGACATCGACTCCGGCATCGCCAAGACGAGGTGATAGCCCCGAGCCGCCGCGACGCAGGCCAAGGCGATTCCCGTGTTGCCCGACGTCCCCTCGACGATCGTTCCGCCCGGCTGGAGACGGCCGGAGCGCTCGGCGGCGTCGATGATGGCTACTCCGACGCGGTCCTTGACCGAATTGGCCGGATTGTAGAACTCCAGTTTGACGGCGACCGTCGCGTTGTCTCCGGCGATCCGGTTGAGCCGCACGAGCGGAGTCCCCCCGACCGCCTTCGTCACATCATCAAGAATGTTCATACATTGTCCCCTTCCTGTGTCTTCATTCGTCTCAGTGTAGGGGAACTTATGGATGTCATAAGGAAAAGCCCAAAAAATTGGAGTGGCTGAGTGGAACGACGTCACGACATCGGTTCGACTGAGACCTCGATCTCCTTCGCGCCATCGGCCCGTATCGATCCAGAGCCGCGCAAGAGCGGAGCGAGGAAGGAGCCCGGATCCTCCCCGGCGACGCCCACGCCGGTGAAGCGCAAGACGACTCCGTCGGCCTCGTAATCGGTCGAGACGATCTCGCCGCCGTGGCGCATCACCTCCTCCTGAGCGCGCCCGGCCTCGGCGTGGGTCGTCTCGAGCCGCCACACCGTCCGGTGCTGGCGGACCACCCGGGGAACCCGCCCGGCCAAGCTCGCGACCGCGCCCCCATAGGCCCGCACCAGGCCTCCCGCGCCCAATTTGACGCCCCCGAAATACCGGACGACCACCGCCGTCGCGTTGACGAGCCCGGCCCCGTTGAGAGCGTTGAGGATGGGAATGCCCGCTGTGCCGGCCGGCTCGCCGTCGTCGGAGCTATGGGCGATCCGGTGGCCGTCGAGGTCGAGGACATGAGCGTGGCAGCAATGCCGGGCCGTCGGATGCTCGGCCCGCAACCGGGCGACGAGGGCGCGAGCGGAAGCCTCGTCGTCCGTCCGGGCGATCGTCGCCAAGAAACGCGATCGTTTGATCTCCGTCTCGTCGCTCGCCTCGAACCCGACCGGCGGCATCGTCTCATCGTTCATCGCGTCTCCTCCTCCGGGGCCGTCGTTCCGGCGACCACCGGGGGCGCAGCGGCGGCGCGCGCCCAATCCGGAGCGGGGCGGGGCAGCGCTCTCCCCAGCGCCCCGAGGTAAGCACGACGCGAGATCTCGACCGCCCCGAGGCTGCCTAAATGAGAGGTGCGCCATTGGACGTCGAGCAGGCGGGGCACCCCGTCGGCTTCGAGCCAGCGGACGAGGTGGACGAGGGCGACCTTCGAGGCGTCGCGGCCGACGTCGGGCCGGTGGAACATCGACTCCCCGGCGAACAGGCCGCCGATCGAGACGCCGTAGAGGCCGCCGGCCAGGGTTCCGTCGCTCGCCCAGGTCTCGATCGAGACGACCGTCCCTTGCTCGTGAAGACGCCGGTAGGCCCGCATCGTGGCGGCGTCGATCCACCCGCCGGGACGCTGCGGATCGGCGCAGCCCATGAGCACGCGGTCGAAGGCCCGGTTGACGGTGACGGTGTAACGCCGACAGGCCTGCCGCAGCGAGCGAGTGACGCGCAATCCCCCGGGCGGGATGATGCCGCGCGCGAGCGGCGACCACCAGCCGACCCCGGGCCCGAAGAAGGAGTCCGGCAACGGCATCGGAAAGACCCCGGCCCGGTAAGCCGGCAGGACGAGCGCGGGATCGAAAGAGGGGGTGAAGGCGATGAGATCGGAATGGGGCCAGGAATCAGGCGGGCCGAAGACCTCGTCAGCGTCGATCGGAGCGGTCATCCCCATAGCACCATCATTCCACGCCCCTCACGTCAGACCATGGAGCCGTGCGGTCTCCTAGACCCGGCTACACTTTTCCCCAGGGCAGCGCGGCTGTCCCCAGATGTGACGAGGAGATCGCGGTCTCTAAGGAGAAAGAGCCATGTCACTGCCGAAAGACGTCGCGAAGATGGCTGCCAAGTCAGCGGTGAACGCGCTGCCTCACGTCATTTTGCCCCGCCTGTCGGGGACGATGTGGCGGCTCGTCGATCTCGCCATCGACGGCGCGGGCAAGCTCCCTCCGGCGCGATCGACCGCCGCCAAGCACTTGGAGAAGCGTCAGGACATCGACGCCGCCATCAAATCGGTCGTGCGCGTGCACGTCGGGCTGGCCTCGGCCCAGGCCTTCGTGACGAACTTCGGCGGGCTCATCTCGACGGCGATCGGCACCCCGGCCAACGCGGCGGGGATCGTCATGGTGCAAGTGAGGATGGTCGCCTGCATCGCTCATCTGCACGGCTACGACATCGACGATCCGCGGGTGCGCACCGCCATGGTCATGTGCCTGTTGGGAGAGAAGGAACTCAAGCAGCAGATCAAGAACGGCTCTCTTCCCTCGAGCCCGCTCGCCGTCGCGACCGCTCCGATGCACGACCTCGGTTTGCAGACAAAAGCGGCCGAACGCGTCCTCAACCAGGTGCTGGCCTCCTCAGCCGGCAAAGACATCGCTCAGTTCGTCACCCGGCGGGTCCCCGTCGTCGGCGGCGGCATCGGCGCGGTGACGGATGGCTATGGCACCATCCAGGTCGCCCGCTGCGCTCGCAACCAGTTGATCAACCGACGCGTCACGACGCACCGACCATAAATCCGGAGTCCTGATGAACGAGTCCCCCCTCGAGCAGACGGCTGATCCGACAGCCGACGCCTCTCCCCTTCTCACCGAGACGACGTCGGGCGACGCCGCAGAATCGACGGCGCCGGACGCCGCAGGATCGACGGCCGATCCCGATTCTGCCCCCACGGTCGTCGATTCGACCGCGGACGCCGCTGTGGCTCCGGTGGAGACAGATGATGTCGCCGTGGACGATAGCCCGTCGCCCACCGCCACCGACGAGACCTCGGCCAAGGACGAGTCCACGATCGACGACAACGAAGCTGTCGTCGAACCCAGTGTCGCGAACGAAGACGCGCCCAGCGATGTGCCGGTCTCCGAAGCCACTCCCGCCGAGCCGGCCGACGTCACCGATGTGACGCGGGCGGAGGCCCTGTGGTTCATGGCCTCCATGGCGGTGCCGCCCGGTGAGCCAGACGAGGCTTCCGACCGTTTCCCCTTGAGCGACGCCCTGAAACGGGTCGCCAAACAGGTCTCCGACGGACGCTGCGGGGTCGGCGCCGCCACCTATCTCCTCACCGATGAGGAGATCGGCACCGTCCATCGGGTCGATCTCGACGACGCCGCCACCCTGCGCCGGCGCTGCGCACCCGCCCTCGTGCCGGCCGGCCGTTGGAGCGCCGAGACGGACGACGAACCGTCCACCCCCTTGACGGTGGGGCAACAGGTCGCCGTCAACACGGTGATCGGCGAGTGGGGACCGCGCCGGGGCGCCTGGTCGGTCACGACGCCGCTGGACGATCCCGCGACAACCCTCGCGTTGGCCCGCGATCTCGTCGCCGCCATCCTCGTGCGCTGGGCCGATGTCTTGACCGAGAGCGACGAGACCCCCACGCCCTGGGGCGACGACGCCGAGCGCGTCCTCCTCTGGCCGACCGCGGCGGCGGAGCATGGCGTCGTCATCCTCACTCCCGAAGACGCGACCGACGAGGCGATCGACTCCCTCGTCCAAGCCTTCGACGGGCTGGCCCAGACGATCGACGCGGCCCCGGAGACCGCCGTCAAGGATGAGAAGACGGAGGAGGAGACCACGGTCGAGGAAGATCACGTTTCCCCCGACGATGAGGCCGCGGTCGAGGTCGAGAAGGAAGTCGCGGCCGAAGAGGATCATGTTTTCCCCCATGATGAGGCCGAGGTCGAGCCTGCGGTCGAGGACGAGCCCGGAGAGGAAGGCGCCACCGACCCGACCTTCGCCGAACGCTGGGCCGCGGCGGTGGCGGAATACCGGGCCGCGCGGGCCGACGCCACCGCGATGGCCGAGGAGCGGACCCGCGCCGACGACTCGTTCACGGTGATCCGCGCCTTGTCGGAGGGGTTGGAGCAACTCGAGCGCGAGCATGTCTCGGCCGACGGCGTCGTCGCCTTGTGGGAGCGTTACGCCGTCGAGGCGGAGGCGCCCTTGGCCGAGGCGACTCAGATTCGCGACGAGGCCGCTCTCGCCTTCGAACGTCATCGCGCCCTCAAACCGGCCGGTTTGCATGGCCTCCTCGCCCGCGCGGAACGACAGGCCTGGCGGCAGCGCTCCGACGAGTTGCGCACCGATCTTGAGAACAAGGAAGAAGCGGTCGCGGCTGCCCGGGCCCGCTCCGCCGAGGTCGCCGACAACCTCGCCACCGCCCAGCAGTGGGCCGAGGCGGCGGAGGTCCGCTTCACTCCGATCCACGAGCGGGTGGCGAGCGCGCGCGCCCTCTACGACGACAGCGAGGCCCGCTGGGGCGAGGCCGTCATCGACAGCGCCTGGTGGGACGACGACGCCTGGGCCGGGCAGAGCCGCCGCCAAAGGCGCGGTTTCTGGCTCGACGAGGAGTGGGATTCCACCCGCGGAGCCTGTTTCCAGGCCGCTCGTCGTCTCATCGCCACGTTGGGATCCGGCTGCGCCACCCCGGTGCTCGTGGCCCGGCCCTCCGCCGTGGCCGCCGTCCTGCCGGCCGATTCCGCCGAATGCTTCGGCTGGCTCTTCCTCCTCGACGCCGGGCGCATGCCCCCCCAGGACGCCGCCGCCGCCATCTGGCACGCCCGCCACACGATCTCTTTCGGCGACGCGCGGGCCAGCGCGCCGCCCCGTGTCATCCTTCCCGCCGCCGAGAAGTTGATCTGCGACGTCCATCATGTCGGGCAGACGTGGTGCCCTTCGCGCGCCTCCGTCCATTCCCTCCTCGATCGCACGACCCCCTTCGGCGTTTGGGTCGACGGGGAGCCCGGCTGGATCGGCGTCCCCGTCGCCTGATCCGTGGGCGATCAGGGGCTATCCCTGTTCCCAGGGTTGGCCGGTCCCTCTATAGTCGTCATCTCAACACGAGAAGTGGAGACCCCATGCCCGTTGAGATCCCGCCCCAGACGTGGCCGGTCTATCCCTTCGGGGGCCCGTGGTTCGCCTACATGCTCTTTCTCGCCGCTGTCGGGGTCGGTTTGCACCTCGTCCTCTCCCGGTTCGGGCCCGAGGGCCGGAGGCGCGGACTCATCATCGTCGGGTGTTTCAATGCCGTCCTCTTCACGGTGTACACGATCAATCTGACCCGCACCCCGGGCTACGATTTCAACATCTGGACGAACCTGCCCCTCCAGTTCTGTTCGCTCGTCAGCTGGGGCATCATCCCCGCCGCCGCCCTCCCCTACAAGACACTACGTGGGTTGTGTTATTTTCCGGGCGCTCTGGGCGGTTTCGCGGCGCTCGTCTCTCCGGCGCCGACGTTCCAGGGACGGTCGCTCTTCAGCTTGTTCAGCTTGGGGTTCTACGGCACTCACGGAATCAACGTCATCGTCTCGATCCTCCTCGCCACGCTCGGCCTCTACATCCCTTCGTTCAAGGAAGCGGCGCGGATCACCTTCTGGTTCGTCGTCGGGCTGTGCTTGCCGATCTTCTTCCTCGACGTCGTCGGTCGAGCTTTCATCGACCCCACCATTAACTATTTCTATTTCTTCGATCCGGAGGGCGCGGGCATCCTCGTCGCGCTGCACAATCTCATTCCCATCACGTTCGTCTACGAGATGCCGATCGTGCCGGTGGCCTACCTCTGCTTCGTCCTCCAAGCTGGAATCTACGTCTGGACGATGAAAGCCTTGGCGCGCCGCCGGGGCGATCCGCCCGAGGCCCCAGCCCGCGAAGACGGTGTCGTCCACGACCCTGGCGCCGCCGCCTTCCCCGGGACCGGTCTCGCCCCCAGCATGTGACGTCTGCGCCGTCGACGACTCGCGATCTGCCGAGTTCCTCGTGGTCTGCCGGTCGAGGCCGCATCGGTCCTCGACCGACCGGGATAGACTCAACGCCGTGCTGGGATATTTCGGGCCCGAGGGAACGTTCACTCATCAAGCTCTCGTCACCTATCTAGAACGCGAGGGCGATTCAGCGTCGGCGGAGGAGATCCGGCCGTATGCGACGGTCGGGGGGGTGCTCGACGCGGTCCGTTCGGGGGAGGTCAAGGCCGGGCTCGTGCCGATCGAGAATTCGATCGAGGGGGGTGTCTCGGCGACGATCGACAATCTCTCCGAGGGTCGCCCGCTCATCATCGTCGCCGAAGTGCTGTTGCCGATCCAGTTCGGACTCTACGTGCGCCCCGGCACGACGCTTGAGGGGATCACGAAGATCATCACCCACCCCCATGCCGCCGCCCAGGTCCGCGGTTGGGTCTCGTCGCACCTGCCGGGCGCCGAGGTGACGACGGAGGGCTCGACGGCCGCCGCCGCCGCCGAGGTGGCCACACCGGATTCCGCCTTCGACGCGGCTGTGTGCGCCGACGTGGCGGGGCGCCTCTACGGCTTGGAGCCCGCCGCCCGCGACATCGCCGACAACACGGATGCTGTCACTCGGTTCGTCCTCGTCTCGAAGCCGGGGCCGCCGCCGCCGCGCACCGGGCATGACAAGACGTCCGTCATCCTCCACATGCGCGAGGATCATCCGGGCGCGTTGCGCGACATGCTCGAACAGTTCGCCTTGCGGGGGGTCAATCTGTGCCGCCTCGAATCTCGTCCGGCCAAGGACAAGTTGGGGAACTACTATTTCTCCATCGACGCGGAGGGGCATATCTCCGACGCGCGGATGGCCGAGGCGCTCGGCGGGTTGCACCGCACCTGCAAGAAAATCGACTTCCTCGGCTCGTATCCGCGGGCTGATCGCACGGAGCCGGTCGTCCAGGCGGGCTACCGTGATTCCGATTTCACCCGGGCCGCCACCTGGCTCGACGGCTTGCGCTGACATCCGCCCTTGTGGGGCACTTACGTCAGACGTATGACGTTCGTCGTCACCTCGTCTCGTCGGGCAGCTCAACGTCGTCCTCACTCGCCGCACTCGTCGCGCGGCGCGCCCGTCGCGCACCGGAACAGTGCGCTCGACCCACTTTCCTCCACTCGTAGTTCTACAACAATCGTTGACTCATCTCATGGATAGGAAACCTGGCGGAAACCTGGGCCGGTACATTGGCCCCATGGCGAACCTGTTAGAAGGCTACGGGCAAGCGCTCCGGGCCACCGCTGAGCGGAATCGGTCGCCCCGGTTGCCCTATGACGAGATGTTCTCCGTCGGCGACGAGGCCGACCGGGACGAGGGCGTTCGCCCCTCGTACGAGCAGCTCAACCGCACCTTCGCGGAGATGAGCGAGGACGAGATCCGGGGCCGGGCCGAGGCGCTCGCCTCCAGTTACCTCGCGCAAGGCGTCACCTTCGATTTCGCCGGCGAGGAACGCCCCTTCCCCCTCGACGCCATTCCGCGGATCATCGCCGAGGACGAATGGGCCCATATCGAACGCGGCATCAAGCAGCGCGTCTCCGCCCTCGAGGCCTTCCTCGACGATGTCTACGGGCCGCAGGAGGCGGTGCGCGACGGCGCCATTCCGGCGCAGGTCATCGCGTCGTCGCCGAATTTCCTGCGTCAAGCGTGTGACATCGTCTCGGGCAACGGGGTGCGGGTGCACGTCGCCGGCATCGACCTCATCCGCGACGAGGAGGGCACGTGGCGCGTCCTGGAGGACAACGTCCGGGTGCCCAGCGGCGTCTCCTATGTCATCTCGAACCGCCAGGTCATGGCTCAGACATTGCCGGAGTTGTTCACCGAGATGACGGTGCGCGGGGTCGACGACTACCCGACCCGGCTGCTCGAGACCTTGCGGGCGAGCGCCCCGGACGGCGCCGACGAGCCGACCGTCGTCGTCCTCACCCCCGGCGTTTACAACTCTGCTTACTATGAGCACACGCTCTTGGCCCGCCTCATGGGCGTCGAGCTGGTCGAGGGGCGCGACCTGTTCTGCTCCGGCGGTTACGTGTGGATGCGCACGACGCGTGGGCCACAACGTGTCGACGTCATCTATCGTCGCGTCGACGACGACTTCCTCGACCCGCTCCAGTTCCGGGCCGATTCGGTGCTCTCGGCCCCCGGGTTGTTGTTGGCCGCCCGGCTCGGGCACGTCACCCTCGCCAACGCCATCGGCAACGGCGTGGCCGACGACAAGCTCGTGTACACCTACATGCCGGATCTCATCCGCTACTACCTCCACGACGAGCCGATCATCCCCAACGTCGACACCTGGCGCCTCGAGGAGCCCGACGCTTTGGCCGAGGTGCTCGACCGGCTCGAAGAGTTCGTCGTCAAGCCGGTCGATGGGGCCGGTGGCAAGGGGCTCGTCGTCGGCGCCGTGGCCAGCCCGGTCGAACTCGACCAGTTGCGCTCCCGGCTGTTGAAGAACCCGCGCGGGTGGGTGGCGCAGCGCATCATCCAGCTCTCGACGATCCCCACGCTCGTCACCGAGGGAGTGCGGCCGCGTCACTCGGATCTGCGCCCCTTCGTCCTCAACCATGGCGACGACATCTGGGTGTTGCCCGGCGGGCTGACGCGTGTCGCCTTGCCGCAGGGCAGTCTCGTCGTCAACTCGAGCCAAGGCGGCGGTTCGAAGGACACCTGGGTCGTCGGCACCGACGAGGAGGAGCCGGCCACGCCCTCGGCGTCGATCACGCTGCACGCCTGGGCCTCGCGCTCCCATCGCCAGCAGCAAGCGGTGACGGATCCGGACGATCCAGCGCGCTTCGTCCAACAAATGCAACACCAGCAGCAGACGTCGTCTGACGAACGTCCGTGCGAAGGCGGTACGATCGCCGAAACTTCGCTGGCGCCGAGCGCTGGTGTCAATTCTGTGCCGCTTCACGTCGAACCGGATTTCACTAGGGAGAACGAGGAGGTGTCGTCATGTTGAGCCGTGTGGCCGAATCCTTGTTCTGGATCGGGCGTTACGTCGAGCGAGCCGATGGCACGGCTCGGATCCTCGACGTCCACCTCCAACTCATGTTCGAGGACCCGATGATCGACGAGTCGACGGCCTGCCACTATCTTCTCTACGTCCTCGGCAGCCCGGAGGACGAGTCGATCACTCTGACGAGCGCGGATGTCCTCTCCAAACTGGCGACCGACTTGGAGAGCACACCGTCGATCCGTTTCTCCCTCAACTCGGCTCGTGAGAATGCCCGCCGGGCCCGCGAGATCATCTCGACGGAGTTCTGGGAGTCGCTCAACACGATCACCCAACAGATGCCCCGCAAGGTCAAAGCCGACCGGATGCACGCGTTCTTCCATTGGGTGTGCGAGCGCACCGCGATGGCCACGGGCATCGCCCAGACGACGATGAGCCGCGACGAGGCCTACCAGTTCTACTCGGCCGGCATGAACCTTGAGCGGGCCGATATGACGGCTCGTCTGCTGGCGACGCGGGCGCACAGCCCCAACTGGACGACGCTGCTGCGCTCCTGCGGGGCTTACGAGTCGTGCCTGCGGACGTATCGCGGTGTGCCGTCGATCCGCAACGCGGCCGAGTTCCTCCTGGTCGACCGGTTGTTCCCGCGTTCGGTCATGTATTCGCTCAACCGGGTGCTGACGGCGTTGACGAAGCTGGAGCCGCTCAGCGGGATGCCGGATCGCACGAACCGTCACGCCGATCCGCAGTGGATCGTCGGGCGGGCGATCAGCCAACTCGAATACCTCGCCGTCGACGAGATCATCGACGACTTGGCCGTCAAGATGGACGAGATCCAGGTGGCCACCTCCCGGGCCGCCGAAGCCATCAGCGAACGGTATTTCCCCGCCGACGCCGTTCCGACCTGGGTGGGAGAACAGACATGATGCGTTTACGTCTGAAGCATGTCGCCGGGTTCCGCTACTCCGGCATCGTCCACGCCTCGTACAACGAGGCCCGGTTGCTGCCCAGCGACCTCGAGGGGCAACTCGTCTTGACGTCGCGCCTCAGCATCAAACCGCGCGCCGCGCAATACCCCTACACCGACTATTTCGGCACGAACGTCGTCGCTTTCGAAGTGTTGACGCCGCACCAGGAACTGACCGTCGAGTCGGCCTGCCATGTCGAGACGAGCCGGGAGCGCCCCGGCGAGGAGCCCGCGGCCTCGAGCGCGACCTGGGAGGACCTCTCGTCCGATCGGTGTCGCGAGGTCCGTCTCATCGAATACTCCCGGCAATCGCGGCGCACCCAGCCGGTTGACGAGGTCGTCGCGTTGGCTCAGCAGGCCGCCGCCGACGCCGAGACCCCCGCCCAAGCGGCCGAGGCAATCTGCCGCCTCGTCGGCATGCGCATGGAGTACATGCCCGGTGTCACCGGCGTGAACTCGACCGCCGCCGAAGCGTGGGAGAAGGGCCGCGGCGTCTGCCAAGACATCACCCACATCGCCTTGGGGGCGCTGCGCTGCGCCGGCATCCCGGCCCGCTACGTCTCCGGCTACCTCCACCCCCGCCGCGACCCCAAGGTCGGCGAGACGGTCGAGGGCGAATCCCACGCCTGGGTCGAGTACTACTGCGGCGACTGGATCGGCTTCGACCCCACCAACCTCATCACCATCGGAGACCGCCACATCCTCGTCGCCCGAGGCCGCGACTACGACGACATCGCCCCCATCCGAGGCGTCTACAACGGCGACGGAACATCCGAGATGTTCGTCAAGGTGGAGATCACCCGGGTCGCCTGAGGAGAAGCAGCACAAGACACAAGCACACCGTCTAGAAGGAATCTGGCGTTGAGACGCTTTTGCTCCTGAGCGAATCATAGGCTTCCAGGGCCACACGCCCGGCACTCGTGATGTCGTACCGTTGAGTTGGAGCTTGAGGGCTGTCAGGAACAGTTCGTGCCACCAGACCAGCGGCGAGCAATGGGGCGATATGGCGCTGGAATGACCTCGACTCATTCTTCAGCCCTAGTGCGTCGAGAAGCTCGAGCCTCCTGGCCGGTCCCTTGAGAACGAGTAATCTCAAAATCTCTGCTCCGGCAGCGTCGATGCTGGCCACCAACTCACTTGGTGACACTTCCTCACTACTTAGTGACTTACTTAGTGACACTTCAGGATCACTTGGTGACACTTCCTCACTACTTAGTGACAAATCTATAGATGTTGCCTCAGCCTTCTCGCCCCTTCTGCTCGGAGAATCATCGAGCACGGTATAAGCATCACTGCCATGCGCGCCTCGATCGGCTCCTGGGACTGGGAGGATGCGCGGCATGTGCTCAGGGATCGTGATGACGACCCGGATGATGCCCGATAATTCCTGCACATCCGGAACAGGGAGGCCTCGCTCCTCGAGTTCTTCGACGACTTGTCGGAAACCCGTCCCCCATTGCTCCATGAGACTCATCTCTCGGAAGACACGAGCGATCGCAGGGTTGCGGAGCTTCGACACGCCGGATCGCATCGAGTCGACGGTGATGCTCGGCAGGAGGTCGCCGGGGCTCTCCACCTCGATACGGCTGTCGAAGAAGGCGACCTTGATCGGCGCCCCGATCTCGGCGTAGCTGGCGTGGACGATCGCATTGATGACGAGTTCACGGATCGCCTTCATCGGGATGGACCAGACGTCACGCCGTCTCCAGGAATCAGGCGGAAACTCAGCCGTTAAGAAAGCGTGCTTCTGAAGAAAGGCTTCGACTTCGTCGACCGCCCGTGGGAGAAAACCTTCGATTTCCACACGATCGAAGATGTCGATCTGCTTCTCTCCCCGGAATCGAGCGCACCGGACGAACGCTGACGTGAGGAAACGGTGGGGATTCGGGCAAGCGACAACGATGCCGGCATTGGTCGGCGTCAGACCATCACGCGTTTCGACGGCGAGGCCGAGGGTCAACAGGTCGGTGTCTTTGATCGGGCGATTCAGCATGCCGGACAGGGCGCCGACGTCGATGTCTGAAATCTTGGCATGGATCGCAGGCATATCTTCGAACCGCTGACGTCGTGACTCCCGCTGAAGCTCGTCGATGGCGGCTGACGTCGCTCGTCGGTCCGACGAACCTAGGCGCAGATAGGTGCCCTCATGAGGACTCAGCTTTTTCGGCCCGAGACGAGTGAGATAGTAAGGGCGCTGCGAGCCAGGGGCCACATCGACGATGAGGACGGTCTTTCCCGCCAGCGTCATCAACTCGATGCTCGGGATCAACTGTGGCTTGACCAGATCCGCGATGAGATTCGTCAACGTCAACTCGCCGACCAGCGGATCATCCACCCCGACAACCTCGCGATCATCCGTCACCCCGATGACGACTTCGCCGCCCGCCGCATTCGCGAAAGCCACAATCGTCACGAGGATGCTGTCCGCGTTCGACAGGTCGCGCTTGTACTCGCGCGTCTTCGACTCAGGCTCGTTGACATGGCCCCGCTCGTCGAGGGTGAGGGAGATCATCGGGATTCCGCTCCTTTCGGCTAAGGCGATGCCTCCAGCTTAGGCGTCCGGTACGACACGAGGAGTGCACCCGATCGCGTTGATGAGGTTGCGTGGGGGCGAGGGAATTTCTCGCACCAGTGGTGCGAGTTCTCGTGACCGTCGTGGCCGTCATAAAAATGCCGTGTCGTCCAGCCATTCGATGCCGAGAACCCCCTCGACTCCTGGGGATCAGCGTTGGACGAAGACGGACAATAGTCTTGAGTGGTCTGCCGATGCAGGCCGCTGCCCCGTGGCACAATGACGACCGTGTCTATCATCGCTGTGACTGTCGCGTCGGGAAATGTCGGGGGCGGCCTCGGCCGGGCCGCGACGATGGCGGTCGCGGAGGTCGTCGGCGGTGAGATCCGCTCCTGGGACGAATACGAGGTGCGTTGGGATCTCAGCCACCCTCAGGCTGGCAGCGGTTTGCTCCAGATCGGAGAGAAACCGACGGACGGGGGCGGCGATCATCGAGCTCCAGGCCACGGCGGCCATCATGCCCGCATCATCTCGTTCCTGCGCGAGCACCATGTCGACGCTGTCGTCGCTGGCCATATGGGCCCACCGATGGCACATTCTCTCGAGCGCCTCGGGCTCACCGTCGTCACCGGTGCGACGGGCGACGCCCGCACCGCTGTACTCGCAGTCGCCGGCCTGCTCGACGAGAACTGAGTCTCTGAAGCCGACCCTGCCAGGAGCGCGCCCGCTTGTTGCTCCGCCGCCGACCACGCTCGAGTGATGCGGAGAAGACGGGCGACATGAGTCGACGCCCTGGGAACGAGCGCATGGTCAAGTCCTCTGGGTGAGCACAGGCGGGTGGATAATGAACTATGGGCAAGAACAAGAAGAAGCATGATCAGAAGAAGTCACGGAAAGCCGATCATGGCGCGAAGAAGCGTGAGGCCGAAGCGTCGCTTCCTCAGGTGAACGGATCCGTCCGCGAGGCGTTGCGCTGCCCGGCGGGCGAGGTCGCCGTCGCGGACATCGACACCACCGCCACTCCTTTGTTCCCCGGCAAGGGGAAACTGGACGCCCCGAAGGCCTTGGCAGCGCTCGAGCCCCGTCTCGACGATCTGCAGGAGCGCCTCTACGCCTCCGGGCGCACCGAGGGCCAGCCGGCGAAGAATGTGTTACTGGTCTTGCAAGGCATGGACACCTCGGGCAAGGGCGGTGTGGTGCGTCACGTCATCGGGATGTGTGATCCCCAGGGAGTTCACATCCACGCGTTCAAATCCCCCACCGCCGCCGAGAAACGCCATGATTTCCTCTGGCGCATTCACAAGGCACTCCCCGAACCTGGCATGATCGGCATCTTCGACCGCTCCCACTACGAGGACGTCCTCATCCAACGGGTCGAGCAGATGGCGCCCGCCGACGAGATCGAGAGCCGCTACGCCGCGATCAACGAGTTCGAGCAGGAACTCGCCGCCAACGGGACGGCCGTCATCAAATGCTTCCTGGCGATCAGCCGTGACGAGCAGAAACAGCGCCTCCTGGAGCGCCTAGACGATCCGACGAAGTACTGGAAATACAACCCCGGCGACGTCGACGCCCGCCTCAAGTGGGACGCCTACATGGAGGCCTACGGCATCGCCCTCCAACGCTGCAACACCGAGACGGCCCCGTGGTTCATCGTCCCCGCCGACCGGAAGTGGTACCGCAACTGGGCCATCTCGAGGATCCTCATCGAGACCCTCGAGAGCATGGACCTCACCTGGCCCCCGGCCACATTCGACATCAACGTCGAGCGAGCCCGAGTCGAAGCGAGCTGAGCGTCGGACACGGCACGATCGCGTGGTGAAGCCCGTCACAAACCAATCGGAATAGCGGAGCGAAGCGAACGCGACCCCCACCTCGCGGGGTTCGGGGGCTCGGCCCCCGTCGGACGCACCCGCGAGCGCTGGGTGAAGCCTGCCACCGACCGATCAGTCTTAGCGGAGCGAAGCGAACGCGTACCCCCCACCTCGCGGGGTTCGGGGGCTCGGCCCCCGTCGGGTATGACGAAGCGGGCCGTGGTGAAGCGAGACAAAAAGTCTCGCGAACAGGCTCCGCCTGCTCGCGAGTGGGCCTAGGTGGACTTGAACCACCGACCTCATCCTTATCAGGGATGCGCTCTAACCGTCTGAGCTATAGGCCCGTTTTCCGTCGGCAAGGATAGCACGCCGAGGCCAGTTCTTGGTGCCCTCTGACGAGGGGGGCGACTGCTCTTCGTGGGGTCGCTCGCCTACCTGAGGCGTTCTTATGGCCGTAAGCTGCCATCATGGGTGTTTCTGCTTTGAATGTTAATGAGTTTGATTCCTTGTCGCCGGTGCGGGAGGGGCTGTTCCGGCACGTCAATGGTCGTTGGTATGACGAGTCGGAGATTCCGGCGGATCGGGCCCGTTGGGGCACGTTCGACGAGTTGCGTCAGGCCGCTCAGGAGGCGGTGCGGGTGATCATCACCGAGTTGGAGGCGGATGGGGATCCGGCCAGCGAGGTGTCGAAGATCGCCGGGTTGTATGCCTCGTTCATGGATGAGGAGGCGGCTCAGAGCCGGGGGGCGCAGCCGATCGCGCCGCTGTTGGATCGTGTCTCGGCGATCGCGTCGGTGGAGGATCTGGCGTCGTGGTGGGGCTGGTCGGTGCGCCATGGGGTCGGCGCGCTGGTGGCGCTGGGGTATGACGCGGATCCGGGCGATCCTTCGCGGTATCGGTTGTTCGTCGTCCAGTCGGGCATCGGGTTGCCGGACGAGGCGTATTACCGGTTGGACGAGCACGCGGAGATTCGGGAGAAGTATCTCGCGCACATCGAGGCGAGTTTGCGGTTGGCCGGGGTGGAGGATCCGGCCGGGCAGGCGAAGGCGGCGTTCGAGTTGGAGACGGCGATCGCGGCGTGCCACTGGGACAAGGTCCGCAAGCGTGATTTGGTGGCGATGTATCACCCGTTGACGTGGGACGAGTTCGTCGCCGAGACGCCGGGGTTGGCCTGGGAGGCGTTCCGCGCGGGGGCTGATTTGCCGCTCGAGGCAGCCGCTGAGCTCGTCAGCTCGCAGCACACGTTCTTACCCGACGTCGCTCCTTTGGTGACGGAGGATCGGTTGGATCAGTGGCGCAGTTGGGCGCGTTGGCGTGTGGTCAATGATTTCTCCGCGTATTTGAGCGACGAGTTCGTCGAGGAGGATTTCGATTTCTATAGTCGCACGCTCTCGGGGGTGCCGCAGATCAAAGATCGGTGGAAGCGTGGCGTCGAATTGACGGAGGCGTTCCTCGGCGAGGCGATCGGGAAGCTCTATGTCGCCGAGCATTTTCCGCCGGAGCACAAAGCCCAGGTCGAGAAGCTCGTCACCTATCTTTTGGAGGCGTATCGTCGTTCGATCACGGCGCTCGAGTGGATGACGGAGACGACGAAGCAGGAGGCGCTCCGCAAGCTCGACGGTTTCATGCCGATGATCGGTTATCCGGAGAAATGGCGGGATTATTCGAAGTTGACGATCGCGCCCGACGACCTCGTCGGCAATATCATCCGCGGTTCGTCGTTCGAATTCGATGACATGATCGAGAAGCTTTCCGGCCCGGTCGATCGGGGCGAGTGGTCGATGTATCCGCAGACGGTCAACGCGTATTATCACCCGCTACGCAACGTCATTGTGTTCCCGGCGGCGATCATTCAACCGCCGTATTTCGATCCGGAGGCCGACGACGCGCTCAATTTCGGGGGCATCGGTGCGGTCATCGGCCATGAGATCGGCCATGGGTTCGACGATCAGGGGTCGATGGCCGATGGCGAGGGCCGCGTGCGCGACTGGTGGACGGCCGAGGATAAGGCGGCTTTCCACGAGCGGACGGGCCAGCTGGTGAGCCAGTATGAGGCCCTCAGCCCGGCGGCGGCGCCGGAGGTCCACCTCAACGGCAAGCTCACGTTGGGCGAGAACATCGGTGATCTCGGCGGTTTGTCGATCGCGTATCTGGCGTGGACGATCTCGCGCGAGGGCACAGAGCCGGACGATGCGCCGATCGACGGATACACCCCCCAGCAGCGGCTCTTCCTCAGCTGGGCACGGGTGTGGCGGGGCAAGTCGCGCCCGGAGAACGCCCGTGAGCTGGTGGCGGTCGATCCGCATTCGCCGACGGAGATCCGTTGTGATCAGACGCCGAAGAACATCGACGCGTTCCATGAGGCGTTCGGCACCGAGCCGGGTGACGCCATGTGGCTCGATCCGAGCGAACGGGTCTCCATCTGGTGACCCGGCTCCCGTGATTTCCCTTGCGCGGTGGCGCGATCGGGGTGACGCCACCCGGGTATTCTCATCGGCCTAACGGCAGGCGAGGAGCGTGACGACGAATGACCGACATCCCCCTTCGTCCGCCGGCGCCGGAGCGCCCGGTCCGTTTGGCGCGCGGGGCCGTCGCCGCGCTCTTCTTCAGCAATGGGGCGATCTATTCGAATCTCGTCCCGCGCTACCCGGAGATCAAGGACGCGCTGGCGCTGAGCGATTCCGCTTATGGGCTCTCGATCGCCGTCATGCCGTTAGGGTCGTTGCTCTCCGGCTTCGTCGCCGGGGCGCTCATCCGTCGGGTCGGGTCGGGCCGGTTGGCCTCGCTCGGGATGATCGGGTTGGCGGTCGGGGCGTTGGGCGTCGCCGCCGCGCCGGCGCCATGGTTGTTCGCCGCCGCGCTCTTCGTCGTCGGGTTGCTCGACTCCGTCGCCGACATCGCCCAGAACTCCCACGGACTGCGGGTGCAGCGCAGTTATGGCCGTTCGATCATCAACTCGTTCCACGCCATCTGGTCGCTCGGCGCGGTGACGGGCGGACTCATGGCCGCCGGCGCCGTCGCGCTCGGGCTGCCGCTCACCGTCCATATCGGTGTCGTCGCGGTCGTCTTCTCCCTCGTCTGCCTCGGGGCGTGGCGGTTGACGCTGCCGGGTTCCGACGAACCAGCCCAGCCGGAGGGGGACGGGGCGGCGTCCACCTTCGCCGACAAGGGCGAGAACGCGGGGATCGGCGACGCCGCCGCGACCGCAGAGGCGGGGAGTCTTACCGGTGACCCTGGCGGGAAGCGTGGGGGAAGCAACGCACGCGGACGACGATCCGGCCCGCTCGTGCCGGCGCGTCTGCTCCCGGTGATCGCGGCGCTCTCCCTCATCGCCATCGCCAATTCGATCGTCGAGGACGCCGGCAGCACCTGGGCGACGCTCTACATGTCGGTTCAGTTCGACACCCCGGAGGCGATCGCCGTCATGGGGTACATCGCCGTCATCGGCAGCCAATTCGTCGGCCGGTTGACCGGCGACCGGCTCGTCGACCGGTTCGGCCAGCGCGCCGTCGCACGGTTCGGCGGTCTGCTGCTGACCGTCGGCATGTCGGTCGCTCTGCTCGCTCCGACGGTGCCGACGACACTCGTCGGGTTCGCCGCCGCCGGATTCGGCATCGCCACCCTCATCCCCTCCGTCATGAACGCCGCCGACGATCTGCCCGGGCTTCGCCCCGGCACCGGGCTGACGATCGTCTCCTGGCTCATGCGGGTGGGTTTCCTCCTCTCACCGCCGGTCGTCGGTGCGCTGTCGGATCATTACGGGCTACGTCTGGGGCTCGGCGTCACAGTCGTCGCCGGGGTCGTCATCGTCGCCCTCGCCGGCAGCCTCCACGGTCGGCGGGACACGTCATCCCACTAACGCCTCCTGGAGCGGCCCCGTCGTCCTCGCGATCGAATCCCCGAACCAGATCATCCGATCACCATCGTTTTGGCCGTCATCCATAGCGGACTTTGCAGATTCCCCACCTACGGGTAGAAGCTCCAACTCCCCACGGACGACCACACACAAGGTGGGCCCCCGCCGCAGCGGGAGCCCACCTCAGCCCGTCAATGAAGTGTGACGCGGACAGTGCGCTGGTGGCGCCCCGCCCGCACAATCTTTTACTGGTTCAACGTCGCCAACTCGGTGGCCGGGTCGGCGCCGTCGGCGATGTTTTGGAGGACGACGCCGAGGTCGTTCTCGAGGCTGTCGCGGCCCGGGGAGACCAACTTGCGGTCGTATTGGGCGGCTAGCAGAGTCTCGGTGACGAGGTCGACGCTGCTTTGGGCGAGGTCGGACTCGCCCTCGTCGAGGTGCACGGTGACGTCCTTGGCGACGGGGAAGCCCTGGAGGGTGTCGGCCCACATCTGTTGGCCCTCGCCGACGGCCATGAACTCGACGAACTTCGCCGCGGCTTCCTGTTTCTCCGGGGTGGAGGAGGCGGAGATGGCCAGCGCGAAGTCGACCCCTGCGGTGACGCCGGCGTCACGCTCGCCCCCGGGGGGGCAGTCGGCCATGCCGAGGGCGTCGTTCTCGACGGCGGTGCCCGGCGTCTCGGGGCTGATCGTCAGCCCGGCGCCGACGTGCCAGGAGCCGGTCGGCATGAACACAGCCCGGCGCGCCATGAAGTAGTCGTCGCGTGCCATCGGATAGGTGTTGACCGTCGTGGCGGCATCCTCGAAGACACCATTGGTGAACAGCTCCTGCCAGGCCTGGCCGGCTTGGACGAGGGTGTCGGAATCCCACGGGATCTCACCGGCGGCAGCCTTGTAGATGTCCCCGCCGGAGCCGTATTGGTTCGACAGCCAGACGAAGAAGTCGGCGTCGTGCCAGGCGTCGGCCGCGCCCATGGCGAAGGGGGTGAGCCCGGCGGCGCGGATCTGCGTGGCGATGGCGAAAACCTCGTCGCGCGTCGTCGGCAAGGTCAACCCCATCTCGTCCATGAGGGTCTGGTTGTAAAGGAAATATTCCATGCCGGCGTTGAGGATCGGCACAGCCGCGACGGTTCCGTCGGTCGTCGTCGTTTGCGCCACCGCCTGCTCGGAGAGTTGGTCGATCCAGCCGGAGGCGTATTCGGAGGTGTCGAGGGCGTAGTCGGCGTAGTCGTCGAAGGAGGACCCGACCTGGATGCCGTAGATGTCGGGCACCTCGTCGGCCAGAATCTTGTTGTCGAGTTGGGTTTTGAAGGCGTCGAAGTCCTCGTCCCGGTTGAAGGTGATCGAGATGTCCGGGTTCTCCTCCTGGAACGCGGCGTAGAGGGCGGGCCATTGGAGCGGGTCCATCGTCGGCAGCCAGGAGTCGAAGACGAGTTCGACGGCGCCGTCGGCGGCCGGGGTGTCCTCGCTCGTCGTGTCATCGGTTCCGCCGGAGGAGCAGGCGGAGAGCAGGAGGCTGGACGCGACGAGCGCGGCCGCTAGCCCGTGCGACCGGTGTGTTCGTCGAGTGGGGGTCATGGAGGGATCTCCCTTCGGTTGGTGGTGTGTGTGGTGATGACGGGGACGCGTGGGAGAACACGCGCCCACCGGGGTCAGGAGGGGGTCTCGCCGGGGAGGACGGCGGTGGCGTGGGCGAACTCGGGGATGGTCGGGCCGATCGAAGTGGTGTCGAGGGCACGGAGCCGGGCGCAGGTGATGCGGTTGATGTGGCCGATCGTGGACGGGCGCACATCCTTGACGATGTGATCGGTCGCCCCGCAGCCGATGATGAAACCGGAAGGCGTCATCTCCGAGCGGACGCTGAAACGGCGACCCGGCAGGGGGCCATGGGCGATCACCTCGTGCGGATCGCCGGTGCTCAAACTCCACCCGGAGATGTCGACGATGAGCCGGGCCACGATGATCTCGTTGTCCAAAGCTTCCGCTCCGACGGCCGGGGAGTCCTCCGAGGTGACCGTCCACACCCCGGCCGGGGCGCTCGCTTTCCGGTCGACGACGAAGAGGAAGTCGACCCGTCCAGCCTCGCCAAGCAACTCATATTCAGCATTGACGCGCCGGCCGGTGGGGATCGGACCAGCCCGGAACACCGCCGGCTCACGGGACGGGTTGCTGATCCCCTCCTTCGTGGCGACAAGGGGGATGTCGGAGGTGAGGTTGGTCCCCGCGATGATCCCCAGTTGTTCACCGGCCAGCGAAAGGTGCTCGGTCACCGCCATCGCGGCGACGCGTCCTTCGGTGTATTGGGAGAAATAACCGATTCGCCCGGGGCCCGGGGCGGCCGAGAAGGTGACGAGCGGAATCCCGTCGAAGCCGAGAACGACCTTGCCGAAAGCCCGTTCGACGGTGAGGGGCCGGAAGGCCCGTGGATCCTCGTCAGGCAGATCGGCTGAGACGACCGCCCGACCGACACCGCCGGCCCAATCGATGACATCGAGTTGACGCCGCCCAGAGTCGAGCAGGACGGACGTCCAATGCTGCGGGTCGCGCGCGTTGAGGACGAGCCCGCCACGCGCGCCGTTGCCACTGTCGATGGCGTTGATCCAGAACTCGGCCCGGTAGGCGTCCCAGACCCCGGGGGCGATGACACGGGCCCGACGTGACGAGGCCGAGGTGACGAGCGCCCCGTCGCGGACGACCGCCTCGCCTTCCCAGATCTCCCAACCCTCGGGCCAATCCTCGCCCTCGAAGCGCTCCTCGAGGTCGGCCCGGTAGGGACGGTGCTGCACTTCCGTGGTGGGAGCTGGGGTGATGAGCCGAGGGCCGTCGAACCCCAGGGGATCGATCCGCATCATCCTTCGTTCGCCCTTGTGGCCGGGCTCGTCCTTGCCCCAGCCGTGGTAGACGATCCAGGGGTCGACGAGATTGGGCGCCACCGTGATGCTGTTGTGTCCGGTGCCCTCGACCCCTTCGCTGCGTCGCACGAGGGTCCCGTAGTCGTAGTCCCCGGGCGCCTTGTGCCACTCCCACCCTCCGATCGGCCCCGCCATCGTCGCGGTGGCATAACCGATGTAGTAAGCGTCGTTGGTGTAGGCGTTGGCGGAATACGTGAGGAATGCTGTGTTGTGGTGCGTCAGGAAAGCCGGACCCTCGATCGTGTGCCAATCGCGGCCGTCGCCGAAGCGATCCTTGGCGAAGACCTCCTGCGGCACCGAAGGCACGACGACGGGACGCTCCTCCCCGGCCAACGTCGTCGGGTCGACGAGCCGGTCGACCATGACGGAGGTGCCAGCCGCCCTGGCGTCGAGCGCCGTCCACCGGTTCGTCGCATAGAACAGGTAGAGGGAACCATCGAGGTCACGCACCGGTTGGGAGTCGATCGCGAAATGGCGCGGCAAGAGGGTGCGCACATAGGCGAACGGGCCCTCCGGGTGCTCGCCGACCGCCACTTGGAGGCGCTGGTCGTGCGGATCGTTCGAATCCGCCTTGACACACGAGTAATAGAGGTAGAACAGCCCGCCGGTGTACAGCACACTCGGCGCCCAGTAGTCTTTACGCCCCCCGAGGCTGAAGACGTAACCGAGATCCTCCCAGCTGACGAGGTCGTCGGAGAGCGCCAGCCTGACCCCGTCGATCCCGGTGGCGTAACAGTAATACCGCCCGCAGTGTCGTAAGACGTAAGGGTCGGGGAAGGGGGGGCGTTCACCGTTGACGAAGTGAGCCGGGTTGGCGAAGACACTCCCTCTGGTCTCGTCTCTCGCCGGCGTCAGGCGATCTGGGGCGCCGATGTCCTGCGGGCCGGCGGAGGCCGGCGTGGTGGGGGATGGCATGTCCTCGTTCCTTTCGATGGGAGATGGTCGGATACGGGTGGGGTTCAGCTCTTGACCGCCCCGGCGGTGAGGCCGGCTTGGAGGAAACGCTGAGCGATGAGATAGACGACGATCGAGGGGATCGTCATGAGGATGAGGCCGGCGTAGAGCTGGGAGATGGCTTCTTGGCTCATCCGGTTGTCTTGGAGCAGGGAGATGGCTTGTGTGACGGGGAATTTGTCTTGGCTCGCGATGAGAAGGTTGGGAAGGAGGTATTCGTTCCAGCTGTAGACGAAGGAGAGCACCCCGACGTTGGCGAGGGCGGGGCCAGACAGGGGCAGGAGGACGGCCCAGTAGATCCGCAACGTCCCGCAGCCGTCGAGTTGGGCGGCCTCGATGAGTTCGTCGGGCAGGGTGTCGAAGTGGTTGCGCATGATGAGGAGCATCATGAGGACGTTGAACGCGACCAGGGGGACGATGACTCCGATGTAGGTGTCACGTAACCCGACACTGTTGACGGAGAAGAACAACGGGGTGACGACGGCGGCGACGGGCACCGCCAGGCAGGCCAGGAGAAGGCCATAGAGCAGGTTCCTTCCCGCGAAACGCATCTTGGAGAAGGCGTAGCCGGCCAGGGAGGAGATCACCATGATGACGAGAGCGGAGACTCCAGCCAAGAGGAAAGAGTTGCCGATCGCCCGCCAGTAATCGAAGACCGGATGATGAAGAACCACGTTGTAGTTGTTCCAACCGCCGACAGAGATCGACTTCCACACCGCCACGGCGATCGGGTAAGCCCACAGGGCGAGGAGGAAGACGAGGACGGCGTACATCGCGACCCTGGCCGGGATTCGGGTGACCATCGCTCATCGCCGCCGTTCCGAGACTTTGATCTGCGCCAAAGACAACAGGAAAGCGATCACGAGGATCACCATGCCGATGGCGGAGGAGTAGCCGGCCTCGCGGTCGGACCGCGCTTGGTAGAGGAAGGTGGAGAGGAAGTGGTTGGAGACTCCAGGCCCGCCGCCGGTGGTGAGCCAGACGATGTCGAACGTCTTGAGCGAGCCGACGATGCCGAGGACGATGAGCACCGAGGTGGTGCCGCGCAGCGAGGGCAGGATGATCGAGAAGAGGCGACGCCACCAGCCGGCCCCGTCGATGACGGCCGCCTCGTGCAACTCGCGCGGGATCGCCATGAGTCCCCCGAAGTAGACCATCATCGAGAAACCCATCCATTGGAAGACATTGATGATGATGACGGACCACACGCCGAGGTCCTTGCCCAGCCATTGGATGACCTCGCCGGCGCCGAGCAAGCCGATGGCACGCAGCGACTCGTTGAGGGAGCCGTAGTTGGCCTCGAGCATGTATTTAAAGACCGTCGCGATGATGGCGGGCGCCATAGCGATGGGCAGGAAGAAAACCGCCTTGAAGAAGGTGGATCCCGGGAGCCGTTCAGCGCAGATGACGGCGACGAGGAGCCCGAGGGCGGCCTGGATGGCGACCGTCGCCACCATGAAGATGAGATTGTTTTTCAGCGCTGTCCAGAAGGTCGGATCCTCGACCAGGTGGAGATAGTTCTCCAGGCCGATGAAGTTCATCCGCCGCAGCCCGTTCCAATCAGTCAGGCTGGCATAAGCGGTGAATCCGACGCAGTAATACAACAGGACGCCGGAGAGGAGAAGGACGGGAGCGATGTAGAGGTACGGCTTGAAGCGATTCGCTCCAACGCCCATGTCGCTTCCTTCCTCGCCCCACAGCAGTGGGCCGCGGGTTTGATTCAACGTTGTACCAACGATAGGAACGATCATATCACCATAAGCATTCTTGATGCTGCATGTCGCAATTTTGTTGTCGTTTTACGCTAAGGTGTCGGTTTCAACGGCGTCCGACGAGCGACGCCCCGAACACACGTGACGATCCAAACGGAGGAATCCATGACGAGGGTGACGTTGGCCGATGTGGCGGCTCGAGCCCACGTCAGCCCTAAGACCGTCTCGAACGTCATCCACGAGACCGGTCGCGTCGGCGCTAGCACTCGGGAGCGAGTCCGCCGGGCCATCGCCGACCTCGGGTATCATCCGAACCTCGCCGCCCGCCATCTGCGCGGAGGCGACTCCGGGCTCATCGGCCTAGCCCTGCCCGATCTGCGCCAGCCTTATTTCGCCGAGTTGGCCGCCCACATCGTCAAAGAGGCGGAACGGCATGGCCACCTCACCGTCATCACACAAACCGACGGAGCGGCCGAGGCGGAACGGCGCGTCTGCGAAGGCGTGGGCCTACCCCGTCTCGACCTGCTCATCATCTCCCCCCTCGGTCTGCGCGAATCGGACCTCGCAGCCCGGCACTCCGACACCCCCGTCCTCCTCCTCGGGGAACAAGCCACCGTTTTCGGACCGGGGCCGTGGGCCCATGTCATCATCCCCAACGCGGAGGCCGCCCGTCTCGCCACCGCACATCTGCTATCCCGGGGACGGCGTCGGATCGCCGCCATCGGCTGGCAGGAAGACGAACCCAACGTCACTGCCCGGCAACGCCTCGAGGGCTACCAGGCCGCCCACCGTGACGCCGGAATTCCTCTCGACGAGCAGCTCGTGCGACCGGTCACTTTCTTCAACCGCTTCGACGGCTCGCAAGCCGTCACCGACCTCATCAGGAGAGAGGTCCCCTTCGACGGCCTCTTCTGCTTCAACGACACCCTCGCCTTCGGGGCCATTCACACCCTCGCCCTCCATGGGCTCACAGTGCCGGGCGACGTCGCCGTCGTCGGTTTCGACGATGTCGCCGAATCCGCCTATTCCGTCCCCCAGCTCACCACCATCGGGCCGGCCCCGGCCACGGTGGCCCGGGCCGTCCTCGAAGCGGCCATGCTGCCCCCCGGCTCGTTCGCCGGCCGCCACCTCATCACACCCGATTTGGCGGTGCGTTCCAGTTCGTGACCGGTGGGCTCGTCGTATCCCACCGCGAGCCCAGGGCGGGGCGCTTCACCCCCTGCCACGGCGGGGTGTCGGCGGTCAGGCCCAGGCGACTTCTCGCCCGAATTCCGCGAGGGTGTGGGTGATGATGGCGGCAGCCGCGTCCGAGGCCCCGGCGGCGTCTCGGTGGCCGATGGCGAGGGCGACGGCCTCATGCCAGCCGATCGACTCGAGGTGGACGTTCGTCAAGCCCGGCCGCGGCGAGACGCCGCGCACGTAGAGGGCGGCCTCGACGGTTCCAGCCAAACGGGCGAGCACACTATTGGCGGACCGTTCGAGGATCCAGCGGTGGAAGGCGCTGTCGGCCCGGAAGTGACCCGGCATGTCGCCGCGCTCCAGACAATCGCGCATCTCGGCGGCCAACTCGCTCAAGCGGGCCAGGTCGCCGACGGCGGCCCGTTCGGCGGCTAGGGCGGCGGCCACCGGCTCGACCCCGAGACGCACCTCAAGCAATTCTTTCTGCTGAACGAGGTAGTCCGGGCCTCGGCCGCGCCAGAGGATGACGGCCGGGTGGAGCATGTTCCAGCGTTCCCGGGGCGTCACATGGGTGCCGACCCGTTGGCGCGCCTCGATGAGCCCGAGCGAGCTCAAGGTGCGGAAGGCCTCCCTCACGACGCCGCGTGAGACCCGGAAGGATTCGCCGACGCGTTCGGCGATGAGCGCCTCACCCTCGGGCAGGCGCCCGTCGACGATGCGTTGGCCGAGGTCCTCGACGACCTGGCCGGTCAGCCCGCCGCCGAGTGGAGAGGTGAGCGAGGTGCCCGGCGGGAAGAGCGGGTAGGCCGGGGCGACGAGATCGTTCATGCCGGCGTGGAGGGGTCGGTGGCGGAGAGGCGAGCGGAGAGGGCGGCGTCGGCGAGAGGTGGCGCGCCGTCCGAGGCCGTGCGATCCGCGCCCGAAGGACCGGCGGTCGTCGCAGCGCGATGGGCGAGGTGGGGGCGTTGGGTGGCGAATTTCCCGCCGCTGACGTCGATGAGGCTGCCGGTGATGTATTTCGCCTGGTCGCTGGCGAGGAAGCAGACGAGGTCGGCGACGTCGTCGGCCTCCTCCCACCGTCGCAGACTCAAGGTGTCGAGGAGGGCGGCTTGTTCGACGGCCGGCCGTTCGGTGAAGTGGTTGATGTCGCTGGGCACCATGCCGGGCGCGTAGGCGTTGACCGTCACTCCCCAGGGGCCCAGTTCGCTGGCCAGCACCCGCGTCAGGGAGACGACCCCGGCTTTCGAGGCGGCGTAGGCGGCGCCGCCGATCGAGGGAATGATGGCGGCGAAGGAGGAGGCGTTGATGATCCGCCCCGCCGCCTGTTCGCGCATGAGGGGGGCGACGGCGCGGCAGACGGTGAAGACGCCGGTGAGGTTGACGTCAATGACGCGCGCCCAGTCCGCCTCCGCCATTTCTTCCACGGGCGCCTCGATGGTGATGCCGGCATTGTTGACGAGGATGTCGACGCGACCATGACGCTCCCGGGCGGCTTCGACGGCGCGGGCGACGGCGGCGCCGTCGGTCACATCGACGACGCTGGGGATCAATTCGCCGCCGTCATCGCTTGAACGAGCGTGGGGAGACGACGCGGCGGACGCGCCCGTGCGGAGAGCCGATGGGCCGGTCTCGGCGGCGTCGGGCCAGCGGGCGTCCCAGGCTTCGACGGCGACGCCTTCGGCGAGGAGACGGTCGGCGATCGTGCGGCCGATTCCTCGGGCGGCCCCCGTCACGATCGCCACTTTTCCCGTCAGATCGATGAGCATGGGGACCTCCTCGAGAGAGACGAAAGCATCAAACGGTTGACATGGGTCTGAATAATCATATTATTCTGATCTCAGACTCAGCATAGTGACGCTGAGGTCAGAGGTCGCGTGAAAGCAAGGAGGCTGGCGATGATGTTCTGGAGCGAGCGGACCGCGTGGGTCACCGGCTCGAGCCGGGGCATCGGCTTGGCTGTCGCCCGGCGGCTCGCCTCCCTCGGCGCGACCGTCGTCCTCCATGGCTCGACCGCCGATTCCCCCGACGTCTTCGGCGAGGGCGCCGACTTGGCCTCGCTGGCCGGTCGATTGGCCGAGGAGACGGGCTCACCCGTCCATGCGGTGGTCGGCGATCTGACCGACGAGACGGTCGTCGCCGGGCTCGTCGCCGAGATCGAGGAGGTCGTCGGGCCGGTCGACGTCCTCGTCCACGCCGCCGGGGGCGACATCGGCTCAGCCGGGGCGCGGGCGCCCCACGCCGGGAAGATCCAGCACGGCAACGACGCGCTCTTCCTGCCAGCCGCCGAGGTCCGCGTCATCTGGGAACGCAACTTCACCACCGCCGTCAACGTGTGTTCCAGCGTCGTCCCGGGAATGATGGAGCGGCGCGACGGCTCCGTCGTCACCATCGGCTCGATCGCCGCCATGACCGGTTCGGCCGGTGGGGCGATCTACGCCTCGGCCAAGGCCGCCTTGCACGAATACACCCGCTGCCTGGCCGCCCAGGCGCGCCCCTTCAACGTCCGGGCCAACGTCGTCGCCCCCGGCGACACGCTGACCGAGCGGTTCAAAGCCAGCCGTGCCCTCGACGACGACCGCCTCGCCGCCACCGGCTTGGAGCGCTACGGGCGCCCCGACGAGATCGCCGACGCCGTCGCCTTCCTGGCCGGGCCAGAATCCACCTATGTCACCGGGCAAGTGCTGCGGGCCGACGGCGGCCTCCAGCTCTGGCCCGGCTGACCGCACTGCCGCCGCCCCGCCAGGGCGGATCGGCCCCTCCCCCCGTCCGTTCTCTCTCCAGCGAAACCCCATGAAACACACCCCCACTCACTCCGCGTAGTCAAGGAGGACTCCCATGACCCATCCGTTCTCACGCCGCACCGCCGCCGTCGCGCTGGCGGCCGGACTCGTTCTCGCCGGCGCCGCCGGTTGTTCCAGTGGCAGCGGTGGCGGTGAGGGCTCGACGACCTTGCGCGTCACCCTGGCCAACCACGTGTGGACCGACGAGATCAAAGCCGCCATCCCCGATTTCGAGGCCAGCTCCGGGCTGACGATCGAGTTGACGCAGCTGGGCGAGGATCAGCTCTCCGCCCAATACAACACCAAGCTCAACGCCGGCACCGACGAGATCGACGTCATGATGTATCGCCCCTTGCAAGAGGGCAAATTGTTCGCCGGCAACGGCTGGTTGGCCGATCTGGGCGATCGGGTCGAATCGAACGCCGAGTGGGATTGGTCGGATTTCCAACCCGGGCCGGTCGAGGCGACGACGGTCGACGGCACGATCACCGGGGTGCCGATCATCACCGAGCGTGAGGTGTTGTATTACCGCACCGATCTACTGGCCGAGGTCGGGCTGAGCGTGCCGACGACGATGGAGGAGTTGGAGGCCGCCGCCAAGGCGATCCACGAGGCTCACCCGGAGATCGCCGGGTTCGTCGCGCGCACGAACGTCTCAGCGGCCGTCACCCAGTTCTCCAGCTTCCTCTACTCCTACGGCGGCGACTGGGTCGACTCGTCGGGCAAGGCGAGCGTCGACACGCCTGAGGCGATCGCGGCCTATGAGATGTATTCCGGTCTGCTCCACGACTACGGCCCCGAGAACCTCTCGACCGACATGAGCTGGCCCGACGCCATGGCCGTCTTCACCCAGGGCAACGCCGCTTTCTACACCGAAGCGGATTCGCTCTACAAGAACGCCACCGACACGACCGAGTCGAAGGTCTACGACAAGGTTGGCTTCGCGCCGCTGCCGGCCGGCCCCGCCGGGTCGAAGCCCTACAACATCCCCTCGTGGGCTCTCGGCGTCAACGCCGCCTCGGAGAACGCCGACAACGCCTGGAAGTTCATCGAGTGGGCCACGAGCAAAGAGATGAGCATGACGATCCAGCAGGAGGGCGTCCCCTCGGCGCGGACGTCGGTGTGGGACGACCCGGAGGGCATCGCCACCTACCCGGCCGACTTGGCCGAGGCGATCGCCGTTTCAGCGGAGAACGGGGTGGGCCATGACCGTCCCGTCGTCGTGCGGGTGGCCGAGGCGCGTGAGATCGTCGGCATGCCCATCGTCGTCGGCATCACCGGAGGCGACGTCGCGGCCGAAGCGGCCAAGGCGCAGACCTCCTTCGAATCCTTCCTCGAATCCGACGCCTGATCGGCCCAGCTGTGCCCTCCGCCGTTTCCTCGCACACGTCAACGGCCCCGACGGCCTCCACTGCGGAGCGGTTGTCCCGCTGGGTCAACCGCCACCGCATGTGGGTGTTCGCCGCGCCGGCGATGGCGTTCGTCACCGTGCTCATCGTCTTCCCGCTCGTCTGGACTCTCTACTTGTCCGTGACGGATTCGGCGGGATCGGTCAGCCGGGCGAAGAACTTCGTCGGCGCGGAAAACTACACCTCCGTCCTGACGGACACCGAGCGTTTCTGGCCGGCGGTGGGCCGGACGGCCTACTTCACCATCGGCGCCCTCGTCCTCGAACTCATCTTCGGCATGCTCATCGCCCTGTTGTTGTGGAAGCCGTTCAAGGGCGAGAAGTGGGTGCGCATCGCCGTCATCCTGCCGCTCGTCGCCACCCCGGTGGCGATCGGCATGATGTGGCGTCTCATCTTCGACCCCAACATCGGCTTCGCCAACTATCTCTTGAGCCAGATCGGGTTGGGCCCCTACCCCTGGTTGGCCTCCGAGACGATGGCGTTGCCGACGCTCATCTTCGTCGACGTGTGGCAGTGGACGCCCATGGTGGTGTTGATCCTCCTGGCCGGGTTGACGTCCCTGCCGGAGGAGCCGCATGAGGCGGCCAAAGTCGACGGCGCCTCCGGCTGGAAACAGTTCTGGTGGGTGACACTGCCGATGCTCATGCCGACGGCGATCGCGGCCGTCTTGTTGCGCGCCATCGATGCGCTCAAGACCTTCGACATCCTCTACGCCACCAAGGGCAAGGGCGGCGGATCCTTCCACGAGGTCGAAACCCTCAACGTCTACGCCTACGGGCTCAGCTTCGACTACTTCGATTACGGCACCGCCTCGACGGTGCTCATCCTCTTCTTCATCATCATCATGCTCATCGTCGCCTTGTTGACGACCCGGCGGAAGGTGGCCTCATGACCCATCGTCGTTCCGTCAGTGTGCTGCGCGGTGTGGCCATCGCCGTCATCCTGCTCGTCTTCCTCGGGCCGATCGTGTGGATGATCCTCGCCTCCCTCAAGCTCAACGTCGACATCTACGACTCGGCCAAAACCTTCGTCTTCTCTCCGACGTTGGCGAACTACGAGACCGTCTTCGGGCAAGCCAACTACGGGCTGTATATCTGGAACAGCTTCGTCATCGCCGCCGTCTCGACGGCGCTCTCGCTCGTCCTCGGCATCCCCGCCGCCTACGCCATGGCCAGGTTCGTCATGCGCCGCAGCGCCAACCTCGTGCTGCTGGCCCGCGTCATCCCCGGCGTCTCTCTCTTGATCCCGTGGTATTACGTGTTCTCCAGCCTGCGCATGGTCGGCGGGTATTCCGTGCTCATCCTCGCGCACATGTTCGTCGCCCTCCCTCTCATCGTCTACATCATGATGAGTTTCTTCGAGCAGCTGCCGGAGGAGTTGGAGGAATCCGGGCAAGTCGACGGACTCACCCCCATCGGCGCCTTCCTGCGCATCACACTGCCCCTCTCCGCCCCCGGCATCGCCACCGCGACGATCCTCTCCTTCATCTTCTCCTGGAACAACTTCATGTTCGCCCTTGTGCTCTCCAGTTCCGGCACCAAGACACTCCCCGTGGCGATCTTCGACTTCATCGGCTACGCCTCCATCGACTGGGGCGGCCTCATGGCCGCCAGCGTCGTCGTCACCATCCCCATCATGGTCATCGCCCTGTTCACCCAGAAATACATCGTCACCGGCTTCACCGCCGGGGCGACCAAGGGATGAAGGGTTCCATGTTCTATATCTCCTGCCACGGGCTACTCAAAGTCGGGTGATACGCGGTGTGGCTAGCGTAAACACGGGCTGAAACCTGGTGAACTTGGTGTTTCGAGTTCCAGTTCCACCATGAAGGTTTCAGCCCGCTATGCCATCCTCTCTCACCACCCCCACTTCGCGCCACCCGCAAGCCCCCAACACCGTTGATCTTGACTCTCTTCGCGCTGTCGCCAACCAAGTTCCTGACCCGCGTGATCCCCGTGGCGTCCGCTACCGATTGG
>JAISHO010000042.1 GCA_031262485.1 Propionibacteriaceae bacterium
ATTCGTGATGACAAACACCTCTTCCCAGGTTTTCGTTCCGTCGATGCGGATGCGGGTGCGTCTCAGCTTGATGGCCTGTCGGGCGCCGGGGAAGCAGATCTCCCCGTCGGGAAATCGCAGGATGCGGTGATGGCGCCAGGTGAGCAAACCGTGATGCTGGTCGGGTTCACGGTGGAGGCTGGCGTCTTCCCAGGGCAAATGTTTGACCTGGTCCAAAACGGTCGGCTGGTTTCCTTTCAGCTGAAACACCCACCAGGCTCCTCGGTCGGCGATCAGGGCTGCGGAGGCGGCGTGGGTGTGCAAAGCATCGAGAGTGACCACCACTCCGTCGATGTCGCCGATCTGGTCGAGAAGACCCTCAAGACAAGGGATTTTGTTTGTTTTCGCGGAGACGGAGACCTGGCCGCTGACCGCTCCGGTGTGGGTGGCGGCACCCAGGAGATGGACACGGTCGCAACCATTGGTTTTGGCTCCCCGGACTTCTTTGCCGTCGATCGCGACAACGATGACAACGCTGGTCGAGGATCGTTCCTGGTCCAGGGCCCAGGATCCGAAAAGGGCGTCGAAGGTGTCGCCGTCGATCAATGCCAAAACGCGTCGGATGGTCTCCATCGACGGGCATTTCAGGTCACGTTCAGCCAGGAGGTCGGTATGGGCGTTCGCCCAGTCAAAGATCGCCTGGATCGAGCGCTGTCCGCAGGCCACCGCCCACAAAGCGATCATGATGATGTCGGAAAGCCGGTAGCGGACGCCACGAGGATCACGCGGGTCAGGAACTTGGTTGGCGACAGCGCGAAGAGAATCAAGATCAACGGCGTTGGGGGCTTGCGGGTGGCGCGAAGTGGGGGTGGTGAGAGAGGATGGCATAGCGGGCTGAAACCTTCACGGTGTAACTGGAACTCGAAACACCAAGTTCACCAGGTTTCAGCCCGTGTTCACCCTAGCCACACCGCGTATCACCCGACTTTGAGTAGCCCGTGAAGGCCGACCGCAGATGATCGCCTAATCATCTCGATCAAGAGGCACTACCCACTGGTACGGCATTACCGATGCGCTCGTGGTAGGGATAGACGGTGACTGAAAACACCTCTGCAAAGCAGCAGACCCCCGCCCCCGCTACCCCGTTCCACGACCTCGACGCCTACAACGCAGTGCCTCGCGTGAGCGGATTGGCGCTCTCCCCCGATGGCAGCCGGCTCGTGGCCTCCGTGCAGTCCCTCGATCCTGAGGCGACCGCGTGGCGCACCGCGTTGTGGGAGGTCGATCCGACGGGCCAGGCCCCGGCGCGGCGGTTGACACGCTCGGCGAAGGGTGAGGCCGCCCCGGTTTTCACAATAAACGGTGATCTGTTGTTCACCTCAGCCCGTCCAAACCCGGACGTCAAGGAGGACGACGAGGTCTCGTCCCTGTGGCGTCTTCCGGCAGCCGGTGGGGAGGCCGAGGTCGTCGTGAGCGCCCCCGGTGGTATCGGCGGTGTGGTGACGGCGCGTGAGGCGAACGTCGTCACCGTGACGAGCCAGGTCATGCCGTCGGCTGAGAACCTCGAACAAGATGAGGAGATCCGCAAATCGCGCAAAGACAACAAGGTCGGTGCGATCCTTCACACCACCTATCCGGTGCGTTATTGGGATCATGATCTCGGCCCGGCTGAGACGCGACGATTCACCGTGAAGGAATCCGACGGCGCCCCGGCGGAGTTGAAGCAGCTGACTGGCCCCGGCTTCCACCTTCAATTCGAGGACGCAGAGTTGACCCCGGATGGCTCCACACTCGTGACGAGTTGGGATGTCGCCGACGAGAAGGCGTCACGCCGTTCGATCCTCGTGGCGATCGACATGGCGACCGGTGAGCGGCGGACTCTCGTGGACGATCCGACGGCCGACTCGGTCGATCCGGCGGTGAGCCCGGACGGCACATCGGTGGCGTACGCCATCGCGACGAAGACCTCGCCCACCACTCCCCCCACGGTGCGATTGGGTCTCGTGTCTCTCGAAGGTGAGCCGGACCCGCGACGACTGGCGGACGACTGGGACCGTTGGGCCGCCAGCCAGGTGTGGCTCCCCGATGGCAGCGGTCTTGTGGTGACGGCGGATGAGGATGGGCGCTGCCCCGTCTTCCTCATGATCTTCGGGGCGACAGCGGACGACGAGGTGACGGTCGAGCGTGTGACGACGGATGCCGCGACGTTCAGCGACGTCGTCGTCTCCCCGGACGGCGCGACGCTCTACGCCCTGCGCAGTTCCTACCTGGCCCCGAATGAACCCGTGCGGATCGACCTGGCGGCCTTCATCGCCTCCGGCGCTCCCGGTGAACGGACGCCCGTCGAGGCAACAGCCTTGCCCGGGCCAGCCCCGGCGCTGAAACTGCCGGGCCGTCTCGAAGAGGTGGAGACACAATCATCCGACGGCACACGCGTGCGCGGCTGGCTGGCATTGCCCGAAGACGCCCCCGACGGCGGAAAGCACCCCCTCCTCCTGTGGATCCACGGCGGCCCGCTGAGCTCGTGGAACGCCTGGTCGTGGCGCTGGTGCCCGTGGATCCTCGTCGCGGCGGGCTACGCGGTGCTGCTGCCCGACCCGGCTCTCTCCACCGGCTATGGCCAGGATTTCATCGCCCGCGGCTGGGGTCGTTGGGGCAAAGAGCCCTACACCGACCTCATGGCGTTGACCGACGCCGTCGAGGCGCGCGACGACATCGACGAGACGCGCACCGCCGCGATGGGCGGCAGCTTCGGCGGCTACATGGCCAACTGGGTGGCCGGGCACACCGACCGCTTCAAGGCGGTCGTCACCCACGCCTCCCTGTGGGCCCTCGACCAATTCGGCCCCACGACCGACGACGCGACCTACTGGGCCAACGAGATGACCACCGAGATGGCTGAGGAGAACACACCCCACAAGCACGTCGGGCAGATCACCACCCCCATGCTCGTCATCCATGGCGACAGGGACTACCGCGTCCCCATCGGCGAGGGGCTTCGCCTCTGGTATGAACTGAACACCGCCTCCGGGCTGCCCATCGGCGACGACGGCGTCAGCCCCCACCAGTTCCTCTACTTCCCCGACGAGAACCACTGGGTCCTCACACCGCAGCACGCGAAGATTTGGTACGAGGTCAACCTGGCATTCCTCGCCAAGCACGTCCTCGGCGAGGAGAGGGAACTCCCGCAGATCCTCGGCTGACCGCCGCGCCCGGGTGAGAGATCACGCTCGAACTCTCACCCGGCCGGCTTGGCCGCTCAGTACTCCCCTCTTTCTCGCATCCACCCCAGATTCAAGGACGTGCCCCATGCCGCTGGATTACAAGAAAACGCAAAAAGAGCTGTATCGACCAGGCCTGACGCCTTCCCTCATCGACGTTCCAGAGATGACCTTCATCGCCGTCGACGGCCACGGCGATCCCAACACCTCGCCCGACTACCAAGCGGCCGTAGAAGCGCTGTACGGATTGTCATACACGATCAAAATGAGCCCCAAGAGCGGTGATGCTCCCGAAGGATACTTCGACTACGTTGTGGCTCCCCTCGAAGGATTCTGGAACGTCGATGACGACACTTTTCGCGGGGACCGACCGATCGCCGACAAGAGCACCTTCACCTGGACTTCAGCCATCCGCCAACCGGAATTCGTCACCGACAGCGTGTTCGCGTGGGCGAAAGAAACCCTCTCCAAGAAGAAACCGGGCCTAGACTTATCGAAGGCCTATCTGTGGACATTCACCGAAGGATTATGCGCCCACGTGATGCACATCGGCCCCTACGACACCGAGCTCTCCACCGTGCGGACATTGACCGCATTCATTGAAGAATCGGGGCACACGACGGACATCGGCGCTCATCGCCGGCACCACGAGATCTATCTCAGCGACCCGAGAAAGTCCACGCCGGAGAAGATGAGAACCGTTATCCGGCATCCGATCACAACTCTTCGCTAGCCGCCATCCGTGGTCAGGTAGCACACACCACCTGTTCAGCACATCGAAAGTTGTCGGCGGCTCCGCCGCCGGGGATTAAACATTCAACCACAAAGCGGGGCGCACGCCGCCCGACGCGGACGAGACGTGCGTGGAGGCGTCGACGAGCACGAGGCCGACGGCGAAGACGAAGGAGGCACCGCCCGGGTTGCGCCCCGGGGAACGCAACCACCACCACGATTTGTTATTGTCTTCGGTAAGAGCAATTAATTGACCACTACGAAAATCTTGTCTTCCGATTGTGCCCCAATTCGGTTTCTGTTGTCCGGCCAGATATCGCATCATTTCCTCCAGGCTCAACAGAAAGGCACGATCACTTGTCGCACGGCCTCCCGGCGTTCCGAAGAACGGATTATCCGGATTCTCAACCGGGCCCTCCTCCACCTGTTCCCACATCGGTCGACCTAAAGACGCCATGAACTGACCGTTGAGCCAGCGGCGCAGATCGCATGTCTCCCAAGTCACATCGACCTGTTCTCTGTTATAGGGCCCTTTTCCGACGATGCGATCGGAAAGGAGGAGTGCGCGTCCGTGGCCTTCTTCCGGTCCCACCAACACCCGCCACTCGTAGCCGCTGAGCGAGACTGATTTCGCTCCATATCTGATCAATCTCTGTTGCTCGGCGACATTCTCGGCAGAGGAGGGGGTACGCTCTTCGAACTCGACCAGATCCAAGGCGCTTCCACTTGAACGAGGGATCCGCGATGAGAACGACTCCGCCGAATCAACCAGCGGTGCCGCACCGGAGGAACCCGCAAGTTTGAAATGCGTCTCAGCCGCCTGCCCACTCACGTTCAGACCCACACGTCGGACCTCCTGGAGAAACCCATCTCCTCTCCCGCCGAAAATTCCGTCGATATCGTCTCGACGTAAGTCTACTTTTGTTGGATCGTCGGGGTCTTTCTGTGGACCGTTGAGCAGGTATGCCAAGCGCTCGGCTCTCTTGTCATGGTTGCTCCGCAATCCGGCGTAGACATCTCGGTAACACGTCTTCATAGCAGCGAGGACAGCCGCGACCCTCGGATCGTATCCTTCGAGCCTGTTGGGAAAATCATACTTAACGGGAGTCTCATGTTGAATAGGTGCTGATTGCCCCATCGCGACCGCGTGGTCGATGACGAACGTGTTGATCGTGCGGATCATCAACCGCGTCGTGGCGTCGACCTCAGAATCCTCAAAGGCGGCCCGCCACATGGGCACGATAACTTCGATTTCCTCGTCGGTAAGCGTCGGAATGTCGGGGAATCGATTGGCCGCGTCGCAGAGCATTTTCCGAATGAATGTCTCTTTCTTACCACTCGCGACCAAGGGCAAGTCGAAAGCCACTTGCACCATCTTTTCCAGATAATGCTCCGCGATCCCGAGATTTTTGTATTCCTTCACCTGATCAATGGCCTGGACCACCGCTTGCGGATCGATGGCCAGCATGAAGACACATTTCGGGTGACACATGTACAGCTTGATTTTCTCCAGCAGATCGACGATGCGCTCCGGCAGACACCTGTCAAGATCATCGATGAAGAACACAATCTTTCGGCCGCCAGCCAGGGAGTCCAAGGCGTCCTTGAACAGAGCCTGAAGCTTGACCTGGTCTTCTTGGACGCGCATGCGAGCCTGAAGCTGATCATGACGATTCCTCTGCCATGCCTGGCTGATCGCGTTACCGTCCAGTTTGAGCTCGGCTGCGGGGTCAAGGCCACTGAATACAACACTAGGTGTCAACACATCGGCGGCAGTCCACAGAAGGGCAGCCGTGACCTCCTTGACACGATGAGCGATCTCATTCCAGTTCATGGCTCCCGAGCTTCGCCGCACTTCCTGCGCCGTTTGGAGCATCGCGACAACGGGATTGACGTCGAACTGGTGCTCCCACAAGTCGAACCAGACCGTATAGAAATCATCGTCAGCATCGACCCTCTGTTTGACGTTATGCAGCAGGTGAGTCTTCCCCTCACCCCACGACCCGTACACAGCGGCGGTGAAAGGGGGCTCGACCGCGCCAATGATCCCAGCGATTTGTTGCGCCAACTCATTCCGCCCCAGCCGGTCCTCACGCAACGCACCATCTTTCTTGAAAACCTGATCGTTAAGCGGGCGAACAACCGCAGCTTTGGCTTTACTGGGAGCGCCCTCCACGGACTGCTCGGATCGACGATCGAGTTCTGTCGACGTGCTCATGACATCACCACCATCCCGGGAACCCACCTCATTCATCACAACTCAACGACAAGGCTTCTATGCCCGTGCCGTGACTTCGTGGCAGCATTCCCTGTTCAAAACCTTGGCAATGCCACTCTAGAGATTTTTCACCGCGTTCGCTCTCCTCACGGTCGTGAAAGAACTCCCATTTTGTTGATCGCAGCTTCCGCATAGTTCATGTGGCCGCTTAACGTCTCTTATGTGGCCGTGCTCGGGTATACTGTGAGTGTGAGTGACACGATGACTCTGGATCCTCGACACCTGACGGATGACGGCTGGGCTCGTCTGAGGGCCTTCTTTGAAACCGCCCGAGAAAAGGGTGAGGTCGTTGATCTATCGGCACGTGTCGAGATGCTCAGCCCCGCCGAGGTCGGCAGACGCCTTGGGATGTCGCGCACGACGGTGCGTCGCCGCATCGCGGCAGGCGAGCTGGCGGTCACCAAAGTCGGCACCCACAACCGCATCACGCTGCCCGAGTTTGAGCGTTTCCGGCGCGAGTTGATGTTCCGCATGGCTCAGGCAAGCGCCGACGAGATCGCGGCAGACCTGTTCGATGAGTGAGCGAACCGTCCTCTTCATCGACGCTAACACCCTGGCGACGCCGGTCACCCGAACGATTCTCATCACCGGCGCAGGCGCCGATGGCATGAGGTGGACATGGTCGTCCCATGTGGAGGAGGAAGCTGATCGTCACGCCCGTGGCGATTCGACGAAAACCTCCACGGTTCGCACGACGATCCTGAAGTCAGAGTTATCTCCCACGGCGCGAACCACGCGCGGGTTGAAGACGAGGTCAGTGAAAGATCGTCAAGTCATCGCCGATGCCATTAAGGCTGGAGCCAGGTATCTCATCACGACCGACGTGGATGATTTCGACTTCGATGACCTCGCAGCGCATGGAATGAATGCAGTCAACGCAGACCACTTTATGGCCCAAAGATTCTCCGAGGACGCATACCGTGAATCTGTTGAGTTGCTCTCGCAGATACAGAAGAACCCCGGCCGTACCCCAGCTGAGGTGCATCGGATGCTAGGACGACGGCATCCCCGCCTGGCCACGCGGTTTTCTTATCTTTACGGCACACTTCCGGTCGACGCGGATCCCGATCAACCGAGCGTCATCTTCCGAGGCATAAGCTGCATCCGTTGTGACAACCACCTCGGTAACGAGGAGGGCATGCAGGTCGGGCTATGCGCAGAGCATTTTGCAACGAACTGATCCTTGTCAATCGACAACTTGCGCTATCCGAGGCACTTCAGAGCGAATTGGTCGATGAGCCGAGCCAATGTGAAGGGTCGGAAGTAGTGGGCGTTGTGCCCGACAGCGGAGATCGTGACCCGTTCGACGTGCTTGAGACGACCGGCCAGTTCGTCAATCCACGCGGCATGTCGGGGCGGACTCATCGCCCCACCGATGAAGCCGACCGGCGCCGTGATGGTGAAGAACACGGCACGTCGATCGCCCCGAGCCTCAATGCCCGCCCCGTCGAAGAGAACCAGCCCCTCGACGAGACGACGGTAGTGCGGCCAGATCAGGCAACTGCTGAACAACCAGGTGTAAAGCGAAGAGTTGCCGATGTTGGCGCGGAAGAACGTCCGCCACGCCTCGTCCACGTGACCGGATAAGAAAGCATCTTTCGCCGCCTGCGTGGGAACGGGGTCGAGGGCCGGCGCAAGGCACGGCTCGTAGAGAATCCCGCCGGAGAACCGGCCCGGCATCGCCGCCAAAGCCTCCAGCGCGAGGTTGCCGCCAGAGGAGTGACCCACGATGATCGGTTCCCCAGGCACAGCGTCCACGATGGCTTCGATGTCGGACACCTGTGCCGCCACCGACCGATCGGCGCCATCAGGAAGGTCCGTGCGGTAAGGCCGCCGACAGAACCGGAGAACTCGGTATTTCCTGGCCAGAAGCCTCGCCACTGCGGCATACGACGACCCATCGTCGAAACCCTCGTGGCAGATGAGGATGACCGGGCCCGAACCCTGCTCCACGACGCGCGTGACCACCCCATCGGAGGCGGCCACCGAGAACATGCGTCCACCTCTATTCACGGGGAAGTTCACGACGACACCGCTCCGTCAAGACGTCGACCGAGAACGACGGTGTCCTGGCGCTCGTAACCAAGCGCGTCATAGAAACCAAGAACGCTCTCATTGCTGGTTCTGACCATGAGCTGAATCTTCGGGACGCCCTGTGCAACGACCCAGTGCTCACAGGCTTCCATGAGCGCACGGCCCCACCCAGCGGACCGCAGACGGGGCGCGACAGCGAGATAGTAAACCCACCCCCGATGGCCGTCGTGCCCGACCATCGCCGTGCCCACCACTGCGCCGTCGTCGTCGCGCAACCCGAGCACGGTCGACGACGGTCCATTGATCGCACGCGTGAAATCGGCGACCGGGTCGTTCCACGGCCGCGTCAGCCCGACTTTGTCCCATAGGGCAACGGCATCTGCGCAGTCACCAGCGGTGAGTTCGATGAGTTCCACACCCCAAGGCTTGCACAAAAGCAGCGGGACGTCGCCAGGCAGATCGCATACGTATGGATATTTCGATCAGTCGGCTGATCGTTTTATCCAAGAATGCAGTGACGCAAGGATGGCTTCAGCGCCACGTCACTTTTCTCATTTGACGAGCAAGGCCTCCATCTCTGCCCGTCCGGCGTGCAGCAGAGGAGCAAAATCTACGTTCCGATCATCAATCTGGTAACGGTAACGTCCCAGTCTGGTGACTTGTGGGGTAGCTGACAGGAAGGCGCGCAACTGGTCCTGCTCGGTCGGATCAAGCCAAGAAATGGGGTCTGATGTGGAAGAGAAACCGCAAATCATGGCCATGTCGCGCAAGGCTTGGGATGAACGTTCATCGAGCAAGGAGCGCCGAGAACGGAAGAAGACCACGTCCGGATCAGGGATGAACCAGTGCCTCATCCAGGTGCGTGCGGCACTGTTCGCGAGGCTGTTCAGCGCACCTGCGCCACTCGGATCTCGATCACGTTCCGTGTTATCCCAATACGGTGCGACGTCTGGTCCAACGCGGGCGGCGTCGACGATGCCAACGGAGGCGAGCATCGGCACGCCACTACCCAGCAGGAAACAATCGGGGCCGGTGGCCTCGCGGATCAGGCTGATCGCTTCACGGTAAACCTGTTCACGGGGTAGATCCTGGCTTCGGACACCAGGCAATGCCCCGGCATACATGAAATCCAGTTTGAAATAGTCGAATCCGTCATCGACGAGTCCGGTGAAGAGATGATGCAGATGGTCTTTCACCGGGCTGAGGGTGGTGTCAAGGGCGTAATAATGGGAATCCCAGTTGTAGCCGGCGATCAACGGTTCGCCGGAGGCGTCTTTGACTAGCCAATCAGGGTGTTCGGCGACCGTCTGAGAGCCTGGGAGGCAGATGAACGGAGAGAGCCACAGGCCAGCGCGCATGTGATGGGCACGTATCTGATCGGCCATCGCCCGCATCCCAGATTTGAAACCTGCGTTCGCTGTCCAATCGCCGACGATCTGCTCCCAGCCGTCGTCGATTTGGAACACGTCGAATCCGTATCCGTCTAGTTCGTCGAGGAAGCCGCTGATTAACTGTTCGTCGATGTTCTCGTAACAGGAATACCACGTGGAAAATACCGGACCACACCGGTTCGGAGACGGATGGAATCGTTCAGCGACGAGTTCGGCATAACGGCCGAATATCGCGGTCTCTTCTCCGATTCCAAGGAACCAGGTGGCGTCGGGTGTCAGGCTGCGCCCCCACATGGTGGTGGTATCAGCACCGACGAGCGGTTCTCCAAGTTCGAGTGCGCCAAGTAAGAGGACCTGGCCATCGTCGAAAGCTAGGGCGCCAACAGTGCTGCCTTGGTGGTGTTCTGGGTCATCGGTCGCGCTATCATCGGCGGTGAGGAGGCGGTGCGGATTTCCGTAAATGCGCAAAGGCTCATCGTCAAGTTTGCGCCAGCCGCTCGGCGACCAGGAGTTCCAGCCCTCGCGATAAAACTCACAGGCCCCATAGTTGTGGGTGATGATGATGTCCGTGCCGTGGAGCAGCCAGCCGCCTTCGCACGGTTCGGCGGTATTGACGTTGAGACCCAGGCCATTCGGGAAAGTGATAGTCATGTCATTCCTCTTTAGGATTGGAGCGAAAATCTTCCTGGTGGATGGAGTGCCCATCCACCAGGAAGAAAAAGTCAGCCTTCCAGGATGGCGTTGATCCGATCGTTCAGAGCAGGGAGCGCCTCAGCCGGAGTGACCTTCAGCTCCTGAATCTCGTCGATCACAGCTTGAGCCTCGTTATTCACCTCAGTGGCGTGCAATGTGATCGGGTAATACGCGGTGCCACCTTCGGCCAGTGCCTCATCAAGGAAGACCTGAGCGTCGATCCCTTTACTGGTGCGTACCTCGTCGGAACGTTCGGCAGCTGAGGTGATCGCCGGGAACACGACACCGGTGTCGGCGACGAGGTTCTGGCATTCAGTCGATCCGATGAATTTCACCAGCTGCCAAGCCTCGTCAGGATGTTTCGTGCTGGCCGTGATCGACGGGGCCAAGCCGTTAATGATGGTGACTCGTCCCTCAGGGCCTTCGGGCAGAGGAGCGAAAGCGAATTCCTGAGCGGTGGACTCAGCCCAGGTGGTGATCCGCCATGAGCCGTCGGAAACCATGGCGCCGATGTTCTGCTCCATCTCCGGCACGAGACCAAGCTGACCAGCTTGCTCCCGAGGCACGACATAGCCGGCTGCGATCTGGTTCTGCCACCAGGTCAAGGTGTCGATCAGTCGTTGATCATCCAACTGGTACTTCGTGCCAAACGGGTTCTTATCCAGGTATTCGAAGCCGGTGGACAGGGCGCTCCACGACCACTGACTCTGGCCGACGACCCCACCGCCGGTCTCCAAGGTCCAGCCATACGTCTGAACATTGTTCTTATCGAACCCAGGTTCGTCCCCGCGCACCCCATTCTTGTCGATCGACATGTGGGCGATCGCTTTGCCGAACGTGCCGCCATCCGTCGGGTTCCACGTCAAGTTCGCGAAATCATCAGCGGTATATCCAGCAGCTTCGGCAGCGGCAACGTTATAAACCAGGGCGACGGTGTCCCAGTCCTGAGGCAGTCCGTAACGGGCGCCGTCTTTCACCCACAGATCAGCCAAGCCGCCTGTGTATTGGTCGAGATCGATGCCATCAGCTTCGACATACGAGCTGATATCGAGGAGCTGTCCATTGTCGGCCAGTTCAGGGTAATACTGCACGTGGTCGGTGATGACATCAGGAGCGGTTCCAGTGACGAGATCCGTGGTGATGTTCTGCCAATAATCATCCCAGGCGCTCTGAGTGATTTCGACCTTGATCCCAGTCTTTTCAGTGAAAGCGTCAGTGCAGGATTGGTAGGCTGGCAACTGGTTCTCATCCCATAATGAGTAGGTGAGAGTGACGTCGTCGCCGCTTTCACCTCCGCCCGAGCCGCCAGTGGAGCAACCGACTAAAAGAACGGCCGCTGAGAGCAGTGCAGCAGTTTTCTTGAATTTCATAGAGTTGGCCTTTCTTGTGTGAGTGGTCTTTTATTTCACGCCGGAGAAACCCAGCGAGCTGACAATCTTCTTGCCGAAGATGATCAGCAGTATCAACATGGGAATGACTTGGAGTGAGGCTGCCGCCATCAAACCTGCCCAGTCTGGTTGGGAGTTCGGCGAAGACTTGGCGAAAGCCGCCACAGCGACGTTCAGCAGTTTCACTGAATCGTCGCGGCCGACCAGCTGTGGCCACATATATTCGTTCCAGGCCCCGACCGCCTGAATAATCGCCAGTGTGGTGAGAGGTCCGGAGGCCATCGGCAGAACAATTCTGGTCAGTATCTGGAACCGGCCGGCTCCGTCGATTCGAGCGGCCTCTTCGACCTCACGGGAAATGCCAAGGAAGAACTGGCGTAAGAAAAAGATGGCGAACGGGGTGATCAGTAAATAAGGGGCAAGGATGCCGGCAAATGAATCGATCCATCCCAGGGATCGCACGAGAGCGAAGTTCGGCAGCATCGAGAAGATCGGCGGGATCATCATCCCGGACAGGAAGACGGTGAACAACGCGTCCCGCCCTCGGAAACGTAGTCGAGAGAAGGTGTAAGCGGCCAGAGCACTGAATGTGACCTGGCAGGCCACGACCACTGCGGTGAAGAGCAGTGAATTGCCAAGATAGAGGAAGAAATCCAACTGCTGGCCGTTGCCACCAGCGGCCAAGCTTTCCTCAGTGGTGGACAGTCCGAGCACGCGTTTGAAGTTGACGATGGTCGGCTCTTTTGGGATCAATGACATCGAGTCAGAGAAAATATTCGCGTTCGCAACGAAGGCGGTACGGAGCATCCAGAAGAACGGGAAAACTGTGATGAGTAAGAGGAAGACAAGCACGATCCGTTCGATCAAGCGCGAGACAGTTATCCGTGGTTTGTTTTTCATCAGTTCACATCCGATTCCGTGGCTCGCAGCGCTCGCAGTTGGAGCAGGCTGAAGGTGAAGATGAGGGCAAACAGCACGACAGCCATTGCCGCGCCATAGCCCATATTCAGTTCCTCAAAAGATTTCTGATAGATGTAGAAATAGATCACCCGAGTGGCGTTCCCCGGGCCACCATCGGTCGCAACGGAGACGGTGTCAAAGATCTGGAAAGATCCGATCATTGACACGACCAGGATCAATGCGGTGATGGGGCGCAGCATCGGCAGCGTGATTGACCAAAAGGAGCGCCAGCCTGAGGCGCCATCAAGCGCTGCCGCCTCGTAAAGATCGGGAGAGATAGTCTGAATTCCGGCATAGAACAGGAGAGCGGTGTAGCCCATGTTTCGCCAAGTGTTGACCAGAGCGATCGTATAGATCGCTAAGTCTGAATTTCCATAAAAGGAGTGAGTGCTCGCTCCAATATAATCCAAAACCTCATTCACGAAACCCACATTTGGATCAAGCATGAACAGCGTCACAATCGCCACCGTGACATTGGGAATCAGCCACGGCAAGAGGATCGCCGATTGGGTACCCGTGCCGATCCGCAGCCGCTGCATCAGTACTGCGATACCCAGGCCGAGAATCATCTGGGATCCAATATTGACCACGACGTAGATCGCCGTCACCTTCAACGCGTTCCAGAACAGTGGATCGGTGAACAGTTTTTGGTAATTGGCGGCGCCGATCCACTCGGCAGGGGAAAGAAGGTTCCAGTCCGTGAGGCTGATCTGCACACCACGGAACAGCGGCCAAGCGTAGAACACGGCGAAGCCGAGCAACGCCGGGGTTAAATACAACAGGGCAGTCGGCACATCTGAGCTGCGCCACGTGGCGCGGTTCGGGGGCGCCTTCATCAGAGTTGGCTTCATTGCCGAAACCTCTCGGTGGTATCCGAAAAATGGATCGTCAGCGAGACCGCGTCAGCGTATCCGTTGACCGTGAGCAAGTTCTTTCGCGGAGACTTACTTACACAACTTGGGATAATAATGCGCGTTTGGTAGCCTGTCAACCGCTATGGAACAACCACTTGCTCGCACCGGCGATCGCTCGTATCTACGAAGACGCAATTCGATGGCGGTGCTCGAGCAGCTGTGGATCAGATCGATGACCGTCGCAGAACTGGCAACAGTCACGAGTCTGTCTCGAACTGCTGTCGACGGAGTGCTCGGCGACCTCCTGTCCTGTGGTTGGGTGACCGCTCAAGCTCCCTCGAAACGTAACGGAACGATGGGACGACCGGCTGCGATTTATTCCCTGGCTCCCGATTGCGGCTGCCTTGCTGGAGTGGATATTGGCGCGCACCACGTCTCCGCTGAGGTCTGTCGAGTTGATGGCGAGATCTTGGCCAAGCTGAGAATCACGGTGACCGAGGAATTACCCGCCGCGGACCGTATTTCCGAGGCCACTCGAGTGTTCGACCAGGCACTCGGGCTTGCTGGCATCAATCCTGACGAGTTGTGGGCAGTGTGTATCGGCTCCCCTGGGGTTATTGATAACGGAACGGTGGTTCACTTTGGTGGTTCTGGCATGCCTGACTGGATCGGAGTCGACCTGGTCGCCCCGTTCGCCGAAATCACTTCCGCAACCGTATTCGTTGAAGGTGACAGTGCCCTTGGCGCGGTCGCTGAGATGAGCAAGGGATGCGCTGGCGAGGCAACAGATTTCGTCTACCTCCTTTCCGGTGCGCGCACCGGTGCTGCCTTGGTCGTTCACAGTGAATTGCACCGTGGTCATCGTGGTGGCAGTGGACTGGTTGGAGAGCTTCCCCAACTGCGATGGCGTGAACTTGAACACGAGGAGTACGGCGCCAGTGTGCTGCCTCAGCCGCGGCCCAGCCGAGAAGAGATTTTCGCTCTCGCCGAAGCGGGCGACCCAGCAGCGACTGCGGCATTATCAGATTTCGGCTTAGCCCTGGCAGAAGGAGCCGCTGCGATGGTGCTAGCCGTCAACCCGGAGCTGTTGGTCATCGGCGGTCCGAATGCCCAACGCGCCGATCTTTTCCTAGAGTCCTTCAGTTCTCGGCTGGCTGAGTTATGCCCGCTCATGCCTGAAATCAAAGTTTCCGCTCTCGGTTCGGATGCAGTGTTGGTGGGGACGATCACTCTGGCACTCGGTGCGCTACGCCGCGGGCTGTGGGCGGCCATCGATTCCCGCAATTCTTTCCCCATGGCTCGTCCTGCTTTGCGCGAGGTTCCGCTGTGAGACAGTGCCAAGGCTGGTCTCGCGGTTCACGTTATTCTCCGTTGGAGGATCCACGAGCGGCGTCTGTGAAGCCTGTCACGAACCGATCAGAAAAGCGGAGCGAAGCGACCGCGCCCCCTTCCATCGTGTTCGGCGACTCCGTCGCCTATCACAGACTTCGATCGGCTCGGAAGTACTAGCAAGCTCCCACTTCTCTCGCCTCAATCGTCTGTGGGGATCGGGGGCTCGGCCCCCGTCGAATACGACGAAGCGGGCCGTGGTGAAACAAGACAAAAGTCTCGCGAACAGGCTTCGCCTGTCCGCGAGTGGAGCTAACGGGATTCGAACCCGTGGCCTCTTCGTTGCGAACGAAGCGCGCTACCAACTGCGCCATAGCCCCTTGTTCAGTTGTTACGGAGCCTCAGGCGACGTCGCCGCAGCGAGATTCCGCTGTGGAAGTTTAGCACAGGGTGGTCACTTGGGGCGGTGCATCCAGGTGACGTCAGGGGTGGAGATAGTGAACCCGAGCTTGCGCTGGAGGGCGAGGGAGGCGTCGTTGCCGACGATGACTTGGCCGTAGGGGATGTGGCCGCCGGCGAGCCGGAGGCTGGTGAGGGTCAACTGGAGGGATTCGCCGACGTGTTGGCGGCGGTGGGCGGGGAGCACTTCAAGCATGCCCATGGAGCCCTCGCCGTGGATGCCCATGTATCCGATCGGCTCGGCAGCAGGTTCGTCGCCTTCGTCGAGGAACGCGCCGAGGACGGCCCCGGCGGCGACGCGCTCGGCGACGTAGTCGCGGTCGAGCCCGAGCGAGTAGGTGGAGTGGACGAAGTCGATGTATTCGACGCCGAGCCAGGAGTAGTGCAGATCATCGCGCGGCGGCGCCGGCACCGCCTCACCGAGGAAGACGACTTGGTGGCACTGATGCCCCGCTTCCAACCCGAGGACGTCTTCGACGGCTTCAACGGAGCCAGGACGATGGGCGACGACGGTTCTGGGCCGTTCCCAGCCATCCGCGAGCGCCGCCCGCAGAAGCGCCACTCCCCCATCGAGGGATTCAGCGGTGAGGAGCCATCGTCCGCCGCCGTCGACGAGCACCACTCCCCCATCGCTGCGAGCAGCAATCTGAGTCGTTGACGCACGCAGCGCCTCGATCATGTCCGCATGGAGCACGAGGAGATCCTCATCATCAAGATCGAAGAGTTCCCCGGCAGTGATTCCTTCAGCCACCGCCCCATTCTCGCATCGAGTTTCCCCAGGATCTTGCCGATGAGAAAACGTCCAAGTCAGCCACGAGAGGAAGCAACGAAGGCGACCATGGCCGACGAGTTTCAGCAGAGGAGAAGGCCAGACCCCCGGAATCGAGACGTGCTCTTACCCAGAGCCCACTAAATAGAGAAGAACTGGGGGCACGGGGCAAAGCCCCAAAAAAAGAGTGGCACCGCTCCGATGCCACATCTCTCTCAGACGTCGCCACTCTCCCCGGGGCTCCGGGGGCTGGGCCCCCGGACCAGCATGACGAAGCGAACTCACGGTTCGCCTCGCGAACAGACTTCACCTGTTCGCGAGTGGAGATGGGGGGAATCGAACCCCCGTCCTTGAGAGGCGTACCAGGCATTCTCCGGGCGCAGCTGGCTGTTGTTCTGCTTGGCTCCCACAGTCACGCCAGCGAGCTGTGGACGAGCCCAGTTCTATGAGTTTCCCGCGGAGTCCCTAGAACGAGGACTAGGCGGTGAGCCTTCTTAATGAGGCCAGGTACCACGGGGAAGGCACCCGTGGGCTGACCCTTCGGTCACTGATCAGGCAGCGAGAGCGAAGTCAGTACGTGCATTGTTGGCACTTATTGGTTTTCAAGGAGCGTTAGCGAGATAACCTTGAATCCTCGGCCCGCTTCTCCTGGGACTACCGTCCCTAGTCGAAACCAGTCATCCCCTCTGTGAAGTTGTCATGCGCTGAGCGAGTCAGCCCCCTTAGAATACCGCATCGCCCACCGTGGTGAGGAACGCTCGTGGGGAAGGACCCCTTAGCGAGTCCGGTTGCGCACTCGGTTGGCCATAGCGCGTTGGACATCGCGTTGGGCGTCGCGCTCGGCGATCGTCTGCCGCTTGTCCCACTCGCGTTTGCCGGTGGCGACGGCGATCTCGACTTTGGCGTGGCCGTCCATGAAATACAGGGAGAGCGGGACGATCGTCTTCCGCGCGGCGCCGGATTCACGGGCCAGCTTCTCGATCTCACGGCGGTGGAGGAGGAGTTTGCGGGTGCGCTTAGGGGCGTGGTTCGTCCAGGTGCCGAAGGCGTATTCGGGGATGTGCGCTCCGCGCAGCCAGACCTCGCCTTCGTCGACGGTGACGTAGGCGTCTGAGAGGGAGGCACGGCCGGCCCGTAAGGCTTTGACCTCGGTGCCAGTGAGGACGATGCCGGCTTCGAAGGTGTCTTCGAGATGGTAGTCGTGGCGCGCTTTCTTGTTCTGCGCCACCATCTTCTTGCCTTGTTCGCGTGGCATGCTCTCACCCCCTCGTCGGCGTCGGTCTCTTCGTGGAGCCTCCGGTGGGGATTGAACCCACGACCTTCCGCTTACAAGGCGGGAGCTCTACCACTGAGCTACAGAGGCGCGCGCGAGCGCGAATAAATACTAACAGGTGCGCGCGTCAGACCCCGGGGGAGCCGACGAAGACAGTGGCGGTGCCCGTCACCGTGACGTCCTCGCCGTAGGGAATGAGCGCGGCTTCGCCGACTCCGAGGGTGAGGGTGTCGTCGTCGTCCTTCAGCGTCGCGTCGCCGTCGATGACGAGCATGACGCGGCAGGCGTTGGGACGTGGCAGGCGCAACGGCTGACTGCTCAATTCCCCGCGCCACACGGCGAACTCAGGCGCCGGGGCGAGATAGCGGGTGAAACCGCCGTCGTCTTCCGTCGCCGTTCGTTCAGGCGTGCTCGAGGAGAAGTCGACGATGTGGATGAGTTCGTCGACGTTGATGTGCTTGCTCGTCAATCCGCCGCGCACGACGTTGTCGGAGCAGGCCATGACCTCGACGCCGTTGCCGCGCAGATAGGCGTGCATGGTGCGGGGCGGCAGGTAGAGCGCCTCCCCCGGCTCGAGGTGGACCCGGTTGAGCATAAGGGCGGCCAGCACCCCGGGGTTGCCGGGGAAGTAGGCGTCGAGCAGGGCGACGGTGCGGGCGAACTCGCCGAGATCGTCGTCGTCCTCGGTGTGGGAACGCGCCGCTTTGAGGCAGTGGTCGGCCGAGGCGGCGTCGTCGAGGGAGAGAATGTCGAGGAACACCTCCGCCATCGCGGCCGAGCCTTTCCGCTTCGTCAACGGGCCGATGACGCTGGCCAACTCGTCGGCCACACCGAGACGTTCGAACAGCGAGACGGTGTCGGCCGCTTTGCGGAATCCGCACAGCGCGTCGAAGGGGGTGAGCGCGAGGATGAGCTCCGGCTTCGGCCAATCGTCGCGATAGGTGCGCTCCGGGGCGTCCAAGCTGATCCCGGCCTCCTCCTCACGGGCGAACCCAGCCTCGGCCTGCTCGCGATCGGGATGGGCTTGGAGGGAGAGAGGCCGCTCGGAAGCGAGCAGTTTCATGAGGACGGGGAAACGATCTCCGAAGGCGGTGAGGCAACGATCCCCGACGAATTCAGGATGGGAACTGAGGTAGTCATTGAGCTCGACGTCGCCCTCGGGCGTCTCGACGAGTGAAGGAGCGAGCGGATGGGCGCCCAGCCAATACTCGGCTTGAGGCTCACCTGTCGGCTCCCGCCCGAGCAGTTCGGGAATCGCCGTCGGCGAACCCCACGCGTAGGCGCGGACAATCCCTGTCAGTCTTCGCATGTCGTCCCTTTCGGCCACACGGCTTCGTGCTGACCGCGTACCCTTTCACTTTACTCGTCTTCACTCTCACGCACCCGCGTGCCCCCTCCCTGATGGCGACGCGGCGTCGTGAATCCCGACCTTGAACCATCATACCGACTAGCATGAGCCTCATGGTTGATGAGACAACGACACCCGACAACGGCTTGGCCGTTCGAGACCGGGAGATCCTCGAGTTCGAACGGCAGTGGTGGAAACTTCCGATGGCGAAGGAACAGGCCATCCGCGAGAAGTTCGGGATGTCCGGCGTCAACTACTACCAGGTGCTCAACGGCCTCATCGACGATCCGGCCGCCCTCGCCTTCGACCCGCTCCTCGTCAAACGGCTTCGTCGCCTGCGGGCTCAACGGCGCAACCAGCGGGCCGCGTCCCGCGTCGGCCTCGAGGCAAGCTGAGCGTCTCGATCGCGACCGCCCCGCTCCCACCCCCTGCGTCTGCCTTCTCCCCTTCCGCTTGGGCGTGTCGTGATTTATCAATTGTTTAATCCTTGTGAGAGCGGGATACTAGAAAAATCTGATTGTCTTATTTTCTTTATCGATCTGACCTCAGACGGTGAGAGGGCTACGATGACTTTTTATGGTGAACGAGGCCCCTCCCCCGTCGGCGGCCGGCGACTCCCCTGAAGGAGACGCCGCGGTCAGCCCTGCGGACCAGGCTACGAATGGTGTGTTTCCTTTTGATGCCGATCAGCCGGACGACGCTGCGCTCGACCCTCTCCTTGGAGAGATGGTCGTCAACTCGCATGCCCCCGATGCGCACCCTGATTTCCTCAACGCGCATGTCACGGCGCCGCCGACCGATGACGACGACTGGGCCTTCCTCACGAAATCGCCCCGCACGTCCGGCTCCTCGGAGAACGCCGAAAGAGCCGTCTCGGCGGACTCGCAGCTGATCGCGCCTCCGCCGACACGGAACCGGCCGAAACCAGCCATCATCGCGCTCATCATCGCGCTCATCGTCCTCATCGGCGGCGCCGGTGTCGGGCTGGCCTTCTGGGATCTCAACCGGCGCATCAACAACACCGACATCGATTCCCTCCTCGGCGACAATCGACCCCAGGATCAGGCGGCTCGTTCGTCGGTTCGCAACCCAGGCGATCCTTTCGCCGGGAAGGCCGTCAACCTCGCCGTCCTCGGCACCGACTCCCGGGCCGGGGAGAACAGCGCCATCTCCCTCGACCATGATTCGACGACCCGGGCCGATTCGATCATGATCGTCCACGTCGCCGCCGACCGTAGCCGCATCGAGGTGCTCTCCTTCCCCCGCGACGTCCTCGTCACCCTGCCCGAATGCGAACTGCCGACCGGCGGGCACATCAGCCAAGCCGGCTCCCTCGAACCGCTCTACACCTCGTTCCAATACGCCGCTCAGGCCAACAATATTTCTGCCGGAGCGGCCTGCGTCATGCGCACGCTCGAAGCGATGACGGCGGTGCGGATCGACGGGTTCGTCGCCCTCGACTTCGCCGGTTTCGCCTCGATCGTCGACGCGCTCGACGGCGTCAACATCACCTTGAACGAGCCGCTCGACGCCCCCAAGGCCGGAGAGTTGAAGCTGCCCGCCGGCCTCAACCATCTCAACGGCGCCCAGGCGACGAACTACGCCCGGGTCATCACCGGCAGCGGAGCCGGTGACGGCACCGATCTGACGCGGATCAGCCGCCAGCACCAAGTGTTCAGGGCCGTTCTCGCCCGCGTCATCGACCTCGACTTCATCAGCGACGCCACCCGGCTGCGCGACTTCGTCACCGAAGTGGCCGGCGCCGTCGTCACGAGCGTCGGAAACGCCACGAACATCGCCGGTTTCGTCGCCTCGGTGCGCGAAGTCGATCTCTCGGACATCACCTGGATGACGCTGCCGGTCGGCCAATCCGAGGACGGCCAACACTACGTCGGGCTACCCCCCTTCAATGATCCCTACTTCCGGGCCCTCGCCATCGACCAGCCGCTCACCGACGTGCTCATCAGCGCCCAGCCCGTCTCCACGAACCCCGAATCCACCCCCGAGATCATCGTGACCGTGGCCGAGGTGGACGGCGAGGAATCCCAAGAGACCATCAGCTCGGAGCTACCCGTCAACAACCCCTTCCAGGGCAACGACGAGCCCCTCCCGACGATCTCCAACGTCACCGGCGGAACGACCGCCAGTGGAACCACCTCGAGCGGTGGATCCAGCTCGGGCGGTGGTTCCAGCTCGAGCGGGACCAGCGGAGGATCGACCAGCGGAGGATCGAGCGCCGCGCCGGGGTGGAACGTGCCGGTGAATCCCGAACCCACGATCCCTCCCGTGGTGGTGGATCCTCAGCCTGAGCCCGCCCCGGAGCCTCAACCCGAACCCGAACCTCAACCGGAACCCGAACCCCAACCGGAGCCGGAACCCGAACCTCAGCCCGAGCCAGAGCCCGAACCTCAACCGGAACCCGAGCCAGAGCCCCAACCCGAGCCGGAACCTGAACCCGAACCTGAACCCGAGCCAGAGCCTGAGCCCGAACCTGGACCGGAGCCTGAGCCGAGCGATAGGGAGGAGATCCCTGAGGCCGCTGGCTCCCCCGTTGTCGAGGAACCGGCTGCTGAGCCGACTGAAGAGTTGCGCCAGCAGACGTATCCAAGTTCGGAGAACGCGAACGAGAACGCATACCGGAGCGGCAACGACAAGGACAAGCCGAACAAGAAAGATAAGTGAGCCCACGCTGAAGCGGCACGACAGGCGCCCAGGAAGCACCAGCGAAACCGGCTCGCTAGGAGAAGTGTTCCAGCCTGGATTGGGTCGCGCCTCAGCTAACAGCTAAACGGGGGCAGGTTGGCTCCCGGCTTTCGTCAGGTGCTCCTGTGCTCCCACAACGGGCACTTCCCAGCGGGCTGAGATCGTTGCGGTGGCGTGGCGTCAGGCGCTCTTGCGCTCCCGCAACGGGGTGGCCAGCTTGGCCTTTGGCACCATCTCGACCGGTAGACCGTCGCGGATCGTCTCCTCGTCGACGATGACCTGGGCGATCTCGCTGCGGCTCGGCACCTCGAACATCGTGTCGAGCAGCGCCTCCTCGACGATGGCGCGCAATCCCCGAGCGCCCGTGCCACGCTCCAAGGCGAGGTCTGCGATCGCGGTGACCGCCCCATCGGTGAACTCGAGATCGATATTGTCGATCGCGAACAGCGCCTGATACTGCTTGAGCAGGGCGTTGCGCGGCTCGACGAGGATGCGCACGAGAGCGGTGCGATCCAAAGCGGTGACCGAAGAGATCATCGGCAGACGCCCGATGAATTCGGGGATGAGCCCGTATTTATGCAAATCCTCCGGCCGCACCTCGCTGAAAGGATCATTCTTATCGATGATCCCGCCGTGGGCCTCATTGGTGAAACCTAAGGGTTGACGGCCGATCCGATTGTTGATGATCTCATCCAAACCGGCGAACGCCCCACCCACAATAAACAAAATATTACTTGTGTCTATTTGCAGGAAATCCTGGTGGGGGTGCTTACGACCACCCTGAGGCGGCACCGAAGCCTGGGTTCCCTCGAGAATCTTGAGCAGCGCCTGCTGCACGCCCTCACCGGAGACGTCCCGGGTGATCGACGGATTCTCCGCTTTACGGGCGACTTTGTCGATCTCATCAATATAAATGATTCCCGTTTGCGCTTTTTGAATATCGTAATCGGCGACCTGGATGAGTTTGAGGAGAATATTCTCGACATCCTCGCCGACATAGCCAGCTTCCGTCAGCGCCGTCGCATCGGCCATTGCGAAGGGAACATTGAGCATCCGGGCCAAGGTTTGCGCCAGATACGTCTTCCCGCAGCCGGTCGGCCCGACGAGGAGGATGTTCGACTTCGCCAGTTCGACGGTCTCCTCCCCCGCCCGCCGACGATTCCCGGCCGATTGATGGTTGACCCGCTTGTAGTGGTTGTACACGGCCACGGCCAGGGTTTTCTTGGCGGTGTCCTGCCCGATGACGTATTCGTCGAGGAAAGCCCGGATCTCCGCCGGTTTCGGCAGACCGGCGCCATCCTTGCCCACCTCGGGGGCGGAGAACTCCTCCTCGATGATCTCGTTGCACAGATCGATGCACTCGTCGCAGATGTAGACGCCGGGACCGGCGATCAGCTTCTTGACCTGCTTTTGGCTCTTTCCGCAGAAAGAACACTTGAGCAGGTCGCCGGTTTCACCGATGCGAGGCATCAGTCCCTTCTTTCTTCGCTCACTGACGGGCCAGATCGTGGAGGGGATCCCAAGCGGAAATCAGGAATCCGATTTGAGGATCTCGTCGATGATGCCGTATTCCAAGGCATCGTCGGCGGTGAGGTATTTATCACGCTCGATGTCGTGCGAGATCTTCTCCACCGTCTGCCCGGTGTCATGAGCCAGCATGCTCTCCATGAGGGCACGAATACGGAGAATCTCACGAGATTGGATCTCCAAATCGCTCGATTGCCCATAACCGCCCTCGGTGGCCGGCTGATGAATGAGGATCCTGCTATTCGGCAACGCCAGCCGCTTCCCCTTCGTGCCCGAGGCGAGGAGAACCGCCGCCGCCGAGGCGGCCTGACCCAGACAGACCGTCTGAATATCCGGCTTGACGAATCGCATCGTGTCGTAGATCGCCGTCAAAGCGGTGAAGGAACCACCCGGTGAATTGATATAGATCGAAATTTGACGCTCGGCGTCCATCGATTGGAGACAGAGCAACTGCGCCATGACAGCGTTGGCGATGTCATCGGTGATCGGGGTGCCGAGGAAGATGATGCGTTCTTCGAAGAGCTTCGTGTACGGGTCAACCCGGCGCACCCCGTAGCTCGTGCGCTCCTCCCACTGCGGAATGTAGTAATCCGCCCGCGGGCCCTGCGGAGCCAACCCCCCCGGCAGCTCCGGCATCTCATTGAACAACATTGCTGCTCCTTACTGGTTCGGGGAGTCGGTCGTGATCTGAGAGGCTCGCTCGAAGACATGGTCGATGAAGCCATACTCGAGGGCCTGCTCCGCCGTGAACCAGCGGTCGCGATCGGAATCGGCCTCGATCTGAGCGACCGTCTGGCCGGTGTGTTGGGCGATCAGCTCCGACATCGTCTTCTTGATATGGAGCGACTGCTCGGCCTGGATCCGGATGTCGGAGGCGGTGCCGCCGAGCCCGCCCGAAGGCTGATGCATCATGATCCGCGAATGGGGCAAAGCGTAACGCTTGCCCTTGGCGCCGGCGGAGAGGAGGAACTGGCCCATCGAGGCGGCCAAGCCCATCGCCACGGTGGCGACGTCGTTGGAGATCCACTGCATCGTGTCGAAGATCGCCATCCCCGAATCGACCGAGCCGCCCGGAGAGTTGATGTACAGGTAGATATCTTTGTTCGGATTCTCGGCGTTGAGGAGGAGCATCTGCGCGCAGATCGCGTTCGCGTTCTCGTCCTTCACCTCGGAGCCGAGGAAGATGATGCGGTTGGCTAAGAGAGACTGATAGACCGAGTCGAACATCGGGGCCCCCGTCGACGCCGACGCCGCTCGTATCAAAGAGAAATGATCACTCACAAGATGGAAGGGTACCAGGTCACCCCCGCTCCCCCCGGTGATCGCCACGGCTTGTCCAGAGGCCGATGAACGCCTAGAAGAAAACCGTCGTGTAGTGTACGGTGCTCCCCTCCCCCGCCCGCCAGACGAGCCGGAACTCAGCGCGTCATCGCCCCCCGGCGGGGATCCCGACCAGAGGCCCACGACTAGGTGGCCGCCATGGCAGATCAATCGACGTGGCCGAGAGGCCGGAGCGAGCGACGGCCCCACAGCCGACGGCCGAAGCCGTGGGCCATGGGGCCGGAAAACTCTTTTGGGTGCGATCAGTCCTCAGCCGGGGCGTCGGTGTCGAGCGGAATCGAGACGAAGCCATCTCCAGCCGGGGCCGCCTCAGCCGGCGCCGGGACCGGGGCGAGGAACTCGCTGAGATCGACCGGATCGCCCGCCTCGTCGACGACGGTGGCCTGGCGGACGGCCTGATCGAGAGCCTTGGAGTGACGGATCTCGGCCGTCCACTCGGGCAGGTGATTGTGCTCACGCATGTGATTGATCTCCTGCTCCGGCGTCGAACCGCTGCGCTGCGCCTTCTGCAGGATGAGCGAGGTGAGATCCTCGTTGCTGATCTGAACGCTGTACCCGTCGGCCATGGCGCTCAGGAGCATCTGGGAGCGGATCGCCTTGAGGGCGGCCTTCTCGATGTTTTCCCAGAACTCCTCGGGAGTGCTGGAATCCTCGCCGTCGCCGACCTCGTCGAGATAACGCTCGACCGTCATGCCGATACGGCCCAGCTGCTCGTTGACCTGATCCTTGCGGGCTTGGATCTCACTGGCGACGAGATCCTCCGGCAGGGGGAAATCGGCCTTCTCGAGCCCGGCGTCGAGCACCTCGTCGCGGGCCTTGGTGAGCTGGTTGAGGCGGGCGCCGCGCTCCATGCCCTCGCGCAGATCAGCCATCATCTCCTCGGCCGTGTCGAAGGAGCTGGCCAGCTGGGCGAAGTCGTCGTCGACCTCGGGCAGCACCCGCTCGTCGACCTTCGAGACCGTCACGGTGACCTCGGCCTTCTCGCCCTCGTGCTCGCCGCCGACCAACTCAGTCTCAAAGGTGGCCGACTCCCCGGCCGACAAACCGGTGACCGCCTCGTCGAGGCCGTCGATCATGCCACCGGAGCCGATGACATAGGGGACGTCATCGGCGGTGGCGTCGGCCAGATCCTCGCCATTTTGGCGCCCGACCAGGCTCATCGTCACCGAATCGCCTTCCTGGGCCGGGCGATCGACCTCGTGGGTCTCAGCGAAACGCTCGCGCAACAAATCGACGCGCTCCTGGACCGCCTCGTCCGACACCTCCGTCGTCGGCACCGTCACCGTCACATCGGAGAAATCGGGCAGATCGAACTCGGGGCGGACATCGACCTCGGCGGTGAACTCGACCTCCTCGCCGTCCTCGAGACGGGTGAGATCGACCTGAGGCTGGCCGATGACGGCGAGCTCATGCTCGGCGACGGCGCGGCCATAGTGATCCGGCAGCACCTCGTTGATCGCCTCGCTCAGCACCGCCATGCGCCCGACCCGCTGATCGATGATGGCAGGAGGAACATGTCCCTTACGGAACCCGGGGATCGTGACCTGGGAGGCGATCTGGCGATACGCCTTCGTCAACGCCGGGGTGAGATCGGCGAAGGGAATGACGACGGTCAGCTTCACCCGTGTGGGGTTCAGCTGCTCAACAGTGCTGGACAATGTGGCTCCTGATCTTTCTCCCGCCACGCCTCAGATCGGGGCGGCGGGCATCGACGATCGACGAGCGGATGACGGGAATCGAACCCGCATGACCAGCTTGGAAGGCTGGGGCTCTGCCATTGAGCTACATCCGCGTGCACCAGCGTCGGGGCGACAGGACTCGAACCTGCGATCTCCTGCTCCCAAAGCAGGCGCGCTAGCCACTACGCCACGCCCCGGTTGTTGACCCGACTGGTGAACCCGAACGAGTTTACGAGTATTCCGCTCCCCAGGCCAATCCTTCCCATCGGAATGTTGGGGTAGACGATCAGCGGGCCGTCGTCTGCGGTGTCGAAACCCGGTTCAGCGCGGGTCGAGGTGCAATTCCCCGCTGGCCAAGGGACGCATCGCCTGGTGGTAATAGCCGATCAGCTGGTCGCACAAGTGCGGCCACGTGCGATCTGCCACGAAACGACGGGCGGCCTGAGAGAACGAGCGCCGCCGCTCGGCGTCCTCGACGAGGGCGAGGACATGGCCGCGCATCGCCTCGAGGTCGCCGGGAGGATAGAGGAAGCCCGTCTCACCGTCGGTGATGAGATCGATCGGTCCCCCCTGAGCCGGTGCGATGGCAGGCACGCCGGCGGCCAGCGCCTCCTGGACCGATTGACAGAAGGTCTCCAGCTCGCCCGGAGAGACGAACACATCCATCGTCGCCAGAGCCTTCGGCAACTCCTCGCCCATGAGACGGCCGGTGAAGACAGCGTCGGGGAATTCACGCTCGAGATGACGGCCGATCGGCCCCTCGCCGACGATGACGAGACGGATCCCCTCGATGTCGGTGAGGACCTCGAGATCGGAGATCTGCTTCTCCGGCGCCAAACGCCCCATGAACCCGACGACGACCTCACCGTTCGGCGCCCAGGCGTCATGGAGCGCTTGATCGCGCTTGGCCGGGTCGAACCGTTCGGTGTCCACGCCCCGACCCCAGACCTCGACCCGTGGCACCCCCTGCTCGATGAGCTGATCGCGAGTGAAGGTCGACGGGGCGAGCGTCAGGTTGGCCAGGGAGTGGATGTCGCGCACCCGCCGCCAGGCCATCGTGTGGAGGAAGGGGAGGCCGTAGCGGTTGGCGTAGTTCGGCACGTCGGTCTGGTAGACGGCCACCGTCGGGATCGACTGGCGGGCCGCCGCCAGGATGCCGTTGGCGCCGATGAAAAAGGGCGAGGCGGCGTGAAGGACGTCCGGGCCCCAATCGGCGATGACCCGCTCCATGACGAAACTCGGGCTCACCCCCAGCTTCACCTCGGTGTAGAGGGGGAAGCTGATCGTCGAAACGGTGACGACCTCGAAACCGGCGTACTCCACGGGCACATCGTCGTCGTCCGGCACGATGATAAGCGCCTCATGGTCGTGATCGCGCAGGTACTCGCACACCCGCAGGACGGAGTTGACGACCCCGTTGACTTGCGGAAGGAAGCTTTCTGCGACGATCGCGACGCGCATCAGTTCACTCGACGGTGACGGATTTGGCGAGGTTGCGCGGCTGGTCGACGTCGTAGCCCTTGAGAGTGGCGACCTCGCAGGCGAAGAGCTGGAGCGGGATGATCGCCAGGAGCGGCTGGAACAAGGTCGGCACGACCGGCAGCGACAAGAGCGTGTCGGCGTAGGGAACCGCCTCATCGTCGCCGTCCTCGGCCAAGACGATCGTGCGCGCCCCGCGCGCCCGGACCTCCTGGATGTTGGAGATGACCTTGTCGTGAAGCTGATCGCGGCCCTGAGGCGGGACGACGATGAACACCGGCAAGCCTTCGTCGATGAGCGCGATCGGGCCGTGCTTGAGCTCGCCGGCGGCGAACCCCTCGGCGTGGAGATAGGCGATCTCCTTGAGCTTGAGCGCCCCCTCGAGGGCGGCCGGATAACCGACGTGGCGGCCGAGGAAGAGGATCGACTGCTCGTCGATGAGATCACGGGCCAACTCGAGGACGGAGTCGCTGCGCTTGAGGACCTCCTCCATCTTGGCCGGGATCTGCTCCAACTCGGCGACCAGCGAGGCGATCTCGTCGCCGAACTTCGTGCCACGGACCTGGGCCAGATAGAGGCCGAGCAGATAGCAGGCGATGAGCTGGGTGGTGAAGCCCTTCGTCGAGGCGACGCCGATCTCAGGACCGGCGTGGGTGTAGATGACGGCGTCGGACTCGCGTGGGATCGTCGCGCCGTTGGTGTTGCAGATGGCGATGACCTTGGCGTGCTGCTCGCGCGAATGGCGGATCGCCATGAGGGTGTCGGCCGTCTCGCCCGACTGCGAGATCGTCACGACGAGCGTCGACTTCGTGATGATGGGGTCGCGGTAGCGGAACTCGCTGGCCAGATCGACCTCGCAAGGGACGCGCGTCCAGTGCTCGATGGCGTACTTCGCCACCATGCCGGCGTAGTAGGCCGTGCCGCAGGCGACGATGATGATCTTGTCGATGGTGCGCAGTTCGGCCTGGTCGATCCGCATCTCGTCGAGATTGAGCTGACCGTCGTCGTCGATGCGCCCGAGCAGGGTGTCGGCCACAGCTTGCGGCTGCTCGAAGATCTCCTTGCGCATGAACCAGTCGTAGCCGCCCTTCTCGGCGGCGGAGAGATCCCAGTCGATGTGGAAGGGGCGCGTCTCAGCCTCGCTGCCGTCGAAGTTCGTCACCGTCACCGACGTCGGCGTGATGGCGACGATCTGATCCTGGCCCAACTCGATCGCCTCACGGGTGTGGGCGATGAAACTGGCGACATCGGAGGCGAGGAAGTTCTCCCCCTCCCCCACGCCGACGACGAGCGGCGAGTTGCGCCGGGCCGCGACGACGAGATCCGGGGTGTGGGCGTCGACCGCCACGAGGGTGAAAGCGCCTTCGAGGCGAGCCACGACGGCCCGCATCGCCGCCACGAGATCATCGCTGCGGGCGATCTCACGGCCAAGCAGCTGAGCGGCCGTCTCGGTGTCCGTCTCCGAAGCGAAGGTGATGCCCTCCGCCTCCAACTCGGCCCGGATGGCGGCGAAATTCTCGATGATGCCGTTGTGGACGAGGGCGACCCGGCCGTCGGCGCTGAGATGCGGGTGGGCGTTGACATCGGTCGGCCCGCCATGGGTGGCCCACCGGGTATGGCCGACACCCTGGTGCGACGCGGGGATCGGATGCTCGACCAACTCGGCCTCGAGGTTGGCAAGCTTGCCGGCCTTCTTACGCCACTCGATCGTCCCATCGACGACGAGGGCGAGGCCGGCCGAATCATAACCGCGGTATTCCATCCGGCGCAGGCCATCGATGATGACCTCCTGGGCGTCACGATGACCGACGTATCCGACGATTCCACACATATGCGTCACTCTACCTGTTGAAGCTGTTCCTCTAGGGCAGGCCAGGCGCCGCAGCGACGGCGATTCTCCTAGCCCTTCCCTTCCTCACCGCTCCTCGTCGCACCGTAGTCCCTCCCCTGGCCGGGGGCTCTCTCGTCATCGCGGTCCCCGCCCGACCGCCCCGTATTCTCCTTCTCGCCCCGGGTTCTCTCCCCCGTCGTCAAGCCTGCCCGCGAGGCGTGTTCGGCGGCCTCGGCCGGGCATGCCACAATGGCGGCAACAATGGCAGCCCGCGGGGGTGGGACGGAAAGGCGACGCCGATGAACGACGACATCCTCCAGGACACGATCAGCGGGCCGGAGACGAGCCCCTTCCTCCAACTCGATCGGGAGCATTGGGCCGCCCTCGCCAGCAGCCGCGACCTCGATCTGACCGAGGAGACCTTGGCCGACATCCGGGCGCTGGGCGACCCGATCGACCTCGACCAGGTGCGCCAGGTCTACCTCCCTCTGACCGAACTCATCAACCTCCATATCACGAACACCGCCCAGCTCTACCAGGAGACGAACCGGTACCTCGACGCCGGCGCCGGTCCGACCCCCTTCATCATCGGCGTGGCCGGCTCCGTCGCCGTCGGCAAATCGACCACCTCACGGTTGTTGCGCGAACTGCTCGAACAATGCCATCCCGGGGCGCGGGTCGACCTCGTGACGACCGACGGCTTCCTCTACCCCAACGCCATCCTCGAACGACTCGGACTCATGGACAACAAGGGATTTCCCGAGTCTTACGACCAACTCGCCCTGCTGCGCTTCATCACCGCCGTCAAATCCGGCCAGTCCGTCGTCGAGGCGCCGGTCTACTCCCACCTCACCTACGACATCGTCGCCGGTGAGACGATCGAGGTGCGTCGCCCGGACGTCCTCATCCTCGAAGGCCTCAACGTCCTCCAACCGGCCCGCCCGCGGGCAAACGGGGCGGTCGGCCTGGCGGTGAGCGATTTCTTCGATTTCAGCGTCTACGTCGACGCCCCCGACGATGCCGTCAAACGGTGGTTCCTCGAACGGTTCCGTTCCTTGCGCCGATCCGCCTTCACCGACCCCGACTCCTACTTCCTGCGTTTCTCACGCATCCCCGAGGACGAGGCGCTGGCGATTGCCTCTCAGATCTGGGACACCATCAACGGGCCCAACCTCGTCCAGAACATCAAACCGACCCGAGGCCGGGCCCGCTGCGTCATCGGCAAGGGCGACGACCACGTCATCGATTGGGTGCGGATTCGGAAAGTCTGAACCCTTCAGCGCAATGTTCGTTCCGACATCGTCGGATCGGACGATGAGGCTTGGACGCGCTTGGCCGCCCGGTCGGAGACGACGGCGCCGACGACGATCCACACCGTCGCCACCGTGAAGGCGACCCCGCTCACGATAGCGGCGGCCACGAAATTGACGGCCAGAAGGGCGAGGCTGACGACGCACAAGGGGAACACCGTGATCGCGCTCGGGCGCAGCAGCGGCCCCAACGCCTCATGGGCAGCCACCCAGGATCGCGAATCACGCATCGTGGAAGGCAGCCGCACCCCGACGAAGTGGTTCGGCTGCGCCCCCGCCCGGCCTTGGCTGACATAGACGATGACGAACACCCCCCAGAGGATGAGCGCCGTGACGACGAACGTCACTGTGAGAATGACCATTCCCCCGTCGTCTTCAGACATCCCAGCACCTTATCGCCACGTCGCGATCGTCATCAATCGAGATCGGCCAAGAAATCAGCGCTCAAACTCGCCTCCGTCGTCGGGACGCCGAGTTCGATCGCCTTGCGATCGGCCAGGGCGAGCAGACGGCGGATCCGCCCGGCGATGGCGTCCTTCGTCAAGGGCGGATCATGGTAGCCGCCCAACTCCTCCAAGCTGGCTTGCTGGTGGGCCATGCGCAATTCGCCAGCGGTGCGCAGATGCTCGGGCACATCGTCGCCGAGGATCTCGAAGGCGCGCTGCACCCTCGCCCCGGCGGCGACGGCGGCGCGGGCCGAACGGCGCAGATTGGCGTCGTCGAAATTGGCCAGACGATTGGCCGAGGCCCGCACCTCGCGGCGGATCCGGCGCTCCTCCCACTCGAGGAGAGTGTTGTGGGCGCCCATATGGGTGAGCATGGCGGCGATGGCGTCGCCGTCGCGGATGACGACCCGCTCCGCGCCGCGCACCTCACGGACCTTGGCCGAGATATCGAGGCGGCGAGCGGCGCCGACCAGGGCCATGCCCGCCTCTCGACCCGGTGCGGTGATCTCCATCGCCATCGACCGGCCCGGCTCCGTCAAACTGCCGTGCGAGAGGAAGGCGCCCCGCCAAGCGGCGGCGGCGTCGCATTGACCTCCGCCGACGACCGACGGGGGAAGCCCCCGCACGGGACGACCGCGCTGATCGATGAGATTGGTGAACCGGGCGAGGGCCGGGCCGTCTTGGACGAAACGGACAACGTAGTGCGTCCCCCGGCGCAGACCAGAGCCTCGAACCGTGACGATGTCGCTCTGCAGGCCGAAGAGATCGGCCACCGTGGTGCGCAGACGCCGAGCGGCGGCGCCGGTGTCGAATTCCGCTTCGATCATGATGTTGCCAGAACCGAAAATATGCAGGCCACCAGCGAAACGCAGCATGGCCGCCACCTCGGCTCGACGGCAGCACGGTTTCTCGACGGGCCAAACGGCCAGTTCCGCCTTCACTTCTTGGGTCAACGCCACGTCGTCATTCTTCCATATCCCTATGATCCATAAAATACCAATGTGAAACTATATTTTCACCATGTCGTTGAGCCGAGCGGCACGTCGTCGTTCCGGGCAGGAAGCGTCCCGTCGCTCCGTCGCGTGGCGCCGGCGCATCCGTGACGTGAGAGCGAGAATCGCCTCACAGATTCAAGACAGCCGCCAGCGCCGCCGCCAACAGGTTGGGATCGTGGCGGGGCGAGCCGTCCCGGGCGCCGACCGGGGCGACGAAGACGGAGCCGCCGAGACTGGCGACGTAGCGGGCGAGATGCGGATCGGCGGCGAAACGGGGATCGGCGATGACGGTGTCGAGGCGCAGCCGCGGCTCATGCTCGGCCAACACCTCGATGTGCTGGGACGGGGTGAAACCCGAGGTCTCCTTGGAGGCGAGGAGGTTCATGATGAGGATACGGCGGGCCGGCGACGTCACGATCGCCTCCGCCAAGGCGGGCACGAGCAGATGCGGCAAGACGGAGGTGAACCAGCTGCCCGGCCCCAAGATGAGATAGTCGGCGGCTGCGATGGCGGCCAGCGCCTCCTCGCCCACCGGCGGATCGGCCGGATCGAGGGCGATCGAGATGACCTGACCGGGCGTCGCCGCGATATCGGCTTGGCCCCGGATGACGACGACGTCGTCGGGGCGGCGACGATCCAATCCGATGACCTCGGCCTCGATCGCCAGGGGAACCGACGACATCGGCAGCACCCGTCCCTTGGCGTGGACGAGACTGGCGACATGGTCGAGCCCGACGACCGGATCGGAATCCGACTGCCACAACCCGGTGATGAGGAGATTGCCGACGGCGTGCCCGGCCAGCGGGCCCTCTCCGACGAAACGGCGTTGGAGGACGTCGGCCCACAAACGGCCCTCGGAGTCGTCGCCACACAGCGCCGCCAAGGCCATCCTGAGATCGCCCGGCGGAAGGCAGCCGAACTCGCGGCGCAGCCGCCCCGACGACCCGCCGTCGTCGGCCACGGTGACGATGGCGGTGAGATCGTCGGTCAAACGTTTGAGGGCTTTCAGCGTGGCGGCCAGACCATGGCCACCGCCGAAGGCGACGACTCTAGGCAGCCGTGGGGACGGCTCGTACCTCGCGTCCATCGAGCCCCAGCTCATTCCCGGCCGAGGTCACGGTGCAAGACGCTGACGCGCACCCCCTGCCGCCTGAGCCGCTCCCCCAGCGCGATCGCCATCGCCACCGAACGGTGCTTGCCGCCGGTGCAACCGACCCCGACTTCGACGAGGCGTTTGCCCTCGGTCATGTATCCGGCCGAGACGATCTCGAGGAGGGAATCGACGCCGTCGAGGAAGGCCTGGGCCGACGGTTGGCTGAGGACATAGTCGGAGACCGCCCGCGACATCCCCGTCTGCGGCCGCAATTCCGGGATCCAATGGGGGTTGGGCAGGAAGCGGACGTCGAAGACCATGTCGGCGTCGACCGGAATGCCGTGCTTGAAGCCGAAGGAGACGACGGTGACGGTGAGATCGCGCGCATGCCCGTCGCCATAGGCCGCGATGATGCGATCCTGCAACTGGTGGACGTTGAGCTCCGTCGTGTCGATGACGAGATCGGCCGCCGCCCGCAACGTCGACATCATCCGCCGCTCCGCCTGGATGCCCTCGACGAGCGTGCCACTGCCCTGGAGTGGCACCGGCCGGCGGGACGACTCCTGACGCCGCACGATGACATCGTCGCTGGCCTCGAGGAAGAGGATGTGCGGATCCTCGGCGAAATCCGTCATCTGGGCGAACAACTCGGGGATCTGCTCGAGATCGCCGCGCGAACGGACGTCGAGGACGACGGCCAAACGATCCGTCCCCTCACTGTGGAGATACGACGCCAGGTTCGGCAGCATCGCCGGCGGCACGTTGTCGACGAGATACCAGTTGAGGTCCTCCATGGCATGGGCGGCCGAGCGGCGGCCCGCCCCCGACATCCCGGTGATGACGACGACACGCATCAGATCAGTCCCACTCATTCCCCCATGCTCCCACCCTCGTTCCAACGACACCAAGGCGACGCGTCCGAAGATCGGGCTCAGGTGGACAAGATCTCCCCCGTCGTCATATTGACGGCCTCGCCGGGCGGTTCTTGACGCACGGCGTCGACGACGGCTTGGGCCAGGGCCGGGCCGAACCCGGGCACCGCGGCGATCTCCTCGGCGGTGGCGGCGCGCAGTTTCTTGAGCGACCCGAAACGACGCAGGAGGGCCTTGCGTTTGACCTCGCCCAGGCCGCGGACGTCGTCGAGGACGGATTCGATCATCGAGTGGGCGCGCCGCTTGCGGTGGTGGCTGATGGCGAAGCGGTGCGACTCATCCCGCACCCGTTGGAGGAGGTACATCCCCTCCGAGGCGCGCGGCAGGATGAGGGGATACTCCTCGCCTGGCACCCAGACCTCTTCGAGGCGTTTGGCCAACCCGCAGACCGCGACCTCGCCGAAACCTAACTCGTCGAGGACGGCTCGGGCGACATCGGCCTGGGGGCCGGCGCCGTCGACGACGACGAGTTGCGGCGGATAGGAGAACCGGCGCGGCGCCCGGGTGTCCGGATCGACGAGCGCGCTGTGGAGACCCTCCTCGATCGTCTCCCCCGCGCCCGTCGCTTTCTCCTTCTCCTCCGCTAACGCCTCCCGTTCGGCGATGAGCCGTTGGAAGCGACGCGTCAACACCTCGCGCATCGCGCCGGTGTCGTCGGAGCCGACCGTGGTGATGGTGAAGTGACGGTATTCCGATTTACGGGCCATGCCGTCTTCGAAGACGACCATGGAGGCGACGGTGTTCGTGCCTTGGAGATGGGAGATGTCGTAGCACTCGATCCTCAGCGGCGCCTCGGGCAGCCCGAGGGCGGTTTGGATCTCCTCGAGCGCGATGCTCCGCGTCGTCAGATCGCTGGCCCGGCGGGTCTTGTGGAGGCTGAGGGTGGCGGCGGCGTTGCTGGCGGCGGTGTCGAGCAGATCGCGTTTGTCGCCCCGCTGGGGGACGCGGATCCGCACCGTCGAGCCTCGTTCCGTCGTCAGCAGAGCGGCCAAGGCGTCGTCGCCCGGAGCGATCGCGACGAGGATCTCCGGAGGGATGAGCCGGTGCCGATCCACCCCGGGCTGAGCCGTCGCCTCGGCGTAGAACTGGAGGAGGAAGGCCTCCGTCAACTCCGTCAAGCTGGAATCATCATTGCGATCGGCCACCCAGCCGCGTTCGGCCACGATCCGACCGTCACGGACTTGGAAGATCTGCACCGCCACCTCGAGTGGATCATCGGCTAGGGCGATGAGATCGGCGTCCGTCCCGTCGGGCAGGACGACGGCGTTGCGCTCCGCCACCTTGCGTAGGGCGCCGAGTTTGTCGCGCAGCGCGGCGGCCCGTTCGAATTCGAGGGCTTCGGCGGCGGCCGTCATCTCCGTCTCGTAGCGGCGGAGCAATCCGGTGATCCGCCCGCCCATGACCGAACAGAAATCCGACGCGATCGCGCGGTGCTCGTCGGGCTCGATCCGCCCGACGCAAGGCGCGCAGCATTTGTCGATATATCCCATGAGGCAGGGTCGCCCTGAGGCTTTGGCGGCGGCGAACACCCCATTCGAACACGACCGCATGGGGAAGACCGTCAGCAGGGTGTCGAGCGACTCCCGGATCGCCCAAGCCTGTCCGTAAGGGCCGAAGTAGCGCCAACCCCGCCGCTTCGCTCCCCGGCCGACGAAGGCGCGCGGGAACTCCTCCGACCACGTCACACACAGCCAGGGATAAGTCTTGTCGTCGCGATATTTGACGTTGAACCGCGGGTCGAATTGCTTGATCCAGGTGTATTCGAGTTGGAGGGCTTCGACCTCGGTGCGCACGACCGTCCACTCGACCTTGCTGGCCGCGAAGACCATCCGGCGCGTCTTCGGCGCCAACGTCGCCGGATCGGCGAAATAGCTGTTGAGACGTGAGCGGAGCGAGATCGCCTTGCCGACGTAGATGATCCGGCCCTCGGCGTCGCTGAAGCGGTAGACCCCCGGGCTCGTGGGGATCTCGCCGGTTTTCGGCCGATAGGTTTTCGGATCCGCCATGATGACTATTCTCTCGCGATCGGCGCCCCGCGCCCCGACAGAACCGGGGCGAGAAACTGACCGGTGTAGGAACGCGGGTTCGCCGCGACCTGCTCCGGCGTGCCCTCGGCGATGACGTGGCCGCCGCGCGAACCGCCCTCGGGGCCGAGGTCGATGATCCAATCGGCCGTCTTGATGACATCGAGGTTGTGCTCGATGACGACGACGCTGTTGCCCTGGTCGACGAGCCGATCGAGAACCCCGAGGAGTTTGCGGATGTCTTCGAAGTGCAGGCCGGTCGTCGGCTCGTCGAGGACGTAGAGGGTGCGCCCCGTCGAACGGCGCTGCAACTCGGCCGCCAGCTTGACCCGTTGCGCCTCGCCCCCCGACAGCGTCGTGGCCGGCTGCCCGAGGCGGACATAGCCCAGCCCGACGTCGACGAGGGTGCGCAGATGACGCGCGATGGCGGAGATCGGCGCGAAGAAATCGGCCGCCTCCGCGATCGGCATGTCGAGCACCTCGGCGATCGTCTTCCCCTTGTAGTGCACCTCGAGCGTCTCGCGGTTGTAGCGGGCGCCGTGGCAGACCTCGCACGGCACGTAGACGTCGGGGAGGAAATTCATCTCGATTTTGATCGTGCCGTCGCCGGCGCAGTTCTCACAGCGCCCGCCCTTGACGTTGAAGGAGAAACGGCCCGGCTGGTAGCCGCGCACCTTCGCCTCCGGAGTCTGGGAGAACAAGGCGCGGATGCGGTCGAAGACGCCGGTGTAGGTGGCCGGATTCGAGCGTGGGGTCCGCCCGATCGGCGATTGATCGACGTGGATGACTTTGTCGATCTCATCGGCCCCCTCGATCCGGCGGTGCTTGCCGGGCAACGCCTTGGTCGAGTAAAGACGCCGGGCCAAGCCCTGATACAAGATCGAGTTGACGAGCGAGGATTTGCCGGAGCCGGAGACGCCGGTGACGGCGACGAGCAGCCCGAGAGGGAAACGGACCGTGACGTGATCGAGGTTGTTCTCCTGAGCGTCGACGATCGTCAAGGAACGTTTGCCCGGGGGCCGGCGGACGGCTGGGACGGGAATGGCCCGGCGCCCCGACAGGTAGGCGCCAGTGAGGGAGTCCTCGCTGGCGAGGAGTTCCTCGACCGATCCGGAGACGACGACCTTCCCGCCTTGCTCACCGGCGCCCGGGCCGATGTCGACGACCCAATCGGCCACCCGGATCGTGTCCTCGTCATGCTCGACGACGATGAGGGTGTTGCCCAGATCGCGCAGCCGGATGAGGGTTTCGATGAGACGGTGATTGTCGCGCTGGTGGAGGCCGATCGAGGGCTCGTCGAGAACGTAGAGCACCCCCATGAGGCCGGAGCCGATCTGGGTGGCGAGGCGGATGCGCTGGGCCTCGCCGCCCGACAGCGTGGCGGCGCCCCGGGCCAGGGTGAGGTAATCCAAGCCGACGTCGAGGAGGAAGCGCAGACGGGCCCGGATCTCCTTTGTCACACGCCCGGCGATCGCCATCTGCCGCTCCCCCAGCACGAGGCCGTCGACGTAGGACAACGCCTCGTCGATGCTGAGCCGGGCCACCTCGGCGATGGTGAGATCGCCCACCGTGACCGCCAAAGACGAGGGTTTGAGACGATCCCCGTGGCAGGCCGAGCAGGCGATCTCCCGCATGTATTCGGCGTAGCGATCCCGCCCGGCGTCCGTCTCGGCTTCGGCGTGACGACGCTTGATATAGGGAATGACCCCTTCGAAATTCGTCGAGAAGGTGCGCGACCGCCCGAAACGGTTGCGATATTTGACGTAGACGGGCTCGCCGGCGCCTTCGAGGATGAGGTTCTTGACCCGCTTCGACAGTTTCCGCCACGGGGTTCCCATCGAGAACCCCTCTTCTTCGGCCAGGGAGGTGAGGACCTGGTTGAAGTAGCGGGCCACCGTCGGCGCCGACCAGACGGCGATGGCGTTCTCCGCCAGGCTCAACTCGTCGTCGGGGACGAGAAGATCGGGATCGACTTCCATCGTCGTGCCGATGCCGGAGCAGACCGGGCAGGCGCCCCACGGAGCATTGAAGGAGAATTGGCGCGGCTCCAACTCTTCGAGGGAGACGTCGTGGCCGTTGGGGCAGGCCATCTTCTCCGAGTAACGGCGCACCCGTTGCGAGGAATCCTCCGGCTCGTCGACGAATTCGACGGCGACGACCCCGTGGGCCAAGCCGAGGGCCGTCTCGACGGAATCGGTCAGGCGTTGACGGGCCTCCGCCTTGACGGCGACGCGGTCGACGATGACGTCGATCGTGTGCTTCTTCTGCTTGTCGAGCTCAGGCGGCTCCGTCACCTGGTAGACGGCGCCGTCGACCTTGACCCGGGCGAAACCTTGCGTCGCCAACTCGGCGAAGAGATCGCGGTACTCCCCTTTGCGGCCGTCGATGAGGGGGGCGAGGATGTGGAGCCGGGTGCGCTCCGGCAAGGCGAGGAGTCGATCGACGATCTGCTGGGGAGTTTGCTTGGAGATCTCCGCCCCGCAGACCGGGCAGTGCGGCACCCCGACCCGGGCGAAGAGGAGGCGGAGATAGTCGTAGATCTCCGTGATCGTGCCAACAGTTGAACGGGGATTGCGCGAGGTCGATTTCTGATCGATCGAGACGGCGGGGCTGAGACCGTCGATGAGATCGACATCGGGCTTGTCCATCTGGCCGATGAACATCCGGGCGTAAGCGGAGAGAGATTCGACGTAGCGGCGTTGGCCTTCGGCGAAGATCGTGTCGAAGGCGAGCGATGATTTGCCGGAGCCGGACAGCCCGGTGAAGACGATGAGGGAATCCCGGGGCAGATCGAGCGACACGTCAGCGAGGTTGTGCTCGCGAGCGCCGCGGACGATAAGACTGTTACGCACCCGGCCATCCTAGGACGCAGCTACGACATCGCCCCCGGCGGGTTCGAACAGAGACGGATATGGTTGTCACCATGCTCGACGTTTTCTGGACCTCCACAGTGACGACGCAGATGCGTTCCCTCGGCGCCGCCGCCGCGCAACGGCTGCTCGGCGACACGATCGGCTTGTCCGATTACGAGTGGCAAAGCCCCTCGCTGTTGCCCGGTTGGTCGCGGGCCCACATCGCGACCCATCTCGCCGACAACGCCATCGCTCTGGGCCAGGCGGCCTCCGCCGTCGCCGCGGGCGAGAACGATGTCGTGTGGCCCTTGCCGCAGGCCGGCGAACCGATCGAGACCGGGTCGCGCCGCGAAGGCCTCGACCTCCAAGTCGCCCTCGACACCTCGATCGCCCGGCTCAGCCGCAGCTTCGACAGCATCTCCCCCGAGCGGTGGGACACCCCGGTGCGCACGACCCTGGGCCCCCTGCCGGCTCGGGTCCTCGTGCTCGTCCGGCTCAACGAACTCGTCCTCCACCACGTCGATCTCGGCCTCGGCTTCGGTTTCGGTCAGATCAGCCCGCAGATCACCGAGTGGCTCCTGCCCTGGAACGCCGCCCGAGCGGGCGACCACTTCGGCGACCGTGTCATCCACCTCGTCTCCGACGAGGGTTTCGAGGCGACGATCGGGCGGGGCGCCGCCCCGGCCGGGGACCCCCAGCGGCTCTCCCCCGGGCAGACCTCCCCCGGGCAGACCTCGGCGCCGCCCTCCCCCGCTGGGGAGAAGACGGCGCCGAAGGCAGCTGCGTCAGTCGACGAGGATTCAGTTCCGCTCGAGATCCGCGGTTCCAACCGAGGGCTGCTCGGATGGCTGACCGGGCGTCTCGACAGCAGCGCTGTTCTCGGAGCCGAGGGCCTCCAGCTTCCCCGCCCCCTCTGAGACGGCTTCGGCCGGCTCCTCCGTGGGCACGGCCTCGGGGTGGCTGCGGGAGTAAAGGATGCTCGCCACCGCAGTGATGATGAGGGTGACGACGATGACCGCGAGCGAGAGCAGCATCGGGATCTCGAACCCGATGACGTGGTAGTGGTGCAACGCGTGGATGACGAGCTTGACGCCGATGAAGGCGAGAATGACGGAGAGCCCGAGTGAGAGGAAGACGAGCTTCTTGACGAGGCCGCCGATGAGGAAGTACAGCTGGCGCAGGCCCATGAGGGCGAAGACCGTCGCCGCGAAGACGAGGTAGGGCTGCTGGGTCAGGCCGTAGATGGCGGGGATCGAATCGAGCGCGAAGAGGATGTCGGTGCTGCCGAGGGCGACGATGACGAGGAACATCGGCGTCATGTGACGGCGACCGTTCTCCTTGACAGCCAGCTTCGTGCCCCGGAAATCATCAGTGAAGTGGAACTTCTTCTTCGCTAGGCGAATGGCGAAGTTGTCGCCTTCTTCCTCGGCTTCGCCGGAGGCGTGCTTCCGGTAATCGCCGACCAGCCCGATGGCGGTGTAGATGAGGAAGGCGCCGAAGATGAAGAAGACCCAAGCGAAGCGGGCGATGATGGCGGCGCCGAGGGCGATGAAGATGCCCCGGAAGACGAGGGCGAGGATGATGCCGACCATGAGCGCGAATTGCTGATAGCGCCGCGGCACCTTCATCTTCTGCATGATGATGAGGAAGATGAAGAGGTTGTCGAGTGAGAGAGAGTACTCCGTCAACCATCCGGTGAAGAACTCGACCGCATGGACATGCCCGTTGTGATCGCGCCAGAACCAGGCCACAAAAGCGGTGAAAAGAAGGGCGCCTGCGATGTAGATGCTGATGAAGATGCTGCATTCCTTCATCGATGGCTCATGCGGACGGCGGCCGATGATGAGAACGTCGAAGAGAAGGACGGCGACAAGAATGACGAGTGTGACAGTCCACACCAAGGGCGTGACATGCATATCGGTGGTCACAGTGGGAGTATGCCTCTCTGCCCAGCGGACGAACCGGGGCGGCTCAACCAGAAATCGAAGAATCGATCCGCAAGTCTACCGGGTCGCATCGATCCCGCGCTGTGGGTATCGCCCGGCCCTCCCCCAGTTCTCATCAGGCTCACATCATCCCTAGCCAATTGGCATTTCATAACGATCACCGAGTGGCCTCGATCATGGCCCGGAGCTCTTTCTTGAGATCGACGATCTCGTCACGCAACCGGGCCGCCACCTCGAAGCGCAGTTCGGCGGCGGCGGTGCGCATGTTCTCCGTCAGTTCCCCGATGAGATCGGCCAACTCGGCCTGAGGCAGGTTCTTGGCCGCGATCCGCGGATCGTCGGCGACGACGGCGCCGCCGGTGGGCCGGCTTCCCCGCCCCCGGGGAGCGGCCACGGTGTCGGCCTCCTCGCGAGCCAGCATCTCCGTCAGATCGGCGATCTTCTTCCGCAATGGTTGCGGATCGATGCCGTGTTCGGTGTTGTAGGCGATCTGTTTGCTGCGACGCCGGTTGGTCTCCTCGATCGCTTTCGCCATTGAGGGAGTGATCGTGTCGGCGTACATGTGGACTTGCCCGGAGACGTTGCGGGCCGCCCGCCCGATCGTCTGAATGAGACTGCGCTCACTGCGGAGGAAGCCCTCTTTATCGGCGTCGAGGATGGCGACAAGGGAGACCTCGGGCAGATCGAGCCCCTCACGCAGAAGGTTGATGCCGACGAGGACGTCATACTCGCCCTGGCGCAACTCACGCAGCAGATCGATCCGTTTGAGGGTGTCGATGTCGGAGTGGAGGTAACGCGTCCGCACCCCGTGGGAGAGGAGGTATTCGGTGAGATCCTCGGCCATCCGCTTCGTCAGCGTCGTCACGAGGACGCGTTCGTCGCGCTCGGCTCGGGCGCGGATCTCGCCCATGAGGTCGTCGACCTGACCCTTCGTCGGCTTGACGACGACCTCGGGATCGACGAGCCCGGTCGGGCGGATGAGCAATTCGACCGGCTCCGGAGCCTTGGCCTTCTCATAATCCCCCGGGGTGGCCGAGAGGTAGACGGTTTGCCCGATCCGTTCGACGAACTCCTCCCAACGCAAGGGCCGATTGTCAACGGCCGAGGGCAGGCGGAAACCGTGATCGACCAGCGTGCGTTTACGCGAGCGATCCCCCTCGTACATCCCGCCGATCTGCGGCACCGTGACGTGCGACTCGTCGATGACGAGAAGGAAGTCCTCGGGGAAGTAATCGAGGAGGCAGTTCGGCGGGCTGCCGGCCTCGCGGCCGTCGATGTGGCGGGAATAGTTCTCGATCCCCGAGCAGGTGCCGATCTGACGGATCATCTCGACGTCGTAGTTCGTCCTCATCTCCAAGCGTTGGGCCTCGAGCAGCTTGTCTTGGGCGCGCAGTTCGGCCAGCCGTTCGGCCAACTCGGCTTCGATCCCCCCGAGCGCCCGTTCCATCCGCTCATGGCCGGCGGTGTAGTGGGTGGCGGGGAAGACGAGCATGACCTCGTCGTCGGAGACGATCTCGCCGGTCAAGGGGTTGAGCGTCGTCAAGGCGTCGATCTCATCGCCGAAGAACTCGACCCGCCAGGCCAGTTCCTCATACATCGGAAAGATCTCGACGGTGTCTCCCCGAACCCGGAAGGTGCCCCGCGTGCCGGCCAGATCGTTGCGGACGTATTGGATGTCGACGAGGCGGCGCAGGAGACGATCGCGACCGAACTCGTCGCCCGTGGCGAGGCGGATCGCCTGATCGATGTACTCCTGGGGGGTGCCGAGGCCGTAGATCGCCGAGACGGTGGCGATGACGATGACGTCTCGCCTTGTCAGAAGCGAATAAGTGGCTTTGTGGCGAAGCCGCTCGACGTCCTCGTTGAGAGAGGCGTCCTTCTCGATGTAGGTGTCTGTCTGCGGAATATATGCTTCCGGTTGGTAATAGTCGTAATACGAGACGAAGTACTCGACGGCGTTGTCGGGGAAGAACCCACGAAGCTCTTGGGCGAATTGGGCGGCTAGGGTTTTATTCGGCTGCATGACAAGCATCGGGCGTTGGACCCGCTCGGCCAACCAGGCGACCGTCGCCGTCTTGCCGGTGCCGGTGGCGCCGAGCACGACGACATCCTGCTCACCGGCGTTGATCCGCCGCTCCAAGGCGGCGATGGCCGAAGGTTGATCACCCGAGGGGGAGAAATCGGCCACCATCCGGAAGGGGGCGACCTTCCGTTCGACATCGCTCACTGGTCTCATGGGGAAAACCCTAGAGCCCAGGTCTGACATACCGGTGCCAAGGCATCAGCCGGACAGCGCAGCGACGGCTCCGAACACGACGCATCATCGCTCTCACAAGACCGGAAAATCATCTCCGGCTAGGGAAGATATCGCCTGTGGAGAAAGACTGCCCGGCCACAGTCTCATCCACAGGCGCACCTCGTCGCGCACCTGGCGATCGAGGTTGGCGACCGTTCCGGAACCGTCGAGGAGGATGTCGGCGACCTGGCGGCGATGGTCTGTGGTGGTCTGGGCGGCGATCCGTCGGCGAGCCTGAGTCTCATCCATCCCCCGCCCCTCGACGAGACGACGCACCCGCAGCTCGACGGGGGCGTCGACGACGAGGAGACGGTCGAAATCACCGGCTTGACCGGTTTCGATGAGCAGGGGGATGTCATGGACGACGATGCCAGCCCCAGCCTGAGCGGCTTCGCTCTCCAGTTCGGCGGCCCGCCGCTTGACCCAGGGATGGACGATCCCCTCGAGACGAATCCGGGCGGCGTCGTCGGCGAAGACGATCCGGCCCAAAGCGGCCCGGTCGATCGTCCCGTCTCCGTGGGAGACCTCAGGCCCGAAAGCCTCGAGCACGGCGGCTGTGCCCGTGCTGCCGGGGGCGAGGGCGTCGCGGGCGAGGACGTCATGGTCGATGACGATCAAGCCGAGTTCCCGCAAGCAGGCTGTCACGACCGACTTGCCCGACGCGATCGGCCCGGTCACTCCGACGCGGTGAGGCGTCGTCGTGACCGGGCCGATCATCGTCATGAAGGCGTCGAGATCAGTTCTCGGACAGCCGTTCCTTGAAAGCCTGAAGGGCTTCCGTCTCATCGGAGTCGAGCGCGCCGGAAGGACGCTCGGCGGCGGTGTCGGAATCACCGGAGACATAAGCCCCGGCCATCGCCTCGGCGGCCTGAGCCTCGACGGCGGCCTCCTTGGCTTCCTCGACCTGCTTCTTGTGCGCGACCCAGCGGGACTGTGCTTCGGCGTACTGGGCTTCCCAGGCGGCCTGCTGCTCTTCGTAGCCGGGCTTCCATTCGCCCTTCTCCGGGTCGAAGCCTTCGGGGTAGATGTAGTTGCCCTGGGCGTCGTAGCTGGCGGCCATGCCGTAGACCGACGGATCGAAATCCTCCGAGGAGACGTCGATGCCCTCGTTGGCCTGCTTGAGCGACAGCGAGATGCGGCGACGATCGAGATCGATGTCGATGAGCTTGACCATGACCTCGTCGCCGACAGTGACGACCTGCTCGGGGATCTCGACGTGGCGCTCGGCCAGTTCGGAGACGTGGACGAGGCCTTCGATGCCATCCGCCACGGAGACGAAGGCGCCGAAGGGGACGAGCTTGGTGACGGTGCCGGGCACGATCTGGCCGATCTGGTGGAGCCGGGCGAAGGTCTGCCAGGGATCTTCCTGGGTGGCCTTGAGCGAGAGCGAGACACGTTCGCGGTCGAGCTCGACGCTCAACACCTCGACGGTGACTTCCTGACCGACCTCGACCACCTCGGACGGGTGATCGATGTGCTTCCAGGACAGCTCCGAGACGTGGACGAGACCGTCGACGCCGCCGAGATCGACGAAAGCGCCGAAGTTGACGATCGACGAGACGACGCCCTTGCGGATCTGGCCCTTCTGGAGCTGGTTGAGGAAGGTGAGGCGAACCTCGGACTGGGTTTGCTCCAGCCACGCCCGACGAGACAAGACAACATTGTTGCGGTTCTTGTCGAGTTCGATGATCTTGGCCTCGAGCTCCTCGCCGACGTACGGCTGGAGATCGCGGACCCGGCGCATCTCGACGAGGGAGGCGGGCAGGAAGCCGCGCAAGCCGATGTCGACGATGAGGCCACCCTTGACGACTTCGATGACGCGGCCGGTGACGACGCCGTCTTCTTCCTTGATCTTCTCGATCGTCCCCCAGGCACGTTCGTATTGAGCGCGCTTCTTGGACAAAATGAGGCGACCCTCTTTGTCTTCTTTCTGTTGGACGAGAGCTTCGATCTCATCGCCCACGTGAACGACCTCGAAGGGATCGACGTGGTGCTTGATGGAGAGCTCTTTGGCGGGAATGACGCCTTCAGTCTTATAGCCGACGTCGAGCAGGACTTCGTCCCGGTCGACTTTGACGACGGTGCCGGTGAGGATGTCACCGTCGTTGAAATTTTTCATAGTCGCGTCGACTGCGGCGAGGAATTCCTCCGGCGAACCGAGATCGTCGACGGCGACCTGAGCGGCCTCGTTCGAGGTTGAGGTCATGTAGTAGGACTCCGATGGATGAATAAATGAATCAGTGGCGCCCAGACTCGTGCCCCGCCGCCCTGGGACGGTGGCGCTGCGCGACCCACTCCTGGCCGGAGCCACGCGAGCCATAAGCTTGGCCAGTCTACCGAGCGGGACCGCGAACCCCAAACTATCCCGGATCGCACCACCACATGATCGTCGGACGAGAAGTGCGGGAACGGCGCGATGGCACGGAAGCCGAAAGAAGCGCTATCGGGCATAGCGCGATTGAGAATGACGCCGCCAGCGTGCCGTTCCCGTGCTTCTCGTCAGTGGGCGTCGGCCCAGGACGGCCCCACCCCGACCGAGACGTCGAGCGGGACGTCGAGGTCGATGGCGTGCTCCATCTCCTGGCGCACGAGCGCCTCGAGCGCCTCCTCCTCGCCGGGGGCGACTTCGAAGACCAATTCGTCGTGGACCTGGAGGAGCATCCGGGAGGCCAGGCCGGTCTCGGCCAGACGGCGATCGACCGCGATCATCGCCACCTTGATGATGTCGGCGGCCGAACCCTGGATCGGCGCGTTGAGGGCCATCCTTTCGGCCATCTCCCGCAACTGGTGATGGGGACTGGTCAGATCAGGCAGGTAACGCCGCCGTCCGAGGATCGTCGAGGTGTAGCCGACGGCCCGGGCCTCGTCGACGAGGGAATGGAGATAGTCGCGGACGTGACCGAAGACGGCGAAATAATCCTTCGACAATTGATCGGCCTCACGCACCGAGATGCCGAGTTGAGCAGACAATCCATAGGACGACAATCCATAGGCCAGCCCATAGTTCATCGCCTTGATCCTCGCCCGTTGGGTCGCCGTCACCTCGGCCGGGTCCCCGCCAAAGACGTGAGCGGCCATGACCCGGTGGAAGTCCTCGCCCGAGCGGAAGGCGGCGATGAGCCGTTCGTCGCCCGAGGCGTGGGCCATGAGCCGCATCTCGATCTGGGAGTAGTCGGCTGACAGCAGCGAGGCGAAACCGGGGCCGGGGACGAGGGCTCGTCGGATCTGGCGCCCCTCGTCGGAGCGGATCGGAATGTTTTGGAGATTGGGATCGACGGAGCTGAGCCGACCCGTCGCCGTCGCCGTCTGCATAAAGGTCGTGTGGATGCGGTCGTCGTCGGCCACCGTTTTGACGAGACCTTCGACGATCTGGCGCAACTTGATGGCGTCGCGGTGCTCGAGCAGGTGGGCGAGGAAGGGGTTCTCCGTCGAGGCGAAGAGCTTCTCTAACGCGTCGGCGTTCGTCGTGTATCCGGTCTTCGTCTTCTTCGTCTTCGGCAGGCCCAACTCGTCGAAGAGGACCTTTTGCAATTGTTGGGGGCTAGAGAGGTTGACCTCGTGGCCGATGACGTCATAGGCGGCCGCGGCGGCGTCGCGGACCCGGCGGTCGAAACGTTCGCAGAGGGAGTCGAGGAAGTCACGATCGACAGCCACGCCTGTCCGCTCCATCGTGGCGAGGACACGGGTCAGGGGCAGTTCGACTTCCTCGAGGAGGGCTGTCTCGTCACGTTCGGCCAGCACCGTCGTGAGCCGGTCACGCAGCGCCAGCAGCGCACGGGCCTCGCGCATGAGCTGGTGACGTTCGGCGTCGGCCTCGACCCCGGGCCCGTCGAAATCGAGGGCGGGTTGGTCGTCGACCGGAGCGGCCTGACCGGCGAGCTCAAAACCGAGGTAACGCGATGTCAGCTGAGCGATCGTCTCATCGCGTTGGTCGGGGCGGATGAGATAGGCCGCCAAGCGCGTGTCCATCGTCGCCCCGGTGAGATCCCAGCCCCTGGTCCACAGCGCCTCGAGCGGCCCCTTGACCTGGTGAACTACCTTGTCGCAGCTGGAATCCGTGAGCCAGGCGGCGAAGGCGGCGTCGTCATCGGGCGTCATCTCGGCGACGTCGAACCAGGCGGCGGCGCCCGTGGAGGAAGCGAGGGCGCAGGCGGTGATGTCGCCGGACCCGCGGGCCCAGCGCCCCGTCCAAACGACGCCGAGCGCCTCGCCCTCGTGTGCTCGCAGCCACGCGGCCACCTCCCCGGGAGCGAGGACGACGCCGTCGACGACGAGTTCCTGCCCAGCGGGCTCATCGGGGGCGGCCTCGACATCGATGATCTCAGCGACCCGGGAACGCAGTTGCCGAAACTCGAGCGCGTCGAAGACCGCTTGGACTCGCGCCGCGTCCCCTGGGCGACGGCGCAGACCGGCCACGTCGACCGGCAGGGAGACATCGCGGACGAGCGCGTTGAGGCGACGGTTGCGCCGGACGTCGTCGAGGTGGGCTCGCAGTGATTCGCCCGCTTTGCCCTTGACCGTCTCCGCCTCGGCCAGGAGATTCTCCAGACCGTCGAACTGGCCGAGCCACTTGGCGGCCGTCTTCGGCCCGACTCCGGGGACGCCAGGAAGGTTGTCACTCGTCTCCCCGACGAGCGCCGCCAATTCCGGGTAGCGGGCGGGCGGCACGCCGTATTTCTCCTCGACCGCCGCCGGCGTCATCCGAGCCAGATCGGTCGCTCCACGACGTGGGTAGAGCACCGTAGTGCGTTCGTCGATGAGTTGGAAGGAGTCGCGATCCCCACTGCAGATGAGAGTCTCGCACCTCGTCGCGCCGGCCTCGGCGGACAGCGTGGCGATGATGTCGTCGGCTTCGAAATCCGCTTTTTCGACATAGACGATGGCGAGAGCGTCGAGGACATCCTTGATGAGGTCGACCTGGCCGATGAACGGCGCCGGCGTCTCATCGCGGGTGCCCTTGTAATCGGCGTATTCACGGGTGCGGAAGGTGGTCCGGGAGACGTCGAAGGCGACGCCGATATGGGTCGGCTGTTCGTCGCGGATGAGGTTGATGAGCATGGAGACGAAGCCGTAGACGGCGTTCGTCGCCTGACCCGTCGAGGTCGAGAAATTCTCCACCGGCAGGCCGTAAAACGCCCGGAACGCCATCGAATGCCCGTCGATGAGGAGGAGACGCTCGCTCGCCCCGGCCTCGACCGCCCCCGGCTCGGTCACCGACTCGGCAGAGGCGTCGGCGCTGGGCGAATCAGCCATGCGGCGTTCAGTCCGACTTGGGATGACGGCTGTGATCGATGACGCCTTGGGCGACCTCGCGCATCGACTTGCGCAGGTCCATGGCCGTCTTCTGAATCCAGCGGAAGGCCTCGGCCTCCGTCATCCCCAACTCCTCTTGGAGGAGGGCTTTGGCCTGATCGACGACCTTGCGGGAGGCTAACCGCTCTTCGAGATCGGCCGCCTCGGCCTCGACCGCCACCAGTTGGGCGAAACGGGCCTGGGCGATCTCGATGGCGGGGACGACGTCGGAGACGTCGAACGGCTTGACGACGTAGGCCATGACGCCGGCCTCGCGGGCCCGCTCGATGAGTTCACGTTGGGAGAAGGCCGTCAGCATGACGACCGCGGCGATGCGCTCGGCGGTGATCGTCTCAGCGGCGGTGATGCCATCCATCTTCGGCATCTTGACATCCATGATGACGACATCGGGATCGAGTTCACGGGCGAGGTCGATGGCTTCCTCGCCATCGGCCGCTTGGCCGACGACGTCGTACCCCTCGTTGGTCAGCAGTTCGACCAAGTCCAGACGGATGAGCGCCTCATCCTCGGCCACAAGCACACGTGGCTTGTTCTCATTCTCATTCGGCTTCTTCGTCACGAGACGCATTCTTCCACGACTAGGCCCCACACGCACTCTGGAGGGCAGCGAATAAATGAATAACGAATATTGTACCCGGGAAGGGAGTCGAACCCTCACAGCCTTGCGGCCAGACGGGTTTGAGCCGTCCGCGTATGCCATTCCGCCACCCGGGCATGCCCTCAAGGGTAAGGGCCGGTGACATTCTGCCACGAATCCGCCACCCGGCGCATCTGAGCGCTGAAATCCGCTTGGCGAGGAGACGGCTCAGGTCGCGCCCTCCGTCAATCGTTCCGGCCGACTTCGTGCACGTAGACGGTGTTCGTCTTGCCGGTGATGCCCATGGGGATGCCGTAGACGACGACGACTTTCTCGCCTGGCTGGCAGATCCCGTTCGAGACCAACTGTTCGTCCATGTCGTCGATCATCGGCTCGAGTTGGTAGGCCACCTCGGAGATGAACGAGCGCAACCCCCACACGACGCCGAGTTCGCGGACGGTCCGTTCCTCCGGGGTGAAGCAGAGGACGGGAATCTTCGTCCGCAAGCGCGCCAGACGACGGGCGGTGTCCCCGCTCGTCGAGAAGCCGATGATGTGGCTGGCGCCGACCTGGTGGGCGATCTGGGCGGCTCCCCAGGAGACGATCCCGCTGATGGTGTGGGGATCCCAGTGGATCTCGGCGATCTCGTTGAAGCCGTCCTCCTCGACCGCTTCGATGATCCGCCCCATCGCCTCGATCGCCTCGCCCGGGTAACGCCCGATGCTCGTCTCACCGGAGAGCATGACGGCGTCGGCGCCATCGAGCACCGCGTTGGCGACATCGGAGACCTCGGCGCGGGTCGGGCGTGGCGCGGTGATCATCGACTCGAGCATCTGGGTGGCGACGATGACCGGTTTGGCCCACCGTCTCGCCGAATCGATGATGTGTTTCTGGGCGAGCGGGACGTCCTCGAAGGGCAGTTCGACGCCGAGGTCGCCGCGGGCCACCATGACGGCGTCGAAGGCGTCGATGATCTCGCTGAGGTGGTCGAGGGCTTGGGGTTTCTCGATCTTGGCGATGACGGGGCGGCGCACCCCCACCTCGTCCATGATGGCGTGGACGGGCAGGATGTCGTCGGCGTTGCGGACGAACGAGAGGGCGATCATGTCGACGTCGTGGGCGAGCGCCCAGCGCAGATCGCTGGCGTCCTTGTCGGAGAGCGCCGGCACCGAGACGGGCACCCCGGGCAGATTGATGCCCTTGTGATCGCTGACCGGCCCGCCGACGACGACGCGGGTGACGACGTCGGTGTCGGTCACCTCGGTGACGCACAGTTCGACGCGCCCGTCGTCGATGAGGATCCGCTCCCCCGCTTGGACGTCCTGCGGCAAGGTTTTCAGCGTCGTCGAGGCCCGGTGGACGTCGCCGAGCATCGTCTCCGTCGTGATGGTGAACGTCGCCCCGTCGGCCAGGGTGACAGGCCCATTGGCGAATCGACCGAGGCGGATCTTCGGCCCCTGGAGATCGGCGAAGACGGTGATGATCCGACCGGTCCTGGCCGAGGCCTCACGCAGGTCCTTGAGGTTGGCCTCGTGGCCGGCATGGTCGCCATGGCTCATGTTCATCCGGGCGACGTCGAGGCCGGCGGTGATGAGATCGCAGAGACGGTCGGCTCCGCTCGTGGCCGGGCCTAGGGTGCAAACGATCTTGGCTCTTCGCATGACGACAAGCTTAGAGGTCGCGACACCGGGAATTTTTCAGTGATTCCTGACGAGTTCGAGGCTGTCGCGCAAATCAGCTGGATATTCCGAGGTGAAACGCATGGCCCGACCGGTGACGGGATGGTGGAGCGCCAACTCGACGGCGTGGAGCCACTGGCGTCGGAGTCCGAGCCGGGCGGCCAGGGTGGGGTCGGCGCCATAGAGGAGATCGCCGGCGCAGGGATGGTGGATCGCCGACATATGAACGCGGATTTGGTGTGTTCGCCCCGTCTCGAGGTGGACTTCGAGGAGGGTCGCAGCCCGGTGCGCTTCGAGCGTGGCGTAGTGGGTGACGCTGGGGCGGCCGTCGCGGGTGATGGCCATCTTCCACTCGGGGCCGCGGTCGTGGCCGATGGGGGCGTCGATCGTGCCGGTGAGCGGATCGGGATAGCCCTGGACGAGGGCGTGGTAGATCTTCTCGACCGTCCGGTCACGGAAAGCTTGCTTGAGGACGCTGTAGGCGATCTCCGACTTGGCGACGACCATGACGCCGGAGGTGCCGACGTCAAGGCGCTGGACGATGCCCTGCCGTTCGGGCGGCCCCGAGGTGGAGATCCGGAAACCGGCCGCGGCCAGATGGCCGACGACGCTGGGGCCGTCCCAGCCGACGCTGGGGTGGGCCGCCACCGCGGCAGGTTTGTCGACGACGACGATGTCGTCATCGTCGTAGAGGATGCCCATGCCATCGGCCAGTTGAGGACGAACCGTCACCGGCATGGGAGCGGGCGCCGCTTCCTCGACGACTTCGAGGAGGGCCCCGGCGTGGACCCGGGCTGATTTGGCGACGACGACGCCGTCGAGGGTGAGCCCGCCGTTGAGGGCGACCCGGTCGATCCGCGAACGGCTCATGCCCGTCATCCGGGTGGCCGCGACATCGACCCGCTCTCCGTCGAGGCCGTCCGGGACGACTGCGATCGCCATCAGCGCTCCCTGGGCCCGGGTGCGGCTTCTTCGGAGACCGCATCGGTGGCGCGGTCGGCCGATCCGCCGCGACCGCCCTGAACTGTCGTCCGCGCGTCGTCCGTGGTGGTCTCAGCGGCGCCCTCGACGGCGTTCTCGTCCTCGACCAGGGAGACGCCGTCCTTCTCCTCGTTCTTGCCCTCGACGAGGGTGTAAACGATGGTCGCCACCGCGACGCAGGTGAGGAAGATGTCGGCGACGTTGAAGACGGCGAAATATTTCAGGGCGATGAAGTCGATGACGTGACCGTGGAAATGGGCCGGTTCCCGGATGATGCGGTCGATGAGGTTGCCGACGACCCCGGCCAAGGCGAAACCGGCAATGATGGCCCATCCCCGGGTGTTGATGCGCGGAATCCCCCAGATGACGATGGCGGCCGCGGCGACGGCGGCGAGGATCGTGAAGACGACGGTGAACTGTTCCCCGGCGGAGAAGGCCGCTCCGGGGTTGCGGACGAGGCGAAACGTGAGGACGTCGCCGATGAGCGATATCGTCCGTCCGCCGCTCAGGTAGTGAAGAGCGATGGCTTTCGTCGCCTGGTCGAGGGCGACGCCGACCACAGCGAGGACGACGGCGACGACACGGAGTGTGCGACGGGCCGCGGGGACGCTCAACCTCTCACCGCCGCTCGGTGCGTTGCTTGCAGCTGACACACATCGTGGCCCGGGGGAAGACCTGGAGACGGGCTTTGCCAATGGGGCATCCGCAGACCTCGCAGACCCCATACTTGCCCTCGTCGAAAAGCTTGAGCGCCAATTGCCCCTGCTCAAGGAGAGTGCGGGCGTTGGCGGCCAAGGACATCTCTTGATCACGTTCAAAATTGGACGACCCGACATCGGCTGGATCACGCCCCGTGCCCTCAGTGCCCTCGTCGAGGAGACGACGCAGATCGGCCTCGGACTGAGCGATCTTGCGTTCCATCTGATCGATATCGGCTTGGAGCTCGGCGCGGATCTCGGCGAGCTCCTCATCCGTCCACGGGTCCTCGCCCTCGGCCACCGGAATCGCCGAAGTGTTCGTGGGGACCGTCTCATCCGATGAATTCTTGCGTGACATCGTCACAGGAGACACCTCCTTGAATCGAGCGCCGACGCACCACACAGACTCAGTGGGCGATTGTTATTGGCAGATGTTAGTGCCTTCTTTTTATTTGTTTGAGAGTAACGCTCAGTGGCGTTGTCCGCCACTTCGACACAAAAAATGACACCACCGGGAAAAGACGGAGCCGTATAGCACGCCGTTCCGCCCGGAGAGTACCCCCAGACGGAACGGCATTGATGGTTCGTTGTCACTTATTGAGCAGAGCGTCGAGACGCGGCGTCTCGGACGACTGGTCGCCGGCCCATTCGCTGGCCGAGCGAGCATTGCCCTGAAGCAACTCAGGCGTGGTGTCAGGACGGAACTGGTACGTCTCAAGACGCTCGATCTGGCTCTGGAGGTACCCCGTCATCGTCTGGCGGAAGCTCTTCTCATAAGCACGGAGCTTGTCGACCTTGCCGAGGAGGTCGTCGCGTTCGACCTCGAGGCCCTGGAAAAGTTCGGCCCGGCGAGTGGCGACCTCGACATCGATGCTGCCGGCGCGGGTCTGCGCTTCCTGGATGAGCCGCTCGGCGTTGACCCGAGCTTCGGAATCGATCCGGTCGGCCCGCGTCTTGGCGTCGGTCGTGATGGCTTGAGCCGACTTCGACGCCTGGTCGAGGCGCTGCTGAGCCTCGTCGCTGCTGCGTCGGGTCAATTCGTCGGCCGTCGCCTTGGCCTGCATCGTCACCTGTTCAGCGTGCCGGTCGGCCTCGGACTTGACCCGGGAGACGTAGTCGTCAGCCTCGGACTTGGCCCGACGGATCGACACTTCAGATTCTTGCGTCATCCGCGAAGCCTCAAGTTTGGCTTCGTTGACGAGTTTGTCGGCCGTCTCGTTGGCGACCTGGATCGTCCGGGCGGCGACCGTTCCGGCTTCGGCCGACGTCATCGCGGCCGGGGCTTGGGCGGAGGCCCGCGCCTGTGCCGCCAGTTGATCGACCTGATCGCGCAGGTGAGCGTTCTCGTTGTTGAGATGAGCGTTCTCGTTGCTGAGGCGGGCGATCTCCTGCTGCGACTGGCCGGCTTGCGACTGGCCACGGCGAGCGTCGTCGGCGTCGCGCCGGGCGTTGTCAGCCTCACGGCGGGCGTCGTCGGCGTCGCGCCGGGACTCGCTCAGCTCTCGCTTGATCCGAGCCAGCTCGTCAGCCATGCCCTGATCGTCGCCGACATGGGACTGGGCGGAGAGGAGTTCGTTGTTGAGATGGTCGTTCTCCGACTGGAGGCGAGAAAGTTCATTGCGGAGTTGGTTGTTCTCGCCACGATATTGGTTGGCCTCCATCTGCTGACGGCCGGCCTCGTCACGCCAATGCTCGAGCTCTCGGGTGTCGACGCCACCGCCGCCACCACCACCGGAGGCGGCCTGCTGACGCAACGCCTCGTTCTCCTCAGTGAGCGTCGCTATCGTTGCTTCTACCTTGTCGACGAAGATGTCGACGTCGGTGACCTCATACCCATTCCGGCGCGACATATGAAAGCGCGTTTTTCGCACTTCATCTAGCGTCATCGTCATCGGCGCAACCCCAATCAGCAGCAAACGGACACACCAGGCAACGGGACCACCGAGTGAATCCTGAGAATTTGATAAGCATCGCCAAGGCTAGCGCAGCCTCGTTCCGACCTCAAGAGGTTGATGATTCATCGCAACTCATCGTCAACCTCACCGCTCAATCACGGGGAGAACCGGGGCGAAGTCGCTGTCTCCAGCGGCCTCTTACGCTATCTCAAACGATCGCTTCCCAACGACAAAGCAGACTACACCCTGAAAAAAACCAAAGAGACGACTCTTGTCAATATGAGGATGATGAGGAAAAAGACGAGGACGGACATGTCGAGGGCGACCCGGCCGACCCGCAGCGGTTTGACGAAACGGCGCAACAGTTTGAGCGGAGGATCCGTCACCGTGTAGACCGTCTCGGCGATGACGAGCATGACGCCCTTGGGCGTCCACTCCGGATTGATGAGCTCAACCCACGAGAGGATGACCCGAATGATGAGGATCCACTGGATGACGACGAGGAACGCCGCCAGTATCAACCCGACGAGTTGCATGCAGGCTCCGTATCGTCATTGGCGCGAAAACTCAGGCGCTGACCGCCTCGCCCTTGGCGAGGGCCTCCTGCTTATCGAGATCGGTCAGCTTGACCCTTGCTGGAGTCAGAAGATACACCCGCTGGGTGATCGGCTCCAATTTCCCTCCGGTGATGAGCGCCATGCCGGCGGAGAAATCGATGAGACGTTGGCCTTGGGCGTGATCGGTGTTCGTGAGATTGAGGATGACAGGCGTCCCCTCCGCGAAGACCTCTCTGATGGCGGCCACCTCGGCGAAAGTTTTGGGATGCATGTGGACGATCTCGTCGGGGGGAACCTGCGTGACCACCCGGGGGCGACGCGAGTCGATCGGCGTGACCGTCGAGGAGCGGACCGAACGACGGTCGAACGAGCGTGATTGCTCCTCGACCGGTGTGGAGACGAGCTCCGTGGCCTCCCCTGTCAGCTCTCCGGTGTCGTTGATTCCCATCACGCCGGATTCCTCCATGTCACCACCGCCCATCTCTTCGTCGAAATAGTCGTCCTCTTCGTAGCTCGGGTTTGGCCCGAACACCCACTGGGTCGCCCTGCTCAACAGACCAGCCATCTTTTCTCCTTGCCTCAGTGCGTCCGTCGTCGTGTGGACGCGGCGGCCACGTGGTGAGGTTAGCGGTGGTCAGCGGCGATCATGGGGAGGCGGAGACGCGCCACGCCGGAGAATTTCAAAAATGGGAAATGAATAGGGTTATCGAAGCCAGATGAGCCCGGCCGATCGACCGGTGGCCGGGCCGTCGCGGCGGTGGGAGAAGAAGTGGGCGTCTTCGGCAGTGCAGGGATCATGCCGGTGGACCCGACAGCCTTCGGCCCTCAGGAGGGCCTCGGCGCCCGCTCCCAGGTCGAGGGCCGCGGTACCCGCTCGCGTGGCGGCTCGGGTGGCGGGGATGGCCTTCCAGCCGGCCTGAGCCATGTCTGGGGGGACCTCGTAGCAGGCGCCGCAGATGTGCGGGCCGATCCAGGCGGTGATCGTCGACGCGCCAGCGTCGCGCATCGCCGCGACAGTGTTTTCGAGCACCCCGGCGAACAACCCGGCCCGCCCGGCGTGGGCCGCTCCGATGACGCCGGCGGCGGGATCGGCCAGGAGGACGGGGAGACAATCGGCCACCCGGATGCACAGCGCGACGCTAGGGCGGGTCGTCACCAAGGCGTCGGCCCGGCCCCAGGAGGGCGGCTGGGACGCCCCGGAATCGTCAGATCGCCTCTGCCGCCCGCCACCCGGCTCGTCGGCTCCCCCAGGGACGGTCTTAGTCGAAGGTCCGAAGACCGGGGAGGAAGAGGAAGACGTCGCCGCCGGGATCGTCGCAGTCCCATGTTCCGGGGGCACGACGATGACCTCGGCGCCGTGGACTTGGGTCACGCAGACGATGCGGCTCGTCCCGCTAGCCGAACGAACCCGTTCTAGGTTGGTGGCGACAGCGGCGGGATCGTCACCCGTCGACGTGGCGAGATCGAGTGAATCGTAGGGAGCGCGGCTGACTCCCCCGCCCCGGGCGGTGAAGCCGAGGCCAACCCGCTCGGGAGCGGCCGGGGCGAGGGGGAAGATCGCGGAGAACGAAGGGTGGGAGGGATCCGAGGTCACTGCAAGAAGATATCGGGCAGGCTGAAGGGATCCTCTTCTTCCTTGGTGGCGACTCCGGGGGCCGATTCGATGACGACGGGGGCCTGCTTCGGTTTCGCGATCGGGGCCTGCTGCTTCGGCTCACGGGATTCCCGGGGCGGCGTCGCGACACGGGAAAGGGTCGGGCGGCCAGCCGGACGCCCATCGAACCCGGCGGCGATGACGGTGACGCGGACCTCGTCGCCGAGGGCGTCGTCGATCGTCGTGCCGACGATGATCTTGGCCTCGTCGTCGGCGGCCTGGCGGATCAACTCGGCCGCCGTCGAGATTTCGAACAGGCCGAGGTCGGAGCCGCCGGCGATCGAGAGGAGGACGCCGTGGGCGCCTTCCATGCTCGATTCGAGCAAGGGCGAGGAGATCGCCATCTCGGCGGCTTCCTGGGCCCGGTCGTCGCCGCGCGAGGAGCCGATGCCCATGAGGGCGGAGCCGGTGTTGGAGAGGACCGTTTTGACGTCGGCGAAGTCGACGTTGATGAGGCCGGGGGTGGTGATGAGGTTCGAGATGCCCTCGACGCCCTGGGTCAGCACCTGATCGGCTTGTTTGAAGGCGTCGAGCGCGGTGATCCGCATGTCGGCGCCCTGAAGGAGTTTGTCGTTGGGGATGACGATGAGGGTGTCGACCTCTTCACGCAAGGTGACGATGCCCTCCTCGGCGACGTCGGCGCGGCTCTTGCCCTCGAAGCTGAAGGGGCGGGTCACGACGCCGACGGTGAGGGCCCCGAGCGAACGGGCGATCCGGGCGACGACCGGAGCCCCGCCGGTGCCGGTGCCACCCCCCTCTCCGGCGGTGACGAAGACCATGTCGGAACCCCGCAGGACCTCCTCGATCTCCTCGGCGTGGTCCTCGGCGGCCTTCTTCCCCTTCTCCGGGTCGGCGCCCGCGCCCAACCCCCGGGTGAGATCGCGGCCGATGTCGAGCTTGACGTCGGCGTCGCTCATGAGGAGCGCCTGGGCGTCCGTGTTGACGGCGATGAACTCGACGCCCCGGACTTCGGCGTCGATCATCCGGTTGACGGCATTGACACCACCGCCGCCGACGCCGACGACCTTGATGACTGCCAAGTAGTTCTGTGATGCGCTTGTCACAAGTCGAACCTCACCTACTGCGGGATGATCGGGGGGAAAGACCGGGTGGGAATGCACGGGGCAGTCCTGAAAAGCCTAACCTTCCCAGACAGGCTACGAGACGTCGAGGGGAAAACGGCGAAGTGACACGCGACGCGCCGTACTCTCAAGCCGCACTCGAGGGTCTGCCGACGTCACCCCTTTCTTTCGTCGGATCGGTCGCGCCCTGTCGTCGCTCAGCCGGCCGGTTCGGGATCTTGTCGCGAAGCCGGATGGCTCGGCGCGGAGACGTCGTAGAAGGGGGCTTGGACGGTGCGCATGAGGGCGGTCAAGACCTCCGCTTTGAGCTCAGATTGCTCCGGCCCGCCCCAGGCCACTCGCGCGCCGGTGGCGAGGACGAGGGTGAGATCGTCGGCGCTGGCCGCCGTCACCCCGGTGATCTGAGCCCGCAGGTCGTCGCTCAGCCCGTCGACGAGGCTGACGACGCCGCTGAGGAGACGATCGAGGCCGACCGAGTGCTCGGCCGACTCCGTCAATGTGACGGGGATGAGGCCCTCGGGCACGGCCGAGACGGTGAGATAGGGAGTGCCGGTGGTGTCGACGAGGGTGAGAGCGCCCTCGACAGTGACGAGGACATAAGACGGGACCCGTTCGGTGACGGAGATGAGGACGACCCCGTCGAGATGACGGGAGACGACGGCGTCAGCCACGACCGGGAGAGTCTCGACGCGCGAGGCGATCACGTCTGGATCGATCCGGATGAGGGGCTCGCCCAAGGGCACCTCGGCGACGCTGACGACGGAGGTGACGTCGATGGTCGAGGCCCCCGTGACATCGACCCGGTCGGCCGCCAGCCAAGGCGAGAACCCGATCGCCCAGACGGCGAACCCGACCACGGGCACGACGACTGAGACGATCGCCCAACGGCGACGATTGCGACGCCGGCGGGCCTGCTCGCGTTTGAGCGAGAGAGTGACCGGCGGAGGAGGAAGGACCGTGCTCACACGCGGACCTCCTCGAGGATGGCCGGGCCGATCGTCGTGACCGATCCGGCGCCGACCGTCACGACGATGTCGCCGGGCCGAGCCAAAGCGGCGGTGAGGCGGCCGGCCTCAGCTAAATCCTCGGCGTAGTGGACGGAGGCGCCGTGGGCCTGGGCGGCGTCGGCGACGAGGCGACCGGTCACCCCGGGGATGGGATCCTCGCGGGCGGCGAAGATCCCGGTGACGACGACCTCGTCGGCCGCCGCCAAGGCCCGGCCGAAGTCGTCGGCGAAATCACGGGTCCGGGTGAACAGATGGGGTTGGAAGCAGACGATGACCCGTCCCGTCGTGGCCAGAGCGCGCGCCGTCGCGATCGTGGCGGCGATCTCGGTCGGATGGTGGGCGTAGTCGTCGATGACGGTGATGTCGCCGCGCCGCCCCACGACCTGGAAGCGACGTTTCGTTCCGGCGAAGGCGGCGGCCCCGTCGACGACCGCGGCTGGATCGATCCCGAGGCAGAGGCCGGCGGCGACGGCGGCGGCGGCGTCGCGCAGATTGTGCTCGCCGGGAACAGCCAGACGCAGCTTGCCCGACCACGACTGCTGCGGGCCGATCACGGAGCCGGGGCTGATGTCGAGATGGGCGCTCGCCCCCTCGATCGTGGTGACGAGGTCGCTCAGACGCAGATCGGAGCCCTCGCCGACACCGTAGGTGACGACGGCACGGCCCTCGCCCCTCAGATGGGCGGCGAGGGCGGCGGAACCGGGCTCGTCTCCGTCGGCGACGACGATCTCGACCGTCTCCCCCCGCGCGAAACGTTCGAAACCGGCGGCGTAGGCCGCAGGGGTCCCCCAGTTGTCCAAGTGGTCGGCCTCGATGGAGGTGACGATAGCGATCTGGGAGGGATATTGGTGGAAGCTGCCGTCCGACTCGTCGGCTTCGACGACGAATTCGGCGCCGTCGCCCAGGTGCGAGGAATGCCCGCTCGTCACCAAGGGAGCGCCAATGACATAGGAAGGGTCTCGGCCCAGGGCGGTGAGGAGGTCGGCGCACATCCCGGACGTCGTCGTCTTGCCGTGCGTGCCGGCCACGGCGATGACCCGGCGGCCGGCCATGAGGGCGGCCAAGGCGGCGCTGCGATGCCAGATCCGCAATCCCCGCCGCTGCGCCTCGGCCAGTTCGGGGTTGTCGGGACGGATGGCGGAGGAGACGACGACGGTGTCGACGCCGTCGAGATGGGCGGCGTCGTGGCCGACCCAGACCCGCGCGCCGGCCGCGGCCAGCGACCGCAACGCCTCGGAATCCTGACGGTCGGAACCGGAGACGGCGACCCCGCGATCGAGATAGGACTGTGCCACCCCGCTCATGCCCGCCCCGCCGATGGCGATGAAGTGGACGGCCCCCAACTCGTTGAGGGGAAGGAGGGGAACCGGTTCACGCAGCATCGCCGACTCCCTCCCGCGTCGCCGTCGCGCTCGGGCGCGCCGCGTCATCGTCGTTCACCGGCGCAGACTCCTCGCTCAAGGGGGCCGGATCATCGGCCGTGTCATCGGGCGCGGAAGCCGAGGACCCCGCCGGAACCGAGACCTTGCCGCCGCGTTTGGCGCCCCGCCCCAAGGCGGCCGAGAGGACGATCCGAGCCAACCGGTCGGCCGAATCCCTCGGCATGAGGTCTTGGCCGGCCTGGGCCATCGTCTGGAGCCGGGTCGGATCGTCGATGAGATCGCGGACGGCGCCGGCGAGCAGATCGCCGGTCAATTCGGAGTCGAGGATGACTTCGCCTCCCCCGGCGGCGACGAGCCCGGCGGCGTTGCGAGCCTGTTCACCGTTGCCGTGCGGCAGCGGGACGAAGATCGCCGGCAAACCGACGGCGGCGACTTCGACGACGGTGCCCGCCCCGGAGCGGGCGACCATGAGATCGGCCGCCGCATAGGCCTCTTCCATGGCGTCGACATAGGCGACCTGGCGGTGGACGGCTCCCCCTGTCGCCGCCGCCGTGGAGACGGTGGACGTCTCCCCTTCATGACCGGGCCCAGTCACCTGGAGGATCGAGATCCCAGCGGCGAGGAGAGCCGGCGCGGCGGCTTCGATGGCGTGATTGAGGCTGCGGGCCCCTTGAGAGCCGCCGCTGACGAGGACGACCGGCCCCTCGGCGGAAAGATCGAACCGGCTGCGGGCGGCCGGGCGAGCGGCTTGGCGGTCGAGGCCGGCGATGGCGGGCCGCAGAGGCAGACCGATCTGGACGGCGCCGGGCAGGTCGGTGTCGGGAAAGGTGACGGCGACCGTGCGGGCGAAACGGGCGGCGACCCGGTTGGCCAGCCCGGGCAGGGCGTTTTGTTCATGGACGACGACGGGAATCTTGAGCCAGCGGGCCGCCAGGTAGACCGGCAGCGAGGCGTACCCGCCGAATCCGACGACGACCTCGCCGCGATGGCGCTTGATGATCCGGGCCGATTGGACGGCGGCGGCGAGCAGGCGGGGAGGCAACGTCAGCAGGGACGGTTCCCATTGGCGCGACAAGGGAACCGCCGGGATGAGTTGGAGGTCGAGCCCGGCTTTGGGAACGACGCTCGTCTCCAATCCCCGTTTCGTGCCGACGACGACGAGTCCCGCCCCCGGTTGACGGGCGGCGAGGGCCTGGGCGGTGGCGATGAGAGGGGCGATATGCCCTGTCGTCCCTCCCCCGGCCAAGACGATCTGGCTCATCTCTCCCCTCTCGTCTCCTGACGGCGGACCAGCGCCCGGCGGGCGTCGGGCTCTTGACGGGCGCATCGGATGAGCAGCCCGAGCCCGAGCAGGTTGGCCAACAAACTGGAGCCGCCGTAGGAGATCATCGGCAAGGTCACCCCCATGACGGGGATGAGGTTGAGGACGACGGCGATGTTGACGAAGGCCTGAACGGTGAACCAGGCCGTCACACCGGCGGCGACGTGGCGGCAGAAGACGTCGTCGACGCTGCGGGCGATGCGAATCCCGGCGAAGCCGAGGACGAAGAAGAGGAAGATGACGGTGAAAGCCCCGACGAAGCCGAGTTCCTCGCCGATGATGGCGAAGATGTAGTCGGTGTGCGCCTCAGCCAGCAATCCCCATTTCTGGCGGCTGGCGCCGAGCCCTTCCCCGAACAACCCGCCCGAGGCGAGGGCATAGACGCTGCGGATCGGCTGCATGTTGCCGCCCTCGATGTCCTGGTCGTTGGATAAGAAGAGGGCGAAACGGTGGATCCGGTTCGGGCTCATGACGATGAGCGCGGCGGCGGCGAGCAGCCCGAGCAATCCGATCAACCCGATGAGGCGCCAGGGCGCCCCGGCCATGAAGAGGACACCGATGACCATGGCGGCGATGACGAGCGCCGAGCCGAGATCATGCTGGTAGACGCCGACGAGGCAGATGATGACGAAGGGCCCCATGAGGTAGAGGAACCACTGTCGTAGATCCTCGAGGAGACGTTCCCGCTGAGCGAGGAAATTGGCGCACCACAAGACGAGGGCGAGTTTGGCGAACTCGGAGGGCTGGAAGGTGGCCCACGTCGGGCCCAGAGAGACCCAGTTGTAGTTGCCGTTGACCGCGATCCCGATCCCGGGGACCCGGGTGGCGAGCGAGAGCAGGGCCGCCACCACGAGGGCCGGCCAGGCCGCCCAGCGCAGCAGGGGCAGAGGGACCCGGCTCATGACCCAGGCTCCGAGCGCCCCGAGGATGGCGAAAAGGATCTGCTTCTTGCCGTAGTAGTACGGGTCGCCGATCGAGACGGCGGCGTCGACGCTCGAGGCCGAGATCACCATCATGACCCCGAGGCAGACGATGACCCCGCCCGAGGCGACGACGAGATAGAAATCGGCCAAGGGGTGGTCGAGGACATTGCGCGTCTGCGTCGCCGGGCGACGCGGCGGGGCGAGGGTTGCTGTCACGAGGCCGCTCCCCCGCTCGTCACCGTGGCGACGGCGGCGGCGAAGGCGTCGCCCCGGGCGTCGTAACCGGTGAACATATCTTTTGAAGCGCAAGCGGGGGCGAGGAGGACGGTGTCGCCGGAGCGGGCGAGACGCGCGGCCTGGGCGACGACCTCGTCCATCGCCGCCGGATCGGCCCGGTCGATGACGACGAGGGGGGTCTGGGGGGCACGGCGAGCGAAGGCGTCGGCGATGTCCTGGCGGTCGACGCCGAAGAGGACGGCAGCGCGGATGCGATCGGCGAAACGCCCGACGAGCTCGTCGAAGGAGACGCCTTTGGCCTGACCGCCGGCGATCCAGACGACGGAGTCGAAGCCAGCCAAAGCGGCTTCGGCGGCCGCCGGGTTCGTCGCCTTGGAATCATCGACCCAGCGCACGCCGTCGTGGACGGCGACCGTCTCGACCCGGTGGAGACCGAGGTGGAAGGAGCGCAATCCGTCGCGAACGGCGGTGGCCGCGACCCCGAAGGACCGTGCCAAGGCGGTGGCGGCGAGAGCGTCGGCGACGACCGCCGGGGAGGCCGAGGGCAAATCGGCGGTGGCGATGATCTCGAGGGCGGAGTCGCGCCGCTGAGGAATGAAGGCCCGGTCGACGATCATGCCGTCGACGACGCCGACCATCGAGACGGCGGGGATGGCCAGGGTGAAGCCAACGGCCCGGGCGCCCTCGACGACGTCGGCCTCGATGACCATCTGCTCGGTGCGGGGATCGGCGTCGTTGTAGACGCAGGTGTGGGTGACGCGGTGGTAGATCTCCGCCTTGTCCGCCGCGTAGGCCGACTCCGGATCGCGCGCCGGACGATCCGTCCACTGCTGGGAATCGGCGTACCACTCGAGGTGGTCGGGGGCGACATTGAGGACGGCGGCCGAGTGGAGCGAGAGGCTGTGAGCCCAGTGCAACTGGAAACTCGACAACTCGACAGCGAAGACGTCGTAGGTCTCCTCGTCGAGGATGGCTTCGATGATGGGGCGACCGACATTGCCGACGGCGGCGACCTTGAGGTCGGCGGCCCGCAGGATCGACTCGAGCATGCCGACCGTCGTCGTCTTGCCGTTCGTCCCCGTCACCGCCAGCCAAGGGACGACCCGGTCGGGCTGCTGAAGGCGCCAGGCCAGTTCGACTTCGCCCCAGATCGGAACCTCGGCGGCGAGGGCCTGCTTCAGGAGGGAGGCCGAAGGCGGCCAGCCCGGCGAGGCGACGACGAGCCCGGCCTCCTCCGGCAGATGTTCGCTCGAACCCGGCCCGAGGCGGACTTCGGCGCCGAGCGTCGTGAGAATCGTGGCCTTCTCCCTGGCCGAGGGGGTGTCATGGTCGTCGACGACGATGACGCGCGCCCCCAACTCGATGAGGGCGTCGGCCGAGGCGTAGCCGGACAACCCGATCCCCGCCACGACGACGGTGGCCTCTGACCAGGGCGAGAGCCGGGTGGCTTCGTCCAGCCAGGAAATCTGCGAGCGCGTCGTCGTCATCCTTGTCCCACCACCCATTCGGCGTAGAAGAGACCGGCGCCGGCGAGGACGGCCACACCGGAGATGATCCAGAAGCGGATGACGACGGTGACCTCCTCCCACCCGATCATCTCGAAGTGGTGGTGGAGCGGGGCCATGCGCAGGATGCGCCGACCGCCGGTCAGTTTGAAGAAGCCGACCTGGGCGATGACGGAGACCGATTCGAGCACGAAGACGAGCCCGATGACAGCCCCGAGCAGTTCGGTGCGGGTGAAGATCGTCATCGCGGCGACGGCCCCCCCGATGGCGAGCGATCCGGTGTCGCCGAGGAAGATCTTGGCCGGACGCGCGTTCCACCACAGGAAGCCGAAGAGGGCGCCTGCGAAGGCGACGGCGAGGACGGCGAGGTCGAGCGGATTGCGCACCTCGTAACACTTCGGCCCCGCCGTCGAGGCGGCGCCGCACCACTGGTTGGCCTGCCAGATGTTGATGACGGCGTAGGCGATGAACACCATGACGGCCGAGCCGGTCAGAAGGCCGTCGAGTCCGTCGGTCAGGTTGGTGCCGTTGGAGAAAGCGGCGATGAGGAACATGATCCACAGCACCGCCACGATGAAAGGCAGGTGGAACATCGGCAGATCGCGCAGGAAGGAGATGAAATCCGAGGCCGGCGTGACGCCGCGGTCGTCGGGGAAATTGAGGGCGGCGATCGCGAAGGCGGCGCCCACAGTGATCTGAAGCGCCAACTTGGCTGGAGCCGTCAAGCCTAGTGAGCGGGCATTGGAGATCTTGAGCCAGTCGTCGATGAAGCCGACGGCGCCGAGCCCGACGGCGAGCCCGAGGACGAGCAATCCGGAGACGGAGACGGGCGATTGAAAGATGAGGTGGGAAAGCCCGTAGGTGACGACGACGGCGAAGATGATGAAGACCCCGCCCATCGTCGGCGTCCCGCGTTTGACGTGGTGGGCGGTCGGGCCGTCGTCGCGGACGAACTGGCCGTACGACCGGCGCTTGAGGAAGTTGATCCAGAAACGGGTGCCGACGAAGGTGATGATGAGCGAGATCAATCCGGCCGTCAGGATGAGAAGCATGGCCCGTCCTTCACGATCATGGGCGTGACGGTGCGACGCGGCGCCCTCGGGGCAGCGCCATTTCCGATCACACGGCGTGTGTCCGCCGCCAACCCTAGCCGACCGGAACCCTCCAGCCGTGGTCTACGGGCGATGTTCGCCGGGGAGCCCCCGGGACACACGATGACGACTCCTACCATGACAATCACCACTCGATTTCGTAACGCGGAGCGGCCGTCACCGAGGTGGGGATGCCGTAGCGCGGCAGGGCCACCCGCATGATGTCGGTGTAGACGGGGGCGGCCAGTTGGCTGCCGGTGACGTCGGGGTTCTCCTGAGAGGCCGATCCGAGGTCGAGGACGACATAGGTGAGCAGGCGCGGATCTTCGATCGGGGCCACGCCGATGAACGAGACGATGTATCCGTGGTAGCAAGCGCACCCGGAGTCGTAGCGTTCGGCGGTGCCGGATTTGGCCCCGGTGCGATAACCATCGATCGTGAAGCCGTTGTATTGCGTCATCGCCTCCATCATCTGGCGCACCATCTCGGAAGTCTCGGGGCTGACGACTTGCCGGGTCTGAGGCGTCGACAATTCGACGGGGGAACCGTCGGCCTGGGTGGCCTGTTTGACGATGTGGGGCTCGGTGTAGACGCCGCCGTTGACGATCGCCGCGACGGCCGCCGCCTCTTGGAGGGCCGTCACCGACACCCCTTGCCCGAACGCCACCCGGTCACGCAACCAATCGGTCATCTCATCGAGGTCCTTGACGTCCCCACTCTCCTCGTCGGGCAATTCGACACCGGTCGGTTGATTCAGCCCGAACCGTAAGAGGTAGTCACGGAAGGTTTCCTTCTCCATCTGGCGAGCCAGCAGGACGGTGCCGATGTTGGAGGAGCGGGCGACGATGCCGTTGACCGTCAGATTGATGTCTCCGTGACCAATGGCGTCGTAGATCCGGTAACCGCCGGAATCGACGTAGGCGGGGACGCTCACTTTGGTCTGAGGAGTGATGATGCCCTGGTCGGCCAGGGCGGCCATGGTGAGGATCTTTTGGACGGAACCTGGTTCGTAGTTGACCGAGATCGTCCGGTTGCCGAGATAGTCGTCATCGCGCCGGTTGTCCGGATCGAAGGTCGGGTAGTTCGCCATCGCGAGGATCTCGCCGGTCTTGACGTCGAGGGTGATGGCCATCCCGGACTCCGCTTGATTCTCAGCGACAGCCCTAGCCAGACGCTGGTTGACCATGAATTGGAGATCGGAGTCGAGGGTGAGCTGGTAGGAGACGCCTTCGACGGGTTCCTTGACGACGGTGGTGCCGGTCGGGATCCGCCCGTGCGGGGTGGTCTGATAGATCTCGGCGCCATCGACGCCGGCCAGGCTGGTGTTGAGCGAAGCTTCCAGGCCACCGGCGCCTGACCAGGGATTTTTACCGATCTGGGCGAGGTAGTCGTCGTAGTTCATATAACCGACGACGTTGGCCGCCAAGGAGCCCGTCGGGTAGACCCGCACCGGCGCCTGCTGGGAGTAGAGCCCGGTGTAGCCGAGCGCGTCGAGGCGTTCGACGACTCTGAGGTAGTCGTAACTCGGGATCTCCGTCGCTAAAACCCCGTAGCGGCGGGCTTCGCCCTCGTCGGTGAGGAAGTCGGAGAGGACGTCGTAGTACTCGGCGAAGGTGTCGCCGGGCACGTCGAGGAAGGCGAGGAGGGTGCCGGCGATGACGCCGGGGGCGGCCATGGCCTGGAGGCGGTCGTTGAGCGTCATCGCCTCGTCGAGCATCCCGTTCGTGGAGACGATCGTCTGATCGGTGATGACGTTGACGGCCGGTTCACTGGCAGCCAGAACGTTGTTATCCCGGTCGGTGATCGTGCCGCGATTGGCCGAGATCGGCACGGGGTCGGTCGTCAAGCTGTTCTCGGCGCTGAGCGCCGACTCGTCGAGGTCGAGGCCCTGGTAGTAGAAGGCCCGCCCGACGAGGACGAGGGCGAGCAAGCTGAAGAACAGGCCGACGCCCATGAGGCGCCCGCGCGGCTCCCCGACCTTGACATGGGCCCATTTCGGCACGGCATGACGCCGCATGGCCGTGGTCACTGACCGGCTCCCGCTGCCGGGACCACCCCGGACATCACTGGCATCTCCGTTCCGGTGACCGGATGGTTGACGCCCCGGATCTCACCGCTGGGGATGACGACGTAGGTGGCATACGGGTTGGCCACCATGCCGAGACGCCCCGCCTCGGCGGCCAACGAGGGCGCCGCCGAACGTTGCTCCAATTCGGCGTTTAACAGCGCTTCTTGTTGGTAGAGGGCGGTCGAACGGCCCTCCAACTCCTCAAGGGCGAGACTCTGCTCCATGATCGTCGTCTGGAGGAGAAGATGGCCGACCATGCCGATGGCGAGCAGGCCGAGCACGAGCAAAGCAAAAGGACCATTGGCCAAATGGCGGCCCGGCGCGTCCGCGACGGCGATGAGCCGGGGACGACGACGTTCGGGCGCTGCTCGGACGAGGACGTCCTCAGAAGCCAACGCGCTCATTTTTCCTTCTCCTTCTCTCCATCTCACCTTGCCATGGGCGAGTTCATTGGCCGCGGACCGCGCCCGGTGATTCCTCATGTCGTTCGACGGCCCGCACTCGGACCGAGGCGGAACGGGGGTTGGCGGCCACCTCCGCCTCGTCGGCCTGCTCGGCTCCGCGGGTCAGCCAGTGGAAACGAGCTCGGCGGTGGTCGGGGACGACCGCCAGACCGTGCGGGACAGCATCGCTCGTGGCCGCCGTCAAAACCTTTTTGACTAGGCGATCTTCACCGGAGTGATAGCTCATGACGACGAGTCGGCCGCCCGGCGCGATGAGATCGAGAGCCTGCGGCAAGGCGCGCACGAGGGCGCCGCGTTCGTCGTTGACCTCCATCCGGAGGGCTTGGAAGGTCCGCTTGGCCGGGTGACCGCCGGTGCGCGCGGCCGCCACGGGGATGGCGGCGGTGACGATCTCGACCAACTGCGCGGAGGTGGCGATGGGGGTCTTGGCCCGGGCGGCGACGATGGCGGCGGCGATCCGGGCGGCGAAGCGCTCGTCGCCGTACTGGCGCAGGACCCGGATCAACTCGCCCTGGTCGTAGGTCGCGACGACGTCGGCCGCCGTCATACCACCCGCTTGAGGCGACATCCGCATGTCGAGAGGAGCGTCATGGGAATAGGAGAAGCCCCGGGCCGGGTCGTCGATCTGAAGCGAACTGAGGCCGAGGTCGAAGAGGACGCCACGGACGGGGCCCCACCCCGTCTCGGCGACGGCCTCGGCCAGGTGGTCGTAGACCGTCTCGATGAAGCGGACCCGTTCGGCGAAGGGTGCCAAGCGGGTTCGGGCGAGATCGAGGGCGGCGGCGTCCCGGTCGAGCCCGATGAGCCGGGCCCCAGGACAAGCTTCGAGGAGGGCCCGGGCGTGCCCGCCCAAGCCGAGGGTGGCGTCGACGACGACCGCGCCGGGGACGTCGAGGGCGGGGGCCATCAACGCGATGATCCGGTCGAGAAGGACGGGGATGTGCACCGGATCCGTCATCGGCCCCACCCCCTCGTGCTTCCGTGGCGCCGGGTTCCGGTCGGTTGCCCGAAAGCCGCCTGCTGGCGGGGAAAACCCTCAGGAGGCGAGGCAACGGACCAGAGCCGGGCGCCACGGAGGGAAAGGCCGTGGAGCGGGGTTCGGGCAGAAAGAGAGGCCATGGCGATCGCGACCTCTCATCCTTGGGCGGCGACAGGGACGATGTCCCCGTCGAAGTCGGCGAATTTGGCGTCGAGCTCAGCCGCATAGGCGTCCCAGGTCTCGGGGTTCCAGACCTCGAGGCGGTTGCCGGCGCCGATGACGACGACGTCTTTGTCCAAGCCAGCCCAGGTCCGCTGAGTCGGAGTGAGAGTGACGCGCCCTTGCTTGTCCGGCGTCGCGTCCTCGGCCCGGTACTGGGCCCAGCGCTGGTATTCACGCACCTCGCGCCTCGTCGAGGGGGCCGCGTTGATCGGATCCATCATGGCGTCGAGCACGTCACGGGCGTAGATCGCCAGACAGCGCTCCTGTTCGCACACGACCGTCACCTCGGCGGTCAGTTCGAGGCGATACTTCGCCGGCAGCGTCAAGCGATATTTCTCATCGAGCCGGGGCGTCCAGGTCCCGCGCATGCTCATGAGCGGCACCTCCCCTCCGGTGATCATGACGATTGTCAGGGACTATACCCCAGTTTGCTCCACTTTTCCCCACTTTCGCCCCCTTTGAGGGTCGATCCTCCCCCCTGCCCCCTCAGACCCCTCCGGGACAGGCGCGTCCCCGGCTCGACTCCCCGGCGCGACGAGGCTTCTCCCCACCCCAAGGCGCCATCGCCCACGAGACCGGAGACGACAAAGGGCGAGGCCGCCCCTCACGGAGCGGCCTCGCCTGAAAACTGTTATGCCGTTATGCGGTGTGCTATCGATTGCCTTCTTGGCGATCTCGCCAGCGACGCTCAAGGGTTTCCATGATCGTCGCGCTGGCCGGTTGCCGCGGGGCGGAACCGGGACCTGAGGCCGGCCGCTTCATCGGCGACGACCAGGTCGCCAGGAGGAATGTGACGGCGGCCAGCATGACGGCGAAACCTCCGACACTGATATACCAGCGCGTCATCATGCCGACGACGAGAAGAATGAGGCCGCACACCACACCGGTGACGGCGATCGCGACACGTTTTGTCGACACAGGACTGGCCTGTTTCGTCGATAATTTTTCAACAAAAGACGGATCATCGGCCATCAATGATTTTTCAAGTTCATCGAGCAACCGCTGTTCGGCTTCTGACAGAGCCATCTGCGCCTCCCTGCTCCGGGATCATCCGTCTGATCATCTCCATTTTAAGTCCTTCGCCGGTCTTTCGCACCCCGGACGATCCCCCCGCTCCAGGATCCGGCGACGACTGGCATCAGCATGCCACAGCAGAACAACCTTTCCCGACCTCCCTCTCTTTCTGTTCACCGTCCCTTCACTCCCCCACCCGAACCCCTTTCACCCGACCTTCACCGACGCCGACGAACGGCTTGAGCGGAACGACTCGCAGCGTAAGAATCGATCTCCCCACCATCCCCCACCCGGGCGTCCCCGGGGATGGTTGAGCGCCACTTCTGGGAAGTCGGAGTACACTTATTCGTCGCTGTTAACGATGAGGGGGACTCGTGCCACTATCTCCTGCCACGGAGGCCGGCGAGCCGGCGACCACGGTGTTCGAGAGCGAGCGGGAGGCCGAGCAGGCCCACGTCGACCGGGTCTACGCCCAGCTTCGCCACGCCGCCGCTTCTGCCCGAGCCGTGGCGGACGAGTCGCGCGCCCGCTACACCTCGGATCGGGAGAGTTGGTTGCGCGAGGAGGTCGGCACGGCCCTCTTCGAGCGCGACGCCTTCGCTTTCCAGGCCGCCCGCCGTCTCGCCGCCCTCGACGCCGAGCACGAGGGCCTGGTTTTCGGCCGGCTCGATTTCACCGATCGGGAAGTCCGCCACATCGGGCGGATCGGGGTGCGGACCGACGATCTCGAACCCCTCGTCATCGATTGGCGGGCGCCGGCGGCCGAACCGTTCTACCGGGCCACCGGGGCCGATCCCATGAATGTGGTGCGCCGCCGCGTGCTCACCTGCCGCGACGAGACGGTCGTCGGGATCGACGACGACGTCCTCGACCCAGATCATCTCCCCGCCGATCTCGCCGTCGTCGGGGAAGGGGCCCTCATGGCCGCGCTGGGCCGGGCCCGCAGCCATCAGATGCACGACATCGTCGCCACGATCCAGGCAGAGCAAGACGAGGTCATCCGCGCCCCCTATCCCGGTTTCACGATCCTCGCCGGTGGCCCGGGCACGGGCAAGACGGTCGTCGGCCTCCACCGCGTCGCCTACCTCCTCTACACCCACCGTCGACGCCTCGAGAACGGCGGCGTCCTCGTCGTCGGGCCCTCGGCCGTCTTCATGGATTACATCGAGCGGGTCTTGCCCTCCCTCGGCGAGGATTCCGTCACCTTGCACAGCCTCGGAGATCTGACCCGCGACATCATGCCGGTGGCGGCTTCCCGGACCGACCCGGCCGAAGCCGCCGTCCTCAAGGGCGGGGCGATCATGGCCGACTGGTTGCGCCGCCTCGTCGCGCTGCCGCTCGAACCGACCGCTGATCTGCGGATGACGGTCAAGGGCGAGCCCTTCTCCCTGCCGGCCGAACGGCTCGAACGGATCCGCCACGACGCCTTGCGCGACCTGCCCTACCATCAGGCCCGGGCCGCCGCCGAGCGGGCCATCGTCGACGCCCTGTGGAGCCGTGTGCCGGACGACCTCGAGATCGACGACGCCGAACGGTTCGGCGACCTCGTCACCTCATCGATCGTCTACACCGACTATCTCGACGTCTGGTGGCCGACCTTGACCGCCGAGGAGGTCCTCGCACGATTGGCCGACCCCCAGGTCTGCCGCGCGGTCGTCGGCCCGGCCGTCGACGCCGATCTCCTGGCCGCCTCCATCACCGCCGGGTCGTGGAGCGTGGCCGACATAGCCCTGCTCGACGAGATCGCCGCTCTCCTCGGGCCGGCGCCGCGCCGCGAGGAGGAGGATCTCGCTCCCCTGTTCATCGACGATCCCTCGGTCGGCGAGGTCGTCACCATCTCCGACCGCTTGACCGAGACGCGTTCCCTCGAGGACGACGTCGTGCATTCGACGTACGCCCATATCCTCGTCGACGAGGCGCAGGACGTCTCCCCCATGCAATGGCGGATGCTGCACCGGCGGGGCCCGCAGGCCTCGTGGACGATCGTCGGCGATCCGGCGCAGTCGAGTTGGCCCGATCCGGATGAGACCAGCCGCACGCTCGACGGGCTCATCGGCTCCGCTCCCCATCGCTCGTATCGTCTCTCGACGAATTACCGCTCCCCCGCCGAGGTTTTCGATCTGGCCCGCCGTGTCGTCGAACGGGTCGAACCCGAGGCCGATTTCCCCTCGGCCGTGCGCCGCACCGGGCAGACCCCCCGCTTGACCGTCGCGTCGGCCGAGGAGTTGAGCGAGACGGTCGCCGCGGAGACGACCGCCCTGCTGGGCGAAGTGGCTGGCACGATCGGGATCATCACCCCGGACCGTCACCGGAGCGCCATCGCCACCGGATTGGACGGGTTGACCGCGGCGGAGGCCTCCCGTCTCGTCGTCATCGATCCGTTGACGGTCAAGGGGTTGGAGTACGACGCCGTCATCGTCGTCGACCCCGATCTCATCGTCGCCGAGTCCTCCGGGCGCGAACGCACCCTCTATGTCTCCTTGACCCGCCCCACCCACCGGCTCACGACGATCGACGTCGACGCTCCCGGGCGTTGGCGGCCCCGTGAGGATCCCGCACACGACTGACCATCCCCACCGCTCTCACCTTGGTGAAGCGGTGGAGTGGCACGGAAGACCAGTTGGTCCCTAGTGGGCGACGGGCCGCACCCGAAGCCCGGCCCAGATGGCCATGGTCGCCACGGAACGGTTCTGGGTGAAGAAGTGCAAACCGGGCGCCCCGCCGTCGAGGAGCGCCTGGGAGAGTTCGGTGGCGATCTCGGCGCCGACCTCACGGACCCCGGGGGGGTCGTCGGCCACGGCCCGCAAACGTTTCTCGACCTCGTCGGGAATGGGCGCGCCGGAGAGGTCGGCGAACCGTTCGATCTGGCCGATCTGGGTGATCGGCATGATCCCGGGGATGACGGGCAGGGTGCAGCCGATGGCCCGGATCCGTTCGATGAGGGAGAAATAGGATTCAGGACGAAAGAACAGTTGGGTGATGGCGAATTCCGCCCCGGCGGCCTGTTTGTCGAGGAGGATGCGGGCGTCGAGGTCTGAATCATGGCGCGAGGGATGGATGTCGGGGAAGGCGGCCACCCCGACGCAGAAAGGGCCGGTCGCTTTGACGAGGGAGACGAGGGCGGTGGCGTTGGGCAGGCCGGCCGGATGCGGCAGCCAGGGCGCCGTCGGCCCGCCCGGCATGTCGCCGCGCACCGCCAGAATGTGGCGCACTCCGGCGTCCTCATAAGCTTCGAGGACGCCTTCGATCTCGGAGACGGGCTGGCTGGCGCAGGTGAGATGGCCCATCGTCGTCAGGGAGGTCTTCGCGGCCAAGCGGCGGGTCACCGCGACGGTGCGATCGCGCGATGAGCCGTTGGCGCCGTAGGTGACGGAGACGAAATCCGGGCTCAAGGGCTGGAGGAGTTTGATCGCCCGCCACAACTGCTCGGCTCCGGCGTCGTCGCGCGGCGGGAAGAACTCAAAGGAGAACAGGGGCCGCCCGCCCTCCCGTAACCGCTCGCCGATCGTCTTCTGGCTAGGTGTTTCCGCAGTGGTCACGATTATCCCGTCCGCTCGACGGCGGCGTGGACGAGAGCGGCCAGGGCGGCTGTCCCCTCCCCTGTCAGCCCGAGGCGGCTGAGATGGCGTTCTCCGGCGCTGGCCTCGGCGACGATCATCCGCTCGGTCGCCTCGACGGCGCCAGATCCCTGGATGATCGCCTTGGCCTCGGTGATGTCGGCTTCGGTCAGGGTGGGATCGCCGAGCATGGCGGCCAGACGCTGGGCTTGGGCCGGTTCGGCGTCGCGCAGGGCATAACCGATGAGGACGGTCCTTTTGCCCTCGCGCAGGTCGCCGCCGACTGGTTTGCCGGTGACCTCGGCGTCCCCGAAGACGCCCAAGAGATCGTCGCGCATCTGGTAGGCGCGCCCGACATGGGCCCCGAAACGGCCGAGTCCGTCGATCGTGGCGTCGTCGGCGCCCCCGAGGGCGGCGCCGATCTGGGCCGGGCGGGCGACGGTGTAGCGGGAGGTCTTGAAGTCCATGACGAGGGTCGACGCCGCGACGAAATCGTCGCCGGGTTCGGGATCGGCTTGGTGGATGAGGTCGAGGAATTGGCCGGCGACGACCTCGCTGCGCACGGCGTCGAGGTAGGCCTGGGCCCGCCGCATCCGTGACGGCTTCCACCCGGACCGCCCGGCCATGGCGACCGACCAGCTCATGAGGAGGTCGCCGAGGAGGATGGCGCCGGCCAGCCCGGCTTGGTCGGGGTCGCCGAGGCGTCCGGCGGCGGCGTGTTCGGCGGCGAAGAGACGGTGGGCGCTGGGCACGCCCCGGCGCGTGTCGGAGGCGTCGATGACATCGTCGTGCACGAGGGCGGCGAGATGGAGGAGGTCGAGGCTGGCGGCGACGGTGAGCGCACGCTCGTCGTCCTCCTCGTTCGGCGACCCGCTGGCGGCGACGAAGGACCAGTAGCAGAAGGCGGGACGAACCCGTTTCCCCCCGGCGACGAGTTGGGCGCAGTGCCGCCAAACACCGTCGAGCCGTGGCCCGGCCTCGGCCAGGAGATCGCGTTGGGTCTCGACGAACGAGGTGAGGGCGCCTCGGATCGCGTCACGGAAATCCGGCCCGAGGGGCTGATCAGGGTTGAATCGCATGAGACCTCGTTCGTTATCGTCGTTCGGCGGGGCGCCCTGAGCCGGATTCGCCCGGCGGGATCCGCGCCACGACCCCGTCGTCAAGACATTGTGCCATGGCCCTGATCGCCACCGGTCTCTTCGCCCGCCGCACCAGCGGTCGCGCTGGACTCAGCCGCTGGTGAGTCGAAGGGAGAACCCGGGTTCATCGGGACGCCGCGCCCGGGACACGCTGGCCAGTCGCCGCCTCACCGGGCTCGCCGTCTGCGCGTTTTAGACTGGCTCAGGGAGGTGCACGCTCGGAATCATGTCGCTCAACGATCAACACGGGGGTCAACACCGGCGCTCCTCGACGGTAGCGCCGGATCGTCTCGTGGGCACAGTGCTGGCCGGCCGCTATGAACTCCTTCAGCGGATCGGCCGGGGGGGCACTGCGGCCGTCTACCGGGCCAATGACAAACGTCTCAGCCGTTCTGTGGCGGTCAAGATCATCCACGACACCCTCTCCGACGATCCCGACTACATGCGTCGTTTCGACCGCGAAGCCCGGGCCGCGGCCAGCTTGTCGCACCCCAACATCGTCACCGTCCTCGACCGAGGCCGCGAATACGACCGCTCCTACATCATCATGGAGTACGTCAAAGGCCAGAGCCTGCGTCAGATCATCGCCACCCGCGCTCCCCTGGCCCCCAACGAGGCCCTCGCCGTCATCGACCAGATCGCCCAGGCGTTGGCCGCCGCCCATGAGGCCGGGCTCATCCACCGCGACATCAAACCGGAGAACATCCTCATCACGCCCCAGGGCATGATCAAGGTGACCGATTTCGGGTTGGCCAAGGCGACGGCCGAGCAGACGACGACCGCCTCCCAAGGCGTCGTCATGGGGACGATGAGTTACCTCGCCCCGGAGAACACGCGCGGCAACGCCACCGCCGCCTCCGACATCTACTCCACCGGGATCGTCCTCTACGAGATGCTGACCGGCAAGAAACCCCATGTCGGCGAGGACATCTCCCAGGTCATCTACAAGCACCTCCATGAGGACGTGCCCCCGCCCTCGGCCGCGCTGACCGGCGCCGCCCGGCGGGCCATCCCGAACTATCTCGACGCCCTCGTGGCGGGGATGACGGCCCGCGAGGGAGCCGAACGCATCCCCAACGGGCGTGTCCTCGAACAACATGTCACTCAGGTGCGCTGGGCGCTCAGCCAAGGCATCGACGACGACAAGGCGCTGGCCCACACGGTCGGCCCCGGACGGATCGATCGGCCGGTGCGCACCCTGCCCCTGCCAGAGACGGCCGGACTCGTCGTCCCCGTCTTCGCCACGGAGCACACTCCGGTGGCCGCGCCGGCCGCCATCGCTCGGGCCGCACCGCCGCCCCGCCAGGAACGCACCCCTGTTCATCAGCCCTTGCCCGAGGAGACGCCGCGATCGTCTCGGGCTCCCCTCCAACCGGCCGCCGGCAGGTCGGCGCCCGTCCCGACCGGAGCGACGAACCGGGCCGGACTCGTCGTCTCCCGTGATCCCCTCTATGTCCGCCGCCAGCGCGGGCTCATCGCCCTCATCATCCTCATCGTCCTCGGATTATGCGGCGGCGGGGCGGCCTACTGGTGGTTCTCGACCGGGCGTTGGACGACGACGCCGATCTTGGCCGGGTTGTCGGAGAGCGAGGCTAGGGCCCAAGCCGCCGACAGCGGGTTCATCCTTGAAGCGGCCCCGGAATACTCCGAGACGGTGCCGGCGGGGGTCATCATCTCGACCGACCCGGCGGCCGGCGACCGTGTCCTCAAATCGGGGACGATCACCATCGTCGTCTCCCTCGGCCTCGAGCGCTACCCCATGCCCGAGGTGGCCGGGTTGACCCAGGCCGCCGCCGAGACCGCGCTGACGTCGTCCCACCTCACGCTCGGCGAGGTGACGGAGGAATGGGACGACGAGGCGGCCCCGGGCATCGTCCTCTACGCCTCCCAAGAGACGGGGGCCAGCCTGCCGCCCGACACGCCCGTCGACCTCGTCGTCTCGGCCGGACCGGAACCGATCACGATCGAGGATCACACCGGCGCCGTGGCCACCGCCGCCACCAGCGAACTCGAAGCGCTCGGATTCGTCGTCGAGACCGAAGAGGTCAATTCAGCGACCGTGGAGAAGGGCCGGGTCGTCAGCCAATCCCCCGACGAGGGCACGGGCGAGGCCGGCGATGTCATCACCTTGACCGTCTCGCTCGGCGCGAAGATGGTCGAAGTGCCCTCGATCGGAGGAATGAACCAACGCCAAGCGGTCGCGACCCTGGAGGAAAGCGGATTCGTTGTCGAGATCAAGAACATCCTCAACCGCGGAAACGGCTTCGGAGTGATCGCTGGCACCGAGCCGAACGCTGGGGAGATGGCTCCCGAGGGTTCGACGGTCGTCCTGTCGGTCTTCTGATCGCCCCGCCCGCTGGGGCGAATACGTCACCTCATCTGTGAGTTCCTTGAACTCATCCTGATCACCCCGCCTGCTGGAGCGAGTGAGGGGAACCCGGCTCAGACGTCGAGGCTTCCCCCGCCGCGCAGATCGGTCAGCTCGGTCGGGGACATCGCGCCGATCCGTCCGAAGGACAGGGCCCACCCCCGTTCATTGACGAGACCCTCGTGGATGAGGAAGCCGCGCGGGGCGGCCAAGGCGCGGGCGAAGTCGATGATCTCCTTCATGGCGCACCACGGCCCGTGGGCGGGGATGGCGGCGACGTCGACGCCGGCCGGCACGGCATCCAGGGAATCCCCCGGATGAAAGAAGCGCCGCCCGTCCGACGATTCGACGACGACGCCGATATTGCCGATGACAGGGATGTCGCGGTGGATGACGGCATGAGTCCCCCCGACGGCGCTCAAGGTGACATCGCCGATCGTCATCGTCTCCCCCGCGCTCACCGGCTCCGCCCGTGGCAGATCCCAGACTTCGGCCACCTGCGGCTCGGTCAGCAGCCGGGCGGAGGGGTTGGCCTGAAGGAGGGCGGGCAGATGCTCGGGGTCGACATGGTCGGGGTGCTGATGGGTGACGACGACCGCCGTCAGATCGGTCAGGCCGTGCCAGGCGTTCGAGAAATTCCCCGGGTCGAGGAGGAGGCGGGTCGAAGCCGCCTCGACGAGGACGGCCGAATGGCCGAGGTGGGTCACCTTCATGCCGAAACCCCCTGGTTCTCTTCGCCCGCCGAGCCGTCGGCGAGGACCTCCCCGATGACCTGACCTGCGGCGACGCACTCTTCGGCGCTCACGCCGAGGTGGGTGACCGCCCGCACCGTGTGGGGGCCGACCCCGGAGATGCGGACGTCGTGGCGGGCGGCGGCGGCGATGACGTCGGCCGAGGAACGCTTCCCGGTGTCGATGACGACGATGTTCGTCTCCGGCGGCGTCGCGATCGCCTGCGGCGCCCGGCGGGCGACCTCGTCGGCGAGGAGGGCGGCCGCCCGATGGTCGTCGGCCAGACGGTCGATGTGGTGCTCGAGGGCGTAGATCCCGGCGGCGGCGAGGATGCCGGCTTGCCGCCACCCCCCGCCCAGACGCTTGCGTTGCACCCGGGCCCGGGCGATGTTCTCCTTCGAACTGGCCAGCAGCGTGCCGATCGGGGCGCCCAGACCCTTCGACAGGCACAACGTCACCGTCGTGGCGAGCGACCCGTAGTCGGCCAGCTTGTGACCGGTCGCGACGCAGGCGTTGGCCATCCGGGCGCCGTCGAGATGGAGGGCGATGTCGTGCTCGGCGGCGAAGGCGGAAACGGCTGCGACCGTCTCGAGCGGCTGGATCGAACCGCCACCGAAGTTGTGGGTGTTCTCCAATTCGATCGCGGCCGTGCCGACGAGGTGGCTGGCCGGCAGGGCGACGAAGGAGGCGATGAGGTCGAGATCGGCGACCCCCCGCGGAGCCGACCAGGTGCGGGTCGTCACACCGTGGAGGACGGCGTGGGCGCCGAGTTCGGCGCGCACAATGTGAGCTTGGGCGTCGCAGCAGACCTCGGCGCCCCGCGGCACGTCGCACCAGATCCCGAGCAGGTTGGCCATCGACCCGGTGACGCAGAACAGAGCCGCTTCCTGACCGAGGAGTTCGGCTCCGCGGGCCTCCAACTCATGGATCGTCGGATCCTCGTCGTAGACGTCGTCGCCGACGGGGGCGTTCATCATCGCCTCACGCATAGCGGCGGTCGGTCGGGTCACGGTGTCGCTACGAATATCCACGGAATCAGAGTAGTGGTCTTTCACCCCCGCCGCTGGACGATCGACCGAGGACACACCGGTGGGCGAGACCCTTGCGGCGCCCCCTCCAATGAGCTCCGACAAGGTATTTCATCGTGCGATCAGAAGTCGAAGGTCTCGGGATCGGGGACCGAACGGGGGTGCTCGAGGGCGGAGAGGCGATCGGCCACCATGAACGCCAGCTCGAGGGATTGCTGGCGGTTGAGCCGTGGGTCGCAGACCGTCTCGTAGCGGTGGGAGAGGTCGGATTCGGAGACCTCCCCGACCCCGCCGACGCATTCGGTGACGTCGTCACCGGTCAACTCGATGTGCACGCCGCCGGGCCAGGTGCCGAGCCCGGCGTGGACGTCGAAGAAGCCGTCCAACTCCCCGGTGACGTCGTCGAAGGAGCGGGTCTTGTAGCCCGTCTCGCTGGCGAAGGTGTTGCCGTGCATGGGGTCGCAGACCCAGCAGACCTTCCGTCCGGTCTCCTCCATCGCGGTGACGATGGGCGGCAGGAGGTCGCGCACCTTGGAGGCGCCCATCCGCGAGATGACAGTGAGACGGCCCGGCTCGTGATCGGGATCGAGCGCGTCGGCCAGGGCGACGACGTCGGAAGGCTTGGCCGTCGGCCCGATCTTGAGGCCGAGCGGGTTGCGCAGATGGCGCATGAATTCGACGTGGGCGCCCTTGAGGTCACGGGTCCGTTCACCGATCCACAGGAGATGGCCGCCGACGTTGTAGGGCTGGGCGGTGCGCGAATCGATCCGCGTCAGGGCGTGTTCGTAGTCGATGAGGAGGGCCTCATGGCTGGCGTAGAAGTCGACCGTCCGGAAAGCGCCGCTGTCGACCCCGCAGGCGACCATGAAGGCGAGCGCCCGGTCGATCTCGGCGGTCAACTGCTCGTAGCGGGCAGAGACGTGGGCGTTGCGGACGAAGTCGGCGTTCCACGAGTGCATCGTGCGCAGGTCGGCGAAACCGCCCTGGACGAAGGCGCGGACGAGATTGAGCGTGGCGGCCGAGGCGTTGTACACCCGCAGCAGACGATCGGGGTCGGGGCGGCGATCGGCGGCGGTGAAACCGAACCCGTTGACGGCGTCGCCCCGGTAGGCCGGCAGGGTGACCCCGTCGCGCGTCTCTGTCTCTGAGGAACGGGGCTTGGCGAACTGGCCGGCGATCCGCCCGATCTTGACGATCGGCACCTCGGCGGCGTAGGTGAGGACGACCGCCATCGAGAGCAGGACGCGCAACCGGTTGCGGATCGACTGGGCGGTGACACTGTCGAAGGTCTCGGCGCAATCGCCGCCTTGGAGGACGAAGGAGCGCCCGGCCGCCGCTTCCGCGATCGCCCCTTTGAGACGGTCGCATTCCCCGGCGAAGACGAGCGGCGGCAGACGACGCAGTTTGGACAGCACCGCCTCGACCGCCTCGGGATCGTCGTAGACGGGTTGCTGAGGCGGATGAAGGGCATGGAGAGCGTCGAGGGAGGGGACGAGATCGGTCACCCGCCCAAGATTAGAGGGTCTTTTCAAACAAGAACCATCCCTGTCCGCCGTCGGGACCTGATCGAGGCCCATGAGTTACCATCACGATGTCGCAGAAGTCGTCGGCCCGCTCAAGCGAGGCTCGGCCACCTTCGAAGGCGACGCAGCGCTGGGAGAGGAGGCCGGATGGCATCACGGTCGCATCGCGACGACGACGCCGCTTTCTCCGAGATCGTCGCCCGCGAGTTCAATGAGAATTGGTCGCCGCCGCCCGCCCAACCGGTCACGCCGCCGCCCGCCCCGGCGCCGCCCGAGGAGTTCCATCTCAATCTTTACGACGACGAGGAGAGCTACCGGGCCGTCGATCCGGACGCCTTCAGGCTCGCTCCGGCGACCCGGTGGGGTCTCGTCGCCGTCGCCGTCGGCGTCATCGTGACGATCCTCCTCATCGCCGGGGTCGCCCTCCCCCGCCCGATCGGATGGCTCGGCGTCTTCGCTTTCGCCGGCGGGGTGGGGCTGTGCCTGTGGCAGTTCACCCATGGGCCGGACGACTCCGACGGCGAGCCGATCGTCTGAACGCCGCCAGCCGGCCGACGAACGGATGATCGGCCGACGACCTCATCAGATGTCGTAGACCCGCGCCTCCCACGGCTCCAACACCAACTCATCGCTCTCGGCGATCGCGGTGAGGGAATCCGGATCAGCGATGTCGTGGTCGTCGCGGTTGGTGAACCAAAGCTTCATCCCACGGACCGGGACGACGACCTCGACCGGTTGAGCGGAGAGATTGGCGACGACGACGATGCACCGAACGGCCGTCCGACGTTCGAAGGCGTACACCTGCCGGTGATCGGGGAGGAGCATGTGGAAGACGCCGTCGACGAGGATGCGGTCGCGATGGCGCAGATCGATGAGGCGGCGATAGTGCTGGAAGACCGATCCGGCGTCGTCCACCTGGGCGGCAGCGTTGAGCCAGGAATAGTTGGGGTTGACGGCGATCCAAGGCGTCCCGCTGGTGAAGCCGGCCTCGGCGCCGGCGTCCCACTGCACTGGGGTTCGGGCGTTGTCACGGCTGTGGGCGGCCAAACCGGGCAGGACCGCCTCCGGGCTCGCCCCGGCCTGGCTGGAGATCCGGTAGTGGTTGAGTGATTCGACGTCGCGGAATTGGGCGATGTCCTGGAAGGGGAAATTCGTCATCCCGATCTCCTCGCCTTGGTAGACGTAGGGCGTGCCCCGGTGGAGGTGGAGCACCGTCGCCCAAGCCGTCGCCGAATCACGCCAGGCCGCGACGTCGTCGCCGAAGCGCGAGACGGAACGGGGCTGATCGTGGTTGTTGAGATAGAGACTGTTCCACCCCGTTCGGGCCAGGCCGGTCTGCCACCGATCCATGATCGCTTTGAAAGCGAGGAGGTCGATCGGCGCCGGGTCGAATTTGCCCGCCGGGCCGCGCCCGAGGTCGACATGGTCGAATTGGAACACCATGTCGACCTCGCCCCGCCCCGGATCGGTGTACCGCTGGGCCTCCTCGACCGTCACCCCCGGGGTCTCCCCCACGGTGATGAAACGGCCGGGCCGGGAAGCGAAGACCGTCTCGTGCATCTCGTGGAGGAACTCGTGCACCCGCGGGCCATCGCTATAGAAGGGGCTGCCGTCGCCGAGACCGTCGCCGCCTTCGACGCCGTCGGGCAAGGCGGCGTTCTTCGAGATGAGGTTGATGACGTCCATCCGGAAGCCGTCCACCCCTCGGTCGAGCCACCAGCCCATCATGCGGTAGACGGCCTGACGGACCTCAGGATTCTCCCAATTGAGGTCGGGTTGCTTGGTGTCGAAAAGATGGAGGTAGTACTGCCCGCTGGCGCTGTCGTAGCCCCACGCCGGCCCGCCGAAGAAGGAGCGCCAGTTGTTCGGTTCGGCTCCGGGTGTGCCGGGCTCGTGGCCGGGGCGAGGATCGCGCCACCAGTACCAATCACGGTGGGGGTCGTCCCGGCTGGAGCGGGCGGCGGCGAACCAGGCGTGCTCATCGCTCGTGTGGTTGACGACGAGATCCATCATGAGCTTCATGCCCTGCTCGTGGACGGCGGCGAGGAGCGCGTCGAAGGCGTCGAGGTCGCCGAAGAGCGGATCGATCGCCTGATAATCGCTGATGTCGTAGCCGTTGTCGGCCTGGGGCGAGCGGTAGATCGGGGACAACCAGATGACATCGACGCCGAGGCGCCGCAGATGCCCGAGGCGACCGATGATCCCCCGCAGGTCGCCGACGCCGTCGCCGTCACTGTCGGCGAAGGAACGCGGGTAGATCTGGTAGACGACGGCGTTCCGCCACCAGGGATCGGAATCGAGGGTGAAGTCCGGTGTCGTCGTCATGGTCGGCCTTTCCTGGGCGCCGGGGCTGGCGGTCTGTCGAGCCGATAATCCCGGGTTCGATGGATGGATGGATCGGGGTGGCGGCGCCACGCTCCCCGTCGCTCGGTGGCGTGTCGCGTGCAGGTCAGCGGTGGCGATCTTCGAAGTCCTCCATGAAGCCGCACAGAGCCTCGACTCCGGCGTCCGTCATGGCGTTGTAGAGGCTGGCACGCATCCCGCCGACGGAGCGGTGCCCAGCCAGGAAGGCGAGACCGGCGGCCTGAGATTCGGCTAGGAAAGCGGCGTCGAGACTGGGGTCGCGCAACGTGAAGGGAATGTTCTTCGTCGACCGGCAGGAGGGATCGACCGGGTTGGCGTAGAGCTGAGAGGCGTCGATGAGGCGATAGAGGCGGGTGGCCCGGCGCTCGACGGCGGCGCGCAGCGCGGGAACACCGCCCTGACGTTCGGCCCAGGCCAGCACCCGTTCGAGCACGTAGACGGGGAAGGTCGGCGGCGTGTTGAGCAGGGAGCCCTGGGCCTCTTGCCGGGCATAGTCGAGGACGGAGGGGCAGCCCGGGCGGGCGTGGCCGATGAGGTCGCGTCGGACGATGACGACGGTGACACCGGCGATGCCGAGGTTCTTCTGCGCCCCGGCGTAGATGAGGCCGAAGCGAGCGACGTCGACCTCGGTGGAGAGGATCTGCGAGGAGGCGTCGGCGACGAGCGGGATGCCCGCGCTGTCGGGGACATAGGGGAACTCGACCCCGCCGATCGTCTCGTTGGGCGTGTAGGAGAGGTACCTGGCCCCAGACGGGATGACGAGCGAGGCCGGATCAGGCACCGTCGTGTAGCGACTCCCCTTCTCGTCGGCGACGACGGCGACCTCGAGCCCCATGCGCTCGGCCTCGCGCCGGGCGGTCTCGCTCCAATGCCCGGTGATGATCGTGGCGATCGTCTCCCCGGGATCGGTCAAGTTGAGGGGAATGCCGGCGAACTGCCCCATCGCTCCGCCTTGGAGGAAGAGGACGGCGTAGTCGTCGGGGATGGCGAGGAGGCGGCGTAGACGTTCATCGGCGGATGCCATGACGGCCATGAATTCCGGGCTGCGGTGCGAGACCGTCATGACGGATAATCCGGTGCCGTTCCACTCCGGCAGATCGTCGCGGATCTCGGCGAGGACCTCGTCGGGCAGGACAGCCGGGCCAGAGGAGAAGTTGTACGTCACCATGAGCTGATCCTAGGCCGTGGCTCAGACATTCGACGGTCAGGCCCATGGCCACGTCCGAAGTCGGATGTCATGGCCTCGGCGAGGCGGTGAGCGGGGTGGATCGGCGATCGGCGGGGGCGGAGCATGGCCCCGCAGTCAGCCTTGGTCGCATCATCCATGCGATCCACGAAGCCACGGGGCCGCTCCCCCAACACACCTCTGTGTTGTGGCGGTCGTGCCCCTCCCAGGAACGACCGCCTCTTCGTCGCCCGGGGATGAACCTGAGAGCATCCGCTAGGAACAACGACAACTCGGAACCTATAACCATTACGAGAAGAAATCAACCCCGGGATTGATGAGTTTCGCAGTTCATCAACCTCGGGTTATAGAAAGCCATGATCACGTGAGCTCGGGCCATAGCGAAGAATCTCAAGCCCCCGACGCCCCGTCGCGCCGAGAGCATCGCTCACCGGATAGCCATCCGGCGGCGGCGTTCCCCGGGCAGAAAGGAGGCCCCGCTCTCTCCTCTGGTCGCATCATCCATGCGATCCACGAAGTTGCGGGGCCAGTCCCTCACACCTCGTTCGGTGCCCACCTCGACACCTCTTGGTGCAACGCGACGGCCTCCCCGTAAACCCCCCGAAAACGGGGAGGCTCTGTCGCGTTTCGTTGCTGGCTCGCGGAGCTGCCATCCCCCGAGAACATCTCCGCGAACCAGCGATGACTTAAAGCTATAACCAAGGGAGTAGGTCTGTCAACCCATGGGTCTATGAGGCTCGTTTCCATCGTGGGTATTCCGAGAGAAAGAGGCCCTGACAAGGGGAGATATATATCCAACCGTTGGTGAGGTCGTGTCTCATATTGTGAGATTTTAGAAAAAGAAGGGTTTCCTGTTGCGTCGTGCGGGCGCTGTCGCTTCGCTGGCAAACGAGGGAAAGGGGGCCGATCTCTACTCACAGATAGAGAAAACGGGAACATTCTGAGAGAATCTCAGGAAGAAATCAGATGAGGCGACCGCTCCGACGCCGTCATCAGCCCATCATCCCTAGCGTATCCCTTTCCCCTTGCGGGAAGGGATGAGGGATCCAAGACAGCGGCATCATCACCGGCTCAATCCTCTCCCCTACGGGCGAGGGAACCCCACCGAGAGCGTTCGTCAGGCGGCGATGACGCTGCGCGGGGCTTCCGTCTCGATGAGGTGTTGCACCATGACGAGGAGGTCGTTGCGCGACGGCACGGCGGCCCGGCGCAGGCCGCGCTGGGCGGGGAACAGCCACCCGTCCCGGAAGAGGACGAAAGCGCGATCCCAATAGCCGAGGGTGTCTTGGCTGCACCAGCGTAGAAGCGAGACCTGTTCCTGCGCGCCCGTCACGGGAAGATTCCCGTACAGATGCGATTCGATGCGTTGACGCGCCGACGCCTCGGATTCCGAACGATTGCGCCGAGAGACACGGGAACCACGGTTACTCTGTTGCCGTTGACGCAGTTGTTGATGGGCGGCGTCGAAGACGGTGTCGGAGCGCGAGAGCGCCAAGCGCATCTCACCGAAGGGGTCGCGCACTTTCGCCCGGGTCGGATCGACTGCCCAACACTCCGGTGGAATGGCGTCGATGACCTCATCGATGAGGTCTTGCTCTTCCGGAGTGGCCAGGCAGGCGATCGGATCGTCGTGAAGGATGCCGAGAAGATCCCATTCGGCCTCGATCATGGTCGCCCGGGCCTTCGATCGGGCCGAGACGGCCAAACGGGCGCCCAACTCATCGGCGAAACTGCTCACACCACAACTCCTTCCCCAACCAAGCCCCACACCCTTAGCTTGACTGGGTAGCACACGTAATCTCGGGGAATTCCGAGGGAACCGACGTGCGGAATCCCGAAAAACTCCGCCCTTGAATTCTACACCCTGAGCATGCTTCTTCGATGATCGTGACGAAAAACTGGAGGCCCCGACGATCGCCGGCGCCATCTACGCGACGCTGCCGCCGCGCTCGGCAGACGTTCGTCAGGCGAAGGGCGATTCGAAGTCGAGCGACGACGGCATGACTTCGACGCCTTCGCTGCGAGCGGCCTCGGCCAAAGCCCAGTTGAAGGTGGCCAGTGGCAACTGACGATGCCGCGCGATCATGAGATAGGAGGCGTCATAAGCGCTCAGACCATGGGTCAGCGCCATCGCCAGCGTCATGTCGAAGCCCGTTTTGTCGCGTTCGATCTCGATGGGAAGCGCCTCCAACTTGGCCATGAACGTGCTCGCCTGCGTCGTCGTGATCCGTCGCTTCCGGCAAGCGGAGGTCAAGCTGCTCGCGACTTCGTAGCTCCACAACGGCGAGGTGACCGCGCCCCGGGTCGCGACCTCGCGCAGCACGTCCTTGGCCACATCCGTCAGGTCCGTGGTGAAACACCACGACATCACCACTGTGCTATCGATGACGAGTCCCGCCGCGTTCACCGTTGCCCCTCGAGTCTCCAACTGGCGACCTCCGCCAGTTCGACCGGCGCCTCGCCCAAGACGTCGCGCCTGATCTTCTCGAACGTCTCCACCACCTCGCCTGGGTCGCAACGACGGTCCGCGGGGACCAAACGAGCGATCTCGACACCTCGGCGGGTGATAGCGACAATGTCACCACTCTCGACCCGGTCGAGGAGCTCGGATAACCGAGTTTTCGCCTCGAAGGTCCCCACTGTCATCACCATGCCGGACACGATACCGAGGCGAACCTAACAAAAACCATGGATATTGCAAGTGGTGAAACACTTCCCCGCAATTACCCTCAAGTAATCGTCATAATACCTTGTCAAAGGTCATTGACGAGAGAAATATAGGGTATCCTAAAAAAGCGTGAATAGGGAATGTTCTTCACCTTGGAATGGATCGAAGAAATACTATTCTTCTCCTTTCTCGACCCGCCCCGAGAAGGAACCCCGAATGATTCCTCACCCTTCCCGAACGAGCGCGTCGATCGCCTGGGGCGAGAGGACGTGCTCGATGGCGAGCGCGGCGGCCCCGCAGGCGCCGGCGTCGACCCCGGTTTGAGCCGTGACGATCTGGAGGTGCTCGGTCGCCAGGGGCAAGGAGCGGTGATAGACCATCTCGCGGATCCCGGCCAGGAGGTGTTCGCCCGATTCGGAGAGGATGCCCCCGACGACGATGACGGAGGGGTTGAGCAAACTGACACAGGTCGTCAGCACCTGCCCGATGTCGCGTCCGGCCCGGCGCAGGGCGTGGATCGCGTCGACGTCGCCGGAGCGAACCCGCTCGACGACGTCATGGCCAGTCAAATTCGCGCCGGGGCCGCCGAGGGATTCAGCGACGGCTCGGGCGCTCGCGACCGCCTCGAGGCAGCCGAAGTTCCCACACCGGCACCGGATCGTCTCCGCCCCGGGGAGGGGGACGTGGCCGATGTCTCCGGCCGCGCCGTCGGCACCCCGCAACAGGCGTCCGTCGGCGATGATGCCGGAGCCGATCCCCGTGCCGACCTTGACGAGGAAGAGGTTGGCGACCTCGGGCCAGGCCGCCCGGTGCTCGCCGAGGGCCATGACATTGACGTCGTTGTCGACGAGGACGGGCACGCCGAGACTGGCCGAGAGCAGGCCGGGCACGTCGACGTCGTTCCACCCCGGCATGATCGGCGGATGATTGGGACGCCCGCTGGCCTGATCGACCGGCCCGGGCAGACCGACGCCGGCGGCGACGAGGCTGGTGGGCTGGCGCCCCGTCTCGGCGAGGAGGGCGAGCGCTGCCTCGATCACCTGAGGGAGCACAATGTCGGGACCGTCGGCGATATCGAGGCTCTCGCTGCGAACCGCCAGCGTCGTGGTGGCGAGGTCGGTGATCGCGATCCGGGCGTGGGTGGCGCCGAGATCGACCCCGAGGACGAGGCGGACGGAGGGATCGAAGGCGAAGACGGTCGGCGCCCGGCCGCCCGTCGAGGGGGCCTCCCCCGCCGCCGTGATGAGCCCCGTGGCGCGCAGCGCGTCGATCCGGGTGGCGACCGTCGAACGGGTCTGCCCGGTGATCTCGCACAACGTCGCCCGCGTCCGCGGCAGACCGTCGCGCAACAGTTGGAACATCTCGCCAGCCCCCACGGTGCGCCCTGACGAGCGGGTGGTCATGTCACTCGCCATGGGATCAGTCAACCAGGTCATAGCCAAACTCATGGTGTTGATGGGGCATCTTTCCGACTTCTGCTGTTCATTGATCAAAAGTTAGTGTATGGTCGGCATATGGCCAATGGAGACCAGGGCCGAGACGAACGGCCCTTTCTGCAGATGCGCGGAATCGTCAAAGTTTTCCCCGGCGCACGAGCCTTGGACGGAGTCGACCTCGATGTCGTCGCCGGCGAGGTCCACTGCTTGCTAGGGCAAAATGGCGCCGGCAAATCAACCCTCATCCGGGTGTTGTCGGGAGCCCATCAACCGACCGAGGGCGACGTCGTCATCGACGGATCGCCCGTCACCATCGGCGATCCGGTGCACGCCCTCAAACTCGGCGTCGCCACGATGTATCAGGAGCTCGACGTCGTCGACGGCCTGACGGTGGCGGAGAACGTCTATCTCGGTCACGAGTTGGCCGGCTTCGGGGTCTTGCGCCGCTCGACCGCCCGACGCGAGACAGCCAGATTGCTGGAACGTCTCGGGCACAGCGAGATCTCCCCTGACACCGAGGTCGGATCCTTGCCCGCCGCCGGACGCCAGATCGTGGCGATGGCCCGGGCGTTGTCCCACCAGGCCCGCGTCATCGTCATGGACGAGCCGACCGCCGTCCTCGACGCCGAGGAGGTCGAGAACCTCTTCCGGGTCGTCGCCGAGGTGACGGCCCAAGGCATCGCCATCATCTACATCTCCCACCGTCTCGAGGAGATCCGCCGGATCGGCGATCGCATCACCGTGCTCAAGAACGGCGCCACCGTCGCCCGGAACTTGCCGGTCGCCGAGACGCCGACGCATGAACTGATCCGGCTCATGACGGGCCGTGATCTCGGCATCGTCTTCCCCGAACGCCCCGGCGTCCCCGCTGACGCGCCCGTCCTTCTCGAAGCCGAGGGCCTGGGCTTGGAGGGCGTCTTCAGCGAGGTCGATCTGACGGTGCGTTCTGGTGAGATCGTCGGCTTGGCCGGGCTCGTCGGATCAGGCCGTTCCGAGATCCTCGAGACGATCTACGGCGCCCGCCGGTCGAGCGCCGGAACCGTTCGCGTCGACGGAGAGACGGTGCGCCGGGGTTCGACTTCTGCGGCGGTCGCCGCCGGGATGGGCTTGGCCCCCGAAGAACGCAAGAGCCAAGGCCTCATCCTCGACGAACCGATCTACCGCAATGTCACATTGCCGTCGTTTCCTCGTTTCGCTCACGCCGGTGTGGTGAGTGAGACGTCCGAACGGGCCGCGGCGACGCGGGAGACCACCGCCGTCCGCTTGGATCCGCCCGGGGTCACCCGCCCCGTGCGCACCCTGTCGGGAGGCAACCAGCAGAAAGTCATGCTGGCCCGCTGGCTCGTCCAGGGGTGCCGCGTCCTCCTCCTCGACGAGCCGACTCGAGGCGTCGACGTCGGCGCCCGGGCCGAGATCTACACCTTGATCCGCCGGTTGGCCGACGCCGGGACCGCCGTCGTCGTCGTCTCAAGCGAGATCCCGGAAGTCCTCGGGCTCGCCGACCGTGTCCTCGTCATCGCCGACGGGACGGTCCTGCGCTCCGCCGCAGCGCACGAACTCACCGAGCACGACGTGCTCGACACGATCATGAAAGGAAGCCCCGCATGAGCGAGCCGCACCCCTCCCCCTCGGCCGAGACCACGCCCGTCGCCGAGACCACGTCCGTCTCCGCCTCCACGGAGGCGCCCCGTCTCGTCGCCCGGTTGCGCGACCTGTTCAGCGGCGGCGCGGCCCGCAGCCTCGGGCTCGTCGTCGCCCTCCTCATCCTCGTCGCCGTCGGCGCCACCACAGCCGGCACCCGTTTCGCCAGCGTCGACAACCTCATGGTGATCTTGGGGCTGGCGGCCGTCGTCGGCGTGGCCGCCATCGGGCAGACCTTCGTCATCACCTCCGGCGGCATCGACCTGTCGGTCGGCTCGATCATCGGCTTGGCGTCCGTCTGGGCGACGACGCTGGCGACCCAGCAGATGGCCGAGCAATACGGCTGGTGGGTCATGGTCATGTGCGGCATCGCGGTCGGCTTCGGCTGCGGCCTCATCAACGGGATCCTCGTCGCCTATGGCAACGTCGTCCCCTTCATCGCGACCCTCGCCATGATGGTGGCGGCCCGCGGTGTGGCCGAACTCATCGCCCAGAAGCGCACCCAGATCGTCACCGTCGACTCGTTCACCGATGTCTTCCGCGGCGACCTGCTCGGTGTGCCGAAGATCGCCTGGCTCATGCTCCTCATCGCCGCCGTCGGCTGGTTCCTCCTCGCCCGCACCACCTTCGGACGGCGCACCATCGCCGTCGGCGGCAACGCGGAGGCCGCCCGCTTGGCCGGCATCAAGGTCAAACGCCATGTCATGGCGCTGTACGCCCTGTCCGGGACGACGGCGGGGATCGCCGGTGTCATGATGCTGGCCCGCACGACGGCCGGTTCCTCGACCAACGGCTTGCAATACGAGATGGACGCCATCGCCGCGGTCGTCGTCGGCGGCACCCTCCTCATCGGCGGGCGCGGCTCGATCGTCGGCACCGTGCTCGGCGTCCTCATCTTCACGACCTTGACGAACGTGTTCATCCAGAACAACCTCGACAGCTCCGTCCAGGCGGTCGCCAAGGGCGCCATCATCGTCGCCGCCGTCCTCCTCCAGCAGCGGATGCAGCGCCGCGGCGTGACCTCGGCGGGCGGATAGGCGCGGCCCCGCCCCGTCGTCCCACACGATCCGATCTCACCGGTCGCCGAGCGAGGAGCCTGGTGACGCCCATCCTGCCAGCCCCTCTCCTCCGCCTGACCTCGCTGTCGTGATCGCTCACCCTTGTCGTCCCCCTACCCCACCCAACCCCAACCCCTGATAAGGAGTCATCACCACCATGTCGATCCGTCACTCCCTTGTTCCCCTCGCGGGCGCCGGGCTCGCCCTCACCGCAGTGTTCGGGCTTTCCGCCTGCACCTCCAACACGCCCGCTCCGGACGACGCCGCCGACGCCTCGTCCCAGCCGCAGGCCGTCAGCGCCAACGACGATCCGGGCTCGACCGTCACGATCGGGTTCTCCGCTCCGGCCGCCGACCACGGCTGGATGAGCGCCATCGCCGCCGAAGCCGAAGCGACCGCCGCCCAGTACAGCGACATCGAGTTGCGCACCGCCGAGGGCACGAACGACGTCAACTTGCAGATCAGCCAGGTCGAAGGCTTCATCAACGACGGCGTCGACGCCATCGTCATCCTTCCCTTCGACGGCGCCGCATTGACCGAGGTCGCCCTCAAGGCGATGGAGGCGGGCATCCCCGTCATCAACGCCGACCGTGAGTTCTCCGACCCGCTGGCCGCCCGCGCCACCGTCCTCGGCGACAACTACGGCATGGGCGTGAGCGCCGGCGAATACATCTGCTCGCAGTTGGAGGGGAAGGCTGACGCAGTCGTCGCCGAGATCGCCGGCATCGATTCGCTTCCCTTGACGCAGGATCGCAGCCAGGGCTTCGCTGACGCGCTCAGCGAATGCGGTTTGAGCGTCAACGCCCGCGTGGCGGCCGACTTCACCGTCCAGGGCGGCGAGCAGGCCACCGCCAACCTCCTCCAGGCCAACCCGAAGATCGACGCCATCTGGAACCATGACGACGACCAGGGCGTCGGCGTGTTGGCCGCCATCGAGAACGCCGGTCGAAACGAGTTCTTCCTCGTCGGCGGCGCCGGCTCGGCCAACATGATGCGCGAGATCCAGTCGGGCGACTCCGTCGTCAAGGCGACGGTCATCTATCCGGGAACCCAGGCGGCTGACGCCATCAAACTCGCCCGTCTCCTCGTCCAGGAGAAGTCGATGAGCGATCTCGCCTCCTTCGGCGTGCCGTCCCGGGTCGTCCTTCACGCGCCTGTCGTGACGGCCGACAATGTCGACCAGTATCTCGATTCGGCCTTCGAGTCCTGAGGCCCCACCGGTGGATCGGCGGCTGGGAGACTCGCCGTGAGCTTCGAGCCGTCGATCCACCCCTCTCCCCCACCCCCTACTGAAAGATGAGGACATGAATTCTTCTTCCCCCCCTTCCGCCAGTGGCGCCGACCTTCGCGTCGCGATGATCGGCACCTCGTTCATGGGACGCGCCCACTCTCAGGCCTGGCGCACCGCCCCTCGTTTCTTCGAGTTGCCGATGCGCCCGGTCATGGCGGTGGTCGCGGGCACTGATCCCACCCGGACGAGCGCCGCCGCCGCGACCCTCGGCTGGGAGGAATCCGCCATCGGATGGCAGGACGTCATCGGCCGCGACGACATCGACCTGGTCGACATCTGCACCCCGGGGAACTCTCACGCCGAGATCGCCATCGCCGCCCTCGATCATGGCAAGCACGTTTTGTGCGAGAAGCCGATGGCGAACAGCGTGGCCGAGGCTGAGGCGATGGCCGCCGCCGCCCGGAAGGCCGCCGCGAACGGGGTCTTCGCCCAGGTCGGTTTCACCTATCGTCGCGTGCCGGCCGTGCAGCTGGCCCGTCAATTGGTGGCTGAGGGCAGGATCGGGCGGATCCGCACAATCCGTTGCGCCTACCAGCAGGATTGGTTGGCCGATCCCGCCTCGCCGATGTCCTGGCGACTTGAGAAGGACAAGGCCGGCTCCGGCGCCCTCGGGGACATCGGCGCCCACGCCGTCGATCTGGCCCAGTTCGTCACCGGCGAGGCGTTGGCCGGAGTGGCCGGCCTCATGGAGACCTTCGTCGACGAACGTCCCCTGCCCGCCTCGCTGTCCGCCCTCGGCGGAGTCGCCGGCGAAGGAACGGGCAAGGTGACCGTCGATGACGCCGTCGTCTTCCTCTCCCGCACCGTCACCGGCGCGCTCGCCACCTTCGAGGCCACTCGTTTCGCTTGGGGACGCAAGAACGCCTTGCGCATGGAGGTCTATGGCGAGAAAGGCTCCTTGACCTTCGACTTCGAGGACATGAACGTCCTGAATTTCTTCGACGCCGCCGACCCGGCGCGCACGGCCGGTTTCCGGCGCATCGTCGTCACCGAACCGGACCATCCCTTCATCGCCGCGTGGTGGCCGGCCGGCCACGGGCTCGGCTATGAGCACGCCTTCACCCACCAAGTCGTCGACCTCGTCGGCGACCTCGCCGCCCAGCGCCAACCCACCCCCTCGTTCGACGACGGGTTGGCCGTCCAGCGGGTCCTCGACGCCGTCGAGCGCTCCTCGGCCGCCGGCGGCGCCTGGATCGACCTTCCCACCACGTCAACGACGCACTGACAAGGAGCACATCATGACACGACCGATCACACTGTTCACCGGCCAATGGGCCGACCTCCCCCTCGAGGAAGTCGCGAAACTGGCCTCCGGCTGGGGCTACGACGGCCTCGAATTGGCTTGTTGGGGCGATCATCTCGACCCCTGGCGGTGGGACGACGAGGCCTACGTCGCCGGCAAGCTCGAGCTGTTGGAGAAATACAACCTCAAGGTCTGGGCGATCTCGAACCACCTCAAAGGCCAAGCGATTTGTGACGATCCGATCGACCTGCGCCACGAGGACATGCTCTCGGCGAAGGTCTGGGGCGACGGCGATCCGGAGGGCGTGCGCCAGCGGGCCGCCGAGGAGATGAAGAACACCGCCCGGCTCGCCGCCAAACTCGGCGTCAAGACCGTCATCGGCTTCACCGGCTCGCCGATTTGGAAGTATGTGGCGATGTTCCCGCCGGTGCCCGAAGCCGTCATCGAGGCCGGATACCAGGAGTTCGCCGACCGCTGGAACCCGATCCTCGACGTCTTCGACGAGGTCGGGGTGCGGTTCGCCCACGAGGTGCATCCCTCGGAGATCGCCTACGACTATTGGACGACGGTGCGCACCCTCGAGGCGATCGACCATCGGCCGTCTTTCGGGCTGAACTGGGATCCGAGCCACATGGTCTGGCAGGGCATCGACCCGGTCTCGTTCCTGTGGGATTTCCAGGACCTCATCTACCACGTCGACTGCAAAGACACGAAGCTGCGTATGCACAATGGCCGCAACGGGCGGATGGGATCCCACCTGCCGTGGAACGATCCGCGACGCGGCTGGGACTTCGTCTCGACCGGCCATGGCGACGTGCCGTGGGAGGACGCCTTCCGGATGCTCAACACGATCGGCTATGACGGCCCCATCTCCGTCGAGTGGGAGGACGCCGGCATGGATCGTCTCGTCGGCGCGCCCGAGGCGTTGGAGTTCGTGCGGACGCACGCCTATGACGCCCCGGAGGCGGCCTTCGACGCGGCGTTCTCGTCGAAATAAAGAACGGCGTCAAGGGCGTTCTCGCCCCCGCATCTTCGGCCCGGCCCACCGCGTTCCCTCGCGGCGGGCCGGGCCACCATCCTCCTGGAAAACAATGGCACCAGCACTCCTAGTCCCTCGTGATCCGGTTAGCTGGGTGGACGAAACGATTCAATGCGGATGAGGAGACGCCGGTGTTGAAAGTTGGAATCATCGGGACGGGGAACATCAGCCCAGCGCATATCAAGGGCTACCTCGAGTTCCCGCAACGGTGCGAGATCGTCGCGCTATGCGACGTCGTGCCTGAGCGGGCCGAGGAGAAGAAGGAACGCTTCGGTTTGACGGGTGCGACGGTGTATTCCGACCATCGCGCGATGCTCGAAGCTGTGCCTGACCTCGATCTCGTCTCGATCGCCACGCCGCCGTTCTGCCACGCCGAGATCACGATCGACTGCTTGCATGCCGGCGTCAACGTGCTCGTCGAGAAGCCGATGGCGCCCTCGCTCGAGGAGTGCGACGCCATGCTCGAGGCGCAGTGGAAATCCGGCAAGGTCCTCTCCGTCGTGGCGCAGAACCGGTTCCGCGACGACATGATCATCCTCAAGGACGCGCTCGACTCTGGCTTGGCCGGGCCGATCGCCCACCTCAAGGTCGACTCGGCCTGGTGGCGGGGCAAGCCGTATTACGACCTGTGGTGGCGCGGCACGTGGAAGTCGGAGGGCGGCGGGCCGACCCTCAACCATGCCATCCACCACCTCGACTTGACGCTGTGGCTCATGGGGCAGCCGGAGGCCGTCACTGCGGTGTTGACGAACGCCTGGCATGACAACTCGGAAGTCGAGGATCTCTCCGTCGCCATCCTCTCCTACGACCACGCCTTGGCCGAGATCACCAGTTCGGTCGTCCACCACGGCGAGGAGCAGGCGATCGTGGCGCAGGGGCGCGACGCGCGCATCTCCCAGCCGTGGAAGGTCGTCGCCTCCGTCTCCCAACCGAACGGTTTCCCCCACCCGGACGGCAATCCGGAGCTGACGGCCCAGTTGGAGGCGATCGCCACGGCCCATGAGCCGCTCGCCCACCCCGGCCACACCGGCCAGATCGACGACGTTCTCAGCGCCATCGAGGAGGGCCGCCCGCCCGCCATCGACGGGGAGGCCGGTCGCGCGACCGTCGAGTTGGTGACGGCCATCTACGAGGCTGGGATCGAGCATCGCACCGTCACGTTGCCTCTGGCTGCTGACGACCCCTATTTCACCAGCGCCGGATTACTTGAGCGGGCGCCGCATTTCTTCGAGAAGACGGCCTCGGTCGAGGATCTGGGCGGGTTCATCACCGTGCCCGGCTCGCCTGATCCGGCTCAGCAGTAAAGGAGACACCGTGACCTCGACCGAGGGTTTCGACTACGCCCCCGCTCCCCTGCCCCAGCCCGTCGTCGGGCCAGACGAGTTCCGTTTCGCCGCCATCGGCCTCGACCACGGCCACATCACCGGCATGTCGCAAGGCCTCATCGGCGCCGGCGGCACGCTCGTGTCCGTCTACGACCCGGATCCGGAGAAGGTCGCTCGGTACGTCGAACAGTTCCCCCAGGCGAAACCGGCCCGCAGCGAGGCGGAGATCTTGGAGGATCCGTCGATCCACCTCGTCGCCGGGGCGACCATCACCTCGCAGCGGTGCGCCCTGGGGTTGCGCGTCATGGACGCTGGGAAGGACTATTTCACCGATAAAGCGCCCTTGACGACGCTCGAACAACTCGACCAGGCCAAAGCCGCCGTCGCCCGCACGGGCAAGAAATACGCGGTGTATTACTCGGAGCGAATCCACGTGGAGGCCGCCGTCTTCGCCGGTCAACTCATCGAGCAAGGGGCGATCGGGCGGGTGCTCCAGGTGCTCGGGTTGGGCCCGCACCGCCTGCGCGCCGGTATCCGCCCCGACTGGTTCTTCGAGAAAGACAAATACGGCGGCATCCTCTGCGACATCGGCAGCCACAACATCGAACAGATCCTCTATTACACGGGCGCCTCCGACGCGACCGTCACACAATCACAAATCGCCAACTACAACCATCCGCAGTATCCCGAACTCGACGATTTCGGCGACGCCAACCTCGTCTGCGACAACGGCGCCAACGGCTATTTCCGGGTCGACTGGTTCACCCCCGACGGCCTGCAGAACTGGGGCGACGGGCGTCTCTTCATCCTCGGCACCGAGGGCTTCATCGAACTGCGCAAATACATGAACCTGGCCACGGACGACGGCCCCGGCCACGTCTACCTCGCCAACGGCGAGCGCGAGGAGCACTACAACGTCTTCGGCAAAGTCGGCTACCCCTTTTTCGGCCAGCTCATCCGCGACGTCCTTGACCGCACCGAGACGGCGATGACGCAGGAGCACGCCTTCAAAGCGGCCGAGCTGAGCGTCAAGGCCCAGGTGAACGCGCGGGTGTTGGCGCCCTGAGCCGGGCGAGCACCCCTGGCTTCCTCGGCGGGAGGTGGCTTGCCGCCGAGGATCGCTGACCCGGAGTCTGACCCTAATGATGAGCCCTCTCTCAGCCCGGAGCGAGGATGATCCCAGCGGTCTCTCCCACCGTGGCGCTAGGCTGCCTCCCGTGGCTTTGACAATCGGCATCGTGGGACTTCCCAACTCGGGCAAATCGACCCTCTTCAACGCGCTCACCGGCAACAACGCTCTGGTCGCGAATTACCCGTTCGCGACGATCGACCCCAACGTCGGCGTCGTCGGCGTGCCCGACCCGCGTTTGGCCGTGCTGGCCGAGATGTTCCACTCGGAGAAGATCATCCCCGCCACCGTCTCCTTCGTCGACATCGCCGGCATCGTCAAAGGCGCCAGCCAAGGCGAGGGCATGGGCAACGCCTTCCTCGCCAACATCCGCGAGGCCGACGCCATCTGCCAAGTCACCCGGGTGTTCACCGACGACGACATCGTCCACGAAGCCGGCGAAGTCGACCCGCGCTCCGACCTCGAGACGATCACCACCGAACTCGTCCTAGCCGATCTCCAAACCCTCGAACGAGCCCTCCCCCGCGTCGAGAAAGAGGCCCGGATCAAGAAGGAGACCCGCCCTCAACTCGAGGCGATGCTCGCCGCCCAAGAAGTCCTCAACAGCGGCACGGGGCTTTTCCAAGCCGGCTTCGACACGGCGCTCCTGCGCGACCTCTTCCTGCTGACCGCCAAGCCCTATCTCTACGTCTTCAACTGCGATTCCGAGCAGGTGACCGACACCGCGCTCAAAGACCGTCTCAGCGCCTTGGTCTCCCCCGCCGAGGCGATCTTCCTCGACGCCAAATTCGAATCCGAACTAGCCGAGATGGAACCCGACGACGCCAAGGAGTTCCTAGCCGACGCCGGGGTCGATGAGCCCGGCCTCGACGTCGTCGCGAGAGTCGGCTTCGCGACCTTGGGTCTGCAAAGCTTCCTCACCGCCGGCCCCAAAGAATCCCGCGCCTGGACGATCCACCAAGGCTGGACCGCCCCCGAAGCCGCCGGCGTCATCCACACCGACTTCCAAAAAGGCTTCATCAAAGCCGAGATCGTCTCCTACGACGACCTCATCGAAGCCGGCTCCATGGCCGCCGCCAAAGCCGCCGGGAAAGTGCGACTCGAGGGCAAGGAGTACGTCATGCGCGACGGGGATGTGGTCGAGTTCCGCTTCAACGTGTAATGAAGTCAGGACCGGAATGCCCTGGAACCTTCGATAGGCAATGCTCGTGATTTCCGATGAGGAAATCTACATTTCTTGCCAGTTGAACGGTTCCCAGATGATTGAATCACCTGACAAGTGCCCAGACGGAAAACTGATGTGGTCTGAATGATCGACGAGTGTAGGCAGGCGTTCGCGGAATCGACGATGGTTGGCTGGGATTTCTCTCGTCTGGATGGCCGGATGATCTCAGACGAACCGTGGTGGGATTTCGAGGGAGATTGCCGTGCCCACATGGTTCGCGCTCGGAGCGTGGTCGATCTGGGAACGGGTGGCGGTGAACGGCTTCTCTGTCTCATCGAAGGTGTTGATGCATCCGAGAAACGCGTCGTGGCGACGGAGGGGTGGAAGCCGAATATTCCCATCGCTCGACAAGCGCTTTCCGCCAGTGGGATCGACGTCGTCGATTATGACGCGGATTGCGGTGAGGCGATGCCGTTCTCTGACGCGAGCGTCGATCTCGTCATGTCGCGCCATGAGGCGATCGACCCGCAAGAGATCGCTCGGGTTCTCACCCCGGGTGGATGGTTGCTCACCCAGCAGGTCGACGGCCGCGACGCGGAGGAGATCCACGAGTGGTTCGGTGAGGATTTCGCGTACCCCCATGTCACCGCTGACCGTTACGCCGATGATCTGACTGCCGCAGGGCTGCGTGTCCACGTCAAAGACGAGTGGATCGGAACGATGGAGTTCGCGGATGCGACGGCGCTCGTTGCTTACATCGCCATGGTGCCCTGGGACGCTCCCCATTTCACAGTCGACGATCACGTCGAACGCCTCACCGCTTTGGACGAGGACCGTCCGATCCACGTCACGCAACGCCGGTTCCGGATCTACGCGACGAAGCTCTCATCGGGTTAGCCGTTCTTCTCTCACCGAGCTGGTCTCAATTAGAGTTGTTCACCCCTAATGAGTCAATCAACTCCTTTAGAAGAGAAGTACCATGCGCCCACGTTGCATCCTCGATCGGAATGGTCGCCTCTCGTTCCAGAATCACGAACGATTGATCACTGCCGGTCGTGTCGGCTACGCTGAGATCAATCGACCCCCTCCCAAGCCTCTCGCTGAAGCTCACATGGGAGGGGCCTCTTTATATTTGGGTGCTTCGCGAAGCCAAGTAAACAGCAATGAGCGATCCGGTGGGCCATGAACCAGGGCGCAGCTGAATACACGCATCTTCCAAACCCTCACCTTTCACTGGCCGATACCGGGGCTCACGGTCATTCCCATTCAATGGCGGCCAGGGGATCCTGTTGTGCTTAGCCGATTCGGTCCCCGTCATCGTCGAAGAAAGCGTCGGCTTCGGCCCGCATCCCTACGTGGTCGAGGCGCGGCCAGCGAACACAAATCCGGCTCATATCGGCGACGGAAACGCTTCGCTGAGGTCCATTAGTGGGCGAGGCCAAAGCCGCAGAACATGTGCTTTTCACCGAAGCAGAGAACTCATCTGTTTCATTGTGGTCAGCGATCGGTGAGAAATCTCGCTCCCAAGCGCCGAAGCTCTCCTCGAGGGCTTTCGCGAACTCGTCTAAGCTCGTCCTTCCATACATGCGATCCACCGCTCGGCGGACTAACTCGGCGATACTGAGACCCGAGGAGCGCGATTCAGCGAGAAGCCGCTCATACTGCGCATCCTCCAGCATGATCTGGATTCGATGACTCATGATGTAATCCTATTTACGCATCCTGATGATTCGGGAGAGAAATATCGGCGGTCAATTTGTATCAACGATCGGAATGATCACTTCTCGTTGCAGGATCACGAACTATTGCCCACGGCACACCATGAGGACGATGATGATTGCTGACTATTGGCCGATAAACATTCAGCAGTCGCGTGACCTTCTTTAATTTGTCAAGTAAATCAGCCAGTGGTCTTTCAACCCCCATCAGTTTGCGCCCACCATCGGGCAACTCGACGGCCAAACAAATATAAGCTTGGGTGGCGGTGATCGCTTCACGACAGAACATTCGATGGGGATCATTGCCCCAGTGAGCTGTAGCTTGGAGCAACGCCAAGGTGTGAAAAACTTTCAAGCCGACGGTCTCCGCTAAATCCTGAGGAACCGATGCTCCGGTGTAGCTGTAATCTTTCGCTTCGATGAGCCATAGCTCGTTCTTGCTCAGCGCCACGAGATCGCATGCCTTGGCATGAAACGGGCGGCCCGTCACTTTTGTCTGCTCCGGCCACTCGTCCACCTTTTCAACGGTCCAACCGTCGGGAAAACTGAAGATCGAGCCGTCGACAGGAATATCGATCGCCATTGGTCAGATCTCTAGGTAGCGCAGGCTTTGTGATGATTCCGCCTCGAGGGCGGCGATCGAAGAGAGATCGGCTGGATCGAGAACCGATTCCGCGCGAACCCCTCCTGCAAAAGAGTCGCCCTGAGGTTGCGACTCGCGGAAGAGTCCGATGTATCGGGGCTGAGATCGTTCATCAAGAGACTGATCCGCAAGTAAAAGTTGGAATTCGCGAAGCATGAACACGCTGTGAGTCGCGACGAACACTTGGGTTCCACTATTCGCGAGAGCGACGATGACCCTCGCAATGGCTCTCTGAGTAGTCGGGTTGAGGTTGGCCTCGGGTTCGTCCCAAAACAAATAGCCGCCTTCAAGGAGCACCCCGTTCGAGACGAGACGGATGACCATCGCTAGTTTTCTGAAACCTTCGGAGACGAGATGCGCCTCGATTTTCCCTCCGCCTGCCCCCCCATCCCGAAGACGGACGTAGAATCGTCCGTTCTCTTCGACGACCGTGCCCTCGATCTCTTCAAGGATAGGTTCTAGAAGATGATTGGCAGCTTCTCCACGAGGACCGCGAAGCGCGGGCCGGCCAAGCAGAGAAGCTGTGTCACGCCAGGTCTCGTCGAATTCCACTTCTCTTGTCTCGAACAATGAGACCAATCCAGGGTAAAGGGAGAGAAGCTCCCGAGAAGGGAAGAAAACAGGAGTGTCCGAAAGGTTTTCCGAAGGGATTGAGTCGACTCTCACTTCGCTTTGGGCATTTGAAGCGAAGTTGAAAACAAGGGGGTCGCTGATCCCTTTGTACTTCACTCCAACCTGAGCGCGACTCCTGCCCTGGACGCGCCTTGCGAGACGACCGAGTTGATCAGGGCGGAACACTCCGGTCAAAGCCTCCGCGATGCCAGAGGAGAGGGCGCTCTTCGTCAGAGCTGTATCACCATTCAAAGAGCGCGTGCTGGCATACAGAAGTTTCAATACCTGTGATTTCCCCGTCGCGTTGCCTCCGGTGACAATATTGAGCGTGGGGCTAAGAGGAATGTCGATCGACTCCAGAGGGCCAAAACCTTTGACTTGAAGACCGACGATCGGGTGCTGGGCCATGAACTCAACCCTAACGCAGAGACCCTGGTCGATCGTGGATGCCAGACGATGGAATCTCTCCCTCCCCAGGTTTTGACGGCCCGAGCTCATTTGATAGCCCTCAAGGTCCTCGCTTTCAACGCCATGACATGCGGATCTGGGTTATCTGATCCAGGCAAAGTACAACGTCGACCTGGACGTGGCGCGTGCCTCGTTTGACCTCATCGTAGAGCGTGGGACTGGGCGTGGCGCAGATGGTGTGAATACTCTTGCTTCCGTGATCGTGCAGGCCAGCACGCCGGGGACGGTCTCGCGACGAGGTGGAGGCCTTGCTTCCGTGATCGTGCAGGCCAGCAGCCTCTGAGGGCAGACACGCTCAGCTTTGCTCATCAAGCAAAGCTTTCCTGTGGTTGTCCCAAGGGATCCAGTGCCTGGACGGTCCACGAAGGTTGAACCGAACAACCCGGAGTTCTCATGGAAACAAAGCTGATCACGCGAACCGATGCCGCGGCAGTGCAGCGCATTCTGGAATCGAATCCTGACTATTCGCGCCGCGTCAAGGGGGCGCCTTCGGGGATCGGTGCAGCGGAAGAGGCGCTGTCAGCGTTGCCTCCGGCGGTGGACATTCATCAGAAGGTAGATCTCGGGCTGTGGGAAGGCCCGGATCTGGTCGCCTTTGCAGATGTGATCGTCGGGTGGCCTACGGATTCGACCGCACATATCGGTCTCCTCATCACGCACGGCGCTCGCCACGGCGAGGGTCTTGGTCGGGCGATGCACGACGCGGTCATCGACTACGTCAGCAGTCACTCGGCGATCCAGACGCTTCGCTTGGCGATCGTTGACACGAACGCTGAGATCGCTGAGCCATTTTGGATGAAGCTCGGCTATGAGCCCACCGGTGAAGCGTCGCGTTACGCCTCGGGCGATGTCGAGTCGATGTCTCGGATTTGGGCTCGGTCACTCGTCGCGCGGTGAGTGCTTCCGCAGACTGATCGGTCGGGGGAAGGTGTCTAGCTTGCTTTCGACGTGCCGCGTATTCTTGGAATATGACAACGCTGGAAGTGACTTCGGAGGCGCTCGCGCTCCGCGGGCTGCTTCAGGCGCGCGCCAGCGAGTTTCGAGCGTTACTGGCGAAATACGGTGCGACGAATCCTCGGTTGTTCGGATCCGTCGCCCGTGGTGACGCCCATCCGGGCAGTGACATCGACATCCTCGTCGAGATGGATCCTGCGGATGGCAACCTACTGATGCGTTCTTCAGGGCTACTGGAAGAGACTCGTTGCCTGTTTGGGCGCGATGATATCGATGTGTTCCCCGCGCAACTACTGAAAGAACCAGTTTCACGCATGGCTCTCGCCGAGGCGGTCGCACTATGAGCCGCGACCCACAGAATCGCATCGCAGATATTCTCAAAACTGTTGAGAAGTGCGAGCGGTACCTTCGAGGACGGACTTCGTCCCGTCTCCGACCTCGCCGATGACGTCGAAGCGCTCGGATTGGTGCGTCTGAGCCGAGACATGCCTGTCTCTGACGGAGCCCGGTGGAGATTCACACGGGTTCGTCGAAGCGCACGACGTGATTCCATGTCCGCTTCGTTCATTCCTGCTGTTCTGAAGAATCGGCGTAGTCGGCACGAACCTGTGCTGAGCGACATAGTGCCCAACCTAGTTTCCTCGCCCATCCCACCCTCCATGGACAACAGGCAATATCACCAGAGCTGCTGGATAGTCTGCGAACGGCTACGCCTCCGGTTTCGGGAGGCTCTTTGGAAGGGATCGCCATGGTTGTCATCGGGTTGATCCTCGCGTGTCTCGCGGGGCTCGTTCACGTGTTCATCTTCTACCTCGAATCGATCGCTTGGACGAGCGCACTGGCACGGAAGACATTCGGCACGGGCACGGTCGAGGAAGCGACGCCGACCAAAGAACTTGCTTTCAACCAGGGGTTTTACAACCTCTTTCTCGCGATCATGGTGTTCAGCGGGATCATCCTCTACGCGACGGGCCACACCACGGCCGGGGCGGCGCTCGTGTTCGCCGGCGCTGGATCGATGGTCGTGGCGTCGGCTGTGTTGATCATCTCGAGCCCCGACAAGGCTGCGGCGGCCCTCAAGCAGGGGGTTCTTCCTCTGATCGGTGTGATCGCCCTAGCGGTGGGGTTAGCTCTTCGATGAGCGCCCTCACGCGACGACCGTTCCACTTCGTCTCTCTCCCATTTCTTGTTCGGTGAGCCGACGAGGACAGCGGTGAAAGACTGAACACACGGTGAGATCGAAGGGTGGGGATCATAACTTTCTTGCGGAAGAATGACCCCATGCCTGCACCGCTGACCGTCCACCATCACGGCGACCCTGCCCATCCGCCGCTCGTGCTCCTCCATGGGTTGACCGACGCCGGAACCGTCTGGCCCGATGCGGTGAGGCGGTGGCAAGACGACTGGCACATCATCGCCCCTGATCTGCGCGGGCACGGCTCCTCGCCCCGGTTCACGGCCGACGAAGTGGAACGAGTGTGCGAGACCTGGTTCGATGATGTCGTCGCCTTGCTCGACGACGTCACCGACGGTGGTCGAGCGCCCGCCGTCGTCGTGGGGCATTCGTTGGGCGGTTATCTCACCTTGAGGGCGGCGATCGCCCGCCCTGATCTCGTTCGTGCCATCGTTATGGAGGATCCCGCCGGATCGATGCCGGTCGAGCACGTGCAAGCTTTCCAAGTGGGCCAGGGGGAGTTCATCAACAAGTTCGACACACCCGAGAAAGCGGCCGCGGAGATCTGTCGTATGTCTCACGAGACGCCGTGGTTGAACGAGGAGATCCTCGTCTGGGCGGCCTGTAAACCTCTCGTCGACCGGCGGGTTCTTGAGCATCTCGCCTTGGCGGATGTCGATATCGATTCAAGCGATGGATTGCCGCAGGTCCCAGCGCTCCTCGTGTTGCCCGAGGGGAGAACTCTCATTCCGCGCTATGAGAATTTCCCCCGTGACCGCGTTCAGATCGAACATATCCCTCACGTCGGCCATTGCATCCGCCGGGATGACAGGGAGGCTTACCACTGCGTCGTGGATCCCTTCCTCCAAGCGCACCACGGCGATGGCGCGTGACATCTGACCGCCAATGACTACGCCACTATCACGAACATGATCGTTCCAGCGCTCGTCGGCGGAGATCACGTGACCCAGAGGGCGTGAGTTGGACGAACGCCGCCGTGGGCAATGCGGAATAGACGGATAAAAGAACCTGATTCCGAGCTCGTCGCATCCTCGACTAACTACTAGCCATGTACAATCTGCAATGTCATCCGGATTTCTGTGGGATGGCTCTTCTGTCGAGACCGACAGAGTCCGTCGGCCTGGTGTGAGCCGATACGCCGCTGAACCGGAGTCGATTCCATCCCCTGGTTCATGACGAGAGAACGATGATCATGGTCACCTCCCCCGCTCGGCAACGACGCTCCATCAGCAAGATTTTCGTCACGATGGCCGCGGCTGCTTTGTTCGCCACGGTCGCCCCGGCCACGTCTTCGGCTGCCGACGAAGGATTGGGCGCCGTCGCCGGGGCGTCGGTTCAGAAGCTCACCATCACGCCGAATCCGGCCTACCGCTCCGAGGAGCCTTTCCAGGGGTGGGGCACGAGCCTCGTCTGGTTCGCCAACGCGACGGGCGAATACCCGGACGCGGTGCGCGACGAGCTTTACGACAAGGTCTTCGGCGCCGACGGGTTGAACCTCAACATCGCGCGTTACAACGTCGGTGGTGGCTCCGCCACGGATGTCGACGAGTCGTATTTCCGCCAGGGCGGGGCTGTGCCCGGCTGGTGGAATGGCGATCTCGACGGTGATGGCGACACCGATGAAGCGGTGCGCGACAACGCCGAGGCTTATCGAGCGGCTTGGAGTGGGGACGACGACGCGTCTTACGATTTCGACGCCGACCACGGTCAGCGCTGGTGGGTCGAGCGGCTCGCTGCCGAGGAGAAGATCACCCATTGGGAGGCGTTCAGCAATTCACCGCCCTGGTTCATGACACCCAACGGCTATGTCACGGGTGGTTTCTCGTCGACGACGGATCAACTCTTGCCGGAGAGCGTCGACGATTTCGCCGCATATATGGTGCGCGTCGTCGAGTATCTCGAAGACACGTATGGGATCGACTTCGCGACGATCGACCCGATGAACGAGCCGAACACCGATTATTGGGGCACCTGGCTCAACGCCGACGGGTCCTTGCAATGCTGCCGTCAAGAGGGGGCCCACATGGGCCCGGCTCTCCAAGCGGAGATCATCGAAGCGGTGGCCGAGCGCCTCGAGCAACCGGGGACGACGACGAACGCGGTGACATCAGGGCCGGATGAGACCAACCCGGGCACGTTCGTGACCGACTGGAACGGGTGGACGCAAGCTGCCTGCGACGTTGTCGGTCAGCTCAACGTCCACACCTACGGCACCGGTGACCGTGTGCGGGCCCGCGACATCGCCAAGACGGCCGACAAGCCCTTGTGGATGAGCGAGGTCGAGGGCGATTTCAGCGGCGTCGACGGTTTCGACCCGACGAACATGGACAACGGGCTGGGCATGGCGTCGCGCATCGTCGACGATCTGCGTGAACTCGAGCCGACCGCGTGGGTGTTCTGGCAGCCGGTCGAGGACCTATGGAACATGGAGGTGACGGAGACGGCCAACTGGGGCAGCGTCTTCATCGACTTCGACTGCGACGCCGACGGCAACTCGGCCCGCCGACTCGAGGCCGGATACGACGACCCCTCCTGCCAGGTGGTGACGAACGCGAAGTACAACACGGTGCGCAACTTCACCCACCACATCGCCCCCGGCGATTACCTCATTCCGACGGACAACACCCAGACGACCGCGTTCATCGGCGCCGATGGCACGACCGCGACCTTGGTGCACGTCAACACCACCGACGACGCCCGGGCCATCACCCTCGACCTCTCCGGCTTCGGCTCCTGGGATGGCGCCACCGTCACCCCCGTCGTCACGACCGCCCCGACGGACGCCGACCTGGAGGCGAACGCCCTCGTCGAAGGGAAGCCTGTGCCGGTCGCCGCCGATGGGACCGCCACGCTCACCGTGCCCGCCGAATCCGTCACCACCTTCCTTGTCGAAGGGGTCAGTGGAGTCGCTGCCGGCACGGCTCCCGCCGATGACACGGACTATCTCATTCAGGGCATGGGCAGTGGATTGTTCCTCACCGGCTCCACGAGCGGCCTCACCATTGAGGATCTCGGTTCTGAGACGGCGGTGACCGACGCCCAAAGCTGGACGGTGCACACGCTCTCCGGGCAGGGGACGAACCGCCGTGTTGTCGCTTTGTCGGACGCCACCGGCCAGTTCTTATCCACGACGGGAGAGCACACCATCGGTGTCGTTCTGGCTGATCTCGACGAAGCGGCCACCACACCGAATCTGCAGTGGATTCTCAACACGACCGACGGGCGCACCTGGTCGCTCCTGAGTGTGGCCTCCACCGAGCAGCTCGACGTCAATAACGAAGACACTGAGGCGGGAACCTCGGTGGGAACCTGGTATTCCAGCACGGGAACCCACCAACGGTGGACCTTCCAAAGCACCGCCCTTCAATCCGTCGGAGAAATCCACCTTCAGACCGCCACCGGCGTGGAACCCGAACTGCCCGCGACCGTCGACCCCGCTTACGCCTGGGGCGCCGGCACCCCCGTCCCCGTGACATGGGAAAGCCCCGATGCCAGCGTCTGGACTGAACCGGGGACCGTGACGGTGCCAGGCCACGGCGTCGACGCTTTCGGAACCCCCTTCACCGCGACCCTCCTCGTCGACGTCGGCGACTTCACCGTCACCGATCCCGTGACCGTCCACGTCCCCGTGGGCGCCTCCCTGGCCGACATCCAATCGCTCGCGGCCAACGAGGTCGCGGCGCACATCGGCGTCAGCCCTCGTTCCTTCCCCGTTCCGGTCACCTGGGACTGGATCGGTGTCGGCGACCTGACCGCAACGACCGGCTACACCGAGATCCCAGGCACAGCGACGACCCGCAGCGGTGAGATCCCTGCCCGTCTCTTCGTCGTCGTCAGCGAACCGTCGCCAACGAACGTCGCGACCCTGCCCACCACTTCCGGCTCGGCGACTTACACCGAACCCGGCTACTCCATCGCCGCAACGATGAACGGCCGCACCGACGACAAAGCCTGGTCGAACTGGCGCGGCGACGGCCGCAACCCCTCCGACACCCTCACCTACGACCTCGGCGAAGTCCGCGATCTCGACGCCGCCCGCGTCTACTTCTACATCGACGGATCCTGGAACTCCTGGGCCTCCCAGGTGCGCGCTGAATACCGCGTCGACGGAGTGTGGACCACCGGTCCGACTGTCGCCGTCCCCGACCCAGTCGACGGCCCGCCCGTCGCCGAAATCGACCTCGCCGGCGTGCGCGCCGACGCTGTCCGCTTCGTCCTCACACCACGCACCGAAAACGGAGAACTGCTGTTCCTCGTCGTCGCAGAGGTGGAGATCGACGCGGCAGGCCCCTCCCCGTCGAACGTCGCCGACATCGCCACGATCCGCGTCGGCGGAGTCGATGTTGCAGGTTTAAGCGCTAAACGGCCCGTTTACCAGGTGCGGATTCCTGCTGAACAGGACCTCGACATCACAGCCCACGCGGTCGACAGTGATGCCGTGGTGGCGATCACGCAGCCCACCGTAATGGGTGCCAATCAGCGCGTTAGTGTTCGTGTCTCGGCGCCAGATGCGATGAGGTTTAGGTCGTACACAGTGGTAATCGTGTCGCCGTAGAAAGGTTGATGGCGATCTTTCCACTAAAGGGGTGGAATATCTCCTATTTATCGTAGATCGGAATGAGAAGCTCGCTTTTAGTGAAATTGGGAGTAAGCTAATTTCAAGAGGTTCATTCTTATTTGTAATCCTGTGTCACTGGGATGCCGCTATCTCCAATCTCGCGAGTTAGATCAGTGGGTTCCCAGTCTGGCGGGATGGGGAGTGGAGGCGGCTTCAGAATCTCTATTTCTGGAAGATAATATGAGCCACCTGAATCTCGAGTTAAGTGCATTGGAGTGAAACGGACCCCGCTATTTGAAGCAAGGTATAGGACGAATGCACTTAGCCATCGACAATTCGCACCTAATTGTCGAATTTTGGCTGGTGTTAGTGGAGACGGTATATCTTTGGCATCGGCACCGTTTAAGAGATAAAAATACTCGGAGCTATTCGGCTCGCAAACCAAATCGATGTGGTGTCTGTGTGCAAAGAGATCACGTACACGTTTACACTCCGCGAAAGCTGTAGACTCACTCTGCAACGGAAAACTATAATTCGCATCACACGCAAGTGCTTTAATAAGTTCCCAGCGATCGTTGTCTGTCATTCTAGAAAGAAAATGTTTGTTGATGACTTTCGCTATTTTAGGGGTTTCGAGTGCGAGCTTCTTGCGAATTGTCATTTCAATAGAGTTTTGCAAGATTGCGAACTCAGCAATGAGTTGCAATACCCAATGCTGCGCCGGAAAACCTGCCTCCATTATAATTTCTCCATGTGGTGGAAAATTCCAATAGGTCATGCATGGTTCCTTTCTGATTCTAGATTCTAGATGAAATAATCTAGCGTATCAGCGTAATCGAATAAATAAGTATATCAAATGTCACCTTTTACGTTGAACCGGAACTCGACCGAGTTCCGGCACAGGGCAATCTCTAACCTCCACAAGTCTTGCGGCGTCGATAGAGAAGCCTCCGCGCGCTATGCCACATCACGCGTAAACGTACAGATCAGTCGGTATCGATGGTCCGGATGACGGCGAGGGCTAAGCCGGCGCAGATCATGAAGACGGCCCCACCTGTCGCCACGGGCAGCACGATATGCACGCCAGCGAGGATCCCGCCGAATAGCGACCCGAGGGCAAGGCCGATCAATCCGAGGACGCGCGAGGCGGCATTGACCCGACCAAGGAGAGCATCTGGCACGAAACGCTGGCGAAGCGACGTCGCGCAGATCCCCCACACCACGGCGTGGAGGATGTAGATCGCCAGAAGAGCCGAGGCGACCACTCCATTGTTGGTTACGGCAAGTGCCAGCAACGAGGCAGCTCCAGTGAGCAAGCTTGCGACGATCGTCCAGCGATAGCCGATCCGCGAGCGGATGCGAGCTGCCGCGAAGGAGCCGACAAGACCGCCAAGCGCGGAGACGGCGAGGATCAATCCATATCCGACGCCATCTTCGCCCAGTTGCTCCTGGGCGAAGATGACGAGGATTGAGAACGCAAGCATGTAGCCGACGCTCGCCAGAGCCCCGATCAATGCCAATCCTCCGACGAGGCGATGGTGCGCGAGCCACACCATGCCCGCGACGGCCTCTCGCCACACCGATGCACCCGTCGTCGTCGCTACTGATCCGGATGTCGGAGCCCGACGCACCAGGAGCGCCAGCGCGATCAAGCCTGCAGCTGCCCAAAGCCCGCCCATCGCGAAGAGGGGGACGGCTGCGGCGATCGCGAAGAGGAACCCGCCCAGTGGTGGACCAGCGAACTCGTCGGCTACGAGTTGCGCGGCCGAGATCCGGCCGTTCGCCGTGTCCAGCTCGTCCTTCTGCACGAGGCTGGGAACGAGGCTGACCGCAACGTTGTCAGCGGCGCTCTCGAGCGTGCCGATGACCGCGTAGGCGGCGTAGAGGAGGACGAGACCTCCGATGCCCAGGTGCACGCAGATCGCAAGGGCGAGGACGGCAACTCCCCGCAGTATGTTTGCGACGGCCAGGATGAGACGGCGGTCGACCCGATCGACCCACACACCGATCGGCAGAGCCACGAACAGCCGGACGAGCGCGTACAGCGTCGAGAGTCCAGCGATCCAACGCGGATCATCGGTAAACGAGGTTGCCAGCAGCGGGATCGAGACGAACGCCAAACCGTCAGCCAGGTTCGACGTGGCATTCGCTCCCCACAGCACGCGGAAGGAGCGACCGAGAGACATTCAACCCAGACTACCGACCACGCCGACACGAGCGGCTCGTGGAGCGGACCTCACGAGCGGTCTGCGGCCAACCTACGAAACACGTCGAGATCGTGGTGATCCTCCGGCCGGAGCTCGTAACCGCGCCTCAGCTCGCCGAGTCGCTCGGCGCACGCGACGATCACCGACCGACCGCCGATCACTCCGACCGTGCGTTTGCTCGCACGGTGGTCGAATGTGTCGTCACCGAAACCCTGCTGGACCCCATCGCCGACGGAATCCACGACCATCGGATGGATGCCGACGGCCCAGTCGCCGGCGCGCAGCTCCACGCGAATCGGACGCCAATCCTCGACGACGAAGTATCTGCGGCCAGACAACCACTCGATGAGGGCGTCGACCGACGTCGAATCCATGAACACATCCAGATCACGGTGTGACCTGGTCTGAGACCCATGAAGAGCGTCGACCGCCCATCCACCGTTCACCTGGTACACGACGGCGCGCTCATCGAGCCAGTCAATGACGCGGACGACCTCAGCGGCGTCCATTCCCCCGAACGATCTGATCACACGATCAAAATACAATGCTCCGCGTCGTTACCGTTCTACGTTGAAGCTGAACTCCACCACATCCCCGTCGCGCATGACGTACTCCTTGTCCTCAAGCCGCACCTTCCCAGCTGCTTTGGCGGCGGCCATGAAGCCGGCTTCGATGAGGTCGTCGTAGGAGACGATCTCGGCTTTGATGAAGCCTTTTTGGAAGTCGGTGTGGATGACGCCGGGAGCTTCGGGAGCGGTCCAGCTTCGGTGGACTGTCTAGGCGCAAGTAATTCCAACCGCCCCTCGCCGACTCCGCGAATGCCCGCTTCTATTCGTTGATCACATGAATCCCGCAAATGCTGGATTTGCCGTAGCCAAGCTGGATCAATTGGTTGATTCAGTGCCAGCACGGCAGCGTCATGAGACGAGTGCGCTCAAGTGGCATGAGCCCGTCGTCGAGTTGCCTCAACCGCTCGTAAAGATCGCGCATGGCTCTTTTGCTGGGTAGGTGTTCACCTCCTGCGGCCCGTTCAAGAACTGTCACCGTGTGGATGAGACGAATACTCCCGACAGCTTCACCGCGGATTCGTAACCGCTGAATTCTCCGAGCCTCGTGGGCGGCAATGTGACAGCCTTCTCCGTCATCGATAAAGACGATGACGTGTGCCCCCTTTTCGGCGGCAACCGCCGCGTGGGCGATGACCATAGTCTCGCCGAGGTCCTTCCCGATTCGAGTCCGCCGATCGAAAGGGATTCCACTGATACGTTGGACAGCGGCGGACAACTCATCAGTAGCATCATCGGAAAGAATGTCCACGAGCCGAGAAGGGAGTTTTCTCCAGACACCCTCGGCCGGCGCGAACCTCCGGTCATCCCTCGCTTTGGTGAGGATCTCCCGTTCCACGGTCTCTGGGACGCTCAACGGGCCCAGCACACTGAACAGTAAGCGCTCCTTGTTAAGCGAGAAGAAGTTGAGGCCGGGTCCGGCGTCCATGATGGGACGGTGACTCATGAAGCGGAACTATCGACGGTCTCTCCATAGAGATCGCTGATATCGACGGGTGGCAGTTCTTCGGCCAACAGCTCCGGAATGTCTGGTTCGTATGGAACGATCCCTGCCTCAGCTAATCTCTCCGAGGCCTCGTTGGCACTGATGCCCCAGAGCGTGGCCACGGTTTGCGTCGAGACGACACCTTCGCAATATCCAGCGATCGTGCGAGCGAGGAGACGCCGAGGGGAACGAGTGCGATCCGAGTCTTCTTGAAGAGATTGATAATGGTCGAGCCATCCGAAGCGAGTCGCCAAGCGGGGCGTCGTCAACCCCATCCATTCACGTTTCACAGCGGAATCGATATAGCCGTGATCATGAAGTGCGATGGCGGCGATGGCCGGGGAGACAAGGAACCACTGCACCACAGCCGATAAATCTGATTCGGATAAATCGGTGGTGGAGCCAAGGAACTCCTTGAGGCCGTCGCCGGGGAGGAGAAGATGACGCGCGAAAGCGTCGGCCCGCATCTCCTCCTGGGAACGAACGTTGAGTTCCTCCCCGTCGTTCCAATCTTCGAAGAGCACATGGGCAAGTTCGTGGGCCAGAGTGCTGCGCTGCCTCATCGGGTGGCGTGTGCGTGCCACGCCGATAAAGACGACATCTCGTTGGGGATCGCGCATCGTCAGGCCATGCTCGCCGATTCCAGCGTCGAGAACCGCCACGTCGTGGCCGGTGGTTCGCTCCACGAGAGCGACGAGATCACCCAGCGGCTGAGCACCGAGATGATGAACGCGCCGAAAAGCCTCTGCTCGCTCCTTTCCTTGCGCCTCAAGGATCGCTCTCGTCGTTCTCATCGAGGCTCCGCAATGGCCTGGTCATCGAGATACTCGTCTAGTTCGATGAAATACAGCAAACGCTGACGCATCTCCTGCATTTCCGCGCCGCCAGTTGAGCGCGCCGCGCACTGCACTCGCTCTGCGACACCCGTGCCGGTCAGCTGAGCGATCGTGTACCCGGTGGCCTCAGCGATCCGAATGATCTCCGGCATCTTCGCGACCCTCTTACCGGAGACGATCCGGCTCAGCGTCGACTGAGAGATGCCCGTGCGCTCCTCAAGCGCCCGTTGAGACAACCCCGCTGTTCGGCACGCGCTCTCGATCGCTGTCCCGATCCTCGCGGTGTCCACGCCAACCACCTCCTGAATCACTTCTCTCGCCATGATTCAGACTAGCGCGCGAGAACTCTCACCGCGACTTCTCCCCGACGCAATTGCTGTCTTGAACGCATCGGGCTGGTCAACTCGCCTCAACTCGTCGATCGTCATGACACCGACTCGATTCCTGCGTTGAGGCCCTAGTCATGAGCGAGTTTGTCGAGGAACCGCTCGACATCCCGGGATGATCTCAGGCGATGGAAGGCGAGATGCACGTTCGCCGGATCAACCATGGCCGCTTCGTACCGCTGTTGAAGCGGCGCGTACGACGTCCACGCCCAGTGGAGAATCGAATCGTCGCCGCGCCAGAACATCAAAGATGACCATCGCTCGCGATTGCCGTTCCAGAGTTCCTCACGGGTGACGATCCTGCGCACTGTCCGGATCAGCACGCGCCACATGACCACGGGCTTGGGCGGGTTCACCCACACGACCGTGTCGGCTCTCTCCCAGACGAGGGCGCCGATCTGGTTGCGATAGTTGCCGTCGACGATCCACGCGTCTCCCGCGATCGCACGGCTGACCCGCTCCCCCAACTCGTCGCCGGAGGCCTCCGTCCACTCAGGCCCCCAAAACAGCGCGTCGAGTTCGGTGTAGGGAGCGCCGAGGATGCTGGAGAGTCGTCGCGCCAAGGTCGACTTCCCCGACCCCGAGGAACCAACCACCGAGACCCGACGCATCGCTTTGACACCTTCGTCATCCTTCGCGGTGATGGGTGATCCGCTCATCTCAGCGCACCTGCTCGCGGAAGAACTCGTCGGCGAGCGCCCGCACGGTGGCAGGGTTCTTCGTCGGATGGAAGGTTTCGAACTCAGCGGCGGCGTCGATCTCCTTCTCGGCGAAGCGGACGAGGACCTCGGGCGGTTCGCCGGCGCCGAGCTCATGGGTCTTCGCCTTGAGGGCGATGAGTTCCTGGGAGGCGTCAAGGACGTCTCTTGGCACGTCGCTTTCAGCAAGGAGGGTGGGCAGATCCATCGGTGGGATAGCGGAACCGGGGTGGATCCGCAACCAGCGCAGAGCCACCGTCGGACGGAGGACATAGAAGAAACGCTTGAGCGACGGGGTGGATTTCCCGGCTTGTTGAAGGGCGACGTGGCGATAATGCCTGGCCACGGCGTCTCGTTCGACGATCTCGTCGGCCAAAGCCAGCAGACCGTCGTGAAAATCGCGATCGCCCCGGTAGACAATAGGGGAACGTAGCCATTCGACAGCGGTGGCGTTGCCCTTCGCGAGGAGACGGATCGTCTTCGCCACGTCCCACCCGTTCACGTCGAAGACGGCATCGAGCGGAGTCTCGATGACATCGCGCGGAGTCCACAACGAAAGATACGCGTCACGATCGCGCACGAAGATGAAACGACAGTCGTAATCGCTATCAGGCGAAGGAAACCCCCAGGCACGGCTGCCGCTCTCGATCGCCCACGGGACACGGACCGCGTATTCCTGCTCGACCGAATCCAACCGACGGTCGATCTCAGCGACCACCGTCGGGTCGAGAGAGGAAGGAATCATGCGCACCAGACGAGGATACTCATGTCCCTCAGGCGCATTCACGCGCATTAGCCACGACCGGTATGCCCAGGAACGCACCTAGTGGTCTGTCGCGCCTAAACGTCGTCTTCGTGGCGCCCGGTAGGGCCCCCAGCCGCGTTGTCGTCGTCGCCGGTGTTCCCTGCGGTCAACCCTCAATCGCTCACGATACGTGTGCGAGCACACGATCGCTCACTCAATCGGGTAAGTCCACTACCGGCTCCTCCTCCGCCTTGCTGGCCACCCCACCGAACACCCCGAACCTCAACGTTGAGACGCGACAAACCACTAGTGGAAGATCGACGATCCGACGCCGCTCGTGCGATAGTTTCTCCCCATGCCCATCGCCGTCCGCACCGTTCCTCTCAGCGACTCGGTAGCCGACAGGATCAGGCAGATCGACCGGGCGGCGACGGCGGCCGACGGGCTCTCTCCGTTCAATGACACGGCACATCTTTATCTAGGGGCCCCCGGAGGGCGGGTGTTGGTCGCGGTGAATGACGATGGTGTCGTGGTGGGTGCGGCGATCGTCGTCGAGGGGGCAGCGCAGGTCGTCGTCGATCCGGCGTGGCGAAGGCGCGGAGCCGGGCGGGCTCTCGTGTCAACGCTTCGGCTGGGGGAAACGGGAGTGGAACCGGGTGAGACGAGCGCCTCGCCGATCGCGTCTGACAAGGTCGATTTGTGGAGCTTCGGAGATCATCCCGGCGCCCGGGCCTTGGCCGCGGAATTCGGATTGACGGCGGTGCGAGCCCTTCTCATCATGGAGCGCGACCTGATCGCCGATCCCCCCTCCCCCACGCCGGCACCCCCGGGCACGCTCATCCGCGAGTTCGAACCGGACGACCTCGACGCCGTCGTCGCGCTCAACGCGCTCGCCTTCCGCCATCATCCGGAGCAGGGGCAGTTGACGATCGGGGATTTCGAGCAACGGATGATGACAGACTGGTTCGACCCGGACGGGCTGCTCCTCGCCGTCGACACCGCACCAGGAAACGACGATGTCGCCGCGGCTCAGCACAGGTTGGTTCGCGACGGACGTCTCCTCGGTTTCCATTGGACGAAGATCCACCCGGCCGACGAGCCTCGCCCCGCAACTCGGACCGCCTCGTCGCTCCAGACGCTCACGGATCCTGAGCGAGCCGCGGACACCACCGACTCGGAGTTCCCCCGAGACCTCGCCCTCTCCCCCAACGCCGACAATGGCCGGATTCCCCGTACACCGACGCCCGGGAATGAAACCCGAGGGAGGCTGACCAGCGAGCCGACGCCATTCGGCGAGGTCTACGTGCTGGCCGTCGCGCCCGAGGCGGCCCATCACGGCTGGGGGCGACGCCTCCTGGAAAGAGGCTTAGACTATCTCGCAGGGCGGGAGGTCACCGAAGTCATCCTCTACGTCGAGGGCGATGAGGACCGTGTCGTCTCTCTTTACCAGCGATCGGGTTTCCATGAGGTCCGGCGCGATCTTCGCTACGCTGCCACAAAGGAGGAAGGCTCATGAGCAATTTTAGTGAAGGATCGGCCGGCGGAACGAACCCGGAACGGGCGACGCCACAGGGCGCAGGATCCGCCGACCAGTGGGCACGTCCCAGCGCCTTGGCCGACGATCTCTGGTTCACCCACGGCTCAGCGAGCGCCTATGAGGTCGCGGCGAACGCCCCGACCGGCGCCGGATCGCCTGACGACACCCTGCCGATCGTCCCGCTCGACCCGCCCGACCCCTCGCTCTTGCCTCCCGGGGTCACCCCGGACGATCCGGGTGATTGGGACGACCTCGACTTCTCCCCCGTCGGCCCCCCGGCGCATCCTCCCTTCACCCCGTTGACCCCGGCCCCCGTCCCCACTCCGACTCCTCCCCCGGCCTTCGAGCACCCCGCGACCACCGATCGTCTCCGGGGCATGGACACCGGGCTTCAGGCCTACCGCTCCACCGCACCGGGCGCCTCAGCCACCTCGTTCCTCACCGGCGGGGACGTCGTCTCGACGACGACACCGGGCGCCCCCGGTTTCGTGCCGGGCGCGATCCTCCCGCCCGAATCCCAGGCCAGCCCCGACATCGTCATCGTCGGCGACGAGGAGAAGACCGTCTGGGGAGCGCCCGAGGAATTCGACGACACGATCGACCACACCCCGATCATCCATATCCCCGGCACACCTCTGCCCTTCTCCCCCACGACCGCCAGTTCGGGATCATCGCCGTCCGATCCCTCACGTTTCATCGGCGCCGGCTCCTACACGCGCACCGACGACTACGATCCCGCCGACGACGAGAACGACGACACCCGAGATCGGCTCGATTTCGATCTCCCACCGGTGGCGGCCGACCTTCCGCCGGCTGTTGGTCTCGCCCCAGCCGATGGCCTTCCCCCGACTGTCGATCTCGCCCCAGCCGACGATCTTCCCCCAGCCGACGATCTTCCCCAGGCCGACGATCTGCCGCTGCTCGTCGCCGAACCCGTGCCCGGGGTCGTTGACGGCGCACTCGCCTTCTCGGCCTCGCCCCGCCCGCACGACGCGTCGACCCCGCCGGAAGCCGACTATGTGCCGGCCCCGCTTCCCCCATCCTCCGCCGCCACCCCGGCGGTCTCCTCGTCCACCCCGACCGATCTCGACGCCCTTCCCGAAGCCGATTACGTCGTCTCCTCCTACCGCTCGGTGAGCGAGGAGGAACCGCCCGTCTCCGACGCGACCATCGAATTCGCGGCCCCCCGCCTCGGGCTGCCGCTCACCCCCGTCTCTCCGACGAGCGAACTCGACTACGTGCCGGAACCGGGGCTGTCGACCACCGAGGTGAACGCGCCGGCCTGGACCCTCGTCGACGCCACCGTGGCCTCAGATTCCAGCCCGGACGCCGCTCCCACCGCTTCCGAGGCGGATGAGACCCCGCACATGTGGACACCGGTGACCGCGCCAATGCCCCCGGACCTCGCCCTCTCAGCGATCTCGTCGGCTTCGGAAATCAGTCCGGATTCCCCGGAGACACCCTCCTCCGCTCCCACAGCTCTCCCCAGCACGCCTGCGGACAGCCCGCTCGCCGAAGCCACGCTCGCCGACACCGCGATCGACGATCAGCCCGACGAAACCACCGTGGGCGTCTCGTTCCTCACCGGCTCGGACACGGCCACCAGCCCCGCCACCCCACACGGTGACGACGAAGCGGACGCGACCCTCCTCCGTGCTTCTGAATCCGGCCCATCGCCGGACGAAGACGATTCCACGCTTGAATTCGTCGTTCCTCGTTCCCTCGACATCGCCCACCGCGCCGGATTCGACACCGCCTCCGAAGTGACGGCCACCGAAGCGACCGGCGCCATCACGGCAGCGGGCATCGTCGGGGCCACCGCTGCGGCCCGGGCCTTCTCCCCCGCCACGGCCGATTCACCCCTCAGCGCCGCCACACCCGACGAACCGAGTGACAGCAGTTACCCTTCCAACGCCCTGTACGACGTCGCCGACCGACCGCGTCCGGCCGCCCGTGCCTTCGCCGATTCGGGCTCCCCCGCGTCGCCGGCCACCCCGGCGTGGGATCACAGCCCCGTCTCCTCGATCAGCACCGCCTCCCCGGTCACTCCCTCCTCACCGACCACTCCCGCCTCCCCGGCCACTCCCGCCTCACCGGCAACACCGTCCTCACCAGCCACCCCTTCTTCACCAGCCACCCCGGCGCCACTGGACGCTCCCATCACACCGGCCAGTCCCGTCACACCGGTCACACTTGCCGCCCCGGACCCGGCCTCGTCGAGCGAAGACCTGGGATCTCTCACGACGGCCGACGATCTCGTCGCCAACGCCGTCATGACCGATGACGGCGATCCCCTCCCGCCCATGAGCGCCGTGACACCCCTGACCTCACCCTCGCCGCACGTTCCACAGACCCCATCGGCTCCCGTGGCCCCGCCGGTCATCCCTCCGGCCGCCCCGCTGATCACACCGACGATCACTCCGGCCACACCGACGATCACTCCGGCCACGCCGATGACCCCGGCAGCCGTGGAGACGGTGGCCCCAGCCAGCGCACAGTCCGCCGCGCCAGACCTGCCGGGAGGAGAATCCATCTCCTCCGCCTACGAATCGGCCCTGAACAGCGCGTCGCAGGTCTCGGCCGCGGTCGACGACGTGGAAGACATCGCCTTGCCGGATGATCGCTATTCCGATCGTGAGTTGTCCTGGCTCTCCTTCAACAATCGTGTCCTGGATTTGGCGAAGGATTCCCAGCGCGTCCCCTTGCTTGAGCGGGTCCGTTTCCTCGCCATCGTCTCCTCGAACCTCGACGAGTTCTTCATGGTGCGCGTCGCCGGCCTCAAACGGCGCATGGACGCCGGTCTGGCCCTCCGGGGAACCTCGGGGCTCCTGCCGCGCGAACTGCACGACGCCATCCTCTCCTCGACCCGCGACCTCGTCGACGAACAATCCCGGGTCTTCCGCGAAGAGATCCGTCCCGGCTTGGCCGATGAGGGCATCGCCCTGTTGTCGTGGGACGATCTGACGAGCCGCGAACGCGCCCACCTCGACGAACTCTTCGAAGAGCGCATCTTCCCCGTGCTGACGCCGCTGGCCGTCGACCCCTCGCACCCGTTCCCCTATATCTCGGGGCTCTCGCTCAACCTCGCCGTGCAACTGCGCAATCCCGACACTGGCGCGCGTCTCTTCGCCCGGGTCAAGGTGCCGAACGTGCTACCGCGCTTCATTCCCCTCATCGACGAGGGCCGTTACGTCCTCCTCGAAGACGTCATCTCCGCCCACCTCGATTCGATCTTCACGGGAATGGACATCGTCCACGCCGCCGCTTTCCGCGTCACCCGCAACGAGGATCTCGAGGTCGAGGAGGACGACGCCGAGAACATCCTCTTCGCCTTGGAGAAGGAACTCCTGCGCCGCAAGGTCGGGCGCCCGCCCGTCCGTCTCGAGGTCGCCCACAACATCGACCCCGACCTGCTCGACACCTTGGCCCATGAGCTCGACGTCACGATGCCGGAGGTCTTCTTCGTCGACGGGCCGCTCGATCTGACCGGCCTCACCACGATCGCCGACATCGACCGCGAGGATCTCAAATACGAGGCCTTCCTGCCGCGCACCAACCCGCAATTGGCCGAAGTCGAGACATCGCATCCGGCCGACCTCTTCGCCGCGCTCAAGAAACGCGACGTCCTCCTCCACCATCCTTATGATTCGTTCGCGACCTCGGTGCAACGCTTCATCGAACAAGCGGCGGCCGACCCGCAAGTCCTCGCCATCAAGCAAACCCTCTACCGCACCTCGGGCGACTCCCCCATCGTCGACGCCCTCATCGAGGCGGCCCAGGCCGGCAAGCAGGTCCTCGCCCTCGTCGAGATCAAAGCCCGCTTCGACGAACAGGCGAACATCGCTTGGGCCCGCAAGCTCGAGAAAGCCGGCGTCCACGTCGTCTACGGGCTCGTCGGCCTCAAGACCCACTGCAAACTCTCCCTCGTCATCCGCGACGAAGGCGACGGGCTGCGCCGTTACTGCCACATCGGCACCGGCAACTACAACCCGAAGACGGCCCGGCTCTACGAAGACATGGGGCTGTTAACGAGCAACCCCATCATCACCGACGACGTCGCCCGGCTCTTCAACCATCTCTCCGGAATGACGGCGGAGAACCACTACCGCCGCCTCTACGTCTCCCCCCACGGCATCCGAGCCGGCCTGCTCGACATGATCGACAACGAGATCCGCATCCAGAAGGCGGGCGGCCAGGGCCGCGTGCGGATCAAGGTCAACTCGATCGTCGACGAGGCCACGATGGACGCTCTCTACCGGGCCAGCCAGGCCGGCGTCAAAGTCGACCTGTGGGTGCGCGGCATCTGCGCGCTGCGGGCCGGCATCCCTGGGCTGAGCGAGAACATCCGGGTCCGTTCGATCCTCGGTCGTTTCCTCGAGCATTCGCGCTTGTTCTGGTTCGACAACGACGGTCACCCCAGCGTCGGGCTCGGCTCGGCCGACCTCATGCACCGCAACCTCGACCGCCGCGTCGAGGTGATCGTCCAACTCGCCAACCCGGAGCACATCGCCCACATCGACGCCCTCTTCAACGAGGCCTTCGACGAGGGGACGGCCTCGTGGTGGCTCACCCCCGAGGGGTGGGAGCAGCGCACGACCGGCCCGGACGGCGAAGCCCTCACCGACATCCAGGCCCACCTCATCCAGATGTCGCGTCGGCGCAGCGTGTGGGGAGCCGGGGCCGTCACCGATGAGACGGGCGTGCACAATTTCGCCGAACTGAGAGCCACGCTCGAGCGGAGCGAGGGGCGTTCATGAAACCCACGCTGCCGGATCGTCCGATTTGGGCCGCCGGGGCGGTCGTCCTGCGCGGGGCGGGCAAACGGCGCGAAGTCGTCCTCGTCCACCGGCCGCTCTACGACGATTGGGTCATCCCCAAGGGGAAAGCCGAACCGGGCGAATTGCTCGTGCGCACCGCGGTGCGCGAGGTGAGCGAGGAGTCGGCTGTCGTCATTCGGCTCGGGGCCCCGCTCGAACCGATCCGTTACCCCATCAACAGCGGAACGAAGATCGTCATGCACTGGGTCGGCGTGCCCCAGCGGGTGCGCAAACACAAACCGGACGACGAAGTCGACGACGTCGCCTGGGTGCGGGTCGACGAAGCGCTCAAGCGGATCTCCTACGCCGACGAGCGCACCGTCCTCGAAGAGGCGATGTCGCTGCCGGAGACGACCCCGTTCATCATCGTCCGCCACGCCAAAGCCGTCCGCCACGACGAATGGCCCAAGGACGACGCCAAGCGCCCGCTCGATCACCGCGGCCGCAAGCAGCTCAAATACCTCAACCAGATCCTGCGCGCCTACGACGCCCGCAGCCTCATCGCCAGTTCCGCCACGCGGTGCCAGCAGACGCTCGCCACCTACGCCAAACGGGAGGAGCTGACCGTCAAACCGGTGTCGCTGTTGAGCGAGGAGATCGGCGGCGCCAACCCGGCCGGTGTCAAACGCTATATGCGCGGACTGGCCGAGAAGACGGTCCGCACCCGGGTTCCGACGGTCGTGTGCGGGCATCGCCCGGTGCTGCCGGCGATGCTCGACGCTCTCGGCCTCGACGAGCGGCCGCTTTCGACGGCGGCCTGCGCCATCGCCCACCTCGATCACCAAGGGAAAGTCGTGCGGGCGGAATGGCACGAGTCGCTCCGCGTCAAAGGAAAGTGAGGTTGGCTGCCCTCCGCTGAGGCGATCATCCGACTTCACAAGAAAATAAACTTATTTCCGTGCTGTCTTCTCAGCTCAGCGGGCTTCGACCTGCCAGAATGAGCGACATGGTCAGCCCCTCCGATTCTCCAACCCGGCAGCGGACCAGCGCTCCACCGCGTCCTCGCCGGGCCTCGCGCGACGAAGCCGTGCCGTCCGCGACGATCGGCGCGACCGCCGTGGCTCCTCCCTCCGTGACAGCCACGGCGCGCCCCAGCGCTCCCTCCGCCTCCGCCTGGGTCACGACGGCCCGCGCCACTTCGGGCGACGGCTCGAACCATGCCTTGGCCACCGAGCCCCCCGTCTCCTCGCGTCGCCAGCGGATGACCCGCAAGTCTCGCCCCCGCGTGCTCACCCTCACCCTCCTCAAACCGGGCTTCACCTACCCGAAAGGGACAATCCCCACGGTGACGATCGATGGGCACGAGGATCTCTACGAGTGGGGCACCCACGAGATCCCGATTCGGGTCAAGCACCCCACCGTCATCGACTGCGTCGTCCCCGAGCCCCGGGCGGTCGGGCGGGCCCGCTTCGTCGTCCCCGAAGGTCGCTCCGATGTCTCCCTCGACTATGTCGCGCCCTATTGGGCCGTCTTCCCCGGGCGGATCGGCGCCGCCGGTTCCGTCGACGCGGCCGGGCGTCTCGTGACGGTCGCGATGTGGGCCTGGATCGTCATCATGGCCGGATGGGCCCTGCTCGCCTTCATCTTCGTCGGCGCCGGGGCCAGGCCGATCTCCGAACAACTCTTCGTCGGCATCGGAGTGGGCGCGATGGTGCTCGGAGCCGGTGTCGCCCTCCTCCTGTGGATCGCCGGCTCGATGCGCATCCGTCGTGAGACGGCTCAGGCGAGAGCCGAAGCGGCGACGCGACGATCGAACGACCAACGGCGAGAAGCCTCCTCCTCACGTTCCCAGGAATCGCCCCGGGGAACCACCAGAGCCTCCTCGGGGAGCGCGGCCCACACCGACTACGACCGTCCGGCACGGGCCCGGCGCCAGCCCCCCGCTCTCAGCGAAGAGAACCACTCCACGTTCACGTCAGCGCCCACCGAGCCCCGGGCGCGTCGGGGAATCCCCGAATATCAACAAAATGTCTCATCTTCATGGAGATAGTTGAGAATGTGACGAAGATCGCGTACTCTCAATAATGTATACACTTTGCGTCGAAGTGTGACCTTTTCACTGTGGGGGTGAAGGGGTCACTTCTTCGTCAGCATGAGAGAGGAGATCCGGCATCTCGCCGTGCGATCTCATCTATGGGGGGTAGTTATGGTGTTCAACCATTCGTTCACGCCTGCGCGCCGTTCGGCGGAGCCGACCACGCGAGGAGGCGCCGTCACCGAAGCGCTCAAGAAACGTTTCCCAGCGGGGAGAAGACGAGTGCTCACCGGGGGGGTGACTGGCGCCTTCGTCGTCGCCACAATCGCCGGCATGGTCGCTCCCATCATCGGCGCCCAAGCGGCCGCCACCGACCGGGCGGAGGCCGAAGGGCGGTTCATCGCGGGCACGATCTTCGGCAATGAGCTCGACTCCGTCGTCGAGTTCGCCGGCGCCAAGGCGGAGAACCCGTCGGGGCAGTATCCCGTCGTCGTCAGTCCGCTGGCGGCCGAGGTCATCGGCTCGCTGACGCTCTCCTATGACGCTGGGGCCAGCCTGTTCGGCGACCGCGGTCTGCTGCAGATCGGCTCGGTCAACCAGTACGCCGCGGCCAACGACGACGGGACGGCGATGGCCGCCTCCGGCTCGGTCTCCGACACCGGCGCCATCATCACGAGCGCCGAGTCCTCGCAGTACCCCTCCTCGCTGCGCATCGACCTGTCAGCTCTCGTCGGCGACTCGATCGCCTCGGTCATCGGCGACTTCGACCTCGTCTTCAACGGGGTCGCCGCCACCGCCCAGGCCGCGCCGAACCAGGCGCCGGTGGGCGATTACCACGTCAACGAAGCGAAAATGATGCTGCAGGCTCCCGTCGTGGCGGCGATCACGAGCGGGGTCGACGAATACATCGTCCCGCTCGTCGACGGCACCATCAACGGACTGGTCGGCCCCGAGGGCACGATCTCGCGCACGCTCAACACGTTGGAGGTGCTGAATCCGGTCCTCCAGTTCGCCGGACAGGAGATCGAGGTCAACACCTCCTTCGAGGTCGACTTGGCCGGGGCCATGGCGCCGCTGTTGACCAATTCGTACGGCCAAGAGGGCGTCATCGTCAATCTCGCCGACGGCTACGTCTACATCGACATGGCACGTTTCTTCGGGGAGAACGGACTCAACGATCTGCCCGTCAACAGTGAGCTCATCAGTTCGACGACGATCAACGCCATCCTCCAAGGTCTGACGTCGGCCATGGACGACCTCAACGCCGCCTTCTCCAACGCTGTGCGCACCGCTCTTGAGAGCGCGTATCTGACGATCCAGGGCGGATTCACCACCCCGCTAGGCGGGTTCACCATGAACTTCGAGGGCACCGTCCTCGAATTCCTCGACGGCACCGTGCCCGAGGAACGGGCTTTAGTCTCGGCCAACTTCATCGGGATCTCGATGGATTTCTCCGTCGCCGACTTCATCGCCCCGATCGGCGACCTGCTGTGGGACGCCTTCTTCTCCGAGACGAGCCTGTACGCCACCGTCAACCAGTCGATTCTGCAGAACATCACCGGGCCGGTCATCTCGGTGCTCAGCCCCGTCTTCAGCGGGCTGAGCGAGTTGATCTCGGTGCGGATCAACGTGCAGGAGCCGGCCCCGGCGCTGCCGAACCAGGCCTTCACCCAGCGCGCCATGCAGATCACCTTCCTCGAGGTGGGCGGTTCGACCGGCGCCGGGAGGCTCGACCTGGCTTCGGCGACGGTGCGCACCGCCTCGCCCGACACGACGCCGCCGGACCCTCCGATCGTCGACCCGACCAACGGCCGGGTCGTCACGGGCACCGCCGAGCCGGGCGCGATCATCGGCGTCCTCAATGAGAGCAACGTGATCCTGTGTGAGACGATCGCCGATCCCACGACCGGCGCGTTCACCTGCACTCCTTCGCCGGTTCCGGGCAACGGCACCGCGATCTATGTCGTCGCGGTCGACCAAGCGGCCAACATGTCCGCTCCGACGCCGGTCATCATCTCGTCGAACCCGCCGCCGGCCCCGGTCGTCAACCCGTCGAACGGGACTGTCGTCTCCGGGACCGTCAAGGCCGGGTTGGCCGCCGTCCTCGTCATGAACACGAACGGCGATCTGCTCTGCCAGATCGCTCCCAACCGAGACGGCAGCTTCGCCTGCGAGACGTCGCAACCGATGGCCGACGGTGAGGTGGGCTACGTCGTCGCCGCCGATTCACGCAGCAACATGTCTCCGTTCACGCCGTTCATCGTCGACGCGGTCGCTCCGGCGGCGCCGGTCGCCGGCCCGTCGAACGGGCTCGCCGTCGTCGGAACCGCTGAGCCTGGCTCCACCATCGCCGTCGTCGACGCGACCGGCGAGGTGCTCCTGGGCCAAGGGCAGGCCGACCCGTCGACGGGCGCCTTCGCCATCGCTTTGTCGCCCGCTCAAGCCGACGGCGCGACGATCCACATCGGCGCGATCGACGCGGCGAGCAACGTGTCGGCGCTCACACCGGTCGTCGTCGACGCCGCTCCGCCGTCGACTCCCGTGGTCGATCCGACCAACGGGCTGACCGTCACCGGCGTGGCCGAACCCGGCTCGACCGTCGCCGTGCTCGACGAGACCGGCGCGACGATGCTGTGCCAGACCACGGCCAACACGACGACGGGAGCTTTCACCTGCGTGCCCATGCCGCGCCCGGCCGATGGCGCGACGCTCCTCGTCGTCGCCTTCGACCGCTCGGAGAACCTCTCGCAGCCGGCGGCGGTCGTCGTCGACTCTCAGGCTCCGCAGCCGCCCGTCCTCGATCCCTCGAACGGCTCCGTCATCACCGGCGTGGCCGAGGCGGGATCGAGCGTGACGATCAGCGACTCCAACGGCGCCACGTTGTGCCAGACGACCGCTGACGCCACCACCGGCGCCTTCTCCTGCCCGCCGTCGCCGGCGCCCGGCCACGGCACGACCATCCGGGCGATCGCCACCGATCCGGTCGGCAACACCTCAAGCGCTGGCAGTGTCGTCATCGACGCGCAAGCGCCCACGGTTCCCACCACGGAGCCTTCGAACGGCACGGCGATCCTCGGCGTGGCCGAACCCGGCTCCACCGTGACCGTCACCGACGCCTCCGGCGCGACCCTGTGCCAGACCTCGGCCGATCCTTCGACCGGCGAGTACCGCTGCGTCATGGAACCAGCTCCGGGCGATCAGGCCGAGGTGACGGTGACCGCCACCGATGCGGTCGGCAACACGTCGACCGGCTCGAAGGTCGTCATCGACGCGGCCGCTCCGGCGACGCCGACGCTCGACCCGTCGAATGGCTCCGTCATCACCGGTGTGGCCGAACCCGGCTCCACGGTGCGGATCAGCGACAGCGCTGGATCGACGCTGTGCGAGGTCACCGCCGACGCGACAACCGGACATTTCAGCTGCGAGCCCACGACGGCCCCAGCCGACGGCACGTCGATCACGGCGATCGCGAGCGACGCCGCCGGCAATGAGTCGGCTTCCGGCGAGGTCGTCATCGACTCTTCGCTGCCGCCGACGCCCGTCGTCGATCCGAGCGACGGATCCACCATCTCCGGCGTGGCCGAACCCGGCTCCACGGTGACGGTGACCGACGCCGAGGGCGCCATCCTGTGCTACGACACCGCCGACGCGACGACCGGGGAGTTCAGCTGCGCGCCGACGTCGCGGCCGGATGACGGAGAGGTCGTCACGGTGACGAGCCGTGACATCACCGGCAACGAATCACCCGCCGTCGAGATCGCCATCGACTCCGCCGCGCCCGCCGCTCCGGAACTCGATCCGACGGACGGATCCACCATCTCCGGGGTGGCCGAACCTGGCTCCACGGTGACGGTGACCGCTGGCGGCGACCTCGTCTGCGAGACGACGGCCGACGCGACCACCGGCGCCTTCTCCTGTGAGCCGGAGACGGTCCCCGCCGATGGCTCCGACATCGCCGCGAAGGCGACCGATGAGGCTGGCAACAGCTCGGAGACTGACACGGTGACGGTCGACGCGACCGCTCCTGAGGCGCCGCAGGTCAACCCCTCCAACGGAGGCACGATCACCGGTGTCGCCGAGCCCGGCTCGACCGTGACGGCGACCGACGAGCAAGGGACGGTTATCTGCGAGACAACAGCGGATGCCACCTCCGGCGCCTTCACCTGCGTGCCCACGCCGGTCCCGGCCGATCAATCAGAGGTGACGGTGACCGCGACCGATGAGACGGGCAACACGTCCTCATCCGAGACGGTGACGATCGATTCGACGGTGCCTCAGATTCCCACCGTCGGGCCGTCCAACGGCTCCACGATCACCGGTGCGGCCGAGCCTGGCTCGACCGTCACCGTGACCGACGAGAACGGCGAGGTCCTGTGCAGCACGACGGCCAACGCCACCTCCGGAGCCTTCACCTGCGATCTGTCTCCGGTGCCCGGCGATGGCGAGGTCGTCACGGTGGTGGCCGAGGATTCGACGGGCAACGCCTCACCGGCGACGACGGTGACGATCGACGCCGCCGCTCCGGCAGCGCCGCAGACCGACCCGACCACCGGTGAGACGATCTCGGGGACGACCGAACCCGGAGCCACGGTGACCGTCACCGATGACAACGGCGAGGTCGTGTGCGAGGAGGTCGCCACCGCCGACGGACGTTTCAGCTGCGCCTTGACGACGCCGCTCGAACCCGGCCAATCCGTCGAGGTGACGGTGACCGATCAAGCTGGCAACACCTCGGAGTCGACCACCGTGGAGGTTCCTTTGCCGGAACCGACGCCTGAGCCCACACCGGAGCCCACGCCCGAGCCCACGGTTGAACCGACCGTGGAGCCGACACCGACTCCGGATCCCACCGTCGACATCACGACTCCGGCCACGACTCCGGTGCAGACCACACCGCCGACGACACCCGCCACCACACCCGTGGTGACAACGCCGCCGACGACACCGCCGACCCAAGGGCCGACGATCCCGACGACCACGCCTGTGACCACACCGCCGACCACGCCGGCCACCACACCAGTGCCGACCACGAAGCCGGTCACGACGCCGCCGACCACCGTGGCCACCCCACCCGTGGCGACCACTCCGCCGACGACACCGCCGACCCAAGGGCCGACCATTCCGACAACCACACCGGTGACCACACCGCCGACCACGGCTCCGACGACCGTCGCCCCGGCGACCACGCCGCCGACCCAAGGGCCGACGATCCCAACGACCACGCCCGTGACCACACCGCCGACGACACCGGCCACCACACCAGTGCCGACCACGAAGCCGGTCACGACGCCGCCGACCACCGTGGCCACCACACCCGTGGTGACGACTCCGCCGACGACACCGCCGACCCAAGGGCCGACGATCCCAACGACCAAGCCGGTGACAACGCCGCCGACCACTGTGGCCACCACGCCCGTGGTGACGACGCCGCCGACCAAGTCGCCCACGACACCGCCGACGACCCGTCCGACGCTTCCGACGACCGTGCCGACGAGCGCCAAGCCGACTCCGACTCCGGCGCCGACTCAGACGCCTGAGGCGACGCCCGGCATCGGCGAGGCGACCGCGACGATCGACGATGACGAGTTCAGCTCGAAGACGGGCGGGCCCGCCCGCCAGGACAACGGCACTGATCCCTTCATCATCACGATCACCCTGGCCGACCGTCTCGGGTTCCCGATGGCGGGCTTGGCCGACCGGCTCTCGATCGACGTGCCCGAAGGGATGCAGATCTCGGCGATCAACGATCTCGGTGACGGAACTTACGAGGCGTCGCTGACGTCGCTGTTCCCGGGAATCCACGACGTCGTCCCCATGCTCGATGGGACGCCCATCTGCGATGCGCTGCATGCTCGTTTCATCGGCATCTCGCTCAGCACACCGAGTGTCCTCCAGGGCGAGATCCAGGTGGTCGAGGGACAGGGATTCGCTCCCGGCGAACGGGTCAGCGCGACGATCTTCTCCGATCCGGTCAATCTCGGTTATGTCGTCGCGGATGAGAACGGCGTGGCCCGCTTCGAGTTCGCCGTGCCTGAGGACTTCGATACCGGTGTCCACACCGCCTCGCTCATGGGACTGACCTCGGGCGGTGTCATCGAGACGTTCACCGTCACCGAGCCCGCTCCCGCCGTCGTGGCTCCACAAGAGCCGACGACTCCGGGCGATCCGGGAACCACGGTCGACACCTCCGGGGCAGGGACGATCACCGCCAGCGGTGACGCCGGGGCCATCACCGTCTCCGACATGATCGGGATGACGGGTGTCAACCCGGGCGCCACGACGACGCCGTCGTCGCTCCTGCCCACGACGGGTTCGCTCATCACGTGGCCGCTCGTCCTGACGGCAGCCGGCTTCATCGCGCTGGGAGCCTTCCTGGCCCGCACCGGACTGCTCATCATTCCGAAGCCGCCACGGCGCGCCTGGCGCGGCTGATCCACGCGGCTGAGAGGGCCACTGGAACCGGGAATATAAAATAAGCCTGATGGCTTGTTATCCTGGGGCCAGTGGCCCTCCACCCGTGGTAGCCTGAACGGCGGGGATAACTGGGTGTGGGTGTATAAACGCGCAAGGGGCGGGCATGACTCAAACAACAATGGCTCACGCAATGGATCACGATGATCAGACCGGGGGGATCACCCCAGTCCCGGTCGGCGACCGTTCGTCGGTCGCTTGGGGAGGGGTCCGGCTCGGATTCGCGCCGGGGACGTCGTCTCTCGTCATCGCTGGATCACTGGGAGTAATCGTAGCCCGGCCGCCGACCGATGAGATGGTGTTGCGGCTCTTCCAAGTCGTCAACGCCACTCCGACCGTCGAAGCCGCGTTCAATGTGCTGGCCGACGGCGGCTACGAAGAACTGCCCGCGTTCGGCCTCGTCGACATCGGCCCGGGAGGGGTCCGCGTCGTCATCCAAGGCGCCATCGTCGTCGAGATCGACGATGGGACGAAGATCGACGGATCCGACTATCCCGTCGAAGCGACCGTCGCCCTTGAACGCTCGATCCGCTTCAGCCTCGACCATTCCCGCCCGGAAGACGACTTTGTCTTCCCTGGTCGCCTCGGAATCGTCGGAGCGACCTGCTTTAGGATCGGCGACGGAGCCTTCGTGGGCGCCGGGGCGCCACCGGCCGTCGTGGCTGCCGCGCCCGGACCCGAACCGATCGCGGAACCAAGCCCCGCCGTTGAACCGACGCCGCCACCGGTGGTGTCGGCGGACGACGAGACCGAGGTCATCGACGATGTGCCGTTCCTCGACTCGGCCCCGGACTCCTTGGGCCCCGATCCCCGCATGGCCGGACTCGACGATCTCGATGAGGTCGCCCCCGCCGCCATGGCCGCCGCAACGATGGCGCCGCCGATGCCTCCGCTGGAACCGCCCACTGCCCTAGACGAGGCCACACCGCGTCATCCCGTCGATCAGCCGCAGGCGATGCCGCGCGACGATGCCGCCGTCCCGCCGATCGGATACGGCTTGGGCGAGGCCTGGCCCGAATCTGCCGAGAGCGCTCCCCCCGTGCTCATCGAATCCATCGACGACCAACCGAGCGATTCGCCCGCGGAATGGTCAGCTCCGGAAGTCACCTTGACTCCCCCCGACTCGCTCACTCCTCCCGCCCGGGCGATGAACACCGCCTACTCCCCTTCCGCCAGCGCGGCAGAACCACCGCAGGTCCCCTATCTCGGGCCCACTCCCGAACCCACGATTGGGGAAGACGATTTCGGTGAGGCGCCGTCGCATGCGCTCATTCCCGATTACGAGCCCCCGGTCCCAGCCCGTGAGAGCTTGATCCCGCCCTCGCACGAGATGTCCCCGGCCCACGCCGTCGAGCGGGCGCCGGAAACGTACGATCAACCGGAGGAGTCGTCAGCCTCCCCCATCCCCGTGTGGGAACCGGTGCCCTCCGATCCCCCGGCGATGGAAGCGCCCGAACCGCCTCAGCCGGTCGACGACCTGTCGACCCTGCCGCCGCCCACGCCCCCAGCGGGCCGCTGGGCCGCGCCCGCGACGACGCCACCGACAGCTCCTCCCGCCGCTCCGGAAGCGCCGCAGGATTCCGCGCCCACACCGGCGCACCCCACCGGCGAACAACCACTCCCCACCCTGGGGCGCTTGCACCTGTCGAGCGGCGGCACGATCGACCTCGACCGCGGTGTCGTCTTCGGCCGCAACCCGCGCCCGATCCCCGGCTGGGACGGGCCGACACACCACCTCATCAAGATCAACGACCCGAACCGCGACGTCTCCGGACAACACCTCGAGGTGCGCCTTGAGAACGGCCACGTGACCGTCCGCGACCTCGGTTCGACGAATGGTTCCCACATCATCCAACCCGGCGGAATCCCCGTGGCGCTCAAACCCCACGATCCCGTCGTTCTCCAACCGGGAGCCCGCGTCATCCTCGCGGGGGCTTTCGATTTCGTCTACGACATGGCCTGACGGGAGGGGCAGAAACGGCACGCTGAGCTTCGTTGTCGTCAGTCGCTGGATGCCCGATCCAGCTCCTTCCTCCGCCTTGTCATCGCACCGTTTCTGCCCCTCCCGCTTCACCGGCCATGACTCGGTGCTTTGATCATGTGTCTTGACATGATGGTGCTATTCCCGTCGCGGTGAGAGATCATGATCAGAGGAAAGGCTTGACGAGTTCCTCGTAGCGTCGGGCGATCGTCTCGACCACCTCGGCGCCGGGACGGCTCCAGATCTCCTCGTTGAAGATCTCGACCTCGACGTCCCCGTCGTAACCGGCTTCAGCGACCCAGCGGCTGATCGTCGGGAAGTCGATGTGGCCGTCCCCGGGATAGCCGCGTGAGTTGAGGGTGTTGGCGGCCAAGGGCAGCGTCCAGTCGCAGATTTGGTAGGACGAGATCCGCCCCTCGGCGCCAGCCTGTGCGATCGACGCCTCGAGATCGGGGTCCCACCAGACGTGGTAGGTGTCGACGACGACGCCGACGACATCGGCTGGATGATCGGTCGCGATGGCGAGCGATTGAGCGATCGTCGTCAACACCCCACGATCGGCGGTGAAGAGCGGATGCATCGGCTCGAGCGCGATCCGCACGCCGCGTTCACGGGCGTAGGGGGCGAGGATCCCGACCCGATCGGCGACGCGCTGCCGGGCGGCGACGAGATCCTTGTCCTCATCGTCAGCGGGCGTGTGGTCGATCCCCATCCCAGCGAAACCGGAGGGCAACCCTCCGACGACGAAAACCAATTCTTTCGTTCCCAGGGTGGCGGCTTCGTCGATCGCGGCTCGGTTGTCGGCCAAAGCGGCCTCGGCGGCGGCGTCGTCTCGGGCGGTGAGGAACCCGCCCCGGCACAGCGTCGAGACCCTCAAGCCGGCGTCGTGGATGATCCGGGCGGCCTCGGCGGCCCCGACTTCGGCGACGCGATCGCGCCACGGCCCCACCGCGCCGAGTCCTGCGGCCTTGGCCACCTCGACGCATTCGGCCAAGGTGAGGTGTTTACAGGTGGCGGTGTTGAGGCTGAGACGGTCCCGGCTCATGCCTCGTCCCCCAGCGGGGAGACGAGCGGCTCGAGTTCGACCCGACGACCTTCAGCGGACGAGCGCAACCCGGCCTCGGCCAAGGCGACGCCACGGGCCGCCGACCACAGGTCGTAGCGATGTGGGCGCCCGGCCAGGACGTCGTGGAGAAATTCTTCCCACTGAGCCCGGAACCCATTGGGGAAGATGGCGTTGTCAGGAACGGTCATCCATTCGTCGCGGAACTTCTCGGTCGTCTCGACGTCGGGATCCCACACCGGCATCGGTGTCGTCGAACGGGGCTGGGCGACGCAGTGGATCAACCCGGCGACCGCCGAGCCCTCGGTGCCGTCGACGTGGAACTCGACGAGCTCGTCGCGGTGGACGCGCGTCGTCCACGACGAGTTGATCTGCCCGATGACGGGATCCCCGCCCGGCGTCGTCAACTCGAAGATGCCATAGGCGGCGTCGTCGGCCGTCGCCTTGTACTCCTCGCCCTGCTCGTCCCAGCGGGTCGGGATGTGGGTGACGGTGCGCGCGGTGACGGCGTCGACCGAGCCGATGATGCCTTCGAGGACGTAATTCCAGTGGCAGAACATGTCCATCGTGATGCCGCCGCCGTCCTCGGCCCGGTAATTCCAACTCGGCCGCTGCGCCGGCTGGACCTCCCCTTCGAAGACCCAGTAGCCGAACTCGCCGCGGATCGAGAGGATGCGCCCGAAGAAGCCCTCGTCGACGAGACGGCGTAGCTTGCGCAACCCGGGCAGGTAAAGCTTGTCGTGGACGACGCCGGCGGTGATGCCGGCCTCGTCGCGCAGTTTCGCCAGCGCGATGGCGTCGTTGAGCGTCTCCGCCGTCGGCTTCTCGGTGTAAATATGCTTGCCCGCCTCCATGGCGGCGGTGAGGGCGGCGTAGCGCCGCGAGGTGACCTGGGCGTCGAAGACGATGTCGACCGACGGGTCGGTGATGACGGAATCGGCGTCCGTCGTCCACTCGTCGACGTTGTGCTTGGCGGCCAATTCCTTGAGCTTCTCCGGGTTTCGGCCGACGAGGATCGGCTCGATCTCGACCCGAGAGCCGTCTTCAAGCAGAAGCCCGCCCTCGTCCCGCAACGGCAGGATCGAACGGACGAGATGCTGGCGATAGCCCATACGGCCCGTGATGCCGTTCATGGCGATCCGGAGGGTGCGCGTCATTGAGTTCTCCTCATCGGTGTGTCAGTGCGGCGCCGGGTATCCCGACTAGCCAGCGAGCACAAGAATAATTCTCACAAACCCGCTCGGAATACGCTTTCCCAACGCCCTCCCAGCGTAGAACGGAGCCGCCCTCCTGTCAATCATCTGATGATGGGCAGGCACGCCGTCCACGAGGCCGAATGCGCCTCCGAGGACAGCTTCGGGCGCCGCCCACGATCGATCCGATCTCAGACGGGATCTCCTCCACCTCCCGATCCATTCTGCAACGGGCTCCGGCAGGAGAATCATGCTCGGAATGTTCAGCGTTTCATGCAGATCACGCATGAAACGCTGAACATATCAGCAAGGAACGCTATGCTTGAGGCATGGAGAAACCGTTCATCCAGCGAAATGTGTCCACATTGGCGGCGGGGGCCATCAAACGCTTCCCTGTTGTCGCCATCCAAGGAGCTCGGCGCGTCGGCAAGTCGACCTTGGTCGCCGAGTTGGTGCGCGAGCGGCCCCATCTATCGGTGACGCTCGACGATCCCGAGGTGATGGCCGCAGCGATCGAGGACCCGAAGGGGTTCCTCGCCAACCGAGGCGATCGCATCATGGTCATCGATGAGATTCAGCGGTATCCGGAATTGATCCTCGCCATCAAAGCGGACATCGATCGAAATCTTCGCCCCGGCAGCTACGTGTTGACGGGTTCCTCCGACTTCACATCGAGGAAGAACGTGCCTGATTCCCTCGCCGGCCGAGCGGTGACGATCCCCCTCAATTGCCTCAGCCAAGGCGAGCGCGACGGCGTCGTCGAAGATTTCGCCAGCTGGGTCCTGGAATCGGAGGGTCATTTCGAAGACGGGGCCCCTTCGTCGTGGACGAAGGACGACTATCTCAAGGCCATCGTCAATGGCGGTTATCCGGAAGTGGATGGGCTCGAGGAGCCCTGGCGCAGCCTCTGGCTCGACAGCTATATCGACAGACTGACCTCCCGCGACGTCCAAGACATCGACGAGCGGATCCCCAGCGCGCGGCTGCAAACCATCCTCAAACTCTTAGCCGCCAATCAATCCGGGGAGTTGGTCAAAGCACGACTCTCGGACGCGACAGGCATCAACCAGCGCCAGGTCACCGCTTGCCTCGACGCGCTCGAACAGCTCTACATCACCGACACCATCGAACCGTGGACGGCGAACCTCACGAAACGAGCCGTCGGCCGCTCGAAAACCCTCGTCCTCGACTCCGGTTTAGCAGCTCATCTCACCGGCTCCACTGTCGCAACACTGGGCCAATTATCGAGTCCCGCGCTCGGCCCCCTCTTCGAGGGCTTCGTCATGGCAGAACTACGCAAACAGCAGGGATGGTCGTCCTCCCAATGGGAGCTAACCCACTTCCGAGACCGAAATGGAAAAGAAGTCGACGGCGTCATCCAATTCAGCGATGGACGGGTGATCCTCCTGGAAATCAAGTCCTCACAAAGCTACAGGATCCAGCACTTCACCGTGCTCAAAGAATTGTCCGAGGAACTGGGCGACCGCCTCGTCGCGGGAATCGTCCTCGGTATGTCGGAGCACAGTTATCGGTATGCGGAGAAATTATGGGGGGTTCCGGCATCATTACTATGGTCAAGAACCCATAAGCAAAAATAGCTCTTTTAGAAAACAAATTCTCCCCAAATGCGAGCTCTTTTCACCGGCAAGAGAATCCCATATATTCTCCCGTCTTACACAAAGTGAAGATTTCAGAATACCATTTCGTTGATTTTATAGAGTCACAAGTCACTCCCATAATGAACTGATCCCTTAATGCCTCCGGTTTGAGGTTAACGCTATATTTTTTCAGAAGCCATGAGAGTGCACTCAGAAAATCATGATCTGAAATATAGCAACTATAGTGTGTTAATTTAGTGAATTTGAATCCTGCGGCTTCCCTAACGGAATCCTCTTTTACTTCATCGCAACCCGAGCAACGCAATACTCCATTTAGGACTGTAGAAAAATCAATTTCCTCATTCTTATAATGAAAGAACGAGAAACCTTTGCAATTTAACCCGAAGTTATAATCTTGATTAACACTTCTTATAATTCCAAGGTATCCAGCATTTGATATGGCCTTATCTCTCACCTTTTCAGATTCCATACCTTCGGGGATCACCTGCTTCCTGTCTGCCTTATTTATCTGCCTTTTAATCACTTTAATAATAATATTAGGATCTCCATAAACAAGATCCATAAAAATATCATGATTGTCACTACAGAATACATTCTCTGGGTATTCTGATACCCCACTAGAAAAAGTATCGTAATCCCGATCTATTAAAAAATAGACACCTGACAGACCCTGTTTAGTGACTTTATCCGCAATTTTAAGAACTTCTCGTTTTCCTCCAACAGCTACTACTAATCGTGAATTTTCCCAATGCTCTTCAATCAAGGACCTATCATCCGCACCTTCCAGCACTAGGACGGGCAGGTTTCCTGACCGCACCAACAGTTCTATCTCATCAAATTGTCTATCCGAATTTAAGTACTCTCTCATTTACCTTACCCCTCAGAGGATCCAAGACTCTTTGCTCGCTCCCAATCTCCGTTGATAATTTGAGGTGAGTGTGTAGCAACCACAAAACAAAACCCTCCCTGATCGGCAATCTTCCTTACATCAGGGATAAATGCGAGCTGCCAGGCTACATGAAGGGAAATTTCTGGCTCATCAATAAGAACAAGACCCCCTTTTGGGACACTGAATAATAAATCAATCATTAAAATAATCTCATGCTGTTCACCTGAGGACAAGGAAGACAGCTCAATCGGCTTAGAAGTTCTGGAATTCACAACCTCCAAACCATGTGCTCCCGTAACACTTAACTTTTTATTCAGCAGCCGACGGTTAATTACATCTTCAAGTAAGTCGATTTTTAATAAAAGCTCTTTGAAAGGAATAAGTTTTTTTTCTGCGTCATCTAGGTACAGATTCAACAACTTCTTTGGCCACGGATCTATCTCCCCTTCCGGTAATGACAACTCTCTTGCCAAGTCAACAGAAGCAATTCTCCCCAGCCGACTACGAAAATCATTTTGCTTATCATACCGATCTCGAATTTGATTCTCATCAATTTCATCATTCGCCGGCCCTTTATCAAGTACTCGCTTAGGAAAAGTACGATCTAGCTGCTGCGTAATCTTAGAATGCTCAGTCTGAGCATCATCGATTTTTTTCTTAATTTCGATTGACTGCTCAATAATTCTAGAAGTGGGATGTCTATAGGACATCTCCGAATCATAGCGAGGCCTGTGCGGCCTAACCTGCGATTGCTCTACTCTCAGTCGTTGAGTTTCAATCAAAAAACTTGGAACTTTACTAATAAAATCAGCCAGTTCCTTGGGTTGCTTACTATAAGTTTCTTTCTTAGACTGGTGTCGATATCGACTTCTCAGCTCTTCTATTTCGACTATTTCATCATCTCTCATGTCACGCCATAGAGAATCGTTAATACGCTCCCAAATACCGCGCCGCTGAAGCGCGTCCTCAAAGCCATCATCTTCGTACTCCCATTTTACCAGTTTCCCATTCTTTCTTATTAAGGAAAACGACAGTGAGTATAGTGAATAATCATGGTCATCATGCCTTCGCTGTTGCTTCTCTTTTCTCGTAACCTCCAATCTTGAATTATCCGAGTACTCCATCATTGCCGATGAAAACGGTTGTCTCGATAGCGCCCTTACGTCACATTTTGATAAAGAATATACTATTTCCAGGAATTTTGTTTTGCCGATGCCATTAGGCCCATACAAAATTACATAATTGTAATTAGGATCAATAGTAAAAGAGTGGTCATATTCATCGAGGACGCCCTTTACCTCGGCCTTTCTTAGTAAGATTATATTGTCATACATGGAAATATTATGGCACATCTTGATTATTATCATATGTTTAACCTCTTAAATGTTAGAATGATTACACATGGATCAGCACTAACTTACTCCAACGAAACAATGCGATCTTCATCCCGGATCAATCTCGACTACGGGTTACTTCATAGCTCGATGAGGTTGGCTTTGGGTTTCGTGGCATGGATGCAGAGGATTCAGGAGGCGTCGATGATGCCGAGCAAACGGAGGAGTGAGGGTATTGCAGATGGAATCTCCACTTGTTTCGCGCCACGACCACCAGGCTAAGGCGGCAACACGATCTTGTAGTTCGCTCGTAGTACCATACATCTGTGAATGATCTTCCAGACTGGAGCCACAGTCGATCGCACGTAGAACGACGCTCGGAAAGGAAACCTGGCAACGTTGATATCCTGGTCTCATGGGCCGATGAGGCCTACGTGGACCCCGAAGCAGTTTCGCTTGATCCTGATCCAGCTTCTCGGTCGGGAA
>JAISHO010000027.1 GCA_031262485.1 Propionibacteriaceae bacterium
GGTCCCTCGTCCTTTCAGAACGAACGTTGATTGGTCTTAACGCCTGAGCCTGTCACAACCGACAGGTCAGACGAGGGACCGCACCCCCCTCAAAATCCACGACCATTGGGACAAGCCCCATCGCTGAACAAGGGGGAAAAGCTCAAGGCCGTAGGTCATCCCTCTCCGAGCTCACGTTCGAGTTGTTCGATGGTCGGGAGAGATGCTTGAAGGGGTTCAGGGAGCGATTCGGCGAGTCGATACTCGGCGATGCCGAGCGGCTTACTGTTGTCTTCTAAAGCGTATTCAGCGACCACTTGATCCTTGCTCTTGCAGAGCAGTAAGCCAAGAGTTTTGCCATCGGTCGCGGGATCGCGGACCTGTCTGTCGACGGCCGTCATGTAGAAGCCGAGCTGGCCGAGATGCTCGGGCTTAAATTTCTCTGCTTTCAGCTCGATGACCACGTAACGATGGAGCTTGACGTGGTAGAAGAGCAGGTCAAGATAGAAGTCCTCGTCTCCCACATGAATGTGGATTTGGCGTCCGATGAAGGCGAATCCGGCTCCGAGTTCGAGGAGGAATTCGGTGACGTGCTCGACGAGTGCGGATTCGATGGCACGCTCAGCTGCCTCCTCGCCAAGTCCAAGGAAATCCAGTTTGTAGGGATCTTTCAGAGTCTCATGAGCCAGATCCGAGTCTTGTGCAGGAAGAGTGTCCTCGAAATTGGTGATCGCCCGACCTTGACGCTCGATGACTTGACGTTCGATCTGAATCGTCAAAACATTGCGAGACCATGCGTGCCGTACTGCTGCTTCGGCGTACTGCATTCTCTCTTCCGGGGTCCTCAGCTTCGTCAGGAGTACAAGATTGTGCCCCCAGGGCAATTTCCCAACAGCCTGTTGGGAAATTGCTGACTCCGGCCAGGCCTCGGAGAACGCACGCATGTAGTCAAGATTGGTCCGTGAGAAACCCTTCATGTCCGGGAACGCCGTGCGGAGGTCGAGCGAGAGCCGCTCGGTGATCTTCCTGCCCCACCCTTGTTCCTTCTGCCGGATCATGATGTCGTGGCCGATCTGCCAATACAGGCGCAGCATCTCGGTGTTGACGGCAAGTGAGGCGCGCTGTTGTGCGGCATGGACCCGAGATTTCACGTCAGCCAGCCACTGGGCATATCCGGCGGGCGGCTCGACGAGTGCGGGCGGTTTCTCTGTCATGGGGCTCATCCTGTCAGAGGGGTCCGACACCGGTGACGTCGGGGTGCGACGAAGGGGCCTCTTTCTCGAGCTTGGCCTCTGTCTCCTTCTCTGTCACCCCGGGCGGTGGGCTTCACTTCATCGGAATTGCCCCTCCTCTTCGGCGCCGGCGCGGATGAGCGTAATGATTATTGTGAATGCATCCCCTTCGATCAGTTTCGGGTCTTGTCCTGAGTCGTTGACGAAGCGATCGGGATCCCCAGGTCACAATCTGATAACGCCCCGCCGCCTCGCCCGGGGAACCTCTTGCGCGATCGATCTAGAACGTTCTAGATTGAAGCTGTACGAGTTCTAAAACGATTTAGAACCGCTATCCCCGTGGAGCCGATGAACGTCTCCGCACCGGTGTGATCAAGGAGGATCGGGCCATTGTGAGAAAGCTGCTGTATAACCAGAAGCTGGCGCCGTACCTGTTCGTGCTGCCGTTTCTGCTGACCGTCGCCGTCTTTTGGTTGTTCCCGCTGGTGCGCTCCTTCATCATGAGCACCCAGGAGATCATCTACGGGCAGGCGGAGTTCCTCGGGTTCGCGAACTATGAGCGGTTGTGGAGGGACCGGGTCTTCTGGAAGGCCTTGTGGAACAGCTTGCGCTACATGCTGTTGACGCTCGTGCTGCTCGTGCCGATCCCCATGATCCTCGCCTCGGTCATCAATTCGAAGGTCGGCAGCGAACGGATCAAGGGCTTCTTCAAGGCCTCGATGTTCGTGCCGGCGCTCACCTCCGTCGTCGTCGCCGGCATCGTCTTCCGTCTCATGTTCTCTGAGACCAGCTCCGGCATGATGAACCAGATCATCGAGTTCTTCGGTTTCGGCCCGGTCCGCTGGTTGCGCGAGGATCTCACCGGTCTGTTCGCTCTTCTCGTCATCGCCTTGTGGCGCTGGACGGGCGTCAACACGATGTATTTCCTCGCCGGCCTCCAGGCGATTCCCCAAGATTATTACGAGGCGGCCTCGATCGACGGCGCGAGCAAGATCAAGCAGTTCTTCCACATCACGGTGCCGAACCTCAAGCCAACGATCGTCTATGTGGTGACGATCTCCGTCTACGGCGGCTTGGCGATGTTCCTTGAGAGCTTCATGCTCTACGCCGGCAACATGTCTCCCAACAACCAGGGCTTGACGATCGTCGGATACCTCTACCGCAAGGGCATTCAGGAGAATGATCTCGGTTTCGCCTCAGCGGTCGGCGTCGTCCTCCTCGTCATCGTCCTCGCCATCAACATCACCCAACTGGTCGCCACGGGCACCTTCAAGAAGGAGCGGACGCGATGAGCACGAACACTGCGACCAAGCCGACTCCCGCCAAGCCCGGCCCGATGACGTCAGAACCGGTGCGTTCGGAGGATCGCGTCAAGCCGATGGGCGCCCGCGTCGGCGGGTGGATCATGGCGATCTTCCTCATCGTCATCGCCATCATCGCGTTGACGCCGATCGTCATGATCTTCCTCGGCACCTTCCAAGACGGCGGCGAGCTGATCCGTAACGGCATCGGCTTCAATATTGATTTCTCAGCCTTCAGCATCGCCAACTACGAGATGCTGTTCACCGACTCCGGCAATTATTTCCGCTGGTTCCTCAACACGTTCTTCCTCACCGTCGTCCAGGTGACGTTGACGCTGCTCGTCAGCTCGTTCGTCGCGTACGGATTGGCGATGTATGAGTTCAAAGGCAAGACGGCCACGTTCCTCGCCGTCATCATCCTCATGACGGTGCCCTTCGAGATGCTCATGCTCCCGCTCTACGTCCAGATCAACGACATGGGTTTGGCGGACACCTACGCCGTCATCATCTTGCCGTTCCTGGCGCAGGCCGTGACGATCTTCTTCTTCCGGCAATACTTCATCGGGATTCCCAAGGAACTCCTCGAAGCCGGCCGGGTCGACGGCGTCTCCGAGTTCGGGATTTTCTTCCGCCTCATCCTGCCGATCGCCAAACCGGCTCTGGCGGCCATGGCGATCCTCAACGGCATGACCTCGTGGAACAACTTCCTCTGGCCGCTCCTCGTGCTCGTCACGCCGGAGAAATTCACCCTGCCGATCGGCTTGAACACCCTGCTGACGCCGCACGGCAATAACTACGAACTCCTCATCATCGGGGCGTTCTTCTCCCTCATTCCCATTCTTATTTTGTTCCTCGCCTTCCAGAAGTACTTCATCGAGGGCATGACCGCGGGCGCAGTCAAAGGCTGATCCCATCAACACACCAAAGGAGATGACCATGAACCGACGACGACTCACAGCCTCCGTGCTGGCCGCGTCGCTCGCCCTGGGCGGCCTCGCCGCTTGTGGCGGCGGCGGGGATAGCGCCGAACCGGCTGTCAACGAGGATGGCTCGACCGACGTCACCATGTGGGTGTTCGCCGAGGTCCACGCCGACTTCTACGACGCCATGGCGGCCTCGTGGAACGAGGCGAACCCCGATCGCAAGATCAACCTCGAGATGATCGTGTATCCCTACGAAGAGATGCATAACAAGCTTCAGGTCGCCGTGAACGCGGGCGAGGGCCTGCCGGATGTCGTCGACATCGAGGTCAACAAGTTCGCCAACTTCGTGCTCGGCTCCAACCCGCCGTTGCTCGACCTCACCTCGGCCGCCGAGCCCTACCGGGCCGACATCGTCGAGGCTCGTCTCGACCTCTACTCGAAGGACGACAAGATCTACGGCTACCCGACGCACGTCGGCGCCTTCGTCGCCTTCTATAACGAGGAATTGCTGTCTGCCCAGGGCATCGACTACAAGACGATCGTGACGTGGGATGATTTCCGCGCTGCCGGCCAGAAGTACAACCAGGCCACCGGCAAGGCCTTCGGTCTGGCCGAGACGGGCGTCACCTTCGTCGAACCGCTCATCACCGCCCAGTTCGGCGGCGAGTGGATCGCTGACGACGGCGAGACGATCGACGTCGACAACGCCGAGACCCTCGAAGCGCTCACCCTCCTGCAGAACATGCAGACCGACGGCGCCATCTCGACGATCGCGGGCGGCAGCCCCGACGCCGAAGAGGCCTACGGCATGATCAACAACGGCGATTACGCCGCGATCGTCTACCCGGCTTGGTACACCTCGCGTTACGTCGACTACATGCCCGACCTCGCAGGCAAGGTCGCCATCGCCCCGGCGCCGGTCACGGCCAACGCCGCGGTCGAGACGATCGGTGGCGGCGGCACAGGCACCGCGGTGACCCGCACCTCCCCGGTGGCCGACTTCGCCGCCGAATGGCTCGCCTACGCCAAGCTCTCCCCCGAGGCCAACGTGGCCGTGTGGGAGGAACTCGGCTTCGATCCGGTCAACATGTCGGTCTGGGAGGACGAAGCCGTCACCCACAACCCCGATAACAAGTACAACCAGTACTTCACGACGAACCTCTTCGACGTCCTCAACGGCGTCAAGGACGGCATCGGCCACTGGCAGTCCTTCAGCTCGCCGAACTGGCCGCCGGTCGACAACCTGTTCCGCACGGTGACGCTCAACGAGCTCTTCGAGGAGAAGAAGCCGGCGCAGGACGTCATCACCCAGGCGCAAGCCGACTTGCAGAACGAGCTCGGACAGTAGTCCCGTCTCGCCCACGCATTCGGCGCCCCTTGAGCCCGCGCGAGCGGCGCTCAAGGGGCGCCACCCCCTTCCACACTTCGTCCGTCCCCTCAACCTCCATCCCCAATCGCCTATCCTGGCGCCCATCACCTAACAACGGGAGAATTGTTTTTCAATGAGCGATCAAGCCACCATCACTCTCGACCCGGCCTTCGTCGTCGGGCCGGTCCAGCGGCGCACCTTCGGCACCTTCGTCGAGCATCTCGGGCGCTGCGTCTATTCCGGGATCCACGACCCCGGCCACTCGACCGCTGACGCCGACGGGTTCCGCGGCGACGTCGTCGACCTCGTCAAAGAACTCGGCATCTCCACGGTGCGTTATCCGGGCGGCAACTTCGTCTCCGGGTATCGCTGGGAGGACGCCATCGGGCCGGTCGAATCGCGCCCCCGTCGCCTCGACCTGGCCTGGCATTCGACCGAGCCGAACCTCGTCGGGGTCGACGAGTTCATGCGCTGGGTCGCCAAAGCCGGTGTGGAGCCGATGATGGCGATCAACCTCGGCACGCGCGGCGTCCAAGAGGCGCTCGACATCTTGGAGTATTGCAACATGCCGACGGGCACGTACTGGGCCGACAAGCGGGCCGAGAACGGGCACCCGGAGCCCTACAAGATCCGCTTGTGGTGCCTCGGCAACGAGATGGACGGCCCCTGGCAGACCGGCCACAAGACACCGGAGGAGTACGGCCGCGTCGCCGCCGAGACGGCCCGGGCGATGCGCCAGATGGATCCCGACATCGAACTGGTGGCCTGTGGGTCGTCCGGTTCGGGCATGGACACCTTCGGCTCGTGGGAGCACACGGTGCTGAGCGAGTGCTACGAGGTGGTCGACCACGTCTCGGCCCACGCCTACTACGCCGAGCACGACGGCGACCTCGCCTCCTTCCTCGCCTCCGCCGTCGACATGGATCATTTCGTGTCCTCGGTCGTCGCCACGGCCGACGCGGTGCGCGCCGCCGGCAAACACACCAAGCGGATCATGATCTCCTTCGACGAGTGGAATGTCTGGTATCAGGATCGCGCCGAGTCCCAGCCGCCCGAGGGCGACGATTGGCCGGTCGCCCCGGTGCTGCTCGAAGACAAGTACTCGGTGGCTGACGCCGTCGTCGTCGGTGGGCTGCTCATCAGCCTGCTGCGCAACAGCGACCGGGTCCAAGCCGCGTCGTTGGCTCAGCTCGTCAACGTCATCGCGCCGATCATGACGGAGCCAGGCGGTCGGGTCTGGAAGCAAACCACCTTCTATCCCTTCGCGCTCACCTCGCAGAACGCCAAGGGCGAGGTCCTGCGCCTGGCGGTGGATTCGCCGAAGCATGAGACGAAGAAGTACGGCGAGGTCGACACCCTCGACGCCGTCGCCACGCACGACAAGGAAACGGGCGAGGTCACGATTTTCGCCATCAACCGCTCCGCCGAGAACGCCTTGTCGCTCGACGTCGCCCTCCACGCCTTCGGCGATCTCGCCGTGACCGAAGCGGTGACGTACGCCAACGACGATCCCTACTGGCAAGCCTCCGTCGAGGATCCCGATTCGGTGCTCCCGCAGGAGAACACCTCGGTCGCTCTGGCCGACGGCAAACTGACCGTCGAGTTGCCGGCGGTGTCCTGGTCGATGATCAAGCTCGCCCAGGCCTGATCGCACCTTCTTGATCGCCGCCCCCGGCCCGCGCCCATCGGCGTGCGGGCCGGGGGCGGCGCCTTGTCCACCGCCGTTTCGTCCATTCTTGCCGTCGTATAGTCACGGCGCGACAACGAGCCTCCGCCCTACATTGAATCCATGTTGATCTTGTTCGATGATGAACGACCATGGCTGGGCGCCGACGCCCTCGAGCGGCGCCCCGACTGCGGAGAGGACGTGTGATGTCATTCCTGAGAACTTTGCGGCGGGTGGCCGTGGGAGCAACCGCCACCGCCTTGTGCACGACCGGATTGGTCGCCGGGCAGGCCTCGGCCGAGACCCCCGGCGAGATCCCAGTTCCCAATAGTAGTTTTGAGCAGTGGACTGATCCGGCCAGTTGGGTGGCGTCGGATTGGGCGATGACGTCGACCGTGTGGGTGACGGACGCCGCCGCCCACACCGGCTCCTATTCCCAGACCCTGAGCCAATGGAACGGCGCCACGACACTGTCGCAGACGGTGACGGCGCCCGAGGGCTCCTACGACGTCTCCCTCTTCGTGTGGGCCAACGAGGGGTTGGGCAGTAGCGCCTTGATCGCCAACGGTGTCTCCACACCGATCGTCAGCGGCGGAGCCACCCAGATCGACGGCGCGTTGACCTGGGACGAGATCAAGGTTCGCGACGTGCCCGTCGGCCCCGACGGCGCCCTCGAGATCCAGATCGTTCTCGACGCCTTCACCTCGGCGACCCTGTCGGGTTTCATCGACGATGTCACCGTCGTCCCGGCCGCCGGCACGCCCGGCGGTGACGAACCGGCCCCGGAAGATTCCCTCCTCCTCGATTCCGGCTTCGAGGACAGCTCGGCCGCTTGGTCGACGACCGGCGCCGTGGTGGATAGTGGTCGGGGCGGCTCGGCCCACGCCGTGCTCCACGATCAGGTCGGGATTCAGGAGACCGTCCAGGCGGTCGAGGGGCTGGCGGATGGCTACTACCGGCTGACCGCCTGGGTGCGCAATGACGGTGGTTTCGAGGAGGCCTACCTCGTCGCCTCCGGCGGCGGCGACTCTGAGGCGATGGCCGCCATCCCACGCACAAACTTCCCCTACGACGCCCCCGACACGTGGAAGCGGGTGACGTTGCGCGGGGTCCATGTCACGAGCGGACGTCTCGAAGTCGGCCTGCGCACCAGCGGCACAGCGGCGGGTTCGGTGCTCATCGACGACGTCGCCCTCGTCCAAGACAGCGAACCCTACGATCTGCTCATCGGCGGCGACATCTCGATGGTGACGTACACCGAAGATCTCGGCGGACGCTACTTCGACGAGGCCGGCGTGGAGCGCGATCCGCTGGAGATCCTCGCCGACAACGGCTGGAACATCGTGCGGATCCGGGCCTACAACGACCCGGGCAAGGGCCGGGGCACCGACGATTACTATGTGCCGGCCGGTTACGTCGACGCCGAGGACGCCCTGGCGCTGGCGCAACGGGCCAAGGCCGCCGGATTGCAGATCCAACTCTCCTTCCACTACAGCGACTATTGGACGAACCCGGGCACCCAGATGATCCCCCACGCCTGGCAGACGGCGATCGAGGGGATGAGCGACTCCGACGCGGTGGCGACCTTGGAGAACGAGGTCTACACCTACACCAAGGACCTCATGGATCGCATGATCGCCCAGGGGACGACGCCGGACTACGTCTCCCTCGGCAACGAGACTCGCTCGGGCATGCTCTTCCCCTACGGCACGATCGGCAACTGGGACAATCTGGCTCGCTTCTACAACGCCGGCGCGGCGGCGGTGCGCGAGACCGCCCCCGAGGCCGGGATCATCATCCACCTCGACGACGGCGGGAACACGAGCACCTACCAAACCTATTTCGGCAACGCTGAGAGCCGGAATGTGGATTACGACATCATCGGCACGTCGTATTACCCGTTCTGGACGAACAAGACCTCGGCCAGCTTCGCCGAGTTCGCCACGACGATCTCCCAACAGTTCGGCAAGCCGCTGATGATCATGGAGACCGGTTTCAACTATCAGGCCGACACCGGCGCCGGGACCATCGGCCAACTCAACAACAATGGCCCCTATGGCGACGCCTCGAGCAGCACTCCAGTGTTGCAGCGCGACTTCATGATCGAGTTGTTCAACGAGATGCAAGGGGTGCCCGACGGCATGGTGATCGGCGATCTCTACTGGGATCCGATCTTCCTCTACGCCGGTGGGCAAACCGGGTGGGCGTACTTCGAATCCACCGATGAGGCCGACATCAACGTGGTCGACAACACCACCCTCTTCGATCTCGACGGGCGCGCGCTGCCGGTGCTCGACGCCTACCGTCTCAACACCCGTGGGGTCGAGACGGGCACGGCCGCCGGCAAGGTCCTCGACGCCGCCGGGCAGCCGGTCATCTCGGCGACGGTCACGCTGACCCAAGCCGATGGAACACAACGCACCGTCATGACGAACCGTTATGGCGACTACTACTTCTCGCTCACCGTCCCCGGCGATCACACCGTGGTCGCGGAGAAAGCCGAACTGGGCGTCTCGGAAACGTCGACGTCGTCGGTGGTGGCCGCGTCGCGCACCGATGTCGATCTCCGTCTTCCCGGCGCGCAAACCTTGCACACGATCAGCGGTGTCGTCACCGATGAGAGCGGCACCCCGGTCGCCAACGTCTCGGTCCGCGTCGAGGGAGGCGACGTCGCCACGACAGTCTTGACCGCCGCCGATGGATCGTATGTCATCGCCGATGTGGCGGATGGTTCGCTGACGATGACGGTCGTCAAGGACGGATATGTCGTCCCGGCCCTCCCCATCGTCGTCGCCGGAGCGGACGTCACTCATGACATCGCCCTCGCCGCCAACGTGGGCGATGTCACCGGGCGCGTGGTCGGGCCCGACGGTCTGCCGGTCGTTGACGCGACCATCGTCATCGGAGACCTCCGGGTGATGACCGGTCCGGACGGCGTCTACACCGTCACGAGTGTCCCGGCTGGTTCCGGACTCGTCGTCCAAGCGAGCAAGAGTGGCTACATCGACGTCTTCTCCGAGGCCTTGACGATCTCCCAGGGAATAACGACGCCGGTGAGCGACCTGGTGCTCCCCTTGGAGATCGCCGTGACGAACGGCAGCTTCGAGACGGCCGGCGAGGGTGGAGAATCCACCGCGGCTGGGTGGGTTTTCACCGAGGAGCCGGTCGGGGCCGTCGTGCGGCAGAATCGCGACTCCTTCGGCGGCACCACCGATGGGACGTACGCCGCCTCGTTCTGGGCCGAACCGGCCTTCACCGCTCAAGCCGAGCAGTCGATTGTCGCTGAATCCCCCGGCCTCTACTCGGTCAGCGCCTACCTCTACTCCGGGGTGACCGGAACGATGACGATGTATCTCAAGGACGCCACCGGCCAGATCATCGCCGAGACCCCGGTCGCGCCGAACTCCGGGGCCGAGCACTATGAGTTGACCGCCGAGATCGCGGACCCGACTTTCACCGTCGGATTCCTCGTCAACGGCAACGCCGGCGACTGGTCGGTCGTCGATTCGGTCACCGCCGGCTACCTCGGCGCCGCCCCGGAGCCGGAGCCCAGCCCGAGCCCCACGCCGAGCCCAACTCCTGCGCCCGACACGGAATCGACTACGGAACCTGATTCGACGGCGATTCCTGACCCGGCGACGAGCCCAGATCCGGCGGGAAACACGACGAGCCCTCTGCAGACACCTGCGCCCTTGCCTGAGCAGGCGACGAGCGCACCTGGCGAGGTATCCGGGAAACTGCCCAGCACCGGCGCCGCCACGTCGGCCTTCCTGTTCGGCGCTTCCCTTCTTCTCCTCGGTTGCGGAGTTGCCCTCCTCGGTTTCAACCGGAGGCGACTGTCTTGACAATGAAGACAACCTTGTGACAAGGATCCTCCGCGACGGGGGCCCCGCATTCACCGGCGGGGTCCCCGTTCGGGTTTTAGGCTGATCCTATGAGCCACCGCATTTTCGCCACCCCTGTCGCTGACGTCTATCCCCACTATGTGACGAAGGCCGAGCGCAAAGGTCGCACCCAGGCGGAGGTCGACGAGGTCATCGGGTGGTTGACGGGGTTTGACGAGGCTGAGTTGCGCCACCACCTCGACTCCGGCTCGACCTTCGAGGAGTTTTTCGCTGCGGCGGAGCTCAACCCCAACGTCTCGCTCATCACCGGTTCGGTCTGCGGCGTCAAGGTCCAGGAGGTTGCGGATCCGCTCATGCGTCAGATCCGTTATCTCGACAAGCTCATTGACGAACTGGCCAAGGGTCGGCCGATGGAGAAGGTGCTGAGAAGGCCAGTCGAGGCGATGTCGAAGGGATGACGGACGCCGACGATGTCGTCGCAGCGGCGGGGGAGCTGAACCGCGAATCATCCAGGAAAAAGCGAGGAAGCCCCAGCTTTCGCATGAAAAAATGAAATATAAGAAAGACGAATTCGTGTAGGTTATCTGTCGTATCGTTAGCGCGACGTCCCCCGGAAGCGTGTGCAGTCAGCGGGGACTGCCCTCTGCGCGATGGTGATGCGAACTGATCGGATCATTCCCTCGGGGTCCGCTGTCCGTCCTCCATGGTGCGCGGCTCGCGCATCGGTGCGGCGTCCACATCATCGATGTGACGCTCAACCACGAGAGGAATGTCTATGAGGAAAAGTCTTCTTGCCGGTCCGGCCAGGCGCGCCGTCGGCATGGGAAGCGCTCTGGTCCTCGTCGCCGGCACGATGATGCTGTCGGCGGCTCCGGCCAGTGCGAGCACGACTGATTCGTGGGAATCGGTCAACGGCGTCTACCACTACTTCACCGTCCCCCAGAGTGCGACCGCCTCGGGCGTGTGCGGCAACTCGACCGGCGCTGGTTCCGAGTTGGAGGGCAACATCGGCCCGGCCGGAACCTGGGCCGCCGTCGGTTTGGATGCCAGTGGGTCGAACTGCCAGGCCAACATCGGCCCGATGGAACCCGGCGTCTACACCTACAAATATGTCTCAACGATGGAGGACCGCACCAAGGTCGCCTTCCGCAATCCGGATTCCCCTGTTCAGGTGACCTCCGATCCTGACCTCAATGTGCTCTTCGTGCCCGGCGACGACGTCGCCTGGATGGCCGATGTGGCCGACGGCGGCACGGTCGCCGAGATCACCGCGGGCGATCAGCCGGCGATGGTGTGGACACCCCCGTCCTACGTGGCCAACGCCGAGGATCCGACTCCCGTGCTCTACCTGCTCGCCGACTCGGGCCAGTCGTATAAAGAGTGGCTTGAACTGGGCCGTGCACAACAAATCTTGGATAATCTCGCGCTCGACGCGGTGTGGCAAGACATGATCGTTGTCATGGTCGACCCGGGCGAGGGCGACGCGGCCAGTGTCGTCGACGCCGTCGTTCCGGCGATCGACGCGGCTTACACGACGGTCCAGGCTCCCGCCGGCCGGGCGATCGCTGGTATCGGCCGCGGCGCCGAGCAGGCTCTCGGGTTGGCGATGAGCCATCCGGGCTTCTTCGGCTCGGTCGGATCGTTCTCCGGTTATCTGCCCGACGGAACCGTCATCGACGACACTGTTGCCGCCACGCTCAACGCGAGCGATCTCGTGCGCTTCTATGTCGGCAACACCCTCGACGCTAACTACAACAACACTTATGATGCGATGCAGGCCATCGACGGCGCTGGCGTCGTCTACCAGTTCGACGGTGTTTATCCCGAGCGCGGCGGTGTCTGGGACACCTGGCGTCTCAACCTCAAGGATTTCGCCTCCCGCGTCTTCCAGGGGCCGATCTCTGACACCGGGATGAGCCCCGGGAATCGGGCTTTGACGAGCGCTTACGTTCCTCCGGCCACGGGGTCGATCACGACGCCGTTCATCGACGAGAACGGCATGGTCACCTTCGAGACCGGCACGCAATGGGCTGATGCCAAGGATGTCGTGTTGTGGGGCGACTGGGCTCCCAACGGCCAGTGGTTCCGTATCCCCTTGCAGAAAGAGGGCGACCGCTGGCGCACCACGATCGGCCCGATCGACGGCTACTATTACTGGCGCTATGAGGTCGACGGCACGGGTTACCCCGATCCGGCCCGGCCCGCAGGATTGGTCAACGCGGAGTCGCAGCTTTACGTTCCCGGTGGTGTGCGCACGCCGTTGCTGGCCGATGTCCCCGCCGACGAGCAAGGCAAGGTGGATGTCGTCAGCTATGACTCGGCCTACACCGGCGCCGACGCTATCTCGAAGATGAAGGTCTGGATGCCGCCGGATTACGATCCGAACCGGGTCCGTCCTTATCCGGTCATGTACCTCTACCACGGCTTCGGGCAGAACTACGCCTCGTGGACGGAGACCGGCGCCGCCGACAAGATCCTTGACAACATGTATGCGCAAGGGCTCATCGAGCCGATGCTCGTCGTCATGCCCGGCTATCCCGGCGCCTCCGACTTCTGGGTCGATCTCTCAACCAAGGTCATGCCGTATATCCAAAGCCACTACAACGCCGGCGACACGGCCGACTACCAGGGTTTGGCCGGTCTGTCATGGGGTGGGCGTGGCACGACCGATGTCATGATGAACCCCGATCGGATGACACAGTTCGCCTACTACGGCGTCTTCTCCCCGCCGATGGCGATGAGCGGCTTGAACGACACCACCGGCGCCATCGCGCATGACACCTTCAAGTGGGTCACGCTCATGTCCGGCGACGTCGACACCGGCGCCGTCGGGGCCAACGAGTTTGTCGCCGCTCAGTTGCAGGACTACGGCGTTCCCTACGAGAACCTCGTCATCCCCGGCCCGCACGGCTTCGACGTCTGGTGGGAGGGCCTCATCGAGTTCCTGCCCCATCTGTTCACCGGTGTCGACGCGTCGTATCTCCAAGCGGAGGTCGACGAGACCGCCAAGCTGACGGCGGATGACTTCCTCAACCCGGTCGATTGGCGCATGCTCTCGACTGCCCTGACTGACGCCCAAGCCGTCTTGGCCGACGCCGAGGCCAGCCAAGGCGATATCGACCAGGCTCTCGACGCCCTCGTCGAGGTCAAGGAGCGCCTCTACATGACGCTGGCGGTCTTCGGTTCGCAGCCGGTGCTCTCCGGCGAGGCCAAGGTCGGTAGCACGCTCACCGTCGCGGTCGACTCCCCGTCGGTGGCGGCCGATTTCGAGTACCAGTGGTTCCGCGGCCAGCAGATCCTGGGCGGCGTGACCGGCCCGAGCTACCAGTTGACGGCGGCCGACGCCGGGCAAGACATCTCGGTGAAGGTTCTGTTGTCACGACAAGGTTCCGGCACGCTCTACCGGTACACCAACCACGTCATCGTCGATCGGATCATCACGGTGACGGAGAAGATGCTCCCGACCAACGCCGAGGTCGGCGACACGCTCGATCTCGCCTTGACGTTCGAGCCGTCCGACGCGGCGGTGTCGATCATGTGGTTCCGCGGCACCACCCTCATCACCGAGGATTGTGGCGCTTCGTACACCTTGACCGACGCCGACGCCGGCGCCGTCATCAAGGCGAAGATCGTCATTTCGAAGGACGGCTACGAGACGGTCACCCACTATTCCAACGGGACGATCGTGGCCGGCGTCCAGCCGACGGTGTTGCGTTCCGCCACCCTCACCCAGTTCTGGGGCAACATGCTCTTCGTCACTGCCGAGACGTCGGGCACCGCTCCGGAGACCACCACCTACACATGGTTCAACGGCACGTCGCTTCTGCGTTCGGCCGATGGGACCCCGGTGACGGGTCCGATGTACACGCCGACGGCGGACGACGCCGGCAAGGACATCTCCGTCAAGGTGACGGTCACCGGCACCGGCATCGACACGGTCACCAAGTACACCAACCACTACATTGTTCCGACGCCCGAAGCGTGATGGTTCGATTGTGAAATAGACGCTGTTGTCGGCTCACTGATCTTTCCAGGACAGTG
>JAISHO010000037.1 GCA_031262485.1 Propionibacteriaceae bacterium
CGACGAATCTCAGCCCAATCTTCCATTGAAATCACCCTCCAAGAGTGCTCGGAAGGGGTCAAAATTCCCCGACGCCTAGGGGTCAGTATTCACGCGTCGTCGACAAGGGCACGAGGGTACGCCCACTTGAGGGGCTCGCTACAGAGAAGAGCACAAACGTTTCCCGGTCGAACGGTTCATGCTGCGAAACTTGCCTACTCACCTGGTGGCTCCGAAAAGCTGGCCGAAATCGAAGAGATGATCGGTGAGAACCGTTCCATTCGAACCATCGTCACCGTCCGATCCCCGATCTCGAGGGGCGACACGTTCGAAGATGCTCGGCAGCGTTGCCTCGCGGACCTCGTCATCAGACTCTCCAGACACAACGTGTCCACCGTCGTCCTCGACACTCGCGACCCGATCGGCCCAGAGAAAGGCAAACGGCACGGTTTCACCTCCTTCGACAAGAACGACCGTCGCACCATCGACGATCTCCGGGCGGCGAACACCATCCCCTCTACCATCGCTGTCAACCACCGCCGAGACGACCATCTAGCCGGGCTCTGGGTCGCTGACGTCGCCGCCTACGCCGTCGCACGTAGCCTCGCCACCGCCGACCCCACACGCCTCATACATCTCGCTGAGCGCCTTGAGCTCCACGAAGCCCGAGCCATCCCTCCTGCTCAGCGCGACGCCCACAGCAGGGCTGTCGAACCGACCAGTGGCCTCGAACTCCGGCTCGCCGAACACCTCGTCGCAGCACAACGAGCAGCCGCCCAAACACCCCCGCCGCCGGGAGAGACCGAAGCCGACCGGGTTGCTCTCCGTCAGCGCGCTGAAGCACTCGACGCCCGCCTCCAAACCGCACTCACCGTCTTCGAACGCGACCGCCGTCGGCCACCCAAACCGCTCGCCGACTACCTCGACCAAGAGCGCCGCTGATCCTCGTCGTCATCGCCCCAGCACGGTCTTCGATGACTGCGGATGTCTGCGGATGTCTGCGAGCGGTAGGACTGTCACTGTCGATACCGGGTCAGGGGACACTCGTGCAGCCTAGCGATCCTTTCTGCAAAGCAGGGAAAAGTCGCGAGTTTTGCAGAAAGGATTTTCTGCGGTTGACCAGGCATTACGCCCTCAGGCGGGTCCAGAATCCTTTCTGCAAGCGAGCCGGAAGTCACGAGTTTTGCAGAAAGGATTCTGGACCGTCATCCGGGCGGTTGGCCAGGGTCCACACAGGGCTCGACCTGAGGCCCGAGTTGCGGATGTGCCCGTCACGCCGCAGCTTGGTCAACAGATTAGCGATCTTGCGGGCCTTCTGCTCCGAGGTCAAGGTGTCACTGAGCTTGTCCCGGAGCAGGTCATCAATGTCTTGCCTCGTCGCTGACCCGAACTGGGTGAGATAGTCAACGATCAGCCGCAGGTAGTGCAGGTCGTCTTGGCCCCGGGCATGGATGTAACCCGCTCTGGTCGCGGTGGCCTCCGCGACGATGGGAGCGACCCGCAGGTTCGGCCGTCGTCCCTCGATCAAGTTCTGTCGGCGCAGCCGCCTGACCGCGTCGTCGGGAATCGGCAAACGCTTCTGCACACGGTCCAAAGCCAGCACATCCGTCAGTGGGAGATCGGTCCGAGTCATCAACAAGTCGGTGTAGGCCTCGTCCACAACCGAACCGTGGAGTGTGAGCTTGACCTGGTTGAGGTCGGTCAGGTCGTAGTCCGGCATCGGCAGGTAACGCCGCATCTGCCGGTCATGCATGTCGAAGATGCCGAAACTGAGCGTGTCGATCATGCCCAGCTCGACCATCGCCTGAGCCAAGGTCGCGTTGCGGTAACGGGTCGCCGACTTACCGCCCGCCGCATACTGTTCGGGCAGACCGTCGAAGAACGAGCCCTCGCTCGTCAACACCAGACGGTCCGCGAACTCCTGCACCAAGACGCGCCCGGCCCGGGTGTAGTCCTGGTGAGCGATCGCGTTGTGCAACGCTTCCAGCACGATCCGCTCGTCATATTGGGCCACCTCCACCGGCTGCAACGTGCCGGGCCGCATCAAGCGCAACCGGACATTCCGGATGCGCCGGTACAGCCAATGCGTCGTCAACAAGAACGGCGGGCTGAAATGCTCATACGCCCGATTCGGCTCGACAAGACTCCACGTCAACTGCGCCGGATGCGGCGACAACCGCCACGCCGACTCACGCTTGCCGATCAACAACAAGGACGCCCGCGTGACCTGACCATTCGAGGTCAGCCTGGCCCGATCGGTGAACACGGTCACCGGCCAACCGAACACTTCCTCCTCGGTGAAACGATGCGGATATTTCCGAGCGAACGCACGCCGGGCCTGAGACAACGCTTCCGTATCGAAGTCATCGACGGTGGCTTCCGGCACCACCACGGCCGACCAGTCCCTGCTCAACCCCTGAGCGCGAATCTGGTCGAGCTTGTCCAAGCCAAGTGGCGTCAGCGACTCGCCAGCCCGCGCGTAATAGTGCCCCTTCCATGAGATCGGGATGCCGTCCGGCGCTGGCGGGACCTCCATCATCACCACCCGGCCACCATCGTGGTTGACCTCATGAATCGCCCGGAAAGTCACACTCGGCTCAGTGTCCTGAGCGATCTGAGCTTTCAGCGACTGAAGCCGCTCATTGGACTCACGGTAGCTGGTTCCCACCACCCGGCGAGTCTTGTCATTCACGCCGAAGACAAGCCATCCAGCCTCAACGCCACGAAGGTTCGCCTCATTGGACAAGGCCGAGAAGTACTCGCCGACCCGACCAGTGCTGTAGTCCTTGCCAGCCTCCTTGAACTCGACAATCTCGTTCTCCCAACCCGCCACGAGACGATCAAGCAGGCCGAGCAGATCACCGTTCAACACGAGACACCATCCTTCTCCACGGCCACCATTGTCCCCGATTGGTACGACATCCCGGCACCGGAATGACCAGCCTCCTGCGAGCCACCGGGCGCCAAGAGGAGGTTGACCCCTTTTTCCCGGACACCTGCTTGTTTGTAAGACGGCAGGGGTTGCTGCCTGTTCGGCCTGGGTGGCAAGGTGATGCTTGTAGTCTAGGGGGCTGCGGTAGCCGATGGCGGAGTGGCCGCCGGGGTCGATGTGTGCCGCCAGACCGACGATCTGGCGCTACTATGAAGATGCGGACCCGCACCACACTCGTGGATAAGCGGGTCTAGCTTTTTTAGCTTCAGATCCGGATGGGTTTCCCGTTCACGTCGATGCCGCTGAGGGGCTTGCCCCGTGGCCCCTCGCCAGCGAGGCGCCACGGGCACAAGGCTCACGGAGACTTGATATGGAGCGTTTGATCAGGTCGTCTCCGGCGGCTGCTTTCTCAGTGTCACGGCAATCCTGACGTAGATGCACACCTATTATTTCCTGAGTGTGCACATCGGAGGTAGACTGAGGCCATGAGCACACAAGTTCTGACCCTCCAGCCAGAAGCAATCCGTCACACTGACACGGCGAAATCATGGGCCGAGGGGCTGGTGAAGCTAGTCGATGCCGCCCTGAGAGCAGGTGAGACCGTGGTGGTCAGCACCGAGACGAAGACGCTCACTCCCGACGAATTGGCCCAGCGTCTCATGGTTTCTCGCTCCACGATCTCCCGCCGCATCAAAGCCGGCGAAATCGCCGTCATCAAAGTCGGGAACCGTAACCGCATTCCCTACTCCGAGGCTTATCGGCTGCGTAAGCAACAGATGGAGGCCATGATGGCAGCCAGCGCCGCCGATATCGAGGCCGAGCTCTTCGGGGATGATGAATAATCAACAGGCACTGGTTGTATTCCTTGATGCGAACGTCTTAAACAAACCGGCGACCCGTTCCTTGATCATGTTCGCCGCCCTAGAGGATGATTTCGTTGTCACCTGGAGCCAGTACGTCGAGCATGAGGCTGATAGACACTTGAGATCCATAAGACAGCTCTCCGTCAAGAAACTGCGTGCCAAGGAAAATGTCAGCATAGAATTGGCCCCCGCAGGGAATGATCCGTCGCGATTCACCCGAACCAGCCACAAAGATCAGCAGGTGCTCGCAGATGCCGCCGCCTCCGGCGCACACTTCATCATCACCGAAGACGTCGACGACTTCGGGCAAGCGGACCTTGAGTCCGTTAGTATCGCAGCGATCAACCCCGACCTGTTTCTGGCTGCCTGCGTGAGTGATCATGCCTACGCTGCGGCAGTCACGGCGATGGCCGCCACCATGTCGAACCCTTCCCTCACGGCTCAGCAACTCCACACGAAGCTTGGCAGGCAACACCCACTCACCGTGGAAGCACACCGGGCAGCATTCGAGAGTGAGCCCATGCCAGCTGCAAACAGGAATCCCGCTGTCTTATTCCGTGGCCGGACGTTGGAGCACGTCCTCAACCGCCGCATGATGGCGAGAATCCGACGATTCGACCGCCGCTATCAATAAGCCTCCGAACTCCCCCGGAAACGGACTCAGTGGACTGGTTGCGAGTGCCCCTCGCGGGGCGCGAGGAACCAGATCACTTCCACTCCTCTCCTGTGCCGCCTTGCTGGCGAGGCGGCACAGGAGACAAGGCTCACGGAGCCTTGATAACTGATGAGCTATCGAGCTACTGGCCGTAATCCTGGGAACTTTTGTGTCTTTTCCCCAGCCCTATCGTTTCTAGGTATTCCTTACGTTTCTTTCGGTTGGCTGGGAGAATGGTCAGCATGACGAACACGTATCCGATCACTGCTCAAGCGCAGGTCACACAGCCCCGAGACGGTGGAGTGCTCAACGACTTGAAATCGTTCCTCCGGGCGCATCGGGGCAAGGCAAGAATCCAGGCCGAGGACGGCTCCTCGGTCGAGTTGCCGGACGAAGTTCGTCGGGTCGTGGATCAAGCAGTCGAGGCCCTGGCCGATGGGGATGCGGTGTCGGTCGCTCCGGTGTCCACAAGATTGACGACCAGCCAGGCCGCTGACGTGCTCGGGGTCACACGTCCGACGCTGGTAAAGATGCTGGACGATGGGAAGATTCCCTACGAACAGATCAACGTTCACCGCACCGTGCTGTTGTCGGACGTGTTGGCCTACAAGCAATCCCGAACCAGCCAACAGCGAGCATTCTTAGGTCAGACGCTTCGCGACGCCGTCGCAGACGGCACCTATAGGATCACCGCCGAGCAGGCAGATCAAGCTATCGCCCAGATCAGGCAGGAACGGTCGTGAGCGTCGTCGACGCACAAAACTGGCGTCGAACACTGCAGTCACTGCGGCCACTCCCCCCGCAGCTCCTCGAGGTAACCAGGAGGGTAAGCGCCCGCGAAACGCGTCAACCCCTCAATGGCCTCATGTCGGCGACGCTCAACGCTGCGGCTGGAGATCTCAGTCCCACTCGGTAATAAAAATGTCGCTTGTGATGAGGCGCATCGATCGAGACTCGGAGGCCCGACCTGGCGGTGAGCGGCTTCGACAAGGCGCTCGATGAAGTCGTCAGAGACATCGTCCTCGGGCGCGACGGTGACGAAATCATCTTCAGTCATGTTCTCGAGGGCTTGAAAAGCCTCTTCCTGGGTCATGCGAGGCATGGTCAGTTCCCCTCCATCGGCACGAAAATCTCACCCAATTATCGTCATCTCGCCAGCTCTCGACTCACTCCCTGAGTTCAGCTGGACGCCAAAGAAAGACTCGGGCTGCCCAGTCAGAAGAGTGACCGCATCCTTGACCATCATGGGAACCTGATCGAGTCTCCTCGCTTGGGTGAAAAGATTGTCCATCTCATCAACCGTGACCGCCCACCACTTTCCCGACCGCTCACACCGTGCCGTCAGAGTCCTCATGGTGCTTTCCTTTCGATCGCCTTGAAACCTGACCACCGCCGCTGAACAGAGCCCGGTGCCAGAAGGGAAAAATGCGCACCGAGGTGAACATCACTCGTGCCCGATGAGGTAAGCGACCTGACTCGTCAGATCGAAAAGCGTCAACTCCGAGACACGCCCCAGAGGCTCCAACAGACGACTCCGCGCGATCGCACGAATCGAACGACTCAACGCCACCGACGGAACCGACAGCCGCTCCCCCTCGCCCAGCGAGATCTTGAAACCGCCTGAACGAGGAGACGATGTGACCGGTACCACGATGACGAGCTCATCCGGCTCACCCGTAGCGATCTTGTCGATCGACAGAACGACGACCGGGCGATTCTTCCCCAACTCGCCATCTCGCGCCGAGCCCAACTGCGCGAGCCACACCTCGCCCCGACTGGCCCGGAGATTCTTCCCCCCGCCGCCGTCAGTCAATGCCATCCCCCACCGTCTCATCCCACAACGCCATCTCGGCGCGGAACCGAGGATCGCGAAGCTCGACGAGCGTCGCCTCACGCTCCTGACGACACAACTCGTCCATATAGGCGTCACGGATGATTTTGTCCGCCGTCTTCGTCAAAGAACCACCCCGAGACCGCGCCAGAACCGTCAGCATCTCCTTCGTCGGCGGAGAAATCCGCACCGTCGATGTCGCACTCATACGTGACATCATACCGTCACATTCCATGGACACATATTGAGACACAGGTGGCCGTCGTGAATCGCGAGATGGCGCGATCCCCTGGCTCACGGGCAGTAAACCTGAGTCTCGTCGGCGGGCGGGCAGTGACTCTGTGTATCGTCGCGAGGTTGCCATGCCAGTGAGGTCTGGCAAAATGGTGAGTAGACACCCCGGTGGAGCTCTGGCCTTAAGGGTTATCACTCGCCGGGGTATTGATTTGCCAGAAGTAAGAGAGGGGCTATGCCTATCGCCACAGCGACCCGGTTCAACCAGTCCCCCAGTGAGATCAAAGCCCTAAGCTTGAGTCGACCGCTACTTGAAAGGAGGAATGATGGCAACGAACACACGGGATTTGAAGGAACTTCTAGATAAGTTGATCGCCACTTGGGAGAATGAAGTAGTTGAGTTCAAGGGTGTTGGCGACACCTATTCAACTGACAAGATCGGACGCTATTTTTCTGCTCTTGCCAATGAGGCGAACCTTTCCAATGCGGCAGGTGGTTGGCTGGTCTTGGGTGTGCACGACAAATCGCGGGAGGCCATTGGCACGGACTTCCGAATGGATCCGGAGAGACTGAATGGGCTGAAGCACCAGATAGCAGAAGGCACCGGCCCGGCAATCACCTTTCGCGATATCCATGTCCTAGAATACCGAGGCCACCGAGTTATCATGCTGGATATCCCACCGGCACCGAGGGGGATTCCAGTTGCCTGGCATGGTCATTTTTACGCCCGCGACGGCGAAAGCTTGACCTCACTCAATCTTTCCGAGCAGGACCGAATTCGGCAACAGACTATTTCTTTTGACTGGACAGCGGTCACGGTCCCGGAAGCCGAGCTGACACAGTTGGATGATGATGCGGTTCTGGCGGCGCGAAAGGCTTTCAACCAGCGGCACCTTGGGCGAGTCGATGCTGAGGCGGTGATGTCTTGGCCGGTAGAAGTGTTTCTTGACAAGGTAGGTCTCACAGTCAACGGGGTGTTGACCAGGGCTGCGTTGCTTCTTCTTGGGAAACCGTCATCGCTGGGGTATCTGACTCCGCATATGGCCCAGATGACCTGGAAGTTGATTGATAAAGAACTTGCTTACGAACATTTCGGTCCACCGTTCCTGCTAACGAGCACCGAGTTATTCGGCAAAATTCGCAATTTCCAGATTCGGATGCTCGGCCCCGGTGACAGCTTGGTGAAAATCGCAATCAACAAGTACGACCGCGATGTTGTGTTGGAAGGTCTTCATAACGCCATCGCCCATCAGGACTACACGAAGAATGCGCGGATACTCGTCGAGGAGTACCCGGATCGGTTAGTAATCGAGAGCATGGGCTCTTTTTTCGATGGAAAACCGGAAGACTATGTGGAGGGACACGCCACGCCGCGTAGTTATAGGAGTCCATTCCTCGCCCAAGCCATGTCGCAGCTAAACATGATCGACACTCTGGGCATCGGCATCCACCAGATGGTCGAGCGCCAGGCTAAACGGTATCTTCCATTGCCGGATTATCAACTCACCAATAATTCTGTCAAACTTACTATTTATGGCAGCGTCGTTGATCCCGCTTATACGAGGCATTTAATCGAGGAAACTGATCTGCCTTTTGACGACATTTTGTCTTTGGACCGAGTGCAGAAAGACCTGCCAATTTCTGAGGCGGAGGTCAAAAGGTTGAGAAGACGTGGCCTTGTCGAGGGAAGACGGCCTCATCTCAGGGTCACGGTCTTGCCTGGTGGAGAGCCAGCGGCGGATGATCCGGTAAACATGATTGTCAGTCTGCTGAAAAGGTTTGGTGAAGTGACGCGGAACCGTATCGATGAGCTGGTTGCTGAAGGCCTGGGAGAGTCGCCATCGTCAGAGACTCTCAAGAAAAAGGTCAACGCTATCTTGACCAAGATGAAGCGCGACCATCTGATTGAGAACGTTGGAACCCGAGCGGAGCCGCTGTGGAGGCTGTCCAGTTCGTCGAAAGAAACGGGCGATCTGTCGAAAGGAACCCCTTCTCCTAGTGGCTAATCCCCTTGTCATAAGCTACTCCGACCCGGCAAGAAGCTGTCCAGTTCGTCGAAAGAAACTGGCGATCCGTCGAAAGCGGAGATAGCTCTCTTGCCGGTACACCCTGTCTGATGAGCTCCGGACGAGGCCGCGAATGCAGTCGGCGTACCGGGACACAGCTCAGGCGAAACGAGCTTACGGTCAACCCTGACAGTTTGTTTTATGAGATTGAGAATCTGTAGACTCTCTCAGCAGAAGCCCCGGTGGAGCTCTGGCCTTGAGGGTTATCACTCGCCGGGGCATTGACTTGCCCGAAGTAAGGGTGGAGGGGCCATGTCTATCGTCGCAATGACCCAGTTCAACCCCGCCGCTGCGGCCCCTTCTCTCTACGACCTTCTCGCCCCCGCCGTCGGTGACGAGATCGACCTCCCCATCGAACGGGACCGCAGCCTCGCCCGCGCCGCCGACCTCACCGAAACCCGACCCTCGTCGCGAGAAGCACCCGAGACTTCGAAGTGCTCGGAGCCACCCTCCTCAACCCTGAGAAGACCAAACAGATGATTCCTCCCCGGCGCGATCGGAATCCTGATTTCACCGATGGCCACGTCGAAGGCTGAATTATCCGCTCTCGATCTGGTACGGTCGACTCAACGCGATGGAGTCGCCAAAACGTTGACGCTACGGGACGAGTCCCCTGCTATACACGTGAGTAGTTGATTCAGCGGCATGCCTGAGGGGCCCCGCTAGTCCCATCGCGTTTGCCATGCCCGTTTCCGCCATCGCCGACCTCCTCAGCCGGCCAACCGTCTTCAATCTATGAGTCCTTACACCCGCCCCCTGCTCCTTGGGTCGTCACATCGCCTCGACGACTTCGAACCCAGCAAGAAACCCTTCTCCATGCTCGCGTCCACAATGCTCGCAGCCATGCGTGAAGCGGGGATGGAACCAGACAGAACCGGGCTCGCCGAGGAGATATACGCCTCCCGCGACAACGACCCCATCGAAGACCCTTGGGAACGACGACAGGCCGAGGCCGACGCGGCCCCCACGCCGTCAAACTCTTGACCACCGCCGCCGATCGCGAGCACGGGGAAGTGGCGCCATTCTTCGACGGAAGAACCACGAATCTTCGATCCAGACTCCACCAATCTTCGATCTAGAGTCCGTCAAACTTCGAGTCCACCTGCTCGAATCTTCGAGAGTCGGGCATACTATGTGGTATGGCTGATGATCTGCTCTACCCTCGGTTCGCGCTCGGGCCAGTGCGGACTGCGCTCGCGGACACGCCAATCGTCGTCGTGCAAGGGGCACGACAGGTGGGTAAGAGCACACTCGTCGGGATGGTCGCCGGTGAGCGCGATTCCCGTGTCATCACCCTCGACGACCCATCCACGCTGGAATTAGCCGACGACGACCCCGTCACCGTCGCTGATTTCTACCCCACCGGCCTCCTCGCCATCGACGAGGCACAACGGGCCCCTGGGCTCATCCTCCCCCTCAAAGCCAACGTCGACGTCCACCGAGCCCCGGGGCGCTTCCTCCTCACCGGCTCCGCCGACCTCCTCCACGTCAAAGGCGCGGGGGATTCTCTCGCCGGCCGCGCCGAGACCGTCGAGATGATGCCGCTCAGCCAAGGAGAACTCTCCCGGCGCGAGACGCCCGAAGACTTCGTCACTTGGATCCTCTCCGGCGCTCAGACCCGTGAGACCTTCCCCGTCCTCGACCCAGCCACGGTGATCCGAGGCGGTTATCCCGCAGTCGTCGACCGCACACCAGCCCGGTCCGCAGCCTGGTTCCGCTCCTATATCGCCCGACTCTCCGACCATGACGCCCGCGAACTCCACGGGGGCGGTTATTCCGATCAACTCTCCGCTCTCCTCACCTACCTCGCCTCACTCGGGCAGACGGAACTCGTCAAAGCGCACGTCTCACGGCACCTCTCCGTCGCGGAATCCACCGTCGACAGCTATCTTCGTCTCGCCAAGACGATGCGGCTCGTCTGCGAACTACCTCCGTGGAACCGCGCACCGCATAAGCGGGTCATCCGACGACCGAAAGTCTGCCTCAACGACACCGGGCTCTCCGCCGCTCTGGCTGGCTTCACCGTTTAAAAGGCTCAGTCTCCGGGGGGACGGGAATACTACGGCTCTCTCGTCGAGCAATTCGTCGCCCTCGAACTATTGAAACAGCGGACGTGGTCAGCGACACCGTACGACCTCTACCATTTCCGCGACGCCGACGGCCTCGAGGTCGACCTTGTCATCGAAACATGGGACGGGCGCCTGATCGCCATTGAGGTGAAGACGACGCGAACACCCGTCGCGAAGCACTCCGCCGGGCTGACCGCTTTTCGGGAGCGTTTCTTCGACCGGCAGGTCACTGGAGTTTTGCTTCACTCCGGCGATTTCACATCCACCAGAGAATGGCTTCATGTCCTGCCGGTGACTAGCGTGAACGCGGGCTGAAACCTGACCACCGCCGCCGAACAGAACCCGACGCGACCGGAGGCCTGATTCCGCAGATGGCCCCGTCGAAAGCTAAATCATCCGCTCTCAATCTGGTACGGTCGGATCAACGCGATGGAGTCGCCAAAACGTTGACGCTACGGGACGAGTCCCCTGCTATACACGTGAGTAGCTGATTCAGCGGCATGCCTGAGGGGCCCCGCTAGTCCCATCGCGTTTGCCATGCTCACGTGCCTGCGTCATTCCCGCGTACGCTTGGCCGGCAATAATCGCTTGCACAGGGCCCATTGATAGTGACTTTGATAGTGCTTTTCATAGTGACTCAGAGTCACTATCAACGATTTGTTCACTTTGATTGTGCGCCTTCACGGCGTACACTTGGATCTATGAGCACTATCGCCACGACACGGGACCACCGGCTCGCCGTCCGGTTGACGGCCTGGCAGAAGAACACGATCGAACGCGCCGCCACTCTCGAAGGCGGCACCATCACCGACTTCGTCGTCCACGCCACCCTCGACCACGCCCACGACGTCCTCGCCGAGCAACCCGTCTACTACGTCGACCAAGCCGCCTGGGACGAATTCAACCGCATCCTCGACGAACCGCCCCTGCCCGTGCCCGCCATCGCCGACCTCCTCGCCCGCCCCACCGTCTTCGACCAGTGAGCCCTTACACCCGCCCCGTGCCCCTAGGGCCGTCACATCTTCTCGACGGCTTCGACTCCGGTCAGCCCTCCCTCGACCATTGGCTCGCCCGCCGCGCGCTCAAGAATCAACGCACCGGCGCCTCCCGCACCTTCGTCACCACCCCCATTGACGACGCCGGCCGCGTCGTCGGCTTCTACTCGCTAGCCGCGTCCTCCGCTCAACTCGACACCGCTCCCGGCCCCGTGCGCCGCAACATGCCCGATCCCATCCCCGTCAGCCTCCTCGGCCGCCTCGCCATCGACCGCACCGCTCAAGGAAAAGGCCTTGCCCGCGGCCTCCTCCAAGACGCCCTACGTCGCATCATCTCGGCCGCCGACACCATCGGAATCCGCGCCCTCCTCGTCCACGCCATCGATGACGACGCAGCCATGTTCTACCACCACTTCGGATTCATCCCCTCCCCGCTCGACGACCACACCCTCTTTCTGCCTATCGAACGAATCCGAGCATCCGCTCCACCAGCGCTCCGCCGCCAAGACCTCATCGCGCGGATGCGCCAAGACGCCGAAGCCTGCAACTCAGACCCACGCGACCGCGAGGAATCCCAAGCCATTCTCGCCGAGATGCGAGAACGCCGTGGACTGTCGAGCGATGAGCCGTGGTGATCGTTCCGCAACCGTGATATCGTGACTGCGTACCGCCTGGTCCCTCTGGGGCCGGGTTTTCCATTCTTCCCACCCGCCCCTCCTCACATCCCCCTCGACCGATGCGCCGGATCAGCGATGCAACCTCCGGCATGAGGTAGGGTAAAAGGGAAGACGGGGGCAGGTCTCCCCGTTTAACGGGGCCCACATAGCCATCAGGCGGTGTGGGCCTCCGCATTCTCCCCGGACAATCCTGACTGGACATCCGACCTCGATCCGATATCGTTGACCCCAACGCGATGGAGTCGCCAAAACGTTGACACTACGGGACAAGTCCCCTGCTACACACGTGAGTAGCTGATTCAGCGGCATGCCTTCGGGGCCCCGCTAGTCCCATCGCGCTTGTCATGCCCTCACGGCCGTCGAGGCGTCATTCATCGCCGAAGAGTTCTGCCTCGATGTCCGGGGCGACGATCTTCGCCATGGCCTCCATCGACTCGTTCCAGACGCGCTGGACCTCGGAGTACGGAATGCGGTGGCGGTTTCCCACCTTGATAGCTTGAATTTCCCCGTCGGCGATGCGCCGTGAGATCGTCGAACGCGACACCATCAGCCGTCGTGCGGCCTCTTCCGGGCTCAGCACCCGCAGATCCAATCGTTAACACTCGTCGCTCTCGCCCCGGGAAAACCGGCCTCCGCGTCAGCGACCAGACGCTCGATCACCTCATCTGTGGTCGAAACACCATCCACCGTGCCCCAGACCCTGTCCTTCGGAGCGTCTGCCGGAACGAAAACCTCATCCATCGTCATCTCCCCCTCGCCCTCGGAACTGAATCGACCTGTTCCATTGATAGTGCGTTTGATAGTGCATTCTAAGCACTATCAACGATTTGTTCACATTCGGCACTTCATGTAACGTGGCCCCGAAGACCCCGGAACAATCCCTGGCCGAAAGGCTAAATTGCCGGGGTTACGTCAATTCAGAGAACTCTACACACCGTAGAGATGCTCATGAAGGAAGACCGTCCGCCTCTTCCCTGCCTGCTCCCGTCGCCCGTGTGCATCCCTCTCGATCTGGTACTGTCATCGTCAACGCGATGGAGTCGCCAAAACGTTGACGCTACGGGACAAGTCCCCTGCTATACACGTGAGTAGCTGGCACAGCGGCACACCTGCGAGGCCCCGCTGGTCCCATCGCGTTTGTCATGCCCCACCGACATCGAGGCGGTCGTGCTCGCCTAGTCGACGCCGAGAGCTTGCCCCCACTCGTTCCAGGAGCAGTAAACCAATTGAAGATTCCACATCGTCGGCAGTGACGATTAGGCTGGAACTCAGACCGGGCACACGGGAAGGAGGTCGCTATGCCCATCGACTTATCGCTCACCCACGAGGGCAGCATGTCCCTGCCCGAGAGCAAAACTCGTGAATACAAGCAAGATCTCTCTTCCCCTGCGAGGGCCATGCGGTCCTTGGTGGCATTCGCCAACTCCGCCGGCGGGCAGTTAGTTGTCGGAGTCCACGACGATCTGCACGTCGTCGGAGTCGCCGACCCCCTCAACGAAGAAGAACGCCTAGCCAACCTCATCGCCGACTGGATCGAACCCCGCCTCGTTCCGACCATCGAACTCTCCACGGTGAACGGGAAATCGGTGCTCGTGGCCAACGTCGCCGTCAGCGGGCGGCGCCCCCACCACATCAAAACCGAAGGCCCCGAAGCGGGCGTCTATGTGCGCCTCGGCAACACCAACCGTCAAGCCGATCCGGCGTTGATCGCCGAACTGAAGCGCGGCACACGAAGCGAATTCTTCGACAAGCTTCCCGTGCCGACGATGACGGTGGACGACCTCGACACCGAAGCCCTGTCGACGATGCTCAAACGCGACGTGGACGAGAACGTCTTACGCACGCTCTCCCTCGTCACACGCGACCAGGGACGACTCGTCCCCACGAACGGAGGCCTTCTGCTCGCAGGCAAGCACCGGGAGGAGACATTCCCCTTCGCCTGGGCCCAATGCGGACGCTTCTGGAGCCCTGAGCGCCTCGACTTTTCCGACCGAATCGAGATCCGCACCCACCTGCCTCTCATGGTGGATGAGATCATGGCATTCCTCACCAAACATGCCTTTAAGTCAGCGGAATTCGGCGACATTCGCCGCAAGGACGTGTACTCGATCCCCGTCGAAGCGCTCCGCGAGATCATCATCAACGCCATCGTCCACGCTTCCTACTCCGGCGCCCGCTCACCCATCCGCGTCGCCTTCATGGACGACCGCATCGAAGTGGACAACCCCGGTGGACTCATGCCCGGCCTGACCATCGACGACATCATGACGGGAGTATCAGAGATACGAAACCCCGTCCTCGCCAGAGTCTTCAGTGAAATGGACCTCATGGAGGAATGGGGCACAGGCCTCCGACGAGCAGTCCGATCACTCGGCGAATCCGGGCTCCCCGCGCCTGAGTTCATTGAACTCCCCGGCCGACTCCGCGTCATCGTCCACATCGCGAACCACCAACCAACCATCGCCGTGACCTCGAAGCCGGCCCTCAGCAGCAATCAAGAGAGTGAGCATGTGGACGACACGAGTGAGCATGTGAGTGAGCATGTACACGGCCAGAGTGAGCATGTGAGTGAGCACGTAGACCTTGAACTTGGCCCCCACGCCATCACCCTCTTGACCACCGCCACCGACTCCCCAGCACGACGAGAAGATCTCCTAGGGGCAGCCGGGCTCACCAACGCCTACGGCAACTACAAACGAAACCTGATCCCTCTCCTCGATGCAGGACTCCTTGAACGAACGGAACCCGACAGCCCCCGCTCAACGACTCAGCGCTATCAGCTCACCGAGCAGGGCCGCCTCTACCTCGAACAGGCGTCCCCCATTCGCACAGTTCCAGGAGATGCCGATACCGAGGGGGCCGATATTCACCCCGCAATCTGATATCGTCGAATCCGACGCGATGGAGTCGCCAAAACGTTGACGCTACGGGACGAGTCCCCTGCTATACACGTGAGTAGTTGATTCAGCGGCATGCCTTCGGGGCCCCGCTAGTCCCATCGCGTTTGTCTTGCCCCTGAGGCATTCGATGCGGCCTTGCTCACCTAGCTGATGATGATCACCGCTGGAGTCCAATTGGCTGAGATCGTCAGACACCCAACTCGTCCATGATCTGATACACCATCTCAGTTGTGACGGTCACACCCCGGCTAGGAAAAACTGGAAACCCGTGGGCGTCTGTCGACTGCGCTTGGGCACTCTCCGTCATCATGCGTCAAACCTATGGTGTCAGCGCCACGCGACCGTCGCGGACCTCGACTCCCTCGTCGGCGAGATGTCGCGTCGCCTCCTCGACGAGGTGTTCGGCTATCGTGCCGTCGGCGCGCACGACTCGCCACCAGCAGACGTCTCCCCCATGCTGAGAGAGCACCCGGGCGACGGCGCGGGGGCCGCCCCGGCCGACGACTGCGGCGATCTCCCCGTAGGTCGAGACCTCACCGGGAGGGATCGACTCGACCGCTAGGAGCACGGCGTCGCGCATGCCGTCGATCACTCCCATTGGTCGCCCTCTTCTTTCAGTCGTCAGAATTTAGAGACCGCACAGCCTCTTCGAACGATGACGCCCCTGTCGCTACAAGAAGAGCGGCGAGCCCGGCCTGTGCCGCTTCTCGCCCGTGAAGCTCGCTTCCCGGCACCGTGGTGAAATCGCCCCGGCTGATCCTCTCGTCAAGCGCCTCGTAATCAGCATCCGTGTGATCAAGCATCAATCATTCCCATGCAATTCTGACGTCGAAGAACGATTTCGGGCGCCCCGTGAGCAGAGCTGCACCATCACGAACCATCGCCTCGACCTGATTCACGCGCTTTGCCTGCGTTCTCAACCCCTCGATCTCAGGAACATTGACAATGATCCATCCCTCATATCGCTGGCAGTGTGCCGTCAACTCCATCATCAAAGTCCTTTCTCACGACCAATGTTGGTCACGCGGGGCGACGACCGGCTCGGTCGGCCAGGGTGAGGATTCGGGAGACGACCTCGTCGAGGGTGAGATCGGTCGAGTCGATGGTGACGACGCCATCGGCGGCGGTTTGGAAATCGACGAGGGCGGAATCGGCCTGGTCACGCTTGAGTACCTGGGCGACGAGCGCGTCGTGGCTCATGCGGCCACCCATCTCGGCGCCGCGGCGGGCCAAGCGCACCTCCGGGTCGGCTTGGAGGAGCACGCGCACGTCGGCGTCGGGGGCAACGACGGTGGTGGTGTCGCGGCCCTCGAGGACGAAGGCGCCCTCGGCGATGATGGAGCGTTGGAGATTGACAAGGATCTCGCGGCACTCGGCGTTCGTCGAGACGGCGCTCACCCAGGTGGAGACGCTGGGCAGGCGGATCTCGTCGGTGACGTCCTGCCCGCCGATGAACACGTGCGTGTCTTCCGGATCGGTTGTGATGTCGAGATCCATCGTGCGGCAATACGCGGCGATCGCTTCCGGATCGTCGTGGTCGACGTCGTCTCTGATGCAGCCGACGGCGACCGCTCGGTACATCGCGCCTGTGTCGAGATAACGGCAGTCGAGGATGCGGGCGACGAGCTTCGATGTCGTCGACTTGCCCGAACCGGCCGGGCCGTCGATCGCGATGGTGAAACGGGTCATGGGGGGTCCTTTCTTCGACCGTCCGCTATGCACGGCTGACAGGAGATCGTCCGCGCCTATTCTCTCCTATCGGGTGGGTTAGCTCAGCCGCGGACTGTCCAGCCGCTCTCTGTGAGGGCTCTCGTCAACGCGCCGGTTCTTTCGCGGGCGACGGTGATGGAGAGGTAGCCGACTTCGCGTTCAGCGGCGTGCTCGATCTCGAGGTCTTCGACGTTGACGCCCGCCTCGGCGACGCCGGCGAACAGCTCCGCTAGGGCGCCTGGGGAGTCGGGAATTTCGACGACGACCTGCTCGGTGGCGCCGATGTCGTGGCCGTGTTTTCCGGGGAGTCGGCGGGCGCCGATGCGGCCGTAGTCGATGAAGTCGTGGACGACCTCCGGCTCGTTCAACTGGCCGACGAGTGAGACGAGGTCGTCTTGGATCGCGGCCAATTCTGCTCGCACCGCCGTCTCGTTGGCGGCGATGATCTGCTCCCATAAATCCGGGTCGCTCGCCGCGATCCGCACGACGTCGCGCAAACCCTGCCCGGCTAGGCGTAACTGGCTCGGTGACGCCTCGACGAGGCGGCCGGCCGTCAACGACGCCATGATCTGCGGCAAGTGGGAGACCTTGGCGACGGCGACGTCGTGCTCGATGGGAGTCATGATCTCCACGATCGCCCCGCAGTGGGTGGCCAGCTTCTCGACGACCTCCTGGCAGCGAGGCTCTGCCTCCGGATGCGGGGTGATGACCCACGGGCGATCATGGAAGAGGTCGCCGCGCGCCGTCAACGGGCCGCTGCGGTGCGAGCCGGCCATCGGATGGGAGCCGATATACCGACCACAGTCGGCGGCGAGGTCGGCTAAGGCGTCAAGAATGGGCGCTTTGACGGAGCCGACGTCGGTGACGACTGCCTGCGGAAAACGGCGCAATGCCTCCGCCACGACCGGTGCGATCGCCCGGGGCGGCACCGCGACGACGACGAGATCGACGCCCTCGGGCTCCGGATCAGCCACGTTCCCCGCGCCCAAACCGGCCGCGACTAGGGCATGGCTGCGCTCGGCGTCATTGATGACGACGTTGACCCCGGCCTGGCGCAGGGCCAAGCCGATCGAGGCGCCGATGAGCCCGGCGCCGACGATGAGAACTGTCACCGTGTCACTGCTCCGCGGCTTCACCGGCCGCCGGGCCAGCCTTGCGCGGCGCGCGTTTGCGCGGGCGTGAAGCCGTGTCACCGGCTGCGTCCTGGGCGGAATCAACGGAAGAAGGCGGCTCGGCAACCGTCTCTCCCCCGGCGTCCATCTCGGCAGGAGAGGCCTTCTTGCGGGTGCGTCTGGCCGGTTTGCGCTTGGGATTGAGAAGTTGAGCGACGGCATCCTCGTCGAAGCGCTGGAATTTCCTCGTCTGGCTGCGCGTGCGGTCGAGCACCCCGACCTCAAGGGAGGCGACAGTGAGGGGCTCGTCGGCGTTGCGCGGATCGGCGTTGAGAGCGGTGATCGAACAGATCAGGGCGAGCCTCAAGGGAAGATTCGGCTCGTACTGGGCGCGAAGGGCCTCGGCAATGGCCTCCTCCGCGCCGCCCATGACGGCGAAATCAGCCTCGTCGCCGACCGAACCGTCGAAGGCGATACGGAAGATCCTGTCCTCGGCCGCCTTGTCGCCGACTTCGGCGACGACCAGCTCGACCTCCCACGGCTTCTCCATGACGGACGAGAAGATCGTGCCCAACAGCTGGGCGTAGGCGTTGGCGAGCATGCGGCCGGTGACGTCGCGTCGATCATAGGCGTAGCCGCGCACATCGGCGTGGCGGATCCCGGCGATGCGGAGATTCTCGAACTCGTTGTACCGGCCGACGGCGGCGAACCCGATACGGTCGTAGATCTCGGCCACTTTGTGGAGCGATTGCGAGCGGTTCTCCGCCACGAAGAGAATGCCGTCCTTGTATCGCACGACCGCCACCGAGCGGCCCCGAGCGATGCCGGCCCGGGCGAAATCGGCCCGATCGCGGATCTGCTGTTCGGGTGAGACGTAGAAAGCGGGCTGTGTCATCGGCGGGCCTCCTCGTCACTGCGCTGACGTCGTTCAAGGATCGACGCGGTGACCTCAGCCACCTTGTCATCGCTCACGCGGGCCACCCCGTTGGCCGTGGCCGTCATGACGATCGGGTAGATGCGCCGCTGCACATCCGGACCGCCGGTGGCGGAGTCGTCGTCGGCGGCGTCGAAGAGCGCCTCGACGACCACCTGGACTGCCCGCTCGACCCCCGCCTTCGGATCGTGCAGTTTCTTGAGCGAACCACGCGCGAAGACGGAACCGGAACCGACCGAATGGAAACCGAACGCCTCATAGCACCCGCCGGTGGCGTCGTAAGAGAAGATGCGCCCCTTCTTGCGGTCGAGATCCCAACCGACGAACAAGGGGACGACGACAAAACCCTGCATCGCCAAGCCGAGATTGCCGCGGATCATCGTGGCGAGCCGGTGAGCCTTCCCGTCGATCGTCAGAGGGAACCCCTCGATCTTCTCGTAATGCTCCAACTCGACGCGGAACAGTTTGACCAAGTCGATGGCGAGTCCTGCGGAACCGGCGATGCCGATGGCGGTGTAATCGTCGGCCATGTAGACCTTCTCGATGTCGCGCTGAGCGATCATCGACCCCATCGTCGCCCGCCGGTCGCCGGCGATGACGACGCCATCGGGGCAGGTGACCGCCACAATCGTCGTCGCATGCGGCGCCAAGTCGCCGGCCGACGTCGCCGTCGCCGTAGGATCGGGCAGCAGGTCGCGTTGGGTGTGGGCGAGGAACTCGGTGAACGAGCTGCCGAGCCCGCCCAGGGCCGTCAATTCCGGGAGCCCCTGCCGGGAAGAATGAGAATTCGCGTGTCGAGACATCACCCCCAGCCTACTGGAGAGCGCTGCCGTCTATGGAAACAATCCCAACGCTGATGGGGGGATGTTCTCGGGTGGACGCAACACAGCTACGTTAAGGCATCAGAAGACTGTGCCCGCGAATATTCCATTAGGACCGTGTCACCAGTGATCTGTGACCTCGTCGCCGCTTCATAAACCGTTCCCGGGTGAAGTCTGACCGCTAATTCCACGAGAACCGCTCGTTCATCCGACGTCCGGAAGGGTTACTCCGGCGACGCCGACTAGTGGTCTTTCGCGTCTCAATGGTGAGGTTCGGGGTGTTCGGTGGGGTGTCCAGCAAGGCGGAGGAGGAGCCGGTAGTGGACCTACCGGTGACGACGACAACGTGGCTGGGGGCCACACCGGGCGCCACGAACACGGCATTGAGACGCGACAGGCCACTAAACCTCCGGGGCGACCCATCCCTCGACGCCGCGTGGGCGGGGGCCGTCGTAATCCGGGCCATAGGCGCCGGGCGCGGGGCGGCTGCGCTTGAGCGGGGCGCTCACACCGTCTGCCAAGCGGCGGGTGTGGATGATGAACCCGGTGTGCCCTCTCGCGCCGTGGCCGGGGCGGATCGAGAGGCCCTCGGCGTGCCACTCGCGGATGTTGATCTCGATGGCGCGCGGCTCCGTCCACCCGCCGTGGGCGCGGATCGTGTCCATCGTGCGGCCCATCTGCGTCGTCGTCGCGACATAGCAGCACAGATAACCGCCGGGGGCGAGATGGTCGTGCACCGCCTCAATACATTCCCAGGGGGCGAGCATATCGAGAATGGCGCGGTCGACGATTTCCTCACCGATCGATTCGACGAGGTCGCCGACCCTCAATTCCCACGCCGGGTGGGGGCCGCCGTAGAAATGCTCGATATTCTTCCTGGCGATCTCGGCGAAATCCTCACGTCGCTCATAGGAATAGAGTTTCCCCTCCGCGCCGATGGCGCGCAGAATCGACAAACTGAGCGCCCCTGAACCGGCGCCCGCCTCCAACACCCGGGCGCCGGGGAAGATATCGGTGAACATGAGAATGTACGAGGCGTCTTTGGGGTAGATGACGGTCGCGCCACGCGGCATCGAGACGGTGAATTCCTCGAGCAAAGGCCGCATGACGGTGAAAGGATAACCCCCCGTCGTTTTCGCGATGACACCCTCCGGGCCCCCGATGAGGGAATCGTGGTCGATGATGCCCTTCGTCGAATGGAATTGAGCACCCGGGGTCAACTTGATCGAATGACGCCTGCCCTTCGGATCGCTCAAACTGACCCGCTCCCCCGCCGTCAATGGGCCCCGGTGAACCCCGGAGAGACGATCGGCCGGGGGAAGATGACTCCCCTCGGATGCGACGACGTCATCCCTGGAGATTTCCTTTTCTCGGGACGACGACATATCTCCGGAAGCCAGAGGTTCCCCAGCCTCATCGTCCGTGGGCGCCTCAGCGGATCGTGCGCGCACATCCTCACTCGACTCGATGGTCTGCGGCTCGGGCCCACGGTTCGCTCCGACCTCGTCGCCGAAACTGAAATCGGGCGTCGGCTCACCGGCGGGCACAGCGGATTCGGCGGTGGTGAACAATTCAGTCATATCGTCCTCTTCAGGAGTGAGGCCTCTTCGGGGATGAGACCTCATCGGGGGTCGGGGCTCGACGGAGAAACCCTTCAATGAGCGGCATTTTCACACGGAGAAATAGCGCGCTTCGGGGTGATGGACGATGAGCGCGTCCGTCGATTGCTCAGGATCGAGTTGGTACTCCCCGCTCAACCTCACCCCTATTCTCTCAGCCCCGAGCAGATCGACAAGCGCGCGCCGTTGGGAGAGATCCGGGCAGGCCGGATACCCGAACGAATAACGCCGCCCGCGATAAGTCTGACGGTGGATCATCGCCGCCCGTTCTTCCTGCGATAACGCCGTTGCCGAGGGGACCGATCGCGGTTGAGTGGTCTGAGAACCGGTCGTCTGAGTCGCCGGCACAGGGTCCGCTTGGGACTGCGGCCCGACCGGACCTGATGCAACGGTCAATCCGAGTTCACGGCGGATACGCTCGTGCCACAATTCCGCCAACGCCTCCGCCAATTGAACGCTGAGCCCATGCAGTTCCAGATAATCGCGATACCGGTCGGCGGCGAATAATTCCCTCGTCCGTCGGGTGAACCGCTCCCCCACGGTGACGAGTTGGAGGGCGACGACGTCGGGGCCTTCAGTCTCCACGACGGTGGCGGGTCGGAAATAATCGGCCAGGCATCGATGCGGAGAGCGCCTCTGGCGGGGGAAATGGAACCGAGCGACGACACCACCCTCAGAATCCCCTGTGGGCACGGGTTCCCTGACGTCTCCGGTAGCGAACGTATGCCTTCCGGCGCCTTCAAGTGCACCCGCTTTCGTGCTCGCACCGTGAATCTGCGATGATCCGTCGCTCAATCCCATGGGAACGCCCGGGGCGGCGAGAACGAGATCGTCACCGTCCGACCAACACGGCCAATACCCCCAGGCGACCTTGAAATCCGCCAGATTCTCTTCGGCGACAATGTCGAGCCACTGCTTCAGGCGCGGACGGCCCTCGGTGACGACGAGTTCCTCATAACTCGGCCCGTCGGCCGTGGCGGTGAGCCCCCAACGACCGGCGAACAGGGCGCGCTCGTCGAGCCACGGGACGACGTCGTCGAGCGTGATGGCGTCGAAGACACGCGAACCATAGAAGGGCGGCGTGGGGACATCGGCGGGTTCGAGGGGTTGGCCCACTCCCACAGTCGCCTCGTCACGGGGATGGGAGAACGTGGTGAGGGAGGGGGCTGGTTGTTCACGACTAGCCGGTTGAGCCGATGCGGAGCCATTCGCGGTCACGGGCGTGGATGCGCGCTGCGATATCGCCGTTGAAGCGTCGCCGACGCTCGGGGCCGGGGTGGTCCCTGTCGTAGCGATGGCACTGGGGCTCGTCTCCTCGGGCGCCTGAGACGCCGTTCTACCCGCTACCTCTGTTTTCTCCGTCGCCTTGGTGTGTTTCTCGGCCATGACCTCATCGAGCAGGCGAAGCCCTTCGAAGGCGTCGCGAGCATAGAAGACATCACCGTCGTAGAGGCTGGCTAGGTCTTTTTCGACGTATGGCCTTGTCAACGCCGCCCCGCCGAGGAGGACGGGAAAACGCCTAGCCAAGCCGCGATCGTTGAGTTCGAGGAGGTTCTCGCGCATCACCTGCGTCGATTTCACCAGCAGGCCGGAGAGGCCGATGGCGTCGGCCTCGTGCTCCTCGGCGGCGGCGATGATGGCGGCGATCGGCTGTTTGATACCAAGATTGACGACGGTGTACCCATTGTTTGTCAGGATGATGTCGACGAGATTCTTGCCGATGTCGTGGACGTCGCCGCGCACCGTCGCCAGCACGATCACCCCGCGGGCGGCGGCGTCGGCCCGGTCGAGGTGGGGCTCCAGGTGGGTGACCGCTTTCTTCATCACCTCGGCCGAACGCAGCACAAAGGGCAGCTGCATCTGCCCGGCGCCGAAGCGCTCCCCCACGGTGCGCATGGCGCCGAGGAGATCCTCGTTGATGAGCGCGAGGGCGTCTTTGCTTGCCAGCGCCTCGTCAAGATCGTCTTCGAGGCCGGCAGCGACACCGTCGATGATGTGGCGGGCGATCCGCTCCGCGACGGGGAGAGACTTCCGCTCCTCAACCGTCTTCGCCTCGTCCACCGGCGTGTCGGCGAACAAGGCGAGATAGCGTTCGAGCGGATCACCGTCGTCGTGGCGGTCGAAGAGGAGCGCCTCGGCGGCCTCCCGCTGCTCAGCAGGGATGGCGGCCATCGGGAGGATCTTCGAGGGGTGGACAATGGCGGCGTCCAACCCGGCCTCTTGGGCGGCGGCGAGGAAGACGGAGTTGAGAACGCGCCTAGCCGGCGGAGTCAGCCCGAAGGAGACGTTGGAGACACCGAGGATCGTGTGAACCTCAGGGAATTCCCTAGTCAACTGTCGGATAGCGGCGAGCGTCTCGAGGGCGTCGCGGCGCGTCTCGACCTGCCCGGTGGCGACGGGGAAGGTGAGGCAGTCGACGATGATGTCGGCCGGGTTGAGCCCGTAGCGGCTCGTGATCGTCTCGATGAGGCGACGGGCGACGGCGACTTTCCGCTCGGCGGTGCGGGCCTGCCCCTCCTCGTCGATGCAGAGCGCGACGACGGCAGAACCATGTTCGGCGACGAGCCCCATGACCTCATGGAAACGGCTCTCAAGCCCGTCGCCGTCTTCGAAATGAACCGAGTTGACGACACTGCGACCCGCCGCCCGCTCGAGCCCCGTTCGCAACACTTCTGGGTTCGTCGAGTCGAACATAAGGGGGATCGTCACCTCGGTGGCGAAACGGGACGCCACCTCGGCCATATCGGCCACACCGTCGCCGCCGACCCGGTCGACGCAGACGTCGAGCACGTGGGCTCCGCCGGCGACCTGCTCGGCGGCGATCGCGACGGCGTCATCCCACCGTCGCCCCTCGACCGCTTCACGAAATGCTTTCGAACCGGAAGCATTCGTGCGCTCCCCCACCGCTAGAAACGCGGTGTCTTGCTTGAGCGGGGTTTCGGCATAAAGGCTGGCGACGGCGTCGGCGCGCGTCGGCTTCGGCGGGCGTGGCTTCAGCCCAGAGACGGCCTCAGCCAAAGCGGCGATGTGTTCGTCCGTCGTCCCACAACAGCCCCCGACTAGGCCTAACCCGAACGCGGCGGTGTGGTGGGCGACGCGTTCAGAGAACTCGGACGGACCCATCGGGTAAACGGCGCCCGCACTCGTCAGCACCGGCAACCCGGCGTTTGGCAGCAAGCCGAGCGTCAAGCCGGTCGAGGCGGCCAACTCGCGCAACGGCTCCCCCATGAGATCCGGGCCCGTGCCGCAGTTGAGGCCAAGCACGTCGACCCCGAGATGCTCAAGTGTGGCGACGACGGCGCCGACTGACGAGCCGGCCAGCATCGTGCCCCCCGTCTCCAGTGTGATCGTCACGATGATCGGGTAGTCCCCACCCCCGGCGGCCCGGCGGATGCCCGCGATCGCCGCCCGGATCTGGAGGAGGTCCTGGCAGGTCTCGATCTGGAACCCGTCGACCCCTCCCTCCAGGAGCGCCTCAGCCTGGATCGCATAACCGTCGCGCAAAGCGGCGTAGGAGACCTGACCCAAGCTCGGCAGCTTCGTGCCCGGGCCAATCGAACCGGTGACCCAGCGGAGTCGTCCCGGCGTGCTCGCGGCGTCGGCCGCTTCACGCGCCAACTGGGCTCCCGCTAGGGATAACTCGGCGATTCTGGCGTCGATGCCGTATTCGGCCAATGCCGTCAGATTGGCGCCGAAGGTGTTCGTCTCGATGACGTCAGCACCAGCCTCAAGATAGGCCCGGTGGATCGCGGAGACGACCTCGGGCCGCGTCACCGAGAGGATCTCGTTGCATCCCTCATGGCCCTGGAAATCCTCGACCGTGAACAGGGTGCGCTGCAACATCGTCCCCATGGCTCCGTCGCCGATGAGGATCCGTCGCCCCAGCACGGAGCGCAACGATGGTCGCTCAGCAGTCATCACGCCTAGAGGATACGGGATCGCCCCACGCACGAGAATCTCCCGGGGACGGATATGGACCACCCAAGCGTCGCCTCCACCGTGTCTAGGCGGCTTGAGACCTATCAATGGGTTTGCCCGTGAGCGCATCACCCGCGATCAAGTCGCCCAGGTCGCGTTCTCACCCCTCGCGCTCGGCGACGCTCTTGAGGAAGGCCTCGACGGCCGCGTTGAACACGGCAGCGTGCGTCGTCAGAGCGGTGTGCCCGGCGTCCTCGATGATGACGAGTTGCGAACCGGCGATCGACTCGTGGATCAACTCAGTGTGCTCGGGAAGGATGATGTCGTTCTTCCCCGCGACGACGAGCGTCGGAACGGCGATCCGCGCCAGATCCTCCGGCGTGAGGTTCGGCTCACAGGCCATGAGGTCGAGCCGCTGGCTGAGGTTCCTCAACACCGGCAAGACGTTGGCTTTCATTCGCAAGACCCAGGCCGCCGCAGAGGTGACCCGACGGACCCATACTTTCTCCCCCTCCGGTGAAAGATTCGCGCTCACGACGACGAGCGACCGCAACGGCGCGAACGGGCGGCACGCCAACGTCAGCGCGATGTTCCCTCCGTCGCTGAACCCGAACAGGTCGAACCGCTCCATCCCGAGATGCTCGACGACCGCCGCGACATCGTCGGCCATCGTCGGAAACGACAGCGGAACGTCGCCGAGCGTCGAATCCCCATGCCCACGACTATCGATCGTGACGACCGGCCGATTGACGCGGAAGAACGCGACCTGCTCGTCAAAACGTTTCGACGACTCCGAATTCCCATGGAGAAGGACGAGTGGAACGCCTGCGGAAAGATCACCGTAGACGTGATAAGCGATCCGAGCGTCGTTGGAGGCGACGGATCCGGAGCGATCAGGAATGAGCGTCATTGTTATTCGTCGTCTTTCGACCTTGATCACTCAGCATCCGCATCAATACCGTATTTTGAGATGATGTCACTAGCGGAAATGGTTTGTTCACCTCTAGAGCGGGCCACAGCAAGGGAATCTTCTAAATCCTCAACCCGATCGAGGAGATCGCTATAACGTTGAGCAGAGACGAGAACCGCCGCCGCCCGCCCGCGCCGAGTCAAAATGACATCCTCAGTGTCGGAAGCATCAATGAGCGCCGCTAACCTCGGCTTCGCTTCACTAATCGGGACAATTGTCGGCATCAAAGAACTCATATTTCACCTTCCTCGGTAGATATCACTGCGGTGACCCACGCGAACGACGAGAACGGTGAGAACACCATCATCGATCACATAGACGACCCGATAATCACCGATTCGAATACGCCACTCGTCTTCAGACCCCGTGAGCTTGATGGCGCCACGAGGCCTCGGATCATTCCCCAGTGCTTGCACTCGCTTGATAATGGCTGACCGCACACTAGATGGAAGTTTCGAGATGGTTTTATCAGCGCTTCTCGTATACTCGATCCTGTACACCACATCTCGATGATACCTCTCAATGGGACCCGTCTGTAGTCCTTTTCATGAGAACTCATTCACCCATGGTGTCCACGATCCTCGTCTCAACCTCATCCCTCCGCACCGCCCAAATTCGGTCGACTTCGAGGGCGTCGGCGAGATAGTCGTCGTGGGTGACGACGATGAGCGCGCCACGGTAGTCGCTGAGGGCGTCGATGAGTTGATCGACGGAGGCGATGTCGAGGTTGTTGGTCGGTTCGTCGAGGATGAGCAGCTGGGCAGGCGGTTCGGCGAAGAGGAGCCGAGTGAGACGCACACGGAAGCGCTCCCCGCCGGAGAGTGTCGCGATCGGTTGGAGCACTTTCTCACCGGTGACGAGGAGGCGCGCCAACAGTGCGCGGGCGTCGTGCGGGGCACGGCTGGGGGCGGCGGCGCGAACGGCTGAGAGGGCGTCTGGGAAGGCGTCGAGGTCGTCGTCGCGCTGGGTGAGGAGGCCGACCGGCACCGTGGGCGCCGTCAGAAGACGGATGTCTGGGCCGAGCACTGCCGTGGCATGGGGGCCGGGCCGGTCGAGGATGAGCGAGAGCAAGGTCGATTTTCCGGCTCCGTTGTCGCCCATGAGGCGGATGCGCTCGGGGCCTCGCACGAGGAGATCGCGATTGCCGTTCGCTAGGGCGAACACGTCCTTGCCGGCGGGCACCGTCGTGTCCGGGAGGTCGATCCGGATGCGATCTGCCCGCCGGGCGGCGCGATCGGCGTCGTCCCGGGCGGATTTGGCCTCTGCGATCTTCTGAGAGTGGAGATCGCCGAGGCGGCCGGCCGTGTTCTCCGCTTGACGTTTCTTCAACCCGGCCATGAGACGGGTGTAACGACCCTGCTGAACCGCCCGTTCGCCTTGCCGGGAGCGGGTGCGGGCTGCGGCTTCAGTGATCTCCTTCTGGCGTCGAGCTTGAGCGAGGGCGGATTCGGCGTCGCGTAGGTCACGATCGGCGGCGGCCTGCTCGGCGGCGAGATACTCCTCGTAGTCGCTCAGCGTTCCCCCGAAGGCTTGCGGTTGGGGGCGTCCCAGATCGACAATCGCGTCGACGTGTTCGAGGAGGGCCCGGTCGTGCGAGACGACGACGAGCACACCTTTCCACTTGTCAATCAAGCCGTAGAGCCGCTCCCGGGCCCGACCGTCGAGGTTGTTCGTCGGCTCGTCGAGCAAGGTGATGTCGGGGTGGGCTAGGCGGATGCCGAGCAGCGCCGCCGCCATCGCCTCCCCGCCGGACAGCGTCGTCACCACCCGGTCGAGGACTCCTTCGTCGTGGGGCAAGCCGAGGGCGGCGAGCTCGCCGATCGCGACCGTCTCGGCGTCCCAACGATCCCCGACCGCGTCGAAATCCGCTTCGTCGACGGAACCGGCCTCGATGGCGCGCAGGGCCCGGCGGATCGGCGTCAACCCGAGGAGACCGGAGACGGTCGCGTGTGGGTCGCCCGCCGCGGTTTGCGGCAGATAGGAAACGAGTCCACGGGTGTGGATCGATCCAGCATCGGGGCGCAATAGTCCGGCGATGAGTTTGAGAAGGGTGGATTTCCCGGTGCCGTTGTCGCCGATGAGCCCGGTGCGCCCCGGCGGGAACGCGCACGACAAACCAGAGAAGACGACAGAACCGTCGTCCCAAGCGAACGAGAGATCGGAGATGGTGATGCTGGATGGCGCGCTAGACGACGCCGCATAAGATGCGGACATGTGAGATTCCTTGCCGGAGAACGGGATGGTCGAATGGCGTTCCCTCGGTGCCGAGGGGAATCTCAACGTGTCACTGGCAACTCCTCATGAGGGCGGCTCCGTCACCGGACCGCCGGACACCCTTCCCACGAACCGAACCTCGGCCTTCTCCTCTCGGAACAGCCGGGCGGCCCGTGAAGGGCGTGTCTACAGTAGCAGGACTTTTCGAGAACTCGATCACGGGACCCTCGCCACAGGAACATCACAGCCGCAAGACTTCGATATTCCGAAGGCCGTCAGCGCCGTTCTCCGGACCCGGTGCTACACGACACATGCGATAGGCCACAGCGTGGAGAGCGTAAGTGCGAGCACCGGAGGTGTGAGGTATCAACTAGGCTGAACCTATGGACGACACCATGGTGATCCCGGAGCTGGCGAATCTCGTCAACCCCATCGTCGTCATCGCGTTCTCCGGCTGGTCGGACGCCTCATCCTCGGCGTCGAACACCGTCGAACACCTCACCTCCGTCTACAACGCCCGGCTCAGATTCGCCGTCGACCCGAGCGACTATTACGATTTCCAAGTTTCCCGACCGACTGTCCGGAACACGAGCAACGGCGAGCGCGTGCTCATCTGGTCGACGACAGAGGTGTCCTTGGCGCGCGTCCAAGGGCGCGACCTCGTCCTCATCGACGGGCCGGAGCCGAACTTCCATTGGCCCCAGTTCGCCCGCGAGTTCTCCCAGGTCTTGCGCAGCGTCGACCCAGACCTCGTTGCCATTCTCGGCTCGATGCTGAGCGAACTGCCCCACACCCGCCCCGTGCCCGTCACGTTGACGAGCACGGACGCGCGCATCCAGGAGGCTTTCGGCGCCGAGGCGCCCACCTATGAGGGCCCGACCGGCATCTCCGGGGTCATCGCTCAAGCTTGCTCCGCCCTCGGGCTTCCCGCCGTCAGCCTGTGGGCCTCGGTGCCGCACTACCTCGCCGCCGGATCCAACCCCAAAGCGACCCTCGCCTTGCTCAGCCGCCTCGAGGATTTCTTCGACGAACCGCTCGAACTCGGCGAACTGCCCAAACGGGCCGACGCCTGGGAGGCCAGCATCTCCGCCGTCATCGAACAGGATCGTGGGATCGCGACCTACATCCACCATCTCGAGGAGAATTCCGACGAGACGCCGACGCGCTACTCCGGCGACGACATCGCCGCCGAGTTCCAACGGTATTTCCGCAACCAGTCGGCTGACGGCGGCTTCAACCCGCCCGAGGGCTTCGGCGGGCAAACTCATTGACGGCCTCAGAGGCGATCGGAGGCGCGCTCATCACCGCATCGGGGTGGTATGACAGAGTTATACTCATCCTATGAAAACCGCGATATCTCTTCCTGATGATGTTCTCACCGAGGTGGATGAATTATCTCAACAACTCGGGGTCTCCCGATCTGAGTTCTTCCGGACAGCGGCGATGCGCTACAGCGAAGAGCTTCGGGGGCGGGCCTTATCGGAGGCGATCGACGCCTATGTCGACGAGACGGGAGATGACGGAACCGGAGACCATGCGTTTTTAGCTCACTCTCGACGCCAACTCCTCCAAGCGACGGAGGATGACGAATGGTGATCGAGCGGGGCAGCATCTGGTGGGCAGACTTGGGGGAAGCCGACGGGCATCGACCAGCGAAACGCCGCCCCGTCCTGGTCGTTCAATCGGATCCCTATAATCAATCCCGTTTAGGAACCACCATCATTGCGACTATCACATCGAATCTTGAATCAGCCCGCAAACCCGGGAATGTGCTTCTTCCCTCTGCTGTGACAGGACTCACTCGAGACAGTGTGGTGAATGTTTCCCAGATCATGACCGTCAACAAATATGAACTCCATGACCCGATGTCGAAGTTGCCCGTGAACTACATGAGGGAAGTCGACCACGGGCTTCGCGGGGTGATGGGACTGTTCACCGTCGTCATCGGATGAGCGACCGTTCCTCGATGATCCCCTTCAACTCCTCGACATCCTTGTGACAAGGGACGATATGCTCCGCTGAATCCATGACCCCGGCGAAGCGAGGGGGGATCTCGGGGTCGGCGCCGATGGCCTCGCGGATCGTGGCGGCAAACTTGACGGGCAACGCCGTCTCAGTGACGACGATGGGCTCCTCGCCGACGAAGCGACGGGCCACGGTGACACCGTCGGCGGTGTGCGGGTCGATGAGCACGCCCTGGTCGCGGTGGACCTCGGCGATCGTGGCGACGCGGTCGGCGTGGGTGGAGGTCCCGGCGACGAAACCGTAGCTGGCGGAGACCTCGCCTATCAACGGGCTCCCGGAGATGTCGATGACGCCGCTCGTGGCGAGTTCCTCGCCGAACATGCGGGCCGTCGTCGCGACGTCCCGGCCGGTCAGGTCGAAGAAGAAACGCTCAAAATTGGACGCCTTCGAGATATCCATCGACGGGCTCGAGGTGGCGTGCGTCTCTTGGCTCGAACGGATCCGGTACACCCCCGTCTCGAAGAACTCCGCCAGCACATTGTTCTCATTGGTGGCGCAGATGAGGCGCCGGATCGGCAACCCCATCATGCGGGCGACGTGAGCGGAGAGGATATTGCCGAAATTGCCGCTCGGCACCGCGAAACTGATCTCGTCGCCCGGATCCTCGGCGACTTGGATCCAACTGGTGATGTAGTAGACGACCTGGGCGACGATCCGCGCCCAGTTGATCGAGTTGACGGCGCCGATGCGATGGCGGGACTTGAACGCGGCGTCGGCGTTGACCGCTTTGACGAGGTCTTGGCAGTCGTCGAAGCTGCCCGGGACGACGACGTTGACGACGCGCGGATCGTCGATGCCGTACATCTGCTGGCGTTGGAACGGGGTCATCCGGCCCTCGGGGCTCAGCATGAACACCTGCACCCGATCGACGGTGAGCATGGCGTGCTCGGCGGCTGAGCCGGTGTCGCCCGAAGTCGCGCCGACGATCGTGAGCCGCGTGTCACGCTTCGCCAGCGCGGCGTCGAAGAATTGGGCGAGCAGTTGCATCGCCATGTCCTTGAAGGCCGCCGTCGGGCCCTCGGAGAGATGGGCGAGGAAGAGTCCGTCCTCGAGCTTGGTGACAGGGGCGACGGTCGTGGTGCCGAACTTCTCAGCCGTATAAGCGCGATCGCACATCGCCCGTAGCTCGGCCGGGTCGATGTCGTCGGCGAAACGGGCGAGGATCTCGGCGGCGACAGCGGCGTAGCCCGTCTCGGCGAGGAGGGACCGCCATCGGGTGAGATCGTCGGCGGTGATCGTCGGGTACGTCTCGGGCACGTAGAGCCCGCCGTCGGGGGCGAGGCCCTCGAGGAGGATGTCGGTGAAGCCGAGGTCGCGGTCGGCGCCATAGCCGCGAGTCGAGATATAGCGCATCGTCAGTTCTCCTTCTGATTCTTCAGCTTCAGGTCGCCGAGGCGTGAGCCTGCGGTCGAGGTGGCCTGCTCGGCGTCAGCGGAACCCAGCACCATCGTAATCGGGTGGGTTCTGGGAGGCGGCGGCTTTGGCGAGATCGCGCAGTTGTGTGACGGCGACGTCGGGATCGTCGGCCCGGAAGACGGCCGATCCGGCGACGAAGGTGTCGGCTCCCGCCTCGACGCAGCGGGCGATCGTCTGATCCGAGACGCCGCCATCCATCTGGAGGAGGATGTCGCGCCCGGAAGCGGTGATGAGATGGCGGATCTCGGCGACCTTAGGTAAGACGACCGGCAGGAACGATTGCCCGCCGAAGCCGGGTTCGACGCTCATGACGAGGACTAGGTCGATCTCGTCGACGAGTGCTGCGATCGTGTTCGCCGGGGTCGCCGGATTGAGCGCCACGCCCGCTTTGCCGCCGAGACGATGGATCTCGCGGATGAGCCGGATCGGCGCCGAAGCGGCCTCGATGTGAAAGGTGACGATCTCCGCCCCGGCCTCGGTGTAGCCGGGGGCCCAACGGTCCGGGTCCTCGATCATGAGGTGGATGTCGAGCGGCAACGTCGTCGCTGCCCGCACCGCCGTGACGACGGGCAAGCCGAACGTCATATTGGGCACGAAGTGGTCGTCCATGACGTCGAGGTGGACGCCGTCGGCCGAGGGGATACGGGCGATCTCATCGCTGAGCCGCGACAGATCGGCATTGAGGACACTGGGGGTAATCCGCATAGTCACAGAGTCATCTTACGTGGGCAAGGCGGGGAATCGGCTCATCACTCCACGTCCTGTGGTCCTGATCCGAAGCTCCCGAACATTGGTTATTTTTCTAGGTCCTCATCGTCTGAACTTTGGACTCGTGGTCAGCTGAAAACCAGAGAAGGAACCAGGAAGAGCGCCCCTGTCTCAATGGTGAACTCACTGGGAAAACCGGGGATGGCAGGCGACACCGTCCTCCGTAATCTCCCACTCTCAGCGAGAACACGAGTGCGTGTCATTGTCGCCTGAGAAAAGCTCCGAACATCGCGTCGGTCCCATGGCGATGGGGCCACAGTTGGGCGTACGGACCAAAGTCGGATCCGGCCTCTCCTCTCGCAGCCCCCGGAACTCCGTCGAACAAATCGGACGCATCGAGAAGCTCGACATCATCGCGCTGAGCAAGAACCTCTGCGACGACGTCGACGGTTTCGACCGGGTGCGGCGAACACGTGACATACGCGGCGACCCCTCCGGGAACGAGTGAGTCGAGCGCGACGTCGAGGAGGCGAACTTGCAAGTCGTGCAGTTCGGAGAGATCGCCGGGGGTTTTGCGCCAGCGGGCGTCGCTGCGGCGGCGTAGCGCCCCGAGCCCGGTGCAGGGTGCATCGACGAGGACCCGGGCGAATGAACCCTCTCGCCAGGTGGGGCGCGTCCCATCTCCGGCGACGACCGGCACAGGGAAGGGGTAAGACCGGACTGCTTGGGCGACGAGCGCGGCCCGGTGCGGATGACGTTCGTTGGCGAGGAGCCAGTCGCCTCGTTCGTGGGCGAACCCGGCCAGGAGAGCCGCTTTGCCTCCGGGGCCGGCACACAGGTCGAGCCACGGCCCGGCGGGGGCGTCGAGCCGGGCGAGGGCGAGAGCCATGAGTTGGGAGCCCTCGTCTTGGACTCCGGCCCGCCCCTCTCTAACTGCGGCGAGGCGGCCGGGATCGCCCGTTATCGTCACGGCAAGGGGGGACCATCGTCCGGGGCTTGCTGCGCCGGGGCCGGCGACGCTAGGGCCGTCGGCGTTGTCTTTCCCCGCCTCTCCCTCCCTCGACTCGGTGACGTCTTCCTCGGGTTCGTCTTCGCGAGGGTCCTCGTCTCCCCTCTTCTCCTGAATGGAAGAGCCCAGCGGGGAGTCGGTTGGTGAATCGATCGAGATTGACCTCTCTCGCTGAGCAAAAGGGTCCGACCCGAGCGCATTGATTTCGGCGATGAGGTCGTCGATGGTCATGAGGCCGGGGCGGACGGCCAACGTCGTCGGGGCCGGTTCATTGTTGGCTTCCAAGGCGAGTCGAGCCTCGTCGCCCCCGAGCAGGCCGGTATACACCTCAGCGATCCAGCGGGGGTGGGCAGTCGCCAAGGCGAGGCGGTCGATACCGTCGCGGCCAGGCCCGAGCTCAGCGATCCACCCGTCGAGGTCGTGGGCGGCGACTTTGCGCAGGATGGCGTTGACGACTCCGGTGACCCGCTCCCCCACGCGCAGCGCGGCGAGATCGACCGTCGTCGTCACGGCGGCCGCTATCGGCACGCGCAGGCCGAGGATCTCGTGGGCGCCGAGACGGAGGAGGTCGACGACGCTGGGCTGGAGCGTGCCGAGAGCCCGCCCACCGGCCGCTTCGATGATGGCGTCGTAGGTTCCCTGCCAGCGGCACACGCCGTCGACGAGGGCGGTGACGAAGCGGGCGTCACGGCCTACCAGCCGCTCTTGGGAGAGGGCTTCGTTGAGGGCGACGTTGGCGTACGCCCCCTCGCCGAAAACACGTCGCAGCACCGTGAAGGCGAGATCGCGCGCCGGATCGACGGTGCGACTGCGGGAACCAGAGGATCGCGGACGGCGCCGTGGCCGACCAGCTGATCGGGGGGAACCGGAGCTCACCACGGGGCGTCGTTCCGGAGATCCCCCCGCGCTTCACCGGGGTCACGACTTCCCACCAGCACGCCATCCCTTGTCACAAAGACGTCGAGGAGCTCAGGGGAATCATCGCCGACCGACCGGGTCATCACGTCAACGGACCATGGCGTGGTCACACGTGCCCCCCGGGTTCGCTCAAGGTCAGCCCGCCTTCGGGGACATGGAGGCCCCGGGCCCAGTCCGGGCCCGCCATCGCCTTCTTCCCCGATGGGACGACGCTGAGGAGACGAAGGGCGGTCGAACCGGTTCCTGCGAGAACCTCGCGCTTGCGGATGTCCAACCGGCCCGGAGGGAGCGTCTCGTCAGTCACCTCGACGGCGGCGAGTTTGAGCCGAGCGCCGTCAAGGATCGTCCAGGCGCCGGGGTTGGGGTGGGCGGCACGGACGAGGCGGTCGATCTCGGTGGCCGGGCGAGACCAGTCGATGGCGACTTCCTCGACGGTGATCTTCGGGGCGAAGGAGACTCCCGAGGTGTCTTGCGGCTCACCCGGTTCCCCGGCGGCCGCCCGCTCGACGCTGCTGACCAAGAGGTCGGCGCCGATCCCGGCGAGACGGTCGAGGGCTTCGCCGGAATTCTCGTGTTCCCCGAGCGGGGTCTGGATTTGTTCGAGGACGGGGCCGGCGTCGAGTTCAGGTACGAGCCGAAAGGTTGTCAAGCCGAGCACGTCCTCCCCGGCGAGGATGGCGCGTTGCACCGGGGCGGCGCCGCGATAGGCCGGCAGGGATGAGAAGTGGAGGTTGACCCAGCCGCCAGGCGGAATGGCCAAGAGCTCGTCGGTGATGAGCCCGCCGTAGGCGACGACGGGGCAGACGTCGGGGGCGAGGTCGCGGAGACGTTCGGCCAAGGCCGGGTCGCGCGGGATGGGCGGGTCGAGGATCTCGACGCCATGCTCGTCGGCCCACTGGGCCACCGGGGAGGCGACGAGTTTGGAGCTCCTCCCCTGGCGGGCCGGCGGGCGCGTCAGCACGGCGACGATCTCATGCCGGGCAGCGAGCGCTTCCACACTGGGCAGGGCGACAGCGGGGGTGCCGGCGAAGACGAGCCGCATGAGACCTCCTTGAGAACAGGGGTGGTGTCGTCACCCTACCGGGCGAGCGATTCCGTAGGTCATGGACACACGCTGCTGCCACGGACGCTTCGGGGGTTCATCAACCTCAGTCCCCATGACCATGTCGCCTCGACACCGTGATCGTCAGCCCACACGGTCAGGGAAGAAATGCCGGGCTGACATCGAGAGCCAGCTCATCCCGTCAGCTCACCCGGTCGGGGAAAATACATGTTGACCGGGCGTCGTACGGTCTGCCAACCACATCGTCTCACAGCGATACAGGATCGATCCGGATCGTCAACGGAGTCGCTTTGGCCCGGCTCCGACGAGCGGCGCAAGCGTGAAGAGACACGGCCAGACGTTCGCCCTGATCCGCCGGGGCCCGCACGAGCAGCATCGTCTCCTCGACTCCTTCCGACTCGTCCCCCCGGGGCCGGGTCGTCTCGACGGGGATCGGTTCGGTCAGGGTGAATCCCGGCTCGACGCTCAGTGCGTCGGCCGCCTCGGCGACAGCGGTGGCCTCGCCGCGAATCGTCGCCAACCGAACGGCGGGAGGGAATTGAGCGGCCCGGCGATCCTCGAGCTCACGGGCGGCGAACCCGGCCGGGTCGAGGCGGACGAGAGCTTGGATCGCCCGGTCCTGGGCCGGGCCGACGACGGCGACGACACCGCCCCGCTCGGCCGCGCGGACGAGGGCGACGACGGCGAGCCAGCGGCGCATCGCCTCCTCGGCCGCAGCCAAGTCGGGCCGGGCGAGGGCGGCTTGGGCGTCGAGGATGACGGCGGCGGCATACCCCTGGGCGGCGGCCGGTTCGCACCCGGGGGTGGAGACGACGATGAGCGGCTCCTCCCCCACCGCGCTGACCGGCGCCTGCGCATCGGAGGAGAGAAGGGTGGTTCCGGGGAAGGCTCGGGCCAATTCCTCGGCGATCCGCCGGTCTCCGGCCACGACGGCGCGGACCCGACGCCCGCCGCACTGCGCGCACTGCCACTGGCCAAGGTCGCGCCCGCACCATTGGCAACGCGTCGCCGCCTGGCCCCACCCGGTGTCCTCCTCGGCGAACGGTCCGCCGCATGAACAGAGCACGGCGCCTCCGCATCCGGCGCAGGAGAGGTGGCGACGATGACCGCGATAGGGGGTTTGGACGAGAACGGGCCCTTCGACGAGGCCGGAGCGGATCGTCGTGAAGACGTCGCGCGGCATGCGCGCGGTCGCCGCCCCCGGCCGGGGGTCCTCCGCCACCCGCACGAGGGGGGCCTGGCGGCGGGCCTCGACCGTGGTGGTGGCGATGGGGGTGAGCCAACCCCGCTCGACCCAGGCTTCGAGTTGGCAGGAACGCGCGTGGGAGGCGAAGAGGACAGCCGTGTGCTCCTGGGCCGCTCGCAGGGCGACGACGTCACGAGTGGCCGGGTAGGGGGCACGCTGCTCGCGGTAGGAGCCGTCCCCGTCGTCCCACAGCGCGATGAGGCCGCAATCGACAACCGGCGTGTAGGCGGCGGCGCGGGAGCCGACGACGACGCGGGCCCGGCCGTGAAGCGCGGCGAGATACCCGCGATAGCGGGCAGCTGGGCCCTCGTCGGCGGTCTGGCGCACGATGAGGGAAGGGTCGATCCGCCGTTCGAGGGCGGCGAGGAGCACCGGGCAGTCGCGGGCGTCGGGCACGAGGAGGACAGCCGAACGCCCCGACTCCACACAGGCGGCTGCTGCGGCAGCGAACCCCTCGGCCCAGTCGCCGATCCGCTCCGCCACCGGCACGACCGACCACGCCGCCCGGGGCGAACCGCCCGAGCGAATCGACTCGAGGAATCCTTCCCCGGCCGGATACAGGGCCAGGGGACTGGAGGACCACGATGCCGAGATATCAGGGCGATCTCTCCCCTGTTCGCGAACGGCCGCTTTCTCCGTGGCGGCGTGGCGGGGTGGGACGGCGAGGCGGGCGACATCGGCGAACGTGCCCGCCATATGATCCGCCACCGCGCGGATGAGTCGGATCAACCCAGGAGGCATGACCGGCGCCGGGGAGACGATCTTGTGGATGGGAGACAGCTTCCCGATATCGCTCGTGGGTTCGACGGCGACGACCCAGGCGTTGACGATCCGCCCGGCGAAACGCACCTTGACGCGGATCCCCGGACTCACCTGGTCGAGAAACTCAGCGGGGATCCCATAGTCGAAGACATGGTCGAGGTGGGGCAGGGGGACGTCGACGTAAACCTGGGCGACGGCCGGGAACACGGTCAGCCGCGGACGGCGCGGGCCAACGCGTCTGCTCGATCGATGTTCTCCCACGTCATGGCCGCGTTCTCACGGCCGAAATGACCATAGTTCGTCACCTGGGAGTAGATCGGGCGGAGCAGATCGAGCTGATCGATGATGGCGCGCGGCCGCAGGTCGAAGACGCCGAGGACGGCCTGGCGGATGTCATCGACGGGCACCGCCTCCGTGCCGAAGCAATCGAGATCGACGGCGACGGGATGAGCCCGCCCGATGGCGTAGGCCGCCTGGATCTCACAGCGATCGGCCAGCCCGGCGGCGACGATGTTCTTCGCCACCCAGCGCAGAGCATAGGCGGCGGAACGATCGACCTTCGAGGGGTCTTTGCCGGAGAAGGCGCCGCCGCCGTGACGGGCCATGCCGCCATAGGTGTCGACAATGATCTTGCGGCCCGTCACCCCGGCGTCGCCCATGGGGCCGCCGGTGACGAAACGCCCGGTCGGGTTGACGAGGACCCTCGTCTCCGCCAGAGACCAGCCATAGCGGGCTACGACCGGCGTGATGATCGCCTCCGTCACCTCGGCCTTGATCTGGTCCTGGGCGATGTCGGCGTCATGCTGAGTGGATAACACGATCGTGTCGATACCGGTGGGGCGGCCGTCCTCGTAACGGATCGTCACCTGTGTCTTGCCATCGGGGCGCAACCAAGCGAGAGCGCCCTGTTTGCGCACGACCGAGAGCTCTTCGGCCAAACGGTGGGAGACGTCGATCGGGGCGGGCATGAGGCTGGGGGTGTCGCGGCAGGCGTAGCCGAACATGAGGCCTTGGTCGCCGGCGCCCTGTTGGTCGTACTGATCGGCGGAGCCGTCGCGGCTCTCCTCGGCCTGATCGACGCCCAGGGCGATATCGGGCGACTGGTTGCCGATGGCGACGAGCACCCCACAGGAATTGCCGTCGAATCCCATGAGGTCGGAGTCATACCCGATGTCGAGGATCGTCTGGCGCACCAAGGTGGCGATGTCGGCGTAGCCCCGCGTCGTCACCTCTCCGGCGACGACGACCGTGCCCGTCGTCAGCAGCGTCTCGATGGCGACACGCGAGGTGGCGTCTTGCTCGAGGAGGGCGTCAAGGATGCGATCGGAGATGGCGTCGGCCACTTTGTCGGGATGCCCCTCGGTGACCGATTCCGAGGTGAAGGTACGCGGAATCATCCGCGCGGCCGGGGAATTCATAGGGGAGGGTTCTCTCTGACGGTGACAGTGACAAAACAGAGCGGGCGGATCACCGCTGGGCGTCGCCCGCCTAGTTCAGGACGCCTCGGGGGTGTCCGTGAACTCGGCCAACGTCAGATCCGGCATCTCCGGAAGATCCGTGTCGCCGAAAGGATTGGAGAAGTCGAAGGCGGAATCCTTGAGGGCTTCCTCACGGGCGGCCGCTTCAGCTTCCGGATCGATCTCCTGGTATTCGACGAGATCGGCTTCGATCTCACGCAGCGAGATCGACAGTGGCTTCTCGATCGGGGTGGATTCGACGAGGGGGCCGACGTTCTCGAGCAGGCCCTCGCCGAGTTGTGAATAGTAAGCGTTGATCTGACGGGCGCGCTTGGCGGCGAAGAGCACAAGCCGATACTTCGAGTCGACCCGCTCCAACAGATCGTCGATGGGGGGATTCGTTATTCCTTCTTGCGCATACGTGCTCAAGTTCAACCTTCATTCACTATGAGATGTCGCAGGCCGCAGACCAATGAATTCTACCAGTTCAGCGAGAGCTTCCTCCACTTCTCGATTGACGATCACCGTCGACCACTCTTCGATCGTCTCCATCTCGAGCCGGGCCGTCTCCAAACGCCGGGCGATCACCTCCGCCGACTCAGTGCCCCGGCCACGCAACCGGCGTTCCAATTCCTCCCACGACGGCGGGGCGATGAACACACTGCGCGCCTGCGCCAAGCGGGCCATCGTCTGGCGGGCGCCTTGATAATCGAGTTCGAGGACGACGGCGCGCCCCTCGTCGATCTTCTGGGCCACGGGCGCCAAGGGAGTGCCATAACGGGCGGAACCATGAACCGTCGCCCATTCGAGCAGGCCGTCCTCAGCGATGAGGGTGTCGAACTGGGCGTCGGAGACGAAATGGTAGGAGACCCCGTCGATCTCACGCGGGCGCGGCGGGCGTGTCGTCGCCGAGACGGACACCCACACACAGGGGTATCGCGACGCCAAACGGGAGACGATCGTTCCCTTGCCCACGCCGCTCGGGCCGACAACGACAGTGGGCGCGAAACGAACCACCATGGCCTCATCAAGGTGGGAAGACGACACTGTTCATCTCCTCACCTCGGCCCTGGAGGTGTCATCACACCAAGCCTCGGTCACAACCGCACCACGTGGCGAAAACACCGGGTTCAGTGGACGAATTCGGAGCGCAGGCTCTCGACCTGACGCGGACCGAGGCCTTGGATCCGACGGCTCCGGGCGATCCGGTGCGTCTCCATGAGCTCGTTGGCCTTCTTCTCCCCCACTCGGGGCAACGCCATGAGGAAATCGAACACCCGGATATGGGCGAGGACAGGATCTTTCTCCGCTTCCTCCAAGGCCTGGGAGAAGGTCAATTCACCGCGTCGGATACGACTCTTGAACTCCGCCCGGGCTCGGCGCGCCGCGGTCGCCGCCTGGCGAGCCTCCTGAAGTTGCTCTGCGGACAACTGGGGGATCGGCATGCTGTCTCCGTTCCATCAAAAGGGGGACATGATCCGGGCGCCGGAGAGGGGTCGTCGACGGCCTCACATCATAGATACAAGCTTAGCCCCGAACGACGCCTCACGCCTAGTGAGCGGATCACGAATCGGTGCCAACCCCGATCGACCAGCCCCATTCCCTCCAGGCGGTCCGGCATCGACTGGGTCAGCACATCTTCCCTTGTCCCCATGAAGACAGGCGCGGTGTGCTTCCCGATCCTGGGTGCGAGCCTCTCGCCAGCGTCGCGAAGACGGCGTGGTCTCAGGCGCCGAGCAAGCGGCGGGCGGCGTCACGCAGAAGAGCCGGATCGGGGCCGGCGGAGAGGATCTCACGGCTGGCCGAGGGCAGCACGAGGGCCGGACTGTCGCCGAACAGGGCGCGGACCCCGGCCATGGTGCCGCCTTGGGCGCCGACCCCGGGGGCGAGGATCGAACCGGCGAAGCCGCCGAGGTCGAGACCGGTCGTGGCATGGGTGGCGCCCACGACCAGCCCGGCCACCCCCTCGACCCCTTCCTGATTGGCGGCAGTGGCGGCATCGACGATCGACTGGGCCACCGTCTCCCCCGTCGCGGTGACAGCACTCTGGAGGCAGGCGCCTTCTGGATTGCTCGTCCGGGCGAGGACATAGACCCCCCGGCCCGTGCGCCGCGCCGCGTCCAGGGCGGGGGCGAGCGAACCGAAGCCGAGGTAGGGGCTCAGCGTGACGGCGTCGCCGCTGAGTGGACCGCCACCGAGATAGGCCTCGGCGTAAGCGGCCATCGTCGAGCCGATGTCGCCCCGTTTGGCGTCCACGATGACGAGAAGCCCGGCTTCCCGGGCCGCGGCGATCGTCCGCTCGAGCGCGGCCACCCCAGCCGACCCCTGGGCTTCGAAGAGCGCCGATTGGGGTTTGACGACGGCCACCGTGTCGGCCAAGGCTTCGACGACGGTGAGCGCGAAGCGTTCCACGCCGGCCGCGTCGTTGGGCAACCCCCACTGGGCGAGCAACCCGGGATGGGGGTCGATCCCGGCGCACAAGGCGCCGAGGCGCCCCGTCGCCAGCCGCAGACGTTCGTGGTACGACTCCATCGCTCTGCCTTCCCGCCAGGCCGTGGCCTCGGCCTAGATTCGCTCCGACCGATGACTGGCCAGGCGACGATCGGCTCCGGTGACGAGGCCGGGGCCGGAGTAGATGAACCCGGTGCAGATCTCGACGAGATCGGCTCCCGCATCGATGAGGGCGACAGCGTCGCTCGGCGTCATGACTCCGCCGGAGGCGATGATGGGCAGGCGCGTGCGCGTCCTCAGCGCTGCCACCACGGCCCGGGCGCGCGCCGTCAACGGAGCCCCGGACAGTCCGCCAGCCTCACTGGCCAAACGGCCGTCATTGCCCCGTAAACCTGCTCTTGACACAGTTGTGTTCGTGGCGATGAGGCCCGCCGCGCCGGACTGCTCGACGGCTGCGACGACATCGTCGAACCCCTCCTCGTCGAGATCGGGGGCGACTTTGACGAAGACGGGGATCGGCGCCTCCGGATTGAGGCGACGCGTCTCACGTGTCACCGAGCTGAGCAGACCCCTCAACCGTCCGGCGTCCTGGAGGCGGCGCAGCCCCGGCGTGTTAGGGCTGGAGACGTTGATGGCGAGATAGTCGGCGTAGGGCGCGACCATCGTCAAAGCGGCGAGGTAATCCTCGACCGCCTCCTCTTCGAGGGTCGTCTTGTTCTTACCGATCGAGACGCCCAGCGGGATGCCGGCGAGCCCCTCGCCGCGGCGGGCGCCGAACCCGTTGAGCCGCTCGGCCAAGCAAGCGGCGCCGTCGTTGTTGAAACCCATCCGGTTGAGGATGGCGCGGGAGCGGCGCAGCCGAAAGAGCCGAGGCGCCGGATTTCCGGGTTGCGGGCGCGGGGTGACGGTGCCGAGTTCGGCGAAACCGAAACCGAGAGCCCCCCACAGCGGGGCCGCCAGACCGTCTTTGTCGAGGCCCGCGGCCAGCCCGATCCGGCCCGGGAAGCGGATCCCCGCCACCGTCACCGCCGAACGGGGCGCGCCGGTGATGAGCCGGATGAGCCCCGGAGCGGGAGTGCGGCCGAGCCGGGCGAGCAGGGCGATCATCGTCTCGTGGATGGCCTCGGGATCGCCGCCGTGGCTGCGGAAGAGCAGCGGGCGCAGAAGATGCTCGTAACCGGCGGTGAGGATCTCCGGCGGCAACCCAGGCGCGGGCCACCCGTTCATCGGGCGACGCCGAAGCGCTCGGCGGTGGCCCCGGCCCACTCCTGGAGCGAGGCGACCTCGATCTCGCCTTGTCGCAGGGCGGTGATGCCCTGGACGGTGGCGATGAGGCCCTGAACCGTCGTGATGTAGGGGATGTCGCGCAAGACGGCGGCGGTGCGGATCTCGTAACCGTCGCGGCGCGGATCGCCTGAACTAGAGTTGCCCCGCGGGGTGTTGAAGACGAGGTCGATCTGCCCGGCCAGGATCATGTCGACGATCGTCGGCTCGCCGTCGCGGCCCGGGCACTGGGTGAACTTACGGGCCGCGATCGCCTTGATGCCGTTACGGCGCAAGATCCGCGCCGTCCCGGCGGTGGCGACGATGGTGAAACCCATCTCCGAGAGCATCTGCACCGGCAGGATCGTGTTGCGTTTGTCGGCGTTGGCGGCCGAGATGAAAGCCGTGCCCTCCGTCGGCAAGGAACCGTAAGAACCGGTCTGGCTCTTGGCGAAGGCGACCCCGAAGGTCGGCGCCAAGCCCATGACCTCCCCGGTCGACTTCATCTCCGGCCCGAGCAAGGTGTCGACGTTCTTCCCCTCAGAAGTGTGGAAGCGGCTGAACGGCATGACCGCTTCCTTGACGGCGATCGGCGTGCCCTCGGGCGCCACCGCGCCATCGCCCTCGGCGCGCAACCGGCCCTCCGCTCGTAACGTGGCGATGGGACGACCCGTCATGAGCAGAGCGGCCGCCTTGGCCAGTTGGGCGCCCGTCGCCTTGGAGACGAAGGGAACCGTCCGCGAGGCCCGAGGATTGGCCTCGAGCACATACAAGATGTCGCCGACAAGTGCGTATTGGATATTGATGAGGCCGCGCACCCCGACCCCGTCGGCGATCGCCCGGGTCGCCCGGCGGACCGCGTCGACAACCTCTTGACCCAGCGTCATCGGCGGCAGACTGCAGGCGGAGTCGCCAGAATGGACCCCGGCCTCCTCGATGTGTTCCATGATTCCGCCGAGGTAGAGGTCGGCGCCGTCGAAGAGGGCGTCGACGTCGAGCTCGATGGCGTCGTCGAGGAATTTGTCGATCATGACGGGATCGTCGGCGCTGGCCCGCGTCACCGTCGTGACGTAGTCGGTCAAAGTCTGAGCGTCCGCCACGATCGCCATGCCGCGCCCACCGAGGACATAGCTCGGCCGCACGAGAACGGGGAAACCGATCTGTTCGGCGATCTCACCGGCCTGCTCCGGGGAGGCGGCCATCCCATAGCGCGGCGCAGGCAGCCCGGCCTCGCGCAGGAGCCGCCCGAAAGCGCCCCTCTCCTCGGCCAGGTGGATCGCCTCCGGTGGCGTGCCGATGATCTCGACCCCGGCGTCCTTGAGCGGTTGAGCCAGCTTGAGCGGAGTCTGCCCGCCCAACTGGACGATCGTCCCGGCGATCGGCCCAGCCAACGACTCGACCCGGTGCACCTCGAGGACGTCTTCCAACGTCAACGGTTCGAAGTAGAGGCGGTCGGAGGTGTCGTAGTCGGTCGAGACGGTCTCCGGGTTGCAGTTGACCATGACCGTCTCGTAGCCGGCCTCAGACAAGGCCATGGCCGCGTGGACGCAGGAGTAATCGAACTCGATGCCCTGCCCGATCCGGTTCGGGCCGGAGCCGAGGATGAGGATCGCCTCCTTGGTGCGCGGCTCTACCTCGCTCTCCTCGTCGTAGGTCGAATAGTGGTAGGGCGTGCGAGCGGCGAACTCGGCGGCGCAGGTGTCGACCGTCTTGAAGACGGGGTGGATCTCCATCTCCCAGCGCAACAAACGGATCTCGTCGCCGCTCACGCCGCGCAGGGCCCCGATCTGATCGTCGGAGAGCCCATGGCGTTTGCCGTGGCGGATGACATCGGCCGTCAACTGGGGCGCCTCGGCGACCGCGCCGGCCACCTCGACGATGAGGGCGAGTTGATCGAGGAACCACGGGTCGATCTTCGTGGCGGCGTAGAGCTCCTCGATCGTCGCCCCGGCTCGCAACGCGGTGACGACGACGCCGAGGCGGCCGTCATGGGGCCGGGCGGCGGCGCGGACGAGATCCTCCTTCGAGGCGGTGATCTCCCCGGTCAACACGAGGGGGGCCCGGGGATCCTCGAGCGAACGGAGCGCCTTGCCGAGCGCCTCGGTGAAGTTACGCCCGATCGCCATCGCCTCGCCGACCGACTGCATATGGGTCGTCAACGTGTCCTCGGCGGTGGGGAATTTCTCGAACGCGAAACGGGGCACCTTGACGACGATGTAGTCGAGGGTCGGCTCGAAGCTGGCCGGTGTCTCCCGAGTGATGTCGTTGCGGATCTCGTCGAGGGTGTACCCGACGGCGACGAGGGTGGCGATCTTGGCGATGGGGAACCCCGTCGCCTTCGAAGCCAAGGCCGAGGAGCGCGAGACACGAGGGTTCATCTCGATGACGATGATCCGCCCGTTGTCCGGGTTGACGGCGAACTGGATGTTGCACCCGCCCGTCTCGACGCCGACGGCGCGGATGACGGCGATGGCGATGTCGCGCAACCGTTGATATTCGCGGTCGGTCAAGGTGAGGGCGGGGGCGACAGTGATGGAGTCGCCGGTGTGGACGCCCATCGGATCGACGTTCTCGATCGAGCAGACGATGACGACGTTGTCCTTGCCGTCACGCATGACCTCGAGTTCGAACTCCTTCCAGCCGAGGATCGACTCCTCGACGAGGACTTCCGTCACCGGGGAGGCGTCGAGGCCGATCGCGGCCAGGCGGCGGGCCTCCGCCTCATCATGGACGAAGCCGGAGCCGACGCCGCCGAGGGTGTATGACGGTCGCAAGACGACCGGATAGCCCAGCGTCTCGGCAGCGGCGACCACCTCGTCGACGCTGTGGCAGATGACGGAGCGGGCCACCTCGGCGGGGATCCCGTCGACGCTGATCGAGGTGACGATCTCCTTGAACGCCTCACGATCCTCGCCCCGGCGGATCGCCTCGATGCCGGCGCCGATCAACTCGACCCCGTAGCGCTCAAGCGCCCCACTTTCCGCCAAGGCGACGGCGGTGTTGAGGGCGGTCTGCCCGCCCATGGTGGCGAGGAGGGCGTCGGGACGTTCCTTCTCGATGACGCGGGTGACGAACTCCGGGGTGATCGGTTCGATGTAGGTGGCGTCGGCCATCTCGGGATCGGTCATGATCGTCGCCGGGTTCGAGTTGACGAGGACGACGCGATAGCCCTCCTCCTTGAGCACCCGACAAGCCTGGGTGCCGGAGTAATCGAACTCGCAGGCCTGACCGATGACGATGGCGCCGGAGCCGATGACGAGGACGGAGCGGATGTCGTCGCGACGGGGCATCAGCGGACCTCCCCTGTGCTGGCGATTCCGTCCGCCTCATCCGGCGGTTCCGCAGGTGGCGTTGTCTGAGGACGCGGCCGGGCCGCTGCCATGAGGGCGGTGAAGCGGTCGAAGAGATGGGCGGCGTCGTGGGGGCCAGCGGCGGCCTCCGGGTGGTATTGGACGGAGAAGGCGACGAGACGATCGCCGTCGCGCAATTCGAGGCCCTCGACGACGTCGTCGTTGAGGCAGATGTGGCTGACTCTGGCCGTCCCGAAATCGGTCTCGAGGTCGCGCCCGAGCGGCGCGTCGACAGCGAAACCATGATTGTGAGCGGTGATCTCGACGGTTCCGCCCGCCACCTCCTGGACCGGCTGGTTGACGCCACGGTGGCCGTAACGCAACTTGTAGGTGCCGAAACCGAGGGCCCGGCCGAAGATCTGATTGCCGTAACAGATACCGAAGAAGGGGATGCGCCGAGCTAAGACCTGGCGCAACAACTCGACCGAGGCGTCGTCGGCGGCCGGATCGCCGGGGCCGTTGGAGAAAAAGACGCCATCGGGGGCGATCTGCTCGATCTGCTCGATCGTGGCGCCGGCCGGCACGACATGGACATCGATATGGCGCTGGCTCATGAGGGTGGGCGTCATCGCTTTGAGGCCGAGGTCGACGGCGACGACCGTGAACTGGCGCGGTTCGGCGGCGGGGACGACATAGGGCTTCGCTGTCGTCACCTCACCGGCGAGGTAGGCGCCCGTCATCGTGGGCGAACGGCGGACCTTCTCCGTCAACGAGGCGACGTCGAGGTCGTCGGTCGAGATGATCGACCGCATGGCGCCGAGTTCGCGCAGGTGGCGGGTCAAGGCCCGGGTGTCGATCCCGGCGATGCCGACGATGCCTTGGGCGACGAGTTCGGCGTCGAGGCTGCGGCGTGAGCGCCAGTTCGACGGCCGCGGCGAGGGATCGCGCACGACGTAGCCGGCCACCCAGATCCGGCGCGACTCGTCGTCCTCGTCGTTCCACCCGGTGTTGCCGATGTGCGGGGCGGTGGCGACGACGATCTGCCCTTGATAGCTCGGATCCGTCAACGTCTCCTGGTAACCGGACATGCCGGTGGCGAAGACCGCCTCGCCCGTCGTCTCCCCCGTGGCGCCGAAGGACACTCCGGAAAACGCCCGCCCGTCCTCAAGGACGAGGAGCGCCGGTCGTCGGTGATCGGAAGAAGTCGCTAAGGAGTGGGTGGTCGTCGGATCGTGCTCGGCGATCGTCGGTTGATCGGGGGTCATCACCGCCCTTTCTCGGTCAGTCGATGTCGGCTGGGGCCGTCGTCTCCCAAGGAGCGATGGCGTCGTCCGCCGTCATGGCGACAGCGGTTGGTTCCGTTATACCGGCGCGCGGGGCTGAATCAACCATCGTGTCCGTCTCAGCGCCCGTCCCAGCGCCGGTCTCAGGGCCTGCCTCACGGGCGTCCTCCGGGGAGTCTTCGGCGCTCGACCGTCCGATCGCGCCGAGCAGGCCGTGGAGGAACGATGGCGAGTCGTCGGTCGACAATTCGGCGGCTAAAGCGGCGGCCTCGCTGATGGCGACTTCGGCGGGCAGGCCATGGCGGATCTCGAAGAGCGCGATCCGGGCCAGGTTGCGATCGACGCGCGGCATCCGTTCGAGCGTCCAGCCGTTCTTCAGGCCGCCACGCAGGAGAGCGTCGATCTCTCCCCTCTCCTCGGCGACCCCGCGCACCAGGGCACGCGTGTACGAGCTGATGGGCGGATCGGCCACCGGCTCGTACTCCTCCAACACCGCCACGGCGTCAGTTTGACGCAGATCGGCGGCGAAGAGGAGGTCGAGAGCGTATTTGCGGGCCTTGCGCCGCCCCGAACGATGGGGCGTCTTGGCGGCCGGGGACGGCGCCGGGGGGGCCGAAGCGGAAGACGCCGGCGTCGCCGTCACCGGTTCAGACACGGCCGATGTAGGAACCGTCGCGGGTGTCGACCTTGATCTTCTCGTCGGTCGTGATGAACAGCGGCACCTGGATCGTCAGACCCGTCTCGAGCGTGGCCGGCTTCGTGCCCGCCGAGGAGCGATCGCCCTGAAGACCCGGTTCGGTGTAGGTGACGACGAGTTCGACCGAGGCCGGAAGCTCGACGAAGAGCGGATTGCCCTCGTGCATGGCGACGGTGGCGAGCTGGTTCTCCAGCATGAAGTTCTTGGCGTCGCCGACGACGTCGTCCGGGATGGTGATCTGGGAGTAATCCGAGGTGTCCATGAAGACGAAACCGTCGCCGTCGTGATAGAGGTACTGCATCTCACGACGATCGACCTGAGCGGTGTCGACCTTGGTGTCGGAGTTGAACGTGCGGTCGACGACCTTGCCGGAGAGCACGTGCTTGAGCTTGGTGCGAACCACCGTGTTGCCCTTGCCGGGCTTGTGGTGCTGGAACCAGACAACGCTCCAGAGCTGACCGTCGAGGTCGAGCACCATGCCGTTCTTCAGATCATTCGTTGAAACCACTCTTCGTCCTTATCTTGTCGGGATCCCGGCGAACGCCTCAGCGATCCTACCCCCTTGTGCGGACACACCGGGCATCGGAGGCGCCGGGCGGAAGCGGTACGGCCGTCACGCCGCCTCCACCAGGTCGGCGAAGGCCGCTTCGAGCACGGCTTCGTCGACCCCAGGGCGCACCAGGGGGTGGCCGAGCCCGTCGAGGAGGACGAGACGCAAGGTGGAGCCGCGGGCCTTCTTGTCGCGGGCCATGATGGCGCGCAATTCCGTCCAACCGGCCCCGATATAGGTTGTCGGCAGCCCGGCCGCGCGCAGGACGCGACGGTGGAGGGCGACCGCGTCTGCGTCGAGCAACCCGAGGTGTTGGGCGACGAGGGCGGCGTAGAGGAGGCCGACGGCGACCGCGTCGCCATGGCGCCAGGTGTAGTGCTCGGCCGTCTCGATGGCGTGGGCGAGCGTGTGCCCATAGTTGAGCGCCTCGCGCCCCACCCCGGAGGATCCGCCCATCTCGCGCACATCGTCGGAGACGACGGCGGCCTTGACGGCGATGGCGCGCTCCAAAGCCTGCCGGAAAGCGGGCGTCGTGACGTCGAGCGGATCATCCGCCTGGGCCAGATCGAGGATCGCCGGATCGGCGATGAGACCGGCTTTGAGGACCTCGGCCAACCCGGCGGCGATCTCCGCCGCAGGCAAGCCGGCGAGCAGATCGAGATCGCACAGCACCGCCCGCGGCTCCCAAAACGCCCCGACGAGGTTCTTCCCCTCGGGCAGATCGATGCCGGTCTTGCCCCCGACGGCGGCGTCGGCCATCGCCAGCACCGTCGTCGGCACGGTGACGAGCCCGACTCCGCGCAACCAGGTGGCGGCGAGGAACCCGGCCAGATCAGTCGTCGCTCCCCCGCCGATCCCGACGACGACGTCGTTGCGGGTGAGCCCGGCTTGGGCCAACCGCCGCCACAACCCGGCGATCACCTCGGGGGTCTTGGCCGCCTCCCCGTCGGGAACCGGGCAGAACACCGGAGCGGGCAGACCGGCGGACAGGCTCGCCGCCATCGCCGCGAGGCTGTGGGGGTGGACGACGGCGACGCGGCTCGCCCCCTCGACCCGCGGCGCCAAGCTGCCGGAGGCCCCGGGGCCGACGAGGATGTCATAGGGGTGGGTGGTGGTGACGGGGATCGTCGTGAGTTCGCTCATGCGCTCTCCTCAACTCGGCTGATCGTTCCTCCCTCGCCCGCCCCGGCGCCCCCAGTCGGAGCAGGGGCGGCGGGCCTCGGCGAAAGAGAACGTGGCTTCCCGGAATCGGCGTCGACGTTCTCTCCGGCGCCGGCCGCCATGATGGCGTCGACGACTTGAGACGGCGTCATGCGATCGGAATCGATCCGCCAGGTCGCCACCTCGGCGTAGAGCGGGCGGCGGGCCTCGGCCAGGATCTCGAGTTGACGGCGGGCGTCTCCGAGCAGGAGAGGTCGAAGCTGGTTCATCCCTGCCCGGCGGGTCAAGGTGCGCACCGAGACGTCGAGCCAGACGACGGTGTGGCTCGCCACCATCTGGCGCACCCCTGGCGTCACGACCGCTCCCCCGCCCAGGGAGACGACCGCCCCTTCGGTCGAGAGGGCTTCGCGGACGGCCGCTTCCTCGAGTTCCCGGAAGGCGGCCTCGCCGTCGTCGGCGAAGATCTCACGGATGATCTTCCCGGCGCGTCGTTCGACGAGGGCGTCGGTGTCGAGATGGGTCTGGCCCAATCGGTGGGCCAAGCGGGCGCCGACGGTCGACTTGCCGCTGGCCGGCAGCCCGACGATGACGTAGCTCATCGCTGCGTCGAAGGAACGACGTCGAGACCGCGTTCGGCGAGACGATTGCGGTAGAGGACGAGGGCCGCGTGGGTCTCGGCGACGGTGTCGCCGCCGAACTTCTCGAGCACAGCCTCGGCCACGACAAGAGCGCACATCGCCTCGGCCACGACTCCGGCCGCCGGGACGGCGCAGATGTCGGAACGTTGGTGGTGGGCGGTGGCGTCCTGGCCGGTCACGACGTCGATCGTGCGCAAGGCGCGCGGGATCGTCGCGATCGGTTTCATGGCGGCCCGCACCCGGATCGCCTCGCCGGTCGACATGCCACCCTCGACGCCGCCGGAGTGGTGGGTCAGCCGGGCGATCCCCTCGTCGGTCATCGCCATCTCGTCGTGGGCCTGCGAGCCGCGCCGGCGGGCCAGGTCGAAGCCGTCGCCGACCTCGACCCCCTTGATCGCCTGGATGCCCATGAGGGCCCCGGCCAAGCGGGAGTCGAGCCGGCGGTCACCGCTGATATGGCTGCCGAGCCCGGGCGGGCAGCCGTAGACGAGCACCTCGACGACCCCGCCGAGGGTGTCGCCCGCATCACGGGCCCGCTCGATCTCGGCCACCATGGCGGCGGACCCGGCCGGATCGAAGCAGCGCACCGGATCGGCGTCGATCCGCTCCAGATCACCGGGCCCGGGGGTCGCCGTGCCCGGGGAGACGACCCCGCCGATCTCCGTGACATGGCTTAACACAGTGATCCCACACGCTTGATCGAGGAAAGCCTTGGCGATCGCCCCGAGGGCGACGCGGGCGGCCGTCTCACGGGCCGAGGCCCGCTCGAGGATCGGCCGAGCCTCAGGGAAGTCATATTTCTGCATGCCGGCGAGGTCGGCATGGCCGGGACGCGGGCGCGTCAACGGCGCGAACCGGGCGCCGGCGGTGTCCGTGCCGGCGGGGAGTGGATCGGCCGCCATGACCTCGGCCCACTTCGGCCATTCCGTGTTGGCGATCGTCACCGCGATCGGGGAGCCGAGCGTCTCGCCGTGGCGCACCCCGGCGGTGACCGTCACCTCGTCGCGTTCGAAAGCCATCCGGGCGCCCCGCCCGGCGCCGAGGCGACGGCGCGCCAACTCGGCGGCGATGGCCTCCGTGGTGACGGCGAGGTGGGCGGGCAGTCCTTCGATGACAGCGGTGAGAGAAGGGCCATGGGATTCACCGGCGGTGAGGTAGCGCAACACGCCTCTCAGTCTGTCATGAGGCGACGACGACGCAAGGCCGCATGGGCGGCGGCGAACAGCGGTTCCGCTTCGACGACGCCGCCCGTCATCGCCTCGACCTGGCCGATGGCCTGATGGACGAGCAGATCGAGCCCGGTGATGGTGACCCTCCGAGCGGCCTGCGCCTCGGTGATGAGCGGGGTCGGCCACGGGTCGTAGAGGATGTCGAACACGGCGACGGAGCGCTTGGCGATCCGTGGCGCGAGCAAGGCGGCGACCCGCGAGGGCACCGTCGAGACGACGAGGTCGGCGGCGGGCATGTCGTCGCCGAGGCGTCCCGGGCGCGTCCGAGCCCCCCAGCCCCGCCCCGCCGCCACGAGCGCGTCGACTTTCTCCGGGTCGCGGCCGAGCACGTGGATGAGCCCGGCTCCGGTGCGGGCGAGGGCGTAGACGAGCGAGTGGGCTGTCGCGCCGGTGCCCAGGACGACCGCTTCCTCCGGTGAGGCGGCTCCGGAGGCCTCGAGAGCGGACTCGATTCCGACGACGTCGGTGTTGAGGAGCCGGGTCGTCGCAGGATCGTTCGCCCGGCCGTCGAAGACCATGGTGTTGGCAACTCCGAGGGCGCGAACCGTCTCGTCAGGCTCGCCCCGGGCGACGATCGCTTCCTTGAGAGGCATGGTGCAGGACAACCCCCGCCACCGTTCGTCGAGCCCGGCCAGGAAATCGGCCAGATCCGCCTTCGTCACCTCGTGGGCGGTGTACTCCCACGGCAGGCCGAGGAGACGGTAGGCCTCCCGATGGAGGACGGGCGAGAGGGAATGAGCGATCGGCGAGCCGGCGACCCCGCAGCGCCGCCCGGGTGCCGGGACGACGCCCGAGTCGGGCACGATCGTCAGCGAGGCGGTGGAGGTGGTCATCGACCCTCCTCACTAGGTGGTTTCAAGGCCATGGCGCATCAGGGGAGGCGGGGGGCGCCTCTCACTGGCAGATATCCGGATTGTCGCGACACCACTGCTGGTAGATCTCGACGTTGACGTCGTGTTCAGCGCTCGAGGTCTCGAACAGCGTCTCGCCGGTCTCGAGGTTGATCGTCGTGTAGAAGATCCAATCGCCCGGCTCCGGGTTGAGGGCGGCGTGGACGGCCGTCTGCCCCGGGTTGCTGATCGCCGTCGGCGGCAAACCCTCGCGGTTGTAGGTGTTGTAGGGGCTGTCCATGTCCTGATCGCCGTCGCCGAGGTTGGCTTGCCCGGTGCGGTCGAGGGCGTAGTGCAAGGTCGAGTCGAGGCCGAGATACTTCGGGCCGTCCCAGTTGTGTCCGGTGAGACGGTTGTAGATGACGCGGGCGACCTTGGCCTGATACTCGGGTGCGAAGACTTCTTTCTCAATGATGCTGGCGACGATGACGACCTGGTAGGGCGTCAGTTGCAGCCCGGTGGCCTGGTTGAGCGCGTCCGTCCCGGCGATGAGATTCTCCTCCTCGGCCATCTGATTGAAACGCTGCGTCATCATCGAGTACATCGCGACCGGGTCGAAGGGGTCGGGGGCGTCGTAGGTGGCGGGGAAGAGGAAGCCTTCCGGTTCTCCCCCGGCGATGTCGGGCAGCCCATAGGCGGCCGGGTCGTTCACAAGGATCGCCGTCAGATCCTCCACCGACCACCCGCCACCGGGCATCTCCTTCGTGCTGTCGGCGATGATCGGGATGATCTCGCTGTACCGCATCCCCTCGGGGACCGCCACGGGGTAGACCACTCGGTTGTCTGGATTGAGCAGGTCGGTGATGGCGTCGGCCGCAGGGATGTGCAGGCGGATGTTGTAGCGGCCCGGCTGGATGCCGACCGCGTCAGGGTTCTTGGCCGCTTCCGTCTCGAAGGTGGCGGCCGATTTGACGACTCCGGCTGTCACGCAGATGTCGGCGATCTCGCCCAGGGTGGCGCCTTCGGGGATGACGATCTGGGTCGTCTCGTCTCCTTCGACGACGTAGTCGTCCGTCTCACGCCAATCGATGTAGAAGCCGTAGACGGTGGTGCTGGCGAACCATAACCCGCCGATGAGGATGGCGAGGCTGACGGCGACGGCGATCCCGCTCTTGATTCGGCGGGCTTTCTCCCTCTTGGCCCAGGTCTGGCTGTCAGAACTCACCATTACTCCTCACACCGGGCTCCCGACGGCCCAACCGACTGCCCGACCGGCACGCCGCGCGGTCAGAACCGAGTCTAGAATACCGACGGCCGCCTGAGCGTCTATCAATAATCGTTGTTGTTTGGTATTCTTGCCCGCCCCATGGAGCTTACGACTCGCCTCCCCCGTCGTCATGCGCTCGTCGGTCAAGAAGACGGGCGGGGCGATCCGGGAAGCCAAAGCGACGGCCTGAGCGGTGATCGTCTCGGCGGCGATCCCCCATGATCCGTCGAGGCGCAAAGGCAGCCCGACGATGACGGCGGCCGGCTCGTAGTCGTCGACGAGACGGTCGAGCGCCGCCTCAGGGGCGTCTTTGGCCGCCACCGTCGTCACGGGATAGGCCAAAGATCCCTCCCGGTCGCAGGCCGCCACCCCGATGCGGGCGGCGCCCCAATCGAGGCAGAGCCACACCCCCTCGGGGATCGGAGCGCTCACGAAGGCGTCTCCCCAAGCCATCGGGGAGATCGAGCCGTGCTCGGGCGTTCCGCTGACGGGCTGGGGCACGGAGCGCTCGGTGTCGTTCACGCCGTTTGTTTCCCGCTGATCGCCTGGGCCACGGCGTCGACGGCGGCCTGAGCCAGCGAGGCGTCGGCCCCGCCGCCCTGGGCGAGATCGTCCTTGCCACCGCCACGGCCGCCCATCGCCTCGGTCGCGACCTTGACGAGGTCGCCGGCTTTGAGGCCGAGATCGCGGGCCGCGGCGGTCGTCGCGACGACGACGGACGGTTTGGCCCCGGCCTCGGGCACGCCGACGAGGCAGACGACGGCCGCCTCCCGTTCGAGGCGGGACCGGGCCTGGGTCGCCATCGGGCGCAACTCGGAGCCAGCGGCGGTGACGACCTGCCCGGCGAAGACGACGGCGCCGAGCTTCGTCGCCGCTTTCGTCACCGTCTCGGCCTGTCGAGCCGCCTCACGGGCGTTGAACTCCGCGATCGTCTTCTCCGCTTGCTTGACCTGGGCCAGCAAGGCGGACACGCGGTCGACCAGCTGATCAGGACGGGCTTTGACCAGCCCGGTGAGGTTCTCGACGATGGCGCGCTCGGCCGCCAAATGACTGAAGGCGTCGCCGGAGACGAGCGCTTCGACCCGGCGGGTGCCTGAACCGATCGACTGCTCGCCGAGCAGGGTGAGCAGCCCGATCTGCCCGGAGTGGGCGACGTGGGTGCCGCCGCACAGCTCGCGCGACCACGGACCGCCCATTTCGACCATGCGGACGACGGAGCCGTATTTCTCGCCGAACATCGCCATGGCGCCGAGGGCCTTGGCCTCATCCAGCGGCATCTCGCTCGTGGAGACGGCCAACTCGTCGCGGATGGCCTGATTGCTCAAGCCTTCGATCTCGGCCTTGAGGTCGTCGCTCAAGCCCTGGACGCTGGAGAAGTCGAAACGAAGATAGCCGGGTTTGTTGTAGGAGCCGGCCTGGGTCGCGGTCGGGCCCAGGGTGTGGCGCAGCACAGCGTGGATGATGTGGGTCGCGGTATGGGCCTGGCAGGAGCCGAAGCGGGCCGGGGCGTCGACCGCCGCCGTCGCCTCCATCCCCGTCTCGACGGCGCCGTCGGTGATGACGCCACGGTGGACGATGAGCCCGGCGACCGGCTTTTGCACGTCGACGACGTCGATCGAGAAACCCGCTCCGGAGATGACGCCGTGATCAGCGTCCTGGCCGCCCGACTCGGCGTAGAACGGAGTCTCCTCGAGGACGAGTTCGACGGTGTCGCCGACTTTCGCCTGAGCGACGGGCGCGCCGTCCTTGATGAGCCCTCGGATCCGCGAGGAGGCGGCTAGATCGGTGTAGCCGAGGAAGCGGACGTCGCCCTCGGATCGCAGATCGGCGTAGATCTGGGTCGAGACCAGCCCGCCCTTCTTGAGCTTGGCGTCGGCCTTGGCCCGGGCCTTCTGCTCGGCCATGAGGGTGCGGAAGCCCTCGGCGTCGACGTCGATGCCCTGCTCTGCGGCCATCTCCATCGTCACATCGATGGGGAAACCGTAGGTGTCGTGCAGTTGGAAGGCCTTGTCGCCGGACAGCCGGGAGCCGGACGATTGCCGCACTTCGGCGACGGCGCCCTCGAACAATTTCGTGCCGTCGCTCAGCGTGCGCAGGAAAGCCTCCTCCTCGGCGTAGGCGAGGGTGGAGACGCGGGCCCACTGGGCCTCGATCTCGGGATAGGAGGCCTTCATGACGTCACGCGAGACGGGCAGGAGGGCGGGCAGAACGGGATCGCTCACCCCGAGCATCCGCATGGCCCGCACCGAACGGCGCAGGAGGCGACGCAAGACGTAGCCGCGGCCCTCGTTGCCAGGCGCGACGCCGTCGGTCAGAAGCATGAGGGAGCTGCGGACGTGGTCGGCCACGACCCGCATGCGGACGTCGTCGTCATGGTGGCCGGCGTCGTAGCGGCGTCCCGTCAACTCCATCGTCGCGGCGATGACGGGGAAGACCTCGTCGATCTCGTACATGTTGTCGACGGCCTGGAGGAGGAAGGCGACGCGTTCCAAGCCGAGCCCGGTGTCGATGTTCTTCGTCGGCAGGGTGCGGGCGACGGTGAAGTCGTCCTTGGCCCGCACCTCGCTCAACTCCTCAGTTTGGAAGACGAGGTTCCAGATCTCGAGGAAACGATCCTCGTCGACTGCCGGGCCGCCGTCGGGGCCGAACTCCGGGCCACGGTCGATGTAGATCTCCGAGCAGGGCCCGCCCGGGCCGGGCACCCCCATGCTCCAATAGTTGTCCTTAAGGTCACGCGATTGGATCCGCTCGGCCGGGACACCGACCTGGCGCCACAAGTCGTAGGCCTCGACGTCGCCGTCGGGGTAGGCCGGGTGGTAGCCGCCGCCAAGGATCGTGACCCAGACCTGCTCCGGATCGAACCCGAAACCGCCCTCGGACTGCTTGCCCGTCACGAGGTCCCAGCCCCACTGGATCGCCTCCGCCTTGAAATAGTCGGCGAAGCTGAAGTTGCCGGCCATCTGGAAGAAGGTGCCGTGGCGCGTCGTCTTGCCGACGTCGTCGATGTCGAGGGTGCGCACGCACTTCTGCACGCTGGCGGCCCGCTTGTACGGCGCCGGTTCGACACCGGTGAAATAGTTCTTAAAAGGAACCATGCCAGCGTTGACGAACAACAACGTCGGGTCGTTGTAGAGCAACGAGGCCGACGGCACGATCGCGTGCTCATGGCGAGCGAAGAAATCGAGGAAGCAGCGGCGGATCTCAGCGGTTTTCATATCTCAGTCATTCCGGATTCGGATGGTGGTGGCGAGGCGTCGCCCCGCCCGGGTAGGTCAGATGTCGGCGGAGTCGTCGACGGCGGCGCGCTCATGGCGCTTGCGCAACCCGGCGAAGGCGCGGCGGGCCGAGGCGCTCAAGGCGGCGATCTTGAGGAAGGGCACAGCCACGGTGTCGGCGATGAGTTTGGAGACCCGGGCCGTGTCGGTGGCGATGTCGCTGGCTTTGCCGGAGACGGTGGCGATGTCGTCGGTGACGACACCGATCTTGACCATCTCGTCGTTCGTCGAGGAGACCGTCTGCTCCAACTCGGTGAGGATGGGGACGGTCGAATCGGTCAACTCCTTGACCGAACTCGTCAATTCGTCCATGACCCGGGAGAGCTTGTAGAGCGGGAGCGCCACGACGACGACGAGGCCGAGCAGAGCGATCGCCGCGATGAGGCCGGCGATGCCGCCGAGAGTGACAGTCATGGGTTCTCCTGGAACATGACGAGGGCGCGAACATGCGTGTCCGGCCAGGGACAGAGACCTAAGACTATCTCTTTGACACCACCGGCGTGATTCTCAGCCGTGATCGGGCGACGACGCGGGGTCGTTTTCCTCGGTGAAGTCTCCAGCCGGCGCCGCCTCGCCGCGCACGACCGAGCGGATCACCGCGAGGCGCTCCTTGATCGCCGCCTCATGGCCGTGGTCGGTCGGCTCGTAGTACCGCGCTGAGGCCACCTCGTCCGGCGGATATTGCTGGCGGACCAGCCCGTGGGGGAAGTCATGGGGGTAGCGGTAGCCCTCGCCGTGCCCGTAGGTGGCGGCCCCGGCGTAGTGGGCGTCCCTCAGATGAGGGGGGACGAGCCCGATCTTCCCGGCGTCGACGTCGGCTGAGGCGGCGGCCAGGGCGGTCGTGACGGCGTTCGACTTCGGCGCGGTGGCGCAGGCGATGACGGCGTGGGCGAGCGTGAGGCGCCCCTCCGGCATCCCGATCAATTGCACGGCTTGGGCGGCCGCGACGCACAGGGGAAGCGTCTGGGGCGAGGCCATGCCGATGTCCTCGCTGGCGAGGATGATGAGGCGGCGGGCGATGAAGCGCGGGTCCTCACCGGCGGCGAGCATCCGGGCGAGGTAGTGCAGGGCGGCGTCCGGGTCGGAGCCACGGATCGATTTGATGAAAGCGGAGATGACGTCGTAGTGCTGGTCGCCGTCGGCGTCGTAGCGCACGACCGCTTTGTCGGCGGCTTGGGCGAGGGCCGCCTCGTCGATGAGGTCATTCCCGGCGGCGCTGGCCGAGGCGGCGGCTTCCTCGAGGAAGGTGAGGACCCGCCGGGCGTCTCCCCCGCCGAGACGGACGAGCGCTACACGGGCGCCCTCCGTCAGCCGGTAGAGCCCGCCCTCGGGAGTGCGCAATCCTCGTTCGTCGCTAAGGGCCCGGTCGATGAGCACGGCGATGTCGTCACCCGTCAACGGTTCGAGGGTGAGAAGGAGGGACCGGGATAGCAAGGGGGCGATGACGGAGAAGGAGGGGTTATCCGTCGTCGCGGCGATGAGAGTGACGATGCGATTCTCGACCGCCGGGAGGAGGACGTCCTGTTGGGCCTTGGAGAAGCGGTGCACCTCGTCGATGAACAGGACGGTCGAGCGGCCATGGGCCAACTCCGTGCGAGCCGTCGCCAACTCGGCGCGGACCTCCTTGACCCCGGCGGTGACGGCGCTCAATTCGACGAAACGGGCGCCCGTCGATTGGGAGACCGCCGCCGCGATCGTCGTCTTGCCCACCCCGGGCGGACCCCAGAGGAAGACCGACATGGCTTGCCCGGCGGCCAATCGGCGCAGCGGCGAGCCCGGTTTGAGGAGGTGGCGCTGCCCGACGATCTCGTCGAGAGAACGGGGCCGCAGCCGCACCGCCAAGGGAGCCCGACCGCCGATGTCGGTGAGCGATCCGCCCACGGCGCCCTCGGACGATGACGACGATGGAGGCGGGGACACGTTGCCGAACAGGTCCTCGCCCCCCGTCATCGCCGAGCGGGCCATGGCTCAGGCGGTCTTCCCCGCCGGAGCCGAATCGGCGTCTGCGGTCTGCGCGGTGGAAGCGCTCTTCTCCCCCGCCGGGGCGTCCTTCTTGGCCGGGGCGGGTTTGGCGTCGACGCCGGCCTCGCGGCGCTGGAGGGCGGTGATGGGAGCCGGAGCGGACGTCAACGGATCGAAACCGTTACCCGTCTTCGGGAAGGCGATGACCTCACGGATCGACGGCGAGCCGACCAACAGGGCGGCGATGCGATCCCAACCGAAGGCGATGCCGCCGTGGGGCGGGGCGCCGAACTTGAAGGCGTCGAGGAGGAAGCCGAACTTCTCCTGCGCCTCCTCGGGCCCGATCCCCATGACGGTGAAGACGCGCTCTTGGATGTCGCGACGGTGGATACGGATCGAGCCGCCGCCGATCTCGTTGCCGTTGCAGACGATGTCGTAGGCGTAGGCCAGAGCCGAGCCGGGGTCGGTGTCGAAGGTGTCGAGCGATTCTGGTTTGGGCGAGGTGAAGGCGTGGTGGACGGCCGTCCACTCCCCCGATCCGACGGCGACGTCGCCCTCGCTGCGGGCCTCGCTGGCCGGCTTGAAGAGGGGCGCGTCGACCACCCAGAGCAGGCTCCAGGCCGACTCGTCGATGAGGCCGAGACGACGCCCGATCTCGTTGCGGGCGGCGCCGAGGAGGGCCTGGGAGTGGGCTTTGGCCCCAGCGGCGAAGAAGATCGCGTCGCCCGGTTTCGCGCCGGCCCGACCGGGCAGAGCGGCCAACTCGGCTTCGCTGAGGTTCTTGGCCACCGGCCCGCCCGGCGTGCCGTCCTCGGCCAGGGTGATGTAGGCCAAGCCCTTGGCGCCGCGCTGCTTGGCCCATTCCTGCCAGGCGTCGAATTGGCGCCGCGGCAGGCTCGCCCCGCCGGCCATGACGACGGCCCCGACATAGGGCGCTTGGAAGACGCGGAAAGCGGTCTCAGAGAAGACGTCCGTCACTTCGCTGATCTCCAGGTCGAAGCGCAGATCGGGCTTGTCGGAGCCGTAGCGATCCATCGCCTCGGCGTAGGTCAGACGCGGTAGCGGCGTCGGCAGCGTCACCCCGACGAGTTCCCACAGAGCCGTGACGATCTCCTCGGCCAAGGCGATGACGTCCTCTTGGTCGACGAAGCTCATCTCGACGTCGAGCTGGGTGAACTCGGGCTGACGGTCGGCCCGGAAGTCCTCGTCCCGGTAACAGCGGGCGATCTGGTAGTAGCGTTCCAGACCGGCCACCATGAGGAGTTGCTTGAACAGCTGGGGGCTTTGCGGCAGGGCGTACCACGAGCCCGGGGCGAGGCGGGCCGGCACGATGAAGTCGCGCGCGCCCTCCGGCGTCGAGCGGGTCAGCGTCGGCGTCTCGATCTCATGGAAGTCGTGGCGGTCGAGCACGGAGCGGGCCGCCCGGTTGATCTTCGAGCGCAGTTTGAGGGCGGCGGCCGACTGGCTGCGGCGCAGATCGAGGTAGCGGTACTTGAAGCGGACGTCCTCGCCGACGCTGACGCGGTCGTCGAGTTGGAAGGGCAACGCGGCGCTCGGGGAGAGGATCGTCAGCTCCGTGACGGCGACCTCGACCTCGCCGGTGGGGATCTCAGGGTTGACGGTGTCGGCGGAGCGCTGCTCGACGACACCGGTCGCGGTGACGCAGAACTCGCTGCGCAGCTCGTGCAGCTCACCGGCCAGGAGCGCCTCGTCGCGGATGACGAGTTGGACGACGCCAGACGCGTCGCGCAGATCGATGAAGGCGACCCCGCCGAGGTCGCGTCGCTTCGCCACCCACCCGGCCAGCGTCACCGTCGTTCCAGCGTCGGCCGGACGCAACGCGCCAGCCTCATGTGTTCTCATCATCGTGAGTCATTTCCTCTCGTCAGCCCGGATCACCTGAACGGTCCGGTCCACCTCCGGCGGCTCCCACGCCGCCGGATCGGCCGCGACCTGCTCACCGGTGCGGATATCTTTGACGGTCTGTTCGCCGTCCTCGCCGATGAACCAGACGAAGGGGATCCCTCGTCGGTCGGCGAATTTGATCTGTTTGCCGAATTTGTCGGCCGCCGGGGCGACCTCGCAGGCGATCCCCCTCCGGCGCAAGGCGGAGGCGGCGGCGTCGGCCTGGGAACGGGTCTCTTCGCTCGTGACGGCGACGAGGACGGCGCTCGGCACCGGTCGCGACGTCGTGTAGAGGCCCCGCCCAAGCAGGGGCGCCAGGGTGCGGGTGACGCCGAAGGAGAGCCCCACACCCGGGTAGGTCGTCTTGCCATCGGTGGCGAGCGCGTCGTACCGCCCGCCGCCGGCCACCATGGGGAAGCCGGCCATGCCGGTCAGCTCGATCTCGAAGACGGCGCCGGTGTAGTAGTCGAGCCCGCGCGAGATGCGCAGATCCGGAGTGATCCGGCCGGGGAACTCAGCCGCCACCGCTTCGACGAGACCGGTCAATTCGGCCACGCCACGGGTGAGGTCATCGTTGTCGATGCCCAAACGACCGATCGCCTCCGCCAAGCCGGCGCCATCGCTCTCAACACTCGCCAGCGCCAGAATCTGGGCGATCTGGCCTTCGTCGAGGCCTTGGGCGGTGAGCATCGCCGTGACGCCGTCAGGGCCGATCTTGGCGATCTTGTCGACGGCTTGGACGGCGGCCAGCGTGTCCGCCACACCGATGCCGCTGTAGAACCCTTGCACGAGGGCGCGGTGGTTGGCGTGCATGAGGATCGGCGGCAGCCCGAGATCACGGTGGAGCCGCTCGAGCGCCTCGACCATGACAAGGGCGACCTCGGTGTCGTGGTGGGGCGCCAAGGCGCTGTGGCCGACGATGTCGATGTCGGCTTGGGTGAACTCGCGGTAGCGGCCCTCCTGGGGGCGCTCGCCCCGCCACGCCTTCTGGATCTGGTAGCGCCTGAAGGGGAACAGCAGACGTCCGGCGTTCTCGACGACGTAGCGGGCGAAGGGGACGGTCAGGTCGAAGTGGAGCCCGAGATCGTCGCCAGCGACCTCGGCGCCGTGATCGCCGTGGAGACGACGGACGAGATAGATCTCCTTGTCGATCTCGCCTTTACGGGCCAGTTGGGAGATCGGTTCGACGGCGCGGGTCTCGACGCTGGCGAAACCGTGCAGTTCGAACGTCGACTCCAAAATAGCCAGGACGCGTTTTTCGACCGCGCGTTGGGCGGGAAGGTACTCGGGGAAGCCGGAGATCGGCGCCAAACGGCTCATCGGGGGCGCTCCAATAGAAACTCTCGGTGGCAGGGAACAGGGCGAGTCAGCACAAAGGGCACTCTATCGGGCAAGATAGGGGGTATGACTGAAACTCCAGGACGTTCCAGCTTCGGCCGCGTCGCCGACGACGGAACCGTCTACGTCCTCACCCAGGGTTCGGAACGAATGGTCGGGCAGATTCCCGACGCCACCGGCGAGGAAGCGATGGCCTTCTTCGAGCGCCGCTTCGATTCGTTGCGCACCGACGTCAATCTCTTGAAGCAACGCATCCAATCCGGGACGATCAGCCCGGACGAGGCGCGCAAAGCCGTGCCGACGCTCAAGACGACGATCCTGGAGGCCAACGCGGTCGGCGATCTCGAAGGCTTGGCCGCCGAGTTGGACGGCTTGACCGGCGCGATCGACGAGGCCGCCGAGAAACGGCGTGAGGAGCGCGCCAAGGCCGCCGAGGAGACGCGCCAGCGCAAAGAGGAGATGGTGGGCGAGGCCGAGAAATTGGCCGAGGGCACCGATTGGCGCCATGGAGTGACGAAGTTCCGCGAGTTGCTCGAGGCGTGGAAGGCTCTCCCCCGCCTCGACCGAGCCAGCGACGACGAGTTGTGGCGCCGCTTCTCCGCCGCCCGGACGACGTACACCCGCCGCCGCAAGACCCACTTCGCCGAGGTGTCGGATCGACAAGCGGCAGCCGCGCAGGCCAAAGAGGCGATCATCGCCGAGGCCGAGACGCTGGCCGATTCGACCGATTGGGGAGCCACGGCCGGCCAGTTCCGCCAGCTCATGGATCGGTGGAAGGCGGCCGGTTCCGCCGCCCGCGCCACCGACGAAGCCCTCTGGACACGTTTCCGCGCCATCCAGGACACCTTCTTCAACCGCCGCAGCGAGGTCTTCAATCAGCAGGAGGCGGAGTTCCAGGGCAATCTCGAGGCCAAACTCGCCCTCCTCGACGAGGCCGAGAAGTCGATCCTGCCGGTCACCGACGTCGCCACCGCCCGCTCGGCTTACCGTGAGTTCATCGGCCAGTTCAACGCGTTGGGCCGGGTGCCCCGCTCGTCGATGCAGGCCGTCGACTCCCGGGTTCGCGCCATCGAGGCCGCCATCGACGAGGCCGATCGCAAGGAATGGGCTCGCACCGATCCTGAGACGAAGGCCCGCGCCACCGGCACGGTCTCCCTCTTCAGCGGGCAGATCGCCAAACTCGAGGCTGATCTGGCCCAAGCCGAAGCGGCCGGAGACGCCAAGAAGAAGGCCTCGGTCGAGGCGTCCTTGGCCACCTACCGCTCGTGGCTCGAGCAGGCCGAGAAGACGCTCTCCGAACTGGGCTGAGCCACCACGAGAGGCGTGACGGCCGAGCGACGAGGCCGTCACGCGACGTCACGAGTTGATGCGTTCCACCTCGGTGACGTCGCGGACGAGCCGTAAGCGATTGACCATCTGATTGAGGAAATCGGGGTCCGGCACCTCGATCGAGACGAGCCCATTGAAGCCGTGCTGATTATCTGTTTGCAGGGTGAGTGAGATGATCGGCACCTTGTCCTCAGCCAGCGTCGAGGTGATGTCGGCCAACAGCCCGGTACGGTCGAGGCCGCTGATCTTGAGCGTGACCATGAAGGTGGTGGCTTGGTTCTCCGACCAAGCGACGGGGACGATCCGTTCCGGGGTGGCCAAGAGGCCGGCGACGTTGCGGCAGTCGCGCCGGTGGACGGAGACGCCTTGCCCGCGGGTGACGAAGCCGATGATGTCGTCGCCTAGCACCGGGGTGCAGCAGCGGGCCAGCTTGACCCACATGTCCTTTTTTCCGTCGACTTCGACGCCGGGCGCTCCGCGGTCGACGGAACGGCGCGGCATCGTGAAGACGGGGCGGTCCTCGAAGATCTCCTCGGCCGCCGCCTCTTTGCCGCCCTCGAGATCGATGAGCCGGTCGACGACGTGCTGGGGGCTGATGCGGTTCTCCCCGACCGCCTGGTAGAGGGCTTGGGCATCGGCGCAATGCAACTCCGTCGCCACGGCCGTCATATACGGCAGGGTGAGGATGCGCTGGAGCGGCAGCCCGGCCGAGCGGAGTTGTTTGGCGAGAAGATCTTTGCCGGATTCGATCGAGGTGTCGCGACGTTCCCGGTTGAGGAATTGGTTGATCTTCTGGCGGGCGCGCGGGCTCTTGACGAAGTCGAGCCAATCGCGCGACGGCCCGGCGTCAAGGGCTTTGGTCGTGAGGATCTCACAGACGTCGCCGTCGTCGAGTTCGGTGTCGAGCCGGACGAGTTTGCCGTTGACCCGGGCCCCGATGCAGCGGTGGCCGACCTCGGTGTGGACACTGTAAGCGAAATCGACCGGGGTGGCGCCCTGGGGTAAGAAGTAGAGATCTGATTGGGGGGAGAAGACCATGACGTCGTTGGTGGCGAGATCTTCTTGGAGGTAGTCGAGGAAGACCTTCGGATCCTCTTCCTCGGATTGCCACTGGCTCAGCCGCTTGGCCCACACCAGGTCCATGGCGTCGGGACGGTTGGCGCCCTTGTGGCCACGCTTGCCCGTCGGGTTCTGCTTGTACTTCCAGTGGGCAGCGACACCATACTCGGCGTTGCGGTGCATCTCATGGGTGCGGATCTGGAATTCGATCGGCTTGCCCTGCGGGCCGACGACGGTGGTGTGGATCGACTGGTAGGTCGAATACTTCGGGATGGCGATGTAATCCTTGACGCGCCCCGGCATCGGATCCCACAGCTCGTGGATGATCGACATGGCTATATAGCACTCGTCTTTGGTGTCGACGAGGACGCGGATGCCGAGTAGGTCATAGATCTCGGTGAAATCTCTCCCCCGTACCATCATCTTCTGGTAGATCGAGTAGTAGTGCTTGGGGCGACCATAGACCTTGGCGGCGATCTTCTTCTCGGCCAGGTCGTGCTCGACGGTCGGGATGATCTGTTGGAGGATCATCTCGCGCGCCGGTTGCTCGGCGGCGACCTGCTGGACGAGTTGGTCGTAAAGCCTCGGCTCCATCGTCGAGAAGGCGAGATCCTCGAGTTCCCATTTGACGGCGTTGACGCCGAGCCTGTGGGCCAAGGGGGCGTAAATCTCGAGGGTTTCCTTGGCGATGCGGTTCTGCTTGTCGGGGCGAAGACTGCCGATCGTGCGCATGTTGTGGAGCCGGTCGGCCAGTTTGATGACGACGACGCGGACGTCGCGGAACATGGCGACGATGATTTTGCGGATCGTCTCGGCTTTGGCGGTGTCGCCGTAGAGCGATTTGTCGAGTTTGGTGACGCCGTCGACGAGTTGGGCGACCTCTGCCCCGAAATCGGCTTCGACCTGTTCGAGGGTGTAATCGGTGTCTTCGACGGTGTCGTGGAGGAGGGCGGCGACGATCGTCGACTCCGTCATGCCCAGCTGGGCGACGATGACGGCGACAGCCAGGGGGTGGGTGATGTAGGCGTCGCCGGAGATCCTCGTCTGCCCGCCATGGTGTTGCTCAGCGACGCTGAAAGCACGTTCGAGGACGGCGAAATCAGTCTCGGGATGGTTGCGCCGCACGACGTCGAAGAGCGGCTCGAGGACGGCGTTATGGCTGGTGCCACGAGGAGACGTCCACCGCGCCCAAGTCCGGCGCAGTTGGAGGAAATCGCGCTGTTGCGGTTGGGGTGGCGCGGGCACCTCGGACGGAAGGTCGGCAGGGGCGGGAACTGGCGATGGCGCCTCCGTCGGCTCGGCGGCGGGGGGAAGTGCCTGATCAATCGTCATGTCACCCTCCCCGTCTTCCGCTCCCTCACCGTGCCCATCGCCCGCTTGAGAAACACCATCTTAGACCGACTGCCAAGCATTCGCTGAGCAGACTCTCGCGGCGTGGAAGGAAGCCTCCCCAAAGGGAACCGACTCCCTCAGGCGGTGATGAGGGCGGTGATGTCGTCGATTCCCATGCCTTCGAGATTCTTGCGCCCCTCAAGGAAGGACAATTCGATGAGGACGTTGACGTGGACGAGTTCGGCGCCGAGGTGGCGGATGAGCCGCGAGGTCGCTCCGATCGTGCCGCCGGTGGCGAGGACGTCGTCGACGACAAGGACACGGGCGCCCGGCTGGATGGCGTCCTGGTGGACGGTGAGCGTGGCCTGACCGTACTCCAGGGCGAAGGTCTCGCTGTAGACGTCGAGGGGAAGCTTGCCCGGTTTGCGGACGGGGACGAACCCGACGCCGAGTCGAAGCGCCAGGGGGGCGGCGAAGAGGAATCCGCGCGCCTCCATGCCGATGACGACGTCGACCTCCGGGCTGACCTCGGCGAGAGCTTCGATGGAGGCCTGGTAGGCCTGAGGATCGGCCAGCAGAGGGGTGATGTCTTTGAAGGACACCCCGGGGTTGGGGAAGTCGGGCACGGTGCGGATATGGCGCTCGATCATGGCGATCCGCTCGTCCTGGGTGAGGTGGGCGACCTCTCCGGCCGGCAAGGTGGCCGGTTGGTGGGGGGTGGGGGCCACAGGTGTCATCGGGTGTTCTTCCGTTCTGCCCGCGTCGGCTTGCGGCGAGCCAGGCTGGCGGCGGCCAAGTCGGTGGCGGGGAGAGCGGCGGTGGCGTCATCGGCCTCGACGACGGAGACGACCGGGGCTGAGACCGTCGCCTTCTCCTTCTGCCGGGCGATCTTCTCCAAGCGCCGTTCAACCTTGGCGGCTTGTTCTTTCATGGCCGGCTCGGCCATCTTGAGCTGGGCGAGCAGCGGCGTGGCGATGAAGATCGACGAGTAGGCGCCAGCGATCATGCCGACGAAGAGAGCCAAGCCGATGTCTTCGAGCGGACCGAAGCCGAGAAGGAAGGCCCCGGCGAAGAGGATGGCCGCCACCGGTAGGACGCCGATGACCGTCGTGTTGATCGAGCGGATGAGGACCTGGTTGACGGCCCGGTTGGCGGCCTCGGAGTAGGTCACCTTGTACTCGTCGAGTTCTGCGGTGTTCTCCCGGACCTTGTCGAAGACGACGACGGTGTCATAAAGGGAATAGCCGAGGATCGTCAGCACGCCGGTGAGGCCGGCCGGGGTGACCGTGAAGCCGAGGAGGGCGTAGACGCCGACGGTGACGATGAGGTCGTGCAGGAGGGCGGCGATGGCGGCGACGGCCATCTTGAAGTCGCGGAAGTAGATCCAGATCATCGCGCTGACGGCGATGAGGAAGACGATGAGCGCGATGGCGGCCTGTTCGGTCACCTGCCGGCCCCAGGAGGCGCCGATCTGCTGATAGGCGACGTGTTCGGAGTCGACCCCGGCGACCTCGGCGATGGCGCCGCGGATCGTGGCGACCTCGTCGACGTTCAGCGCCCGGGTCTCGATCTGGACTTGGTCGTCGCCAATCGTCGTCACCGTCGTGGCGTTGAGGTCGTCGACACCGGAATCCATGACGGCGTCACGGAATTGGCTGACGGTGTCGTCGGTCATCGTCGCGACGGGCACGCGGAAGTCGGAGCCGCCGCGGAATTCGATGCCGAGGTCGAGGCCGCGGATGAGCAGGGCGCCGATCGAGATGAGGAGGATGACGGCGGAGACGATGTACCACGTCCGCCGGTGCCCGACGAAGTCGTAGGAGACCTCGCCCGTCCACAACCGGTGGGCGAAGTTCCTTCCCTTAGACGAGGAGTCGGCCGGGCGCGGCGCCGGGGACGCCTTCTCCTCGAGTGTCGTCTCAGTGGTGGTCACGGTCTGCTCCGATGCCGGTGTCGCCATGTCAGGCCTCCTTCGCGGCTGGGGCCGTCGTCGCGGCGATGGAACTGCGGCGGGGGCGTGGTCGCCGGGTGGCGGCGACGCCGAGGTGCTCGGGTTCGAACCCGGAGAACTTCTTGCCCTCACCGAAGAACGGCGTCTTGACGAGCAAGCTGACGAGAGGCTTGGTGAAGTAGAAGATCATCGCGATGTCGACGAGCGTTGTCAGCCCAAGCGTGAAGGCGAAGCCCTTGACGGCGCCGATCGAGAGGATGAAGAGGATGACGGCCGACAGCAATGAGACGGCGTCGGCGATGAGGATCGTGCGGCGGGCTTTCTCCCACCCGGTCTCGACGGCGGTGCGGATGCTGCGACCTTCACGCGCCTCGTCTCTCACGCGTTCGAAGAAGATGACGAAGGAGTCGGCTGTCATACCGATGGCGACGACCGCGCCGGCCAAGGCCGGCAGGCTGAGGGCGAAGCCGACCGATTCGCCGAGCAACACCATGAGCAAATAGGTGGCGATGGCAGCGACGGCGAGCGAGGCGACGACCGCGACGGCAAGACCGCGATAGTAAAGGACGCAGAAGCCGATGACGAGGAGCAGACCGATGCCGCCGGCGATGAGGCCGACCGTCAACTGATCGCGTCCCAAGCTGGCGGAGACGTTGTCGACGTTGGAGACCTCGAAGGCGAGCGGGAGGGCGCCGTAGTTGAGGACGCTGGCGAGATTGGTGGCGGTCTCCTGGTTGAAGGAGCCGGTGATCTGGGCGTTGCCGTCCGGGATCGTCTCCGTCACACGCGGGGCCGAAATGACCTTGCCGTCGAGCACGATGGCGAATTGGTTCATCGGCTCGGTCTGGGTCGACAAATAGCTGGTGGCGTCGGCGAAGAGTTCGGCGCCGAGATTGGTGAAGTCGAGGGTGACGACCCAGGACAATTCGTTTTGGGGAATGCCGGCCTGAGCCGATTCGACGAGGTTGCCCTCGATGATGCGGGGACCGAGGAGGAACTTGTCGTTATAGGCGGTCGAGCCGTAGTTGACCTGGGCGATGTCGTCGCGCAGACAGGCGAAGAGCGGCTGATCCCAGACGTCGGGGATGGAATCGCCGCATTCGTAGCTGGTGAAGTCCGTGGTGTCGGTCTCCGAGGGCGTCCATTGCAGCTGGGTCTGAAGGAATTCGAGTCGACCAGCGTCGTCCGTGGGCAGTTCCGTCGTCGCCTCGGCGGGACGGGTGCTCGTCTCAGAAGCCGGTTGGGGCAAGCTGACCGCTTGGCCCTCGGCCGGAGCGGCCGTGGCTTGCTGCGTCTGATAGACCATCCGGAACTCGAGTTGAGCCGTTTGCCCGACCATCTCGACGAGGCGGTCCTGCTGAACGTTCGGCACCGAAACCTGGATCTGGTTGTTGCCGCTCGTCGTGATCTCGGCCTCGCCGACGCCCAAGGAGTCGACGCGCTGCTGGATGATCGTACGAGCCTGTTCGAGGCTCTCGGCGTCGATGTTGCCCGAACCGGTCGTGTTCGACGCGGTCAGAGTGATCGTCGTGCCACCACTGAGGTCGAGGCCGAGTTTCGGGGTGTAGACCCGCGAGGCGATGACGATCGTCGCGAGGATCGCCAGGACGATGAAGAAGGCGATGAGGATCCGCCCGGGATGGCGGCGCCGTGCTGCTGTAGTTGCCACTGTTGCTGTGCGTCCTTGATGTGCTCGCGAAGTCGATGAATAACTACTTCTGTGTCGGATCGGACGTGCTCGTCGGGTCGGTCGTCGCCTCCACGCTCGATTCTAAAGCGCTGTCGCCAATCGAGTGCTCGGAGGCCGACGCGGTCGGCGTGTCCGGCGTCGTGTAGCCGGCCGGGGCCGATTCCGAGGAAGGGACGGCGCCGATGCCGCCGTCGAGTGAACCGGTGAGCGCGGCCGGGCTGTCGGGGATCTCGATGCCGGCGAGGTCGTCGTCGATCTCCGCGCCCTCGTCGGCGTATTCGAATTCCTCGTCGTCGGGGCCGACGACCTGTTTGATGGCGATGCGCGAGACGGTGAGATCGACCCCCGGGGAGATCTCGAGGATGATTTGGTTCTCCCCGAGGTGACGGATCGTGCCGTAGATCCCCGAGGTCAGCATGACTCGTTTGCCGGGCTCCATGCTGTTGTTGAGTTCATCTTGCGCATCCTTGATGCGTTGCTGCTGCTTCTTCATCGAACGCGACATCATAAAGATGACGCCAATGATGATGAGCAGGAAAATCAGGGTCATCGGATCCATGACGGCGTACTTACTCCTTCGGGGCGGCCAGCATCCAGTTGTTTCCGGACGGCAGACCGGGTCAGCTTACCGGCGACACCAGGAATTCCCAAGAATGCGAGCGTCGGCCGATTCCGGTTGAGTCGCTGGGCCCCACCGGGCGCCACGAACACAGCACTTGAGGCGCGACGGACCACTAGCCACTTCCTGGGGAATCGGGCCTCCCCTCCCACCTCCGGGGATCAGGAGGCGAACAGGCCGCTGTGGACCGGAGGCGTGAGCCCGAGGTGGGCGAAGCCAGCGTCGGTCGCGACCCGCCCGCGAGGCGTGCGCATGAGCAAGCCGAGGCGCACGAGGAAGGGTTCGGCGACGTCGGCGACCGTCTCGGCCTCCTCCCCCACCGCGATGGCGAGGGTGCTGAGCCCGACGGGGCCGCCGCCGAATTTGCGGCAAATGGCGTCGAGGACGTCGCGGTCGAGGCGATCGAGGCCGAGTTGGTCGACTTCGAAGAGGTCGAGGGCCTCGTGGGCGATGGCTGGTGTGAGCTCCCCCCCGGTGCGGACCTCGGCGAAATCCCGCACGCGGCGCAGCAACCGGTTGGCGATCCGAGGGGTGCCGCGGGAGCGGGAGGCGATGGCGGAGGCGGTCGGCTCGTCGCACGAGACCCCGAGCATCCGCGAGGACCGCATGACGATGGCGGTCAACGTGTCGGTGTCGTAGAACTCGAGTTGAGCGGTGAAGCCGAAGCGATCGCGCAGCGGCCCGGGCAGCAGACCCATCCGGGTGGTCGCCCCGACGAGGGTGAAGGGAGGGATGTCGAGCGGGATGGCGGTGGCGCCGGGTCCCTTGCCGACGACGACGTCGACCCGGAAATCCTCCATGGCGAGGTAGAGCATCTCCTCCGCCGGACGCGACATGCGGTGGATCTCGTCAAGGAAGAAGACTTCGCCCTCGCTCAAGCCGGAGAGAATGGCGGCCAGATCGCCGGCGTGCTGGATGGCCGGGCCGGAGGACATCCGCAACGGAGCGCCCATCTCGTGGGCGATGATCATCGCCAGCGTCGTCTTGCCGAGGCCGGGGGGCCCGCACAGGAGGACATGATCGGCGACGGCGCCACGCCCGCGGGCGGCCGAGAGGATGAGATCGAGTTGATCCTTGACCCGGGGTTGGCCTTGGAACTCGCTCAGCTGGGTCGGGCGCAAGGCGGCTTCGACCGCCTGCTCCGACGGATCGGCCAGGGGGTCGAGGGGCGAGGGCTCGGTGATCATCGGTGCTCATCCTATCCGTGGGCTCCGTCAACCGTTCGAACGGACCTTCGAATCCATCGTGTGGCGTGTGTCGGATGGCTCTCCCCGACGCGGGGACGAGCGGAGAGCAGCCAGATCTCAGCCTTTCGCCAGGCTGCGTAGCGCCGCCCGCATGAGCACGCCGACTGGAGCGGAGGGGTCGGCTTCGGCGACGGGCGCGACGGCGTCGGCGGCTGCTTTGGCTTCGGCGGCCGAGTATCCGAGACCACGCAAGCCGGAGGCGACCTGCTCGTGCCATCCCGCGCCGGACGCGACGGGAGCCGCCGGAGTGTCGGCGTCGATGAGCGGGGCTTTGTCCTTCAGTTCGAGGATGAGCCGTTGGGCGACTTTGCGCCCGACTCCGCTGACCGCCATGAGGGGGGCGACGTCTTCGCGGCTGAGGGCGTCTTTGAGCTGCCCGGCGTCCAGAGTCGTCAGGATCGACAGCGCCAGTTTCGGACCCACACCGGAAGCGGATTGGAGGAGGACGAAACAGTCGCGATCCGAGGCGGTGGCGAAACCGTAGAGAGTGAGGGCGTCCTCTCGCACGACCAGCGTGGTGGCGAGACGAGCGGTCTGCCCGACCCTGAGATCGGCCACCGTCGGCGGAGGGCACCAGACGGTCAAACCAATGCCGGAGACTTCGATGACGGCGAAGCTAGGCCCGGTGGTGGCGACGACGCCTTCGACGGAGGCGATCATGAGCGGCTCCCGGTGCGGGGACGGGCCCGGGCGTCTTGCTCCTGGGCGGGGATGCGGCTGGTTGAGCGAGCGTTGCGGGCCGACATGGCGCCGTCGAGGCGTCGCTTCGCCTCCTCGATCCGATCGGACGCGCTCCCCCGCCAGGAATGGCAGATGGCGAGCGCGACGGCGTCGGCGGCGTCGGCCGGGCTGGGCGGCGCGTCGAGTTTGAGGATGCGCATGACCATGTGGCCGACTTGAGCTTTGTCGGCTCGACCGGAACCGGTGATGGCGGCTTTGACCTCGGAGGGGGTGTGGGTCGCGACGGGCAGATCGTGCCGGGCGGCCACGAGCAAGGCGATGGCGGCGGCTTGGGCGGTGCCGATGACCGTCATGACATTGTGCTGCGCGAAGACCCGTTCGACGGCGACGACGTCGGGCTGGATCCGCCCGACCCATTCCTCCAATCCTTGTTCCAAGGTGAGGAGGCGACGAGAGATCTCCTCCCCGGCATCGGTTCGGATGACACCGACATCGACGAGGCTGGCTCGTCCGGGACGACCCTCGACGGCGCCGACGCCGCAACGGGTCAGCCCCGGGTCGACGCCGAGCACACGCACGGAGGCCGCCTCGCTCTCTACCTCAGGGGATTATTCGTCGTCCAGCTGAGCTTCGATCTCCTCGGGGACGTCCTCGTTGGAGTAGACGTCTTGGACGTCGTCGATGTCGTCGAGGGCGTCGAGGATGCGGAAGAGTTTGCGGGCGACGTCGGCGTCCTCGACGGCCTGGGTGAAGCTGGGCACGAAAGCGACGTCGGCGGAGTCGTAGTCGATGCCGGCTTCCTGGATCGCCTTGCGGACCTCGACGACCTGGGCCGGGTCGCAGACGATCTCGAAGTTCTCGCCCTCGTCGGTGATCGATTCTGGATCAGCGTCGAGGGTGGCCTCCATGAGGTCGAGTTCGGTGACCTCGCGGCCGTCCTGCTTCTTCGCCACCTCGATGACGCCCTTGCGGGAGAAGAGGCGCTGGACGGAGCCGACGTCGGCCATGGTGCCACCGGCCCGAGTGACGGCGGTGCGCACGTCGGAGGCGGAACGGTTGCGGTTGTCCGTCAGGCATTCAATGAGGATGGCGACGCCGGCCGGGCCGTAGGCCTCGTACATGATCGTCTGCCAATCGGCCCCGCCCGACTCGGCGCCGGAGCCACGCTTGACGGCGCGTTCAATGTTGTCAGCGGGGACGGACGTCTTCTTCGCCTTCTGAATCGCGTCGTAGAGGGTGGGGTTGCCGGCCGGGTCCCCCCCGCCGGTGCGGGCGGCGACTTCGATGTTCTTGATGAGCTTGGCGAACAGCTTGCCCCGCTTGGCATCGATAGCGGCCTTCTTATGCTTCGTGGTCGCCCATTTGGAATGGCCGGACATACGTTTCCTCTCCTCGGTGGCGCGATACTGCCCTAATCAACCGCTAACTCTAGACGATCGAAGCCACCAGGGTGGGGACGTAAACTGGACTCATGCCAGAAACCGGCCCGCTCGGGACCGCCTCGCCTCACTCCACACCATCACCATCGTCTCCCCCACCGCCCGACTCGGCGCGGATCGCGTCCTCAGGCGTCGGACCGCTGCGTGCCGCCCCCTTGCGTGTCGCGATGGTGTCGATGCACACCTCCCCGCTGGCCTCACCGGGGGCCGGCGACGCGGGAGGGATGAACATCGTCGAGTGGCATGAGGCGCTCGCCTTGGCGGCGTTGGGACATGAGGTCGACCTCATCACCCGCCGGGGAGACCCCGCTCAGCCGGACGCCGTCGAAGTGGCCGACGGCGTCACGGTGCGCCACCTCACCGCCGGCCCCGAGTCGGCGTTGCCGAAATCTCAGATCGACGCCCACATCCCCCAGTTCGCGGCCGGCTTGGCCGAACTGGGCCCCTACGACCTTTATCACTCGCACCATTGGATGAGTGGGATGGCCGCCTTGCCGCTGGCCCATGAGCGCGGCGTGCCTCATATTCAGAGCTATCACTCGGTGGCGGCTCTTCCGGGTTCCATTCTCAGCGATGGGGAGCCGCCGGAGTCGCCCGGACGCGTTCCCGGCGAGGCCTACCTTTCCCAGGAGTCCGACCTCGTCGTCGCGATCTCAGCCGCCGAGGCGGACACCGTCGTGAGTCGGTGCGGAGCCAACCCCTGCCGCGTCGCCATCGTCCCCCCGGGTGTCGACACCTCTCTTTTCCATCCTCTGGCCGATCCGGTCGCTGAGGGGGACGGCGGGCGCGCGACCGTCTTCTTCGCCGGGCGTCTCCAACCGCTCAAGGGGCCCGATCTCGCCATCGCCGCCGTCGCCCACGTCGATCCGGCGATCCGGCCCCGCCTCGTCATCGCCGGGGCGGTCAGCCAAGATTTCGCCGATTACGCCGAGGAGTTGCGCCGTCTCGTCGACGAGCACGGCTTGGCCGACGACGTCGAGTTCATCGGCCCCCAGCCGCGCCCTGATCTGGCCCGGTGGTTGCGCCGCTCCCAGATCTGTCTGGTGCCGAGCCACTCGGAGACCTTCGGCCTCATCGCCCTCGAGGCGGCCGCCTCCGGCACTCCCGTCATCGCCGCCGCCGCCGGCGGTCTGCGCGAAGCCGTCGTCCACGGCGAGTCGGGGCAGTTGATGGATTCACGCCGTCCCCAGGATTGGGCCGACGCCATCACCCGCTTGCTGAGCGACCCTGCCAGGTTGACCCGCATGGGCGTGGTGGCACGCATCCACGCCCGCCGCTTCACCTGGGAACGCACGGCGAGAGAGTTGGAGAGCCTCTACCGCAAGGCGGTGTTGTGTGGAGGTCGCTGTAACGAGGAGGTCGAATGGCTCTGAGACGGACGTTCCGTTTCCTTTTCGTCCACGCCCATCCGGATGACGAGACGCTGTCGACCGGCGCCCTCATCCTCGGCTTGGAACGGGCCGGGCACTCCTGCGCCGTCCTCACAGCGACGCGGGGCGAGCGGGGCGAGGTCGTCGCCGGCTCACTGCCCCACGACGCCGATCTCGTGGCTTCCCGAGCCCTTGAACGCTCCCGCGCCATCGCCGCCCTCGGCGCCCACGACGCCGGCTGGCTCGGCGAGACGCCGAACCGTCAAACGGGCTCACTGGATCGCGTCTACGCCGACTCCGGGATGAGGTGGATCACCGAGACACTCGCCGGCCCCGCGCCCGACGCTCCCGCTGACGCTTTCACGCGGGCCGATCCCGCCGAGGCGACCGACGATCTCGTCGCCGCCATCGCCGCGCTCCCCCGACCGCTCATCTTCCCCGAACCAGAACTCATCCTCGTCAGCTACGCCGCCGACGGCGGCTACGGCCATCCCGACCATGTCCGCTGCCATGAGATCACCCGCGCCGCTGCGAAGCGCCTGAGCCTCCCCTTCGCCGAGATCACGACGGATCGCACGACGACGACCGCCTGGTACGAGGCCGGCGACGACCTCGACCGACTCCGTGAGGCGCACATCGCCTACCCCAGCCAATTCACCGTCGTCGGCGACGAGATCCACCACGTCGGCGGGCAGGTGGACCGTATGGTCGTGGAGGCTGGGCTTCACTTCGTCGAACCATGCGATGAGTGACGAATCCTTCGTGATGCCACACCTTCTCGGGGTGGTCGGCTCCCCTCGGACTCACGACCGACCCTGGACCGAAAAGCGCAGGCGATGAGAACCTGGCCAGGCAACCAATGCTCAGGAGTGTCGGATCAGTCCTCTTCCGCCGCGACGAGGGCGAGCGCCTGTTTGAGGGTGACATTGCCGAGGTAGAGGGCGGTGCCGATGATGGCGGCGTCGACGCCGAGGCGGTTGAGCGCTCGGACTTTGGCGATGTCGTCGAGGGTGGCGATGCCGCCGGAGGCGGTGATGGGGGTCTGTGTCAGTTCGGCGACGTGGCGCAGGAGTTCGAGGTTGGGGCCTGACATCATGCCGTCGGATTCGACGTCGGTGACGACGTACCGGGCGCAGCCGGCGGCGTCGAAACGGGTGATCGTCTCCTCGAGTGTGCCGCCCTCGGTCGTCCAACCGCGGGCGGCGAGATGCTCGCCACGGACGTCGAGGCTGATGGCGATCTTCTCGCCGTAGCGCTTGATGATCTCCTCGCACCATTGGGGGTTCTCGATCGCGGCGGTGCCAATGGCGACCCGGGCGCACCCGGTGGCCAGAGCCCGCTCGAGCGAGGCGTCGTCGCGGATGCCGCCCGTCACCTCAAGGAGGATGTCGACCTCGGATGCGATCCGCGCGACGATCTCGGCGTTCTCGCCCCGCCCGAAAGCGGCGTCGAGGTCGACGAGATGGAGCCATTCGGCGCCCTCGTCGCGCCACCGTTGGGCGGCTTGGACGGGATCGCCGAAGACCTTCTCGGATTCGGAGACGCCTTGGACCAATTGGACGGCGCGCCCCTGTTGGATGTCGACGGCGGGAAGGAGAGTCAAAGTCACGTCACTCAGTCTAGAGACCACCACTGACAGAAACAGGAGTTTATTCCAGGTGCGGACGGGAAACGCCGACGCAAAGTGGCGGAAACAAAGGCGACGTAGGCTGTCGCCGATCTCATCCACGCGAGCGAAGGAGACCGTCATGCCCATGCCGATGATCGGCGTCACCCCCTTGTGGGACGACGCCCGAGACTCCCTGTGGATGCTTCCCGGGTATCACGAGGGGATTCTCGCTGCCGGCGGTTTACCCGTCACCCTGCCGTTGACGGCGGCGCCGGAAGTGATCGCGCTGCTCGTCGAACGATGCCACGGCTTCCTCTTCACCGGCGGGCAGGACGTCGACCCGAAGGTGTACGGGGAGAGGAACGAGGGGTTGACGGGAGAGATCTCACAGGCCCGCGATGACCAGGAGAAAGCCTTGCTCGAAGCGGCCCTGGCCGCAGGCAAGCCGGTGTTCGGGATCTGCCGGGGCATCCAGATCATCAACGCCCTGCTCGGCGGTTCGCTCTATCAAGATCTCCCCCGCCAGCTTCCCGGGGTCCTCGTCCACGCCGGCGACCCTGGGGGCCCGATCGCGACCCATGAGGTGGAGCTGACGGGCGAACTGAGCGATCTCGCCGGAACCGAGACGGCGGTCGTCAACAGCTACCACCACCAAGGGGTGCGACAGGTCGCGCCGGGGCTGAGCGTCGTGGCGCGGGCGCCGGACGGCCTCGTCGAGGCCGTCGTCCGTGACGGCGAGCCGTTCTGTTGGGCCGTTCAATGGCATCCGGAGTGCTCGCTCGACGATCCGCTCAGCCAAGCGCTTTTCCGTCGCTTCGTCGAGGCCTGCGCGGGCTCGGCTGCTTAAGAGGACCATTCTCTTTTCTGAGACCCGCTCCCCCACGGCCTATCGGAGGCTCGCCACCGTGGACGGCTCTCGTCATCGTCCGGCCATCGTGTCGGGCGCGTGGGATGGAATGTCCGAGCTTCACCGTAGAGTTCACGGGTGACAATCCTCCGATCGGTGGCCTTGAGTTGGCTCAGCGCCATGGCGTTGGCCTTCATCTACCTGCGCGTCGGCGCGATCGTCGACTCCACCCTGGAGACGGGGGCGCCAGCGGTGAGCGACATCGTCATGATGATCGCTGTGGCCGTGGTGGCGGCAGTGGCCGCCTGGGCGGAACCGGCGTTGTCCAGCCGCGATCGGGCCCACGACGAGCACACGACCCGGGCTCGGGTGATCCGTCACGTCTTCGCCCTCGGCCCCGCTGAGCGAACCCGGGAGAGGACCGGACGGATCGTCTCGACCGCCACCGATGCCGTCGAGCGGGCCGCCCATCTGCGCAACGGGTTCATCGGCCCCATGATCGCCTCGATGACGCTGCCGATCCTCGTCCTCATCCTCATCGCCATCACCATCGACGGAGGGATCGCCTGGCGTTTGGCCATCGCCGTGCCGGCCATCCCACTCGCCCTCGGCCTGTTCCAGATGGCGTTCCGTCGTGTCTCGCGGGAGCACCGGAAACGCTCACGGGCGCTGGCAGCCCAGTTCCTCGACGCCATCCAAGGGCTCCCCACGACGAGCCTGGTCAACGCCGAACACCGGGTCGGTGAGACGCTGGCTGTCGCGGCCGAATCGTCGCGCCGTCAGGTGATGCGGCTGTTGGCCGGCAGCCAGTCGATGCTCTTCGTCGTCGACACCCTCTTCTCCCTCGCCTTCGTCGTCGTCGCCACCGGACTCTCCCTCGAGAGAATCACGAACGACACCATCAGCCCGGGGCAAGCCCTCGCCGTCATCCTTCTGTCGACGCTGCTGCTCGAACCCCTCGAGCGGATCGGGCAGTTTTTCTACATCGGCATGGGCGGTATCGCCGCCTCCAAAGAAATCACGACCTTCCTGGCGGAGCAGCCGGCGGTCGGCGATTCGACGCCGGCCTCTGCTCAACCGTCGGCGTCAGCGAGTCCCCGGAACGATCAGGATCCCGCCCCTCGACCGGATCGAGCATCGGAGAGAGCGGCAGCAGTGTCCGAATCCGCTGTCGGCGTCTCCGAGCCAGCACTCGCCTTGCGTGATGTCTTCTTCGCTTACGATCCCGCGCTCCCCCTGCTCGCCGGCGCGAACCTCACCGTCGAGAAAGGAGAACATGTCGCCCTCGTCGGGCCAAGCGGAACGGGCAAATCGACGGTGCTCGCCCTGCTGCAGTCCGACCTGCGCCCCACGACGGGGCAGGTCGTCGTCGCTGGGATCGACGTCGCCACCGAACTGCGGGCTCAAGCCCGTTCCCGTCTCGCCGTCGTCAACCAACACACCTATCTGTTCACCGGCACGGTGCGTGAGAACCTCCGCCTTGCCAGACCTGACGCGTCCGATGCAGAGATGCTCGCCGCTCTCGAAGCGGTCGGGCTCCAAGGCCAGGGTGGGGGCTCATCGGTCGGGCTCGACACCCCCGTCGGGGGGCATGGTTTGGCTCTCTCCGGCGGCGAGGCGCAACGGATCGGCATCGCTCGCGCCTTCCTGCGCGAGAGCCCCATCCTCCTGCTCGACGAGCCGACCGCCCATGTCGATGTGACGAGCGAACACATCATTCTTCAGGCGCTGCGTCGTCTCGGACAAGGCCGAACGGTGCTGGCCGTCTCCCACCGGGCCGCCACGATCGCCGACGCCGACCGCGTTCTCACCCTGAGCGGTGGACGCGTCCACGACAGCGCGGACCACGATTCGGTTTCGCCCGTTTCATCCGATGGTGAGGCGTTTCAGCCACCGTCGCGCCCTACCGCCGAAGTCCCCGTCGATGATCCGACAGGCCCTGACCTGTCGTGGCGGTCAGATCCGTCCGAGATTCTGGGAGGCGAGGCGCGATGACCGCACCATTGACGACCCACCAGATCCGCCGGCGTCTCTTGAGAATCGCGCTTCCGGCCTTGGACCCGCTCGTCTTCTCCCTCGCCTTCCGCGTCGTCGGGCTCGGGTGCGGGATCGCTTTGTTCGCATCGGCGGGGGCGGCCGTCGGGGAGTGGGCGGATCACCACCGCGGCGCCAGACCCGGTTCATCCCCTTGGCCGGAGATCTACATCGCCATCCTCGTTATATTTTCCCTTGTCAAAGGGGTGTCACGCTATCTCGAACAGTATTTCGGCCATCGTGTCGCCTTCGGAGTCCTCGCCCATCTGCGCGTCCTCTTCTACCAGCGGCTGGCTCCACAATCACCGGCTGGCGTCCTCGGCCGCCGAGCTGGAGATCTTGTGGCTCGGGCGACGAGGGACATCGACCGAGTCGAGGTCTTCTTCGCTCACACGCTCGTGCCGGTCATCGCCGCCGTCGTCGTCCCCGTGCTCACCGTCGTCGGCATGGCATTCTTCGTCGACCCTGTCGCCGCGCTCGTCCTCGCCGCCGGCTTGGCCGTGAACGGCGCCGTCGTCCCCCGACTGGGAGCCCGGTCGACGCGTCAGGCGGCCCGGCGGATCCGCGACAGTCGCGGGCTGATCGCTCAGCATGTCGCCGATTCGGTTCAAGGGGTGCGCGACGTGCTCGCCTTCCAGGCTGAGAACCTTCGTCTCGACGAGTTGCTCCACTGGGAGGAGCCCGTCGCCACAGGGTTGACGTCCAACGGACGCTGGATCGCCCGCCGCAGGGGAATCGCCGTGTTCGTCCAAGCCGCCACGCTCATCGGTGTGCTCCTCGTGCTCCTAGCCCGCCTCGACCCCTTGTGGCTTTCGACTCTCGGCCTTGGCCTCGGGATCGCCGTGTCCGCCTTCGCCCCCGTGACCGCGATCGAAGACGTCGCCGCTGATCTCGACGAAGCCGACGCCGCCGCCCGGCGTGTGCTGGAGATCTTCGACGCGGCGCCGATCGTCGCCGATCCGGCTGAAGCGCCACTGCCCATTCCCACCGCAGGAGCCCCCGAGATCCGGTTCGACGATGTCAGCTTCGCTTACCCGACTGTCGAGGGCCTAGGCGAGCGAAGGCCGGGAGATGGGGTCGCCTCGACTCAGATCACAGATCGCAGTGAAGGAACTCTTCCCGATGGCGGCTCCGCGACGGGCGACGCAGCATCGTGGACGCCGTTCCCCACGGGTTCGACGACGATGAGTCCTCGCCCGGTGCTCGATCACCTCACTTTCACCGCCGAAGCCGGAAAAGTCACCGCCGTCGTCGGCGCCTCTGGATCGGGGAAATCAACCATCGCCGCACTCGTCACCCGCTCCTGGGACCCCGATTCAGGCACGATCACCCTCGGGAACCACAACCTCCGCGACTATCCCCTCGCTCAACTGCGCGACCTCGTCGGCCTCTCCCAACAACGCCCCTACCTCTTCAACAGCACGATCGCCGCCAATATGCGCCTAGCCAAGGAGGACGCCACCCTACTCGACCTTGAGACGGCCGCCGCGCGGGCCAGTTTGACAGAATTCATCGCCGCCGAACCGGAAGGGTGGCAAACCCCCGTCGGCGAGATGGGCGAGCGTCTCTCCGGCGGTCAGCGCCAACGACTCGCCCTGGCCCAGGTGATGCTGCGCGAGCCCCGCGTCCTCATCCTCGACGAGGCGACCTCGCAGCTCGACGCCGCCACCGAAGAGGCGGTGTTGTCCCAGATCCTCAGGGCCGCTCGCGGGTCGACCGTCCTCATGATCGCCCATCGCCTCGCCACCGTCCGAGACGCCGACACCATCATCGTTCTCGACAACGGAAGAATCGTCGAGGAGGGAACCTACGACGAGCTCGCCCAAGCGGGAGGGCCTTTCGCAGCATTGCTGTCCCGGGAGAACTAGTGGCCTGTCCCAGGCGACCCTCAGACCCAGCGAGGGATCCGGACCGGATCGAATTCGAGCAACTCCTCGGCTTGACGGAAGGCGAACCGATCGGTCATCCCGGCGACGTAGGTGACGGCGGCGCGGGCCGGGCCACCGTCACCCTCGGCCAGGACGCGGTAGTCGGCGGGGAGTTGGTCGAGATGCTCGATGTAGTGCTCGACGAGGGCTTGGAGGACGGCGATGACGGCGGCCGATTGGGCTTGGGATTCAGGCCGCATGTAGATGCGCTCGTAGTTGAAGGCGCGCAACCGGGCTAAGGCCTCGGCCAGGTCGCGGGTCATCGCCACCATGCCGAGGCGGCAAGTCGTCGTCACGAGCCCGCGGACGAAGGCGTGGATCTGGGAGCGCCGTTCGGTTCCGACGACGTCGGCGATCTCAGGCGGGATGTCGCCGATGCGCACGATGCCGGCATGGACGGCGTCTTCGAGATCGTGGGCGCAGTAGGCGATGCGATCGGCCCAGCTGACGATCTCCCCCTCGATCGTCTCCGGCGCTGGTTGAGACCATGAGTGGTTGCGGATGCCGTCGAGGGTCTCCCAGCACAGGTTGAGGGATTTCAAGACGACGTCGGCCCCCCAGGGGCCGTGGTCGTAGCCGCCGTCGATGTAGGGCGTGAAGGCGTCCTCGGAGGCGTGGCCGCCGGGGCCATGGCCGCAATCGTGGCCCAGCGCGATCGCCTCGGTCAGCGTGGCGTTGGCTCCGACGCCTCTCGCGATCGAGCCGGCCACCTGGGCCACCTCGAGGGCATGGGTGAGACGGGTGCGTTGATGGTCGCTCGGATAGACGACGACCTGCGTCTTCCCGGCGAGACGGCGGAAGGCCGGCGAATGGATGATCCGGTCACGATCGCGTTCGAAACACATCCGTTCGGGATCGGGTTTCTCCGGGATCACCCGATGCCCGGCGCCTTGGGAGAGCGTCGCCCCCTCGGCCAGAACCATCCGTTCGAGTTCTTCGCGCGCCTGTCGGCCGCGGGGGGATTGGATGGCGATGCGCGCCTGGGAATCCCGGTGCGCCCACACCTCGTCGCCGACCCCATGGCCCCACATCGTCGATGCCCACACCTGAGAGCGTTCCGTTGATCCCATGACATCACTCTTCCACACACGTGGCAGATCCGGCTGCGCGATCGCCGATAAACGGACAATGGGGGCGGCCATCGCACGTGGCGAGGGCCGCCCCCATCAGTTCATCGGGGACCAGTGGTCTGTCGCGTTTCAGTCGGTCATACCCAAGCGCCGTCCGGCCAGAAGAACGCCGCCGCCGAGGCAGGCCATGGCCAAGGCGATGAAGCCGAGGCTCAGCCCCGAGCCGGTGCTGGGCAAGGCGCCGGAATCGACCGGAACTTCCGGCAGAGCAGGCGTCGTCGGGGCGGAATCCGGAGCCGGTTCGGGAGCGGGCTCAGGCGCCGGTTCAGGAGCAGGCTCCGGCTGGGGCTCGGGTTCGGGCTGCGGCTCCGGCTGGGGCTCAGGTTCCGGAGCGGGCTCGGGAGCCGGCTCGGGTTCCGGAACGGCCATCGGCATGAGACGGGTCACGCCCCAGCGAGCGGTCGACTGATAGCCGAGGCTCGTCGGATCGGCCCAGGTGCGCACCGAGGTGCGAACCCCGTTGCCGGAAGCGTCGTTGACCTGGACGTCGAAGCCCTCGAAGGTGAGCGCCTGATCGGCCCGGGCCAGCGGGCTGGCGAGTTGGACGGCCGCCTCGACAATGTAGCCGGTGTCCGTCCGCGTCGTCATCGACTCGATGAGTTCCGCCTGAGCGGTGACGTCACCATTGCCGAAGGAGACGACATTGTCGACATTGATCCGGAACTGGGTGTCCGAATCGAGATACGTGCCGTTCTTGTTATTGCCACGGTCGACGAAGAACTCGACCGAGTCCTGCTGGTGGGCGTCAGAGGAAGCCAAGTCGATGACCGGGTCGGTCACCTCGGCCAGCAGGTAAAGGACGTCGCCCTCCCACAGGAGGCTCGTGACGGCGGAGGCGCCGTCGACGCCTTCGACGGCCTTGTCCGTCGAGACGGTGGCGGCGGTGTCCCACACGGCGTCGCGCGTCCCGTCGATGACGGGGATGCTCGTCGCTTGCGGGGTCTCGACATAGCTCAACGCCTCGATGAGGGTGAGCGTGCCCATCGTGTCCTCGGCGTCGTTCCACCCTTGAGCGGCAGTCGCCTCGAGTTCACCGTTGTCGTCAGTGACGCGAACGTCGAAATCGGCTGAACCGTCAGCCGTCAAAGGCAACTGGACGACCATGGCGTAACCGCCCTCGGTCTCGACCGCGACAGCAGGGGCCGTCTCGGAGCCACCGGAACGGGTGACCTGATAGGTCGTGCCGTCAAGGGTGAAGGCGACGACGTCGCCCTGGGCGATCGTCGCGTCGTCGACCTGGACGTAGACCGTCAGATGATCCTCAGCCCAACGGGCTTGGAAGGCGCCGACATTGCCGATTCCGATGAGCGGCAGCTTGCTCCACTCGACAGAATCAGGCGCGGTCGCGTCGAGGGCGACGTCACCAGCGAAGACGAGCGCCTGCTGGGGAACGACCGGCAGTTGTCCGTCGTCGACGATGCCGTGGTAGGCCGGCTTGGCCTGGAGGCTGGCGTCGAAGGGCAACGGTTCTTGGGTGCCACGCCAGCTGCGGGTGTCGTTGATGCCCCAGATGGTGACGCAGAACAGACCGTCGGCCCGCTCGCGCAGAGCGCGGTAGAGGTCGCGGTAGTAGTAGCCCTGCTCGACGAGTGTGGCGTCGGTCGGGCTCTCACCAGCGGTGACGTCGAGTTCGGTGACGGCCTGCGGCAGCCCGAAGGACGCGAAACGGTCGAGCGTGGAAACGAGGTTGTCGACCGGCATCGAGAGACTGACGTGGAACTGGTGGCCGATGCCGGAGATCGGCGCGCCGCGCTCGATGAGACGGGTGATGAGATTGAAGTAATCCTCTTGCTTGCTGGAGACCTCGGTGTTGTAGTCGTTGATGAACAGCGTCACCGGGTTGGTCGCGCCAGGAGCGGCATAGGTCTCGTTGAAAGCCTCGTGGGCGTACTGGAAGGCCAGGTCGATGAACTGCTCGCCGAGGATCTGGTACCAGTAGCTGGTGCGCAGCCCGGAGCCGTCGGAGACGACCTCGTTGACGACGTCGAAGGCGACGAGCGGGTTGCCGTCGCCGAAGAGGCCCCAGCCCTCGGAGAGGGTGCGGGCGACATTGAAAATGTGATCATGGAGGCGCTGCTTCATGATCTCCTGGTCGTCAGCCGAGTTCGTCAGGAACGAGCCGTCGGCGTTCTGGAAGAACCAGTCCGGCGTCTGGGAGTGCCACACGAGGACGTGCCCGTAAACGCGCAGGTTGTTATCGCGGGCGAAGTCCATGAGGGCGGTCGCCTCGTCGTGGATCCGGAAGTTGTGCTCGGTGTCGTACCAGGCCTCCGGCTTCATGTGGTTCTCGGGGGTGATCTGGTTGAAGTGCTTGAGCAGCAGTTCGGAGGGCGAACCGGTCGTCTCGCGCGAGTCGATGGCGACGCCGTCCGGGAAAGCGGTCGTGTCTTTGATCGGGGTGATGTCTTGGATCTCGATCGCGCCGGGCACGGAGACGACGATGTCGTCGACGAGGAAGTCGGAGGTGTTCGACAGCGCGGTGTCGCCACCGTGGTAGTCGGTCTCGAAGTAGATCTGGACCTGGTCGGCGCCGGTGGGCATCGGCACGGAGGCGGTCACCTCGACCCATCCGGTGTCGGTCACGTTCGCCCATTGGGCCAAGGTCGAGTAGCTGACGGCGCCGTCGCGCGTCGTCGCCATGGAGAACCACAGCGCGTCGGTCGGCTGGCCGGGCGCGAAACGCACCCAGGCGGTCATCTCGTAGGTCTGGCCGGGTTGAAGAACGTCCGTGACGTCGTAGAGGAGGCCGTCGCCCTGGCCGGTGCGGCCGGTGACGATGGCGGCGTGGCCGTGGGTGTGGGAGTCAGAGTCGGTGACGGACGCCGTCGCGGTCGCGGGGTCGCGCACGACCCAGCCGCCCAGCCCGGCTTCGAAGTCGGTGCTGATGACGACCTCGCCTGGGGCGAGATCGGACGGCGGCGGGGTGACGGGGGCGTCGCCGGTGATGGTGACGTCGTCGAGGAGGAAGGAGGGAGAGGCGCCGTCGACATCGGCGGCCTCGACGTAGAGGGTGGCCGACGTCGTGTCGGTCGGGATGGTGTAGGAACCGCCGATCTGAACCCAGGAGTCTGCGGTGACCTGGGCTTGACTGCCGACCCAGTCGTAAGCCGTTCCAGCGGCGCCGGCCCGCTCCATCGTGAAGTTGAGCCCGGAGGTTCCAGTCACGCCGTCGGCTAGGCGGACCCAGCCGTCGACGGTATAGGTGCCGCCCGGGGCCATGCCGAGGGCGAGGGCGTCGAGGCTGATGCCTTGCCAGCTCGCCGTACGGTTCGTCACGGCCACCGACGAAGCGCCGCCGTGGGCCTGGGATTGAGTCAGCTCCACCGTCGCCGAGCCACGGGGCCCCCAGGGGGCGATCTCGGTCTCGAAATCGTTCACCAGGAGCGTCTCGGCGGCATACGCGTTCGTCGCGCCGGCCGCGCCGGTCACGGCGAGGGCCGCGCAAGCCAACGTCGCTAGGAGTTTGCGTGGAACAGTTGATCGCGTCATCGCGTCGTCCTCACTTTTATGTGGGTTGGGGGTGAGAATCGCCACACTAGAGAGATAGTGTCAACGTTCTTGTTTGTGATTCTCACAGGGCCACTGAGAGGTGTCAACGGCCTGACTTATGGCCACACACGAAATTTTCAATGATCTCACCGACGAAGATTTCACGTGACAGTGGTGGTAGACCGCTGGGTGTAGAGGCAGTCCTCATCGCCTGCTCCTCGTCTTCTCATCGATGACGATATCGATGACGAGGCAGCCTCGACCCCCGGGATTTCCTGTGGTTTCCGCGTGCACGGCTCAGTTCGGGCCGTGCTCCACCCCGCTGCGGACGATGTCCCCAGCGCTCGTGAGAACCGGGAAGACCAATTCTTCCGGATTCGGGGCGCGATCCACCCCGGTGATCGTCCATTCGAAAGTCTCGCCGGGCAGAAGGGTGACGGGGACCGTCTGCGAGACTCCGCCAAGACGGTCGGCCTGGAGCAGCAGATCGCGCACGACGGTGGCTGCGGTGGCGCGCACCCGGACGCAATCGTCATCCCACCAGGCCGTCACCGCCAGCTCGGTCTGCGGATAATGAAGCTCATGGTCGGGCCGTGCGATCACAGTCCGTTGGGAAGGGTCGTCATCGGGATCGGAGTCGATGACGAGGATCTCGTCGTCGCCGAGACTGGCGGGATCGAGTTCCTTCGGCAGAGCGATCTCGACGACGGATCCGGCCGTGACGGGGATCGTGTCGCTCCACTGGGCTCGCACTCCCCCGTCGTCCAAGCCGACGCGCCGGATCATCGGGGTAGCGGACCACAGCTCGATCGAATGATTGACGAGCGCCAGAACCGAGGTGCCGGCCCCCGGCTCGGTGGCGCGCACGACGGCGAGATGCGGCGCGAAGGCGTTGCGCACGGTATACCAGACCGGCTTGTAACGCCCGGACGAATCGACCGCCGACCAACTGATCGCCGGCCAACAATCGTTGAGTTGCCAGACGACGGCGCCTTGGCAGCGGGGCCACAGGCTGCGCCAATATTCCACGCCGTAGCGCACCGCCCGGGCCTGCTGGATCTGAGCCGCATAGTGCCAGGCGTCGAACCCGACGACCTCGCCGAAGGCGTGACCGATCGCTCGACGCAGTTTGGCCGCGCCATCGTCGGCTCGGTTGTGGGCCATCAGAACCGGATCGGCCGGATCGAGATGATCGGCGCCGAGCCCCTCGGCCAAGGTGGTGGCGGCCGCCGGGGCGCACCAGCCGAATTCGGTGACGAAGCGGGGCCGGTCGTCGGAGTAGTGGGGATAGTCGAGCTGGTTCCACACGTCCCAGGAATGGACGCACCCCCAGTCAGGATCGTTCGGGGCGTGGCCGGGCCGATTCGAACCCTCGGAGGGGCCGGAATAAGGGCTGCCCGGCCAGTAGGGCCGGGCCGGGTCGAGGGCGTTGACGAGATCGGGGAGGAGTTCGAGGTAATACCTCTCCCCCCAGGCTCGCCCGCCCAGGACGCCTTTCCAGCCCCACTCCTCGTAACCCAAGAAGTTCTCATTGCACCCGTTCCAGAGCAGGAGCGAGGGATGGGCCATGAGCCGGGTGATGTTGTCGGCGGCTTCAGCGGCGACCTCGGCGGCAAAGGCGTCGTTCTCCGGATAGGCGGCGCAGGCGAAAGGGAAATCCTGCCACACGATCAGACCCATCTCATCGCATAGATCGTAGAAGGCGTCGCTCTCGAAGATCCCCCCGCCCCAGACGCGGATGAGGTTGGCGCCGGCCGCCTTGGCGTCGGTCAGGCGCAGACGATAGTCGGCCTCGGTGACACGGCTGATGAACAGATCGTCGGGGATCCAGTTGAATCCCCGCACGAAGAAGGGGTGCCCGCCGATTCGGAAGCCGAACGAGGAGCCGATCTCGTCGTGGTTCGTCACCAATTCGGCGTGGCGGAAACCGATCCGCCGATCCCACTGGTCGAGCAGGTCGTCGGCCGAGTCGGGTCCGAGCGCGTCGGGCGCGTGGCGGTGCACCGTGACGTCGAGGCGGTAGAGGGCTTGGGCGCCAACACCGTGGGGCCACCACAAGTTGACCTCGCCGGCGTCGAGTTCGATCGTCGCGGCCGTCTCACCGGCTGCCAGGTTCGCCTTGCCCTCGACGTGGGAGCGGCTCTCCAACTTGGCCGTGACGACGAGGGGAACATCATGGCCGGCGGCGCTGCGTTCCACCTCGACGCGCACGACGACCCGCCCATGGTTGGAACGGGCGCCGTCGACGGTGACGGTCGGGCGGACCGCGGCCAGGCGCGCGGTGCTCCACGACTCGATCCGGATGTCTTTCCACACCCCGGCCGTCGTCACGACCGGGCCCCAGTCCCATCCGAAGTTCGACGCCATCTTGCGGACGTAGTTGAACGGTTCCTCGGACACCGAGGGGTACTCCCCCCACTCGTCGCGCACGGCGGCGGCGTAGTCGTAGACCGAGGCGAAATCGATGGCCAGCGGCATCTCCCCGTCGCCTCGACCGGCCAGCGCCGACGTGACGTCGAAACGATAACTTCGGTGCTGGTTGGCCGTGTGGGCGACGATCTCACCGCCGAGCCGGATCGTCGCCAGAGTGTCGAGGCCATCGGCGACGAGGTCATGGCGTTCCTTATCCGCCTTCAGTGCGGGCAGCGTCGTCTCATAACGCCACTGCTCGTGCCCGATCCAGAGACACTCCCCCTCGTGGCCGGCCATGAGCGGATCGGCGATGAGCCCGAGCCGCAAGAGATCGGTGTGGACGCACCCGGGCACTTGAGCGCTCAGCGGACCGTGGTCGAGCGCGTCTGCCACCGCTGCGGGAACCGCGCGGCTGGTGAGGGGCCTCAGTGCCCATGAGCGATCGCTGAGGGAGAGACGAGTCAGCGCCATGCGGGGGATCCTTTCGTGTCAGGCCGCGCCACCGGCGTGGCCGGATCAGAAGTCGCGACCGCCGAGGTGCTTGGCGAAGAAGTGGAACTTGTCGAACTCGTCGTACATCTCGCCACCCTCGTGGCCGTTGTGGCTCCAGACCTGGATGTCCTTCGTGGAACCAGCATAATTGTTATACGCCGCGAAGATCGTCGAGGCCGGCACCGTCGCGTCCATGAGGGCTGCCGTCATCTTGACCGGCGCGGTGGCACGGCGAGCGAAGTTGACGCCGTCGAAATACGACAGAGTGCGATAGACCTGCTCCTCTTCCAACCGGTGGGTGGCGATGTACTTGCTGATCTCACGGAAGGGGAACTCGTCGGTGATGGCGGTCGCCCGGCGATAGTCGCACAGGAAGGGAACGAGCGGATACGAGGCCCGCACGCCCTCGGCCAGCGCCGTCACCGCCAGTGACAGCCCGCCACCCTGGGAGCCGCCGGTCACCCCGACCCGCTCGGCGTCGACGAAGGGCAACGCGCGCAGCATCTCGAAGCCGAGGACGCAGTCGGTCATGAGACGACGGTAGAAGTGCTTGTTGGGATCCTGGATGCCACGGGTCATCCAGCCGGGATATTGCGGCCCTGCGCCCGGCCCGTTGTCGGGCGTGTCGCCGTTGCCCCAGGTCGCCCCTTGGCCCCGGGTGTCGATATTGAGGATGGCGTACCCCGCCTCAGCCCACATCAGTTGCTCGAAGGCGAAGCCGCGCCCACCGCCGTAGCCCTGGCAGACGGCGATGCCCGGCACCGGCTCGGAGGGATCCTTCGGCGTGCGCAACCATCCGCGGATCGGCTCGCCGCCCCAGCCGGAGAAGCTGACGTCGTAGATGTCGACGTGGGCGAAAGGATGGGCCACCGGCTCGAGAATGGGATCGCGACGCAATGTCCGCGCCTCGTCCAGGGTGGTGGCCCAGAAAGCGTCGAAATCCGCCGGTTCCTCGGAGGACCCGGTGTAGGAACGCAGTTGATCGAGGGGCATATCGACGAGCATCGATGATCCTTTCTCAGGAGAGACGGTGACACTGCCCATCCTGTCACGGCTCGGCGGCACGGGAACGGCCCCGCCATCGTTTTCCGGCGACGCCTACGAGGGTTCCCCGCGCAGTTCGGCCAGACGGCGTTCCGGGTTGGGGGCGGCCGCGGCCAGGCGCCGGGTGTACTCCTGGCGCGGGCGCAAGATGACGTCGTCGGCTGGCCCCCGCTCGATGACCTGCCCGTGATACATCACCATGATCTCGTCGGAGAAGTGGCGGGCCGTGGCCAAGTCATGGGTGATGTAGAGCACCCCGAGATCTTCCTCCCGTTGGAGGCGCCCGAGCAGGTTGAGGACGCCGAGGCGGATCGAGACGTCGAGCATCGAGACCGGCTCGTCGGCCACGAGGATGCCGGGCCGAGGCGCCAGCGCCCGGGCGATGGCGGCCCGCTGGCGTTGCCCGCCGGACAACTCATGGGGGTGGCGGTCGGCGAAGGTCTCCGCCGGGGTGAGGCGCACTCGTTCGAGCAGGTCGAGGACGCGCCGGCGACGCTGCGCCGTCGTCAACGTGGGGAAATGGAGAGCGAGGGGGCGGTCGAGGTGGTGGGCGATCGTGTGGAAGGGGTTGAGCGAGGCGAAGGGGTCCTGGAAGACCATCTGGACATGTTTGCGGTAGTCGAGCCCGGCCCGCCCCCGGAAGGCGACATCGTCGACCCGGATCTCGCCGGTGGTCGGGCGCTCCAGCCGCATGATGAGTTTGGCGAGCGTCGACTTGCCGGAGCCGGATTGCCCGACCAGCGCGATCGTCCGGCCCGGTTCCAAGGTGAAGCTGACGTCGTCGACCGCCCGCAGCGTCGTCGAGCGGAACCCGGAGCGGATCGTGTACTCCTTCGTCACCGAGCGCACATCGATCGTCGTCATGGCCGCTCCTCCTCATCGCCGCGTCCGGTGCGCACGAAACCGCCCCGCTGCCCGGTCAGGGAGGGGAAGGAGTCGAGCAACATCCGGGTGTAGGGCTCACGGGGGTGGGCGTAGAGGTCGACGGCCTGGTTGAGTTCGACGATCGCCCCCTCGCGCATGATGGCGATCCGATCGGAGATCTCGAGAAGGAGTTGGAGGTCGTGGGTGATGAAGATGACGGCGAACCCGCGCTCGTGGCGCAACCGGGTGATCTCGTCGAGGATCTCCCGTTGGACGACGACGTCGAGCGCGGTCGTCGGCTCGTCCATGATGAGCACCTGCGGGTCGAGCGCCAGCGCCATCGCGATCATGACGCGCTGACGCATCCCGCCCGACAACTCGTGGGCGAAACTATTCAGGCGTATCGGGTCGACGCCGACGGTGGTGAGCAGTTCGGCGGCCCTCTCCCGTCGCTCGGATCTCGTCATCGCCGGCCGATGAGTCGTGAAGACGTCGTCGATCTGACGGCCGATCGTGATGACAGGGTTGAGCGAGTTCATCGCCCCTTGGAAGACCATCGCCACTTTGTCCCAGCGGAAGTCGCGCAGGTCGGCGCCGGTCAGGGCGCGGATGTCGATGTCGTAGCCCTCCCGGGAATGGAAGACGATTTCCCCGGAAGTGACGAGGGCGGGCGGGGTGAGCAACCGGGTGACGGCATAGGCCAGGGTCGATTTCCCGCACCCCGATTCACCGGCCAGGCCGAGGATCTCGCCGCGGCCCACCTCGAGAGAGACGTCGCGGACGGCGTGGACGCCTCGCCCGGCCAAGTAGTCGACCGACAGGTGCGCGATCGACAGCACGGGCATGCGATGGACCGGCCGAATGGTCGGAGCGGGAGATGCGGGCGTCGCGCCGCGGCTAAGGCGTCCAGGAGCGCCAGAATCCGATGACGTGATCACAACGTATCCTTCTTCAGTTCGGAGGCTTGCTCCTTGGTCAGGTTCCAGGCTTTGCGCGAGGAGCGGGTTTGGCTGCGCAGCTTCGGGTTGATCGTCTCGTCGATGGCGAAGTTGATGAGCGAGAGCCCGGCCCCGAAGAGGGCCAGCATGAGCCCGGGTGGGATGAACCACCACCAGGCTTGGCGCAGGAGCGCCATCGAGTTCTGGGCGTAGTAGAGCATCGTCCCCCAGGTCCACGAGTCGACCGCGCCGAGGCCGAGGAAGGAGAGCCCGGCCTCCCCGAGGATGGCGGCGATGACGGCGAAGATGAACTGCGAGGCGAGCAGGGGCAGGAGGTTGGGGAGGATTTCGACGGCGAGGATGCGCCAGGTCCGCTCGCCGGCCACGACGCTGGCCATGACGTAGTCGCGGTTGCGCACCGAGAGGGTGACGCCACGGATGACGCGGGCGGCGCCGGCCCAACTCGTGATGACGAGGACGAGAGCGACGATCCACACGCTGCGCTGGGAGACGTAGGAGGAGATGACGATGACGAGCGGCAAGCCGGGGATGACGAGGACGACGTTGGTGAACAGGGAGAAAGCTTCGTCGGTCATCCCGCCGATATAGGCGCCGACGACTCCGAAGAGCGAGGCCAAGACCATGGCGAGGACGCCGACGACGAGCCCGATCGTGAGGGATCCACGGGTGGCGTGGACGAGTTGGGTGAGGACGTCTTGGCCGGTCTGGGTCGTGCCGAGCAGGTGTGGCGAGCCGTCTGTGCCCGGCGTGCCGGGGGGCTGCAACCCGATCGAGTCGATGGCGGCGGGATCGTGGAGGAGGAAGGGGCCGACGATTCCGACGAGGGCGATGACACCGACGATGACGAGTCCGGTGGCGAGTTTGCCGGTCATCGTCACCGGGATCCGGCGCTTGCTGGTGGTCGGGGCGGGCCGGGAATCGGCCGCCAGGGCCAGGTCGGCGGCCTCGACGACGGTTCCCCCGACGCCTCGTTCTTCGGCGGGGCTCGTGGTCTGATCCTGGGACATCGTCATGACCTCGCTCTCGTCCGGGGGTCGATCAAGGAGTAGAGAAGATCGACGATGAGGTTGGCGCCGAGCACCGCGCAGGTGATGACGAGGAAGATCCCCTGCATGAGCGGATAGTCGTTGTTAGTGACGGCGTCGTAGAGGGCGTACCCGATGCCGGGGTAGGAGAAGACCATCTCGGTGACGATCGAGCCGGCCACGACGAAGCCGAGCGAGATGGCGAAGCCGGAGATCGACGGCAGCACGGCGTTGCGAGCGGCGTAGACCCAGCGGATCCGCCGTGGGCTCAATCCCTTGGCTTTGGCGGTCGTGATGTAGTCCTCGCTCAAGGTCGAGACCATCATGTTGCGCATCCCGAGCATCCAGCCGCCGAGCGAGGAGAGGACGATCGTCGCCGCCGGGAGGATCCCGTGGCTGACGACCGAGCCGATGAAGGCCCAACTCCACTGCGGCCCGTATTGGAAGCCGGTCGCGCTGAAGCCTCCGGCGATCGGAGCGATGCGCAGGACGACGGCGAAGACGAAGAGGAGGATGAGCGCGAGCCAGAAATACGGGATCGACTGGAGCAGGGTGGTGAAGGGGATGACGCTGTCGAGCCAACTGCCGCGCTTCCACCCGGCGAAGGTTCCCAGAGTGATGCCGAGGGTGAAGGCGATGACGGTGGCCAGCCCGACCAGCCCGATCGTCCAGGGCAAGGTCTGGGCGATGATGTCGCTCACCGGCGTCGGCCATTTCGAGACCGACAATCCGAAATCACCTCGAGCCAGCTGCGCCCAGTATTCGATGTACTGGCGCCACAGCGGCTCGTCCTCGCTCGTGCCGAGCATGATCTCGATGGCCCGTCGCTGCTCGGGCAGCACCTGCCCGCGTGTGCCCATCTTGGCGAGGACCATGTCGACGGGGCTGCCCGGCATGAGGCGGGGCAGGAAGAAGTTGAGCGAGATGGCGGCCCATAAGGCCACGACATAGAAAACCAGTTTGCGTGCCACTGACTTCATCGTCACCGCTTTCGACAAAAGGACTGATGCGGCCACGCCCGACGGTTCCCGTCAAGGGCGCGCCGGCCGCCGAGGCCGTGAGTCCGATCGGCCTGGCGGTCGGTGGGCCGGCCAGGCCGATCGGGCCCGTCGTGTCCGTTACTGGGCTGGAACGATCGTCTTGAGGACGATGCCGGAATCCCACGACTTCCAGGCCGCGGCGTAGGCGTACTTGTCGTCGTTGGTCGGCCAGCCCGTCACCGTCGCGTCATTGAACTCGGTCAGCGTCGAGTTGATGTAAATCGGTATGTAGGGCAGGTCGTTGACGATGTTCTCCTCGATGATGGCGTACTGCTCCTTTTGCGCCGCCTCGTCGTCGGTCGCGGCGGCCGCCACGAGGGCGGCGTCGACGGCGGCGTTGACGTACCGCGCGGTGTTCGAGGTGTTCGAGGGGACGTTCTCACCGACCGGGGTGGCCAACTCGCTCGAGTAGCGCTGCTGGTAGGTGTAATACGGGTTCGACGTCATGCCCAACCCGAGCGAGTCGAGGGTCAGCTGGAAGCTTCCCGACAAGGCATTCTGATTCCATTCGTTCCAGGCCAGCTGGCTCGGTTGCAGATCGATGCCGATCGGTTGGAGCTGCTGGCGCAGGGTGTCGCTGATGGAGATGTAATCAGACCAGCCGGAGACCGTCGTCACCGTCAGGCTCAGCTTCTGCCCATCCTTCTCGCGCACGCCGTCGGCGCCCATCGTCCAGCCGGCGGCCTCGAGGATGGCGTTGGCCTGGTCGGCGTCGGCGCCGGCCGGGCAGGTGAGGTCGGCGCCGTTCGCGATCCAGTCGGCGTCACGATCGGGTAGCAGGAGGGTCGGCGAACAGGTCGCGGCCAAGCCGCCCCCGGCCAGATCGTTGAGTTGGGTGCGATCCATGGCGTGGTAGATGGCTTGGCGCACCGCCGGATCGGTCTGCGGCCCGGAGCACCCGAGATCGGCGTTGGAACAGGTGACGAGCGAGGTCGTCAGGGCCGGGGTGTTGACATAGGAGACGTCGGGATTCTGGGCCACGATCATCTCGATGTCCTGCATGAAGGTGCTCATCCAATCGACGTCGCCGTTGATGAGCGAAGCGGCCGCGGCCGAGGCGTCGTTGAGGGAGATATAGGTGACGGTGTCGATCGAGGGTTTGCCCGCCTCCCAGTAATTCTCGTTCTTCGTCAACGTGTAGCTCTGGGTCGAGAAGGATTGGAACTTGAACGGCCCGGTGCCGACCGGCTCGAGGTTGGCGTCCTTCGTCGGATCGGCGATCGTCTCCCAAATGTGCTGGGGAACGATCGCGGTGTTGCCGAGGATGACCGGGCCGGCCATGAAGGAGGTCTCGGTGAAGGTGACGACGACGGTCGTCTCATCGGGCGCCTCGGCGTCCTGGGCCAAGGTGTAGCCGCCCGTGTTGAGGGCGGGGAACTTCCGCCCCATGTTGAGGGTGTAGGCGACGTCGGCGGCGGTCATCGGTTGGCCGTCGTGCCAGGTGACGCCCTCGCGCACCGTGATCGTCAAGACGGTGCCGTCGTCGTTCCAGGTGTACCCGGTGGCGAGGATCGGGACCGGTTGGGAGGTGTCGGCGAGGTTGTACCAGTAGAGCGGCTCATAGATGACGCCGAGGGTGGGTTGGAGCGCGGTGCCAGCCATGAAGGGGTTGAAGTTCTGGGTCAACGCGCCGGTGGCGCCGTTGAAGACGGTGATCCCGACGGCGCCGTCACCGGAGGGATCGCTGTCGGGGGTGGCCGAGGTGGTGCCGCAGCCGGCCAAGCCGAGCGAGGCGGCCAGCGCGGCGGCGATCGCCGTGGCGGCGATTCGGTGTCGAGAGGATGAGGGGGTCGAGGGCATCGTCGGTGGCTCCTTTGCCGGCGTCGTCGCCCGATGGGACGAGGGCCACGACGCCCTAAGAGGGAATGAGGGTCAAGGGCGGCCCGATCAAGAGGGGTCGGCCCGTCGGCTCTCAATGTAACGATGCACGAGTGAACAATCAATCTAATTTATTGGTTAATCATTCAACTTTAGATTCATGACATTGCGACCTCTGTGTTTCTCGACCTCGCCGCGCCCCGTCCCCCGTCGTGCTGGAGATCCAAAGCCAGGCCGGGCCCTCCCTCAACCGCCGGAGGGGGCGTCAGGATCGTCTTCGAGATCACCGTCGAGGACGCGGGAGTCGAGCCAGCCATGGGGCAGGGTCACCTTCGACCGGGGAGAGCCTTGACGCCCCCGAGGATGGGCTAGCTCACGGACAGGGAAGGGCTCGGCGGGGTCCAATTCGCCGGTCAGACGGTCGAGTTCGGCCAGGCTCGAGACCATCCCGAGCCGATGGCGCAGATCGCCGCCGAGGTGGAAACCTTTGAAATACCAGGCCATGTGTTTGCGCAGATCGGCCATAGCGTGGCGCTCGTCGCCGAAATGCTCGACGAGGAGGGCGGCGTGGCGGCGGGCGACGGCGACGACCTGGCCGAGGTCGGGCAGCGTGGCCGGCCCGGCTCGTCCTGTGACGAGGGCACAGGCGAGATCGGTGAAGAGCCAGGGGCGCCCGAGGCAGCCGCGACCGATCTCGACGCCGGCACAACCGGTCGTCTCCAGCATCCGGATCGCGTCGCCAGCCTCCCAGATGTCGCCATTGCCGAAGACGGGAATGGGCAAGTCGGCGGCCAAGGCGGCGATCCGGCTCCAGCCGGCCCGGCCACCGTAGGCCTGGAGGACGGTGCGGGCATGGAGGGTGACGGCGGCGCAACCGGCCTCGGCGGCGATCCGTCCGGCGTCGCGGAAGGTCTCGTGGGCGTCGTCGATCCCGAGGCGGAGTTTGACGGTGACGGGCACTGCGCACGGTTCGGCGGCCGCGACGGCGGCGGCGACGATGGCGGCGTACCGGTCGAGTTTCCAGGGCAGCGCTCCCCCGCCACCCTTGCGCGTCACCTTGGGCACGGGGCAGCCGAAGTTGAGGTCGACGTGGGCGACGCCGAGCTCGCCGGTCGCGATCCGCACCGCCGTCGCGATGGTGGCGGGGTCGACGCCGTGGAGCTGGACGCTGGGCAGCGGGTCGCCGGGATCGGGACGCATCATGGCGAAGGTCTTGTCGATCCGCGAAGCCACGCCCCTGGCCGTCACCATCTCGCAGACGAAGATCCCGGCCGGGCGGATCACCGGCTCAGGCGTTGCCGCCTGTTCCGTCGTCACATGTTCCGTCGCCGCCCCCTGCGCCGTCGATCGCTCCGCCGACGCCGCGTCGGCGCCCTCCTCGGCCGCCTCGCGGCACACCTGTCGGAAGGCCGAATTCGTCACCCCGGCCATGGGGGCGAGGATGACGGGGACGGGCAGCGTCACCGAACCGACCGAGACAGGCGCGACCGGGCCGACTAAGGACACGACCCCTCGCTCCACACCCTCCGGGCGCGGCTCATCCCCGGGAGCGCCCCCCGAGCGGGAGGCACGATCCCCAGTGGGAGCGTCCGTCACACCCCGGCCAACCGCGTCGCCAAGTACCCGGCCACCTGGTCGAGGGCGACACGCTCCTGCTGCATCGAGTCGCGGTCACGGATCGTGACGGCCTGATCCTCGAGCGTGTCGAAATCGACGGTGACGCAATAGGGCGTGCCGATCTCGTCTTGCCGGCGATAGCGCCGCCCGATCGCCTGCGTCTCATCGACGTCGACATTCCAGAATTTACGCAATTCGCCCGCCAGATCGCGGGCCTTGGGCGAAAGATCCTCATGACGACTCAAGGGCAGGACGGCTACCTTGACGGGCGCCAGGCGCGGGTCGAGCCGCAGCACGGTGCGCCGATCGACGCCGCCCTTGGTGTTGGGGGCCTCGTCCTCGGCGTAGGCCTCGACGAGGAAGGCCATGAGCGAGCGGGTCAGGCCCGCCGCCGGTTCGATGACATAGGGCAGGAATTTCTCATTCGTCACCGGGTCGCGGTAGGAGAGATCGTGGCCGGAGTGCTTCGAGTGGGTGCCGAGATCGAAATCGGTCCGGTTGGCGATGCCCTCCAACTCGCCCCAATCTCCGCCGGCGAAGCCGAATTTGTACTCGATGTCGACGGTGCGCTTCGAGTAGTGCGAGAGCTTCTCCTGGGGGTGCTCGTAGTGGCGCAGGTTCTCCGGGGCGATCCCGAGGTCGGTGTACCACTTCGTGCGCTCGTCGATCCAATATTGGTGCCATTCCTCGTCGGTGCCAGGGACGACGAAGAATTCCATCTCCATCTGCTCGAACTCCCGCGTCCGGAAAATGAAATTGCCCGGCGTGATCTCATTGCGAAAGGACTTGCCGGTCTGCGCGATTCCAAAAGGAGGCTTCATGCGCGAGGTCTGGACGACGTTGGCGAAGTTGACGAAGATGCCCTGGGCCGTCTCGGGGCGCAGGTAGTGCAGGCCGGACTCGTCCTCGACCGGGCCGAGGTAGGTCTTGAGCATCATGTTGAAGTCGCGCGGCTCCGTCCACTGCCCCTTGACGCCACAGTTGGGGCAGGCGATCTCGCTCAGCCCCTCAGGCGCCCGGCCCTTCTTGAACTCGAACTCCTCCTCAAGGGTGTCGGCCCGGAAACGCTTATGGCAGTTGAGGCATTCGGTGAGCGGATCGTTGAAGACGCCGACATGCCCGGAGGCGACCCAAACCTGCGTCGGCAAGATGACCGAGGAGTCGAGGCCGACGACATCGGAGCGCGACGTCACCATGGCGCGCCACCACTGGCGCTTGATGTTCTCTTTCAATTCGACGCCGAGAGGGCCGTAATCCCACGCCGCCCGGGTTCCGCCGTAGATCTCCCCGCATGGGAAGACGAACCCGCGCCGCTTGGCGAGGCTGATGACATTGTCGAGGGCCGTGGCCATGGTGAATCCTTCTCATTCGACGACGCGCCTGGCCGGCGCGTACTCCATAGGTGAGCTTACTAGGCGATTCATCCGTGTGTGCGTCTCCCGGCGACGACAACAGATGGACGAGGTGGACACTCCCTTGAATCTAATTGATAATGATTCTCATGAAGATTAAGCCGTGCCTCGCCGCCATCGTCCCCCTGTTCCTCGCCGTCGCGGGTTGCTCAGCTGGCGCCGCCAGCGACCCCTCACCGGGAACCTCCACCCCGGGGACGCTGCGGGTCGTGGCCGGGCTCTATCCGCTCGAATATCTCGCCGACGCCGTCGGCGGCGATCGCGTCACGGTCGAGAATCTCACGGTCCCAGGAACCGAGCCGCACGATCTCGAACTGACGGCCCGCCAGGTCGCGGCTGTCGCCGAGGCCGACCTCGTCGTCTTCGAACGGACCCTCCAACCGGCCGTCGACGACGCCGTCGACACCGCCCCGGCCCGGCGTGCCCTCGACGTCACGACGATCGTCCCCCTCGTCGACCGCGACACCTCCGTGGCGGCCGAGGAGACGCCTGGCGCCGAGGAGTCGGAGGCGGACGATCACGACCACGGCGACACCGACCCGCACCTCTGGCTCGACCCGACGAACATGATCGACCTCGCCCACGGGTTGGCCGACGAACTGGCCTCGATCGATCCGGACGGGGCGACGGTGTACACCGCCAACGCCGAGACGCTCGCCCAGCGCTTGAACGACCTCGACGCCGCTTTCTCCACCGGGCTCGCCACCTGCCAGCGCCGCACCTTCATCACCTCCCACGCCGCCTTCGGGTACTTGGCCGACCGCTACGATCTGGCCCAGATCTCGATCTCCGGCCTCGCCCCCGACGCTATGCCGAGCCCGGCCCGGATCGCCGAGATCACCACGCTGGCCCACGACGAGGGATTGACGACGGTGTTCTTCGAGACCCTCACCTCCCCCGAGGTGGCCGAGACGATCGCCCGCGACGCCGGGCTGGCGACCGACGTCCTCGACCCCGTCGAGGGCATCACCGATCAATCTCACGGCAGCGATTACGCTGAGATCATGGAGTCCAACCTCACCGCCCTGCGCTCTGCGAACGGCTGCTCGTGACCCCGCTCGTCGCCGTCCGCAAACTCGAGGTCTCCCTCGGCGGCGCGCCGGTGCTGCGTGACATCTCCGCCGCAGTCGAGCCACATCAGATCGTCGCCGTCCTCGGCGGCAACGGCTCGGGCAAGACGACGCTCATCCGCGCCATCCTCGGGTTGATTCGCCATCAAGGCGGCGAGATCGACCTCTTCGGCGTGCCCCAAGCCACGTTCCGCGGCTGGTCCACGATCGGGTACGTGCCCCAACGGGCCAGCGTCTCGATGCACGCGACGACGGTGCGCGAGATCGTCTCCTCCGGTGTGCTCACCCCCCATCGTTTCGGACCGCTCCGGCGATCGGAGCGCCTTCAGGTCGACGCCGCCCTCGACGTCGTCGGGTTGACGGCCGAGGCCGGCGAGTCATTCGTCCATCTCTCGGGCGGTCAGCAGCAACGGGTTCTCATCGCCCGTGGGCTCGTCAAAGGGCCCTCCCTCCTTGTCATGGACGAGCCTTTCGCCGGGGTCGACGTGGCGCACCAACGGGAGATCGCCGCCGTCTTGGACTCCCAACGCGAACACATGGCGATCCTCATCGTCCTTCATGAGACGGAGGCGATGGCCTCGATCATCGACCGGGCGCTCGTCATCGAACACGGCCGCCTCGCCCACGACGGACCGTTGAGCGGTCACGCCGTCGCCCACCGCCACGAGCACGAGCCCCCGAGCCGCCCGCCGAGGATCGTGACCGAGGTCGCCTCCGGCATCATCAACCGCCACGACCGGGAGGGTGAGCGCTGATGGAGATCTTCACCATGCCCTTCATGATCCGCGCCATCGTCGCCGCCGGGTTGGCCGGGGTCTCCGCCCCCACGATCGGCACCTACATCGTTCAACGCCGGCTCTCTTTGCTCGGCGACGGTCTCGGCCATGTCGCCATCGCCGGCGTCGGATTGGCGCTCATGACCGGCGCCGCTCCCCTGCCGGTCGCCGTCGTCGTCTGCGTGCTCGGGGCGTTGCTCATCGAGTGGTTGCGCCAGCGCGGCCGCGCCACCGGGGACATCGGGTTAGCCGTGTTGTTCTATGGTGGCTTGGCGGCAGGGGTGCTCATGGCTTCGGTCGCCGGGCAGGGAGCCGGGGGGTTGTCGGCCTACCTTTTCGGCTCGCTCGTGACGATGTCGCCGACCGATCTCGTCATCGTCGTCTGTTTGTCGGTCGTCGTCCTTCTCCTCGCCGTCGGCCTCTCGCCTCAATTGTTCGCCGTCTGCGCCGACGAGGAGTTCGCCCGGGTGCTCGGATTGCCGGTTCGGCTGTACAACTACCTCATCGTCGTCTTGGCGGCGGCGACGGTGACGACGGCGATGCGCACCGTCGGCCTCCTCCTCGTCTCAGCCCTCATGGTCATCCCCGTCGCGACGGCCCAGAACATCTTCCGGGGCTTTTGGCATGGCATGGCCGGTTCCATGGTGATCGGGCTCATCGCCGCCTTGACCGGAGTCGTCGGCTCCTACTACGCCGACCTCGCGCCCGGGGCCCTCATCGTCGTCGTCTCGATCGTCTTCTTCGCCCTCAGTTGGCCTCTGTCGAGTATCCTTCACCGCAACCACCGTCGTTCCTCTCCCCGGGGGCGGCGAACGGACGACCCGGCGACCAGCCCCCTGGCGGCGGGCAAGGAGGCATGATGACGGAGCCATCCGCTCCCCAACGTCAAACCTGGCAGCGCGCGGCCGTCTTGGACGCTCTCGATCGTCATCGAGATTTCCTCACCGCCCAGCAGTTGCACCAGCAACTCGACGAGGCCGGGCAGAAGATCTCTCTGGCGACGGTCTACCGCACCCTTCAGCAGATGGCGGCGCTGGGAGAGATCGACGTCATCAGCGACGACGGCAAGCAGATGGCATTTCGGCGTTGTTCGAGCGAGCACCATCACCATCTCGTCTGCACTGAGTGCGCCCGCACCGTCGAGGTCTCCGGCCCGGCCGTGGAACGGTGGGCGGTGAGCACCGCCGACGAGCACGGCTTCACCCATAGCGGTCACCGGATCGAGATCTACGGGCTATGCGCCACGTGCCAGCAGCGATGACAGGAATCCTCACCTTTGGGAAACCTCGAGGCTGAAGAGTCGTCAATCCCCAGCGGGTTCAAGCGACAAGAAGAGTGAAGTGGTCTTCTCGGCGAGGGATCGATCTCACAGATGAAGACGGTCCTCGACGATCGCGGCCAGCCGTTCGGCGATCTCGTCCGCCTTCTCCTCCGTCTTGGCCTCGACCATGACGCGGACGAGCGGCTCGGTGCCAGAGGGGCGCAAGAGCACCCTCCCTTGTCCGGCCAACTCCGCCTCAGCGGCGGCGACTGCGGCGACGACGTCGCCGTCCAAGTTGGTGCGAGTCTTGTCGACGTCGGGCACGTTGATGAGCACCTGGGGCAGCCGCGTCATGACGGAGGCCAACTCGGCCAGCGGGCGCCCGGTGCGGGCGATGCGGGCGGCGACGTGCAGGCCCGTCAATACACCGTCTCCTGTGGTGGAGAACTCGTTCATGACGACGTGACCCGACTGCTCGCCCCCGAGGGAGAACCCGTTGGCGTTCATCGATTCGACGACGTAGCGATCTCCCACCTTCGTCTGATCGACGTGGATGCCGTGCTCGCGCATGGCGATGATGAGCCCGAGGTTGCTCATGACGGTGGCGACGAGGGTGTCGTGGTGGAGGCGGTGCTCCTCCTTCATCGTGAGGGCGAGGATCGCCATGATCTGATCGCCGTCAACGACCGTGCCCTCATGATCGACGGCCAAGCAGCGGTCGGCGTCGCCGTCGAGGGCGATGCCGAGATCGGCGCCCCGGGCCACGACCTCGGCCTGGAGCGATTCGATGTGGGTCGAACCGGCGTGATAGTTGATGTTGTAGCCGTCGGGATCGGCGTGAATCGCCGTGACGTTGGCGCCGAGCGCGGTGAAAGCGGCCGGGCCGGTGCGGTAGGCGGCGCCGTTGGCGCAGTCGATGACGACGTCGAGCCCCGCCAGAACGTTCTCCTGCCCGAGCGAGGAGGTGATGTGGTCGATATACGTCTCGATCGCTCCGGCGTCGTCGACGACCCGGCCGACGCCGGGGCCAGTCGGGCGAGTCCACTCGGCCCCGATCTGGGCCTCGATGTGGTCCTCGACGTCGTCCGGCAGTTTGACGCCGCCACGGGCGAAGATCTTGATGCCGTTGTCGGGCATGGGGTTATGGGAGGCCGAGAGCATGACGCCGAAGTCGGTCTCGAGATGCGCGACGAGGAAAGCGAGAGCTGGGGTCGGCACGATGCCGGCCCGGATGACGTCGACCCCGGCGCTGGCCAAACCGGCCACGACAGCGGCCTCGAGGAATTCCCCCGAGGCGCGGGTGTCGCGACCGACGATCGCCACGCCACGACGAGCCGTCTCACCGTGGTCGCCGATGACATGGGCGGCGGCCACCGACAGGCTGAGAGCGAGCTCCGCCGTCAGGTCGGCGTTGGCCAGACCACGAACACCATCTGTTCCGAACAGGCGAGCCACGCCGATCCCCGGATCAGCGCTTCGAGTACTGCGGAGCCTTGCGGGCCTTCTTGAGACCAGCCTTCTTGCGCTCCTTGATGCGGGAATCACGCGTCAGCATGCCGGCCTTCTTGAGGGCGGGACGCGAGGCCTCTTGATCAGCGGCGTTGAGGGCCCGGGCGATGCCGAGACGAAGCGCGCCGGCCTGGCCGGAGACCCCGCCTCCCTCGATGAGGGCGACGACATCGTAGGAACCGGTGACCGCAGCCGTCTCGAAGGGTTCGGAGACTTCCTGCTGGTGCAGCTTGTTGGGGAAATAATCCTCCAACGCACGACCATTGATCGACCATGAACCATTGCCAGGAACGAGGCGGACCCGCGCGATGGCTTCCTTGCGCCGACCCGTTCCCTGGGTGTTCTGGACGATGGCCGGACGACCGCCGGGCTGGGCGGGAGCGGCCGACCCACCCTCGGAGCGGTAGGCGATCTGACGGTTCTCCTCGTCGGTGAACTCGACGATCTCCTCTTCCTCGGTGGTGGCGTTCTCGATCTCAGGCGATTCGGTCACGATGCTCAAACCTCACAACTTCACTGGGCGACTTGGACGATTTCGAAGGGCTGCGGCTTCTGCGCCACATGCGGGTGCTCCGGGCCCGAATAGACCTTGAGCTTGCCCAATTGGCGACGGCTCAGCTTGTTCTTGGGGAGCATGCCCCAGACCGCCCGCTCGACCGCCTTGCGCGGATCGGTCGCCAGGAGACGACCGTAAGATTCTGTCTTGAGACCGCCCGGATACCCCGAGTGCCGCACGGCCTGCTTGTCCGTCTTCTTGTTGCCGGTCAGCGCGATTTTGTCAGCGTTGACGATGACGACGAAATCACCCGTGTCGACGTGAGGGGCGAACACCGGCTTGTGCTTGCCGCGCAACAGCGTCGCGACCTGAACCGCCAGGCGTCCCAGAACGACGTTCTCGGCGTCGATGACGTGCCAATTCCTTGTCACTTCGCCAGGCTTGGGGCTATACGTGGACACGCTACGAACCATCTTCCATTTATCTTGACCGACCAAGAATGCCCCAGAGCATGAACAAGTCGCTGCACTATGGGGCGCAACAGCGACCAACTTTACCCACCACATCCGGCACGGTCAAACGCCGCGTGAGACGAGTCGCTGATTTTTCGCGTCAGGCGCATCAGTAGTGAACCTCGACCTTGGTGCCGAGCGGCGCCCAATCGTAGATCCACTTGGCATAGCTCTCCGGCAGGTTGACGCACCCGTGCGAGGCAGCGTATCCGAAGCTGGAGCGCCACCAGGCGCCGTGGACCGCCTCGTCACCGTTGTAATAACTGACCCAGCGGACATTCTCAGTGACGTAGCCTTCGCCCCGCATCGTCTGGATCGGCAGTTTGTACCAGACATAGAAGGTGCCAGGGTCGGTCGGCGTACCCGATGCCCCCGTCACAACCGAGATCGGGCCATAGACGTGGGTCGTGCCCTCATACGCGTTGAGGGTGTAGGTGGACAGATTGATGTCGATCCACTTCGCGCCGTTCGGATCGTTGAAGTTGCTCGGGACCGTCACCCGTTCGACTCCAGCCTCGGTCACCGTCGTCGCGACGTCGATGACGGCGTTCTGGCCACGGTCGAGGGCGCCGGCCACATCGGAGGCGACGGCCCCCAGGTCGCTGATGACGACGCCGTCGGAGCCCTGCTCCGAGGTGACGATGTCGTTGCCTTCGGGCGAGACGAGGATCGTCTCGTGTTGGACCTCGTCCTCGAGATCGCCGACCGCCTCGGCTTCGAGGGAACGCTTGATCGCGGCCTGGTCGTAGCCGACCGCGACGGAGCCTTGGTCGTCTCCCGAGGTCGCCGCCCGGGTGGTGAACGTCGTCCAGGCGGCGATGTCGGCGGCCGTGACGGTGTAATCGCCAGCCGCGCTGTCGAGGACGACGTCGAGGCCGAGGCGCTCATTGGCCGTCGTCGCAGCCGCCTCGGCGGCCTGGTCGCTGACGACGGGAGCGACGGGGCGCTCCGTCAAGGTGACCCCATCGGCGAAGGCCTTCGGATGGGCGAGCGCCTCTTTGATCGGGGCGATGTCGATGGTGGAGCCGATCTCGCCCGGAGTGACGACGAACTTCCCGGCCGCCTCGTCATAACTGACGCCGGCGTCGGCGGAATCGCCCTCGGCTCCGAGGAAGTAACTGTCGACCTCGCGCTGGAGGCGCTCGTCGTCGCTGTCGAGGACGAGGGCCACCTCCTTGGCGTGGAAGGGGTTGTATGCCTCATAGAAGGGCACGCCGTCGCCGGCCGCCAGAGCGGCTTGGGCGATCCGGGCGGTGTCGATCCCGATTCCGAGATCGGAGACGTTGACCTCGTGGGTCTCGCCGTCATGGCGGAACGTCACCGTCATGGCGTCGAGGATGCCAGAGACGGTGGCGGACAATTCCGTCGCCGTCTGCCCACTGACGTCGACGTCGGCGATCTGCACTCCGGGTTTGGCCCGTTCGCCGTAATAGACCGCAGCCCAGATCGCTCCGGAGGCGATGAGCGCCACGACGACCGCGATGACGACGACGGCCGCCCACCGACGGCGCGACGACGATTGGGCCCCCTCCGGGACGGCGGCAGCGTCCGCGGTCCCGGAAACGGATTCTTCTGCGGAACCGGGTTCATCCGAAACCGTCGGCTCGTCGGCGACCGGGGCTGCCACGGCCTCCGGCTCGCTCTCCGCCGATACGTCGGGCTCGCTCTCCTCTGTGTCTGCGGCCGGTTCACCCGGCTCGTCAGGGGCCTCGACCGGCGCAGCCTCACCAGACTCGTCGACCGCGTCGGGTTCCGGTTGATCTGCTAAATCTGTTGTTTCAGTCTCAGAGGTTTCAGCTTCGGAAGGGTCGGTGCTCTCATCGGCCGGCGACTCGTCGACGGCGGGCGCGTCCTCCTCGGGCGGAGCGGCGTCCTCCTGCGGCGTCGTCTCCGCGGTGGGATCCTCGACGATCGCGTCGTCGCCAGGCTGTGTTGGTTCTGACACGGTCTCTCCTTCCATGTCCACATGGTGTGCTCGGTCGTCCCCGGGCGGGGGCGCGCCTCAGGGTGTGTTGTTGTCAGGGGTCAGCGCTCCCCGAACGAGCACCGAATCACCAGTGTACGGCCCCGGCCAACTCTTCTGGCGGGGAAACGGCTTCGCAAGACTGAGAAAGGCATAAGAAGACGCGCACCCGCCGCTGTCTTGCTAGTTCGGCTTCGATCGGGCAGAGTTCACCCATGGGTTCACAGGCGAATTCTCAGATTTCAGACCGTAACGTCGTGGCCAATTTGCGCAACGTCGTCCTCGTCGGCTCGGCCGGCTCTGGAAAGACGACGTTGTTCGAAAACCTCATCAAGTCACGCGTGCCGAGTTACCGCGGAGAGAAGATCGACGCTGAGCGCAACGCCGCTCTCGCGATCGCGACGATCGGTGTCGACGACACCGTCGTGACCCTCCTCGACGCTCCCGGGCACCCCGACTTCGTGGGCGAGCTGCGGGCCGGATTGCGCGGGGCGGACGGGGCGGTCTTCGTCGTCTCGGCCTCCGACGGGGTCGATCCGGCGACCGAGGCGCTGTGGCATGAGTGCGCGGCCATCAACATGCCCCGCGGCATCGCGATCACCAAGCTCGACGAGGGGCGGGCCGATTTCGCCTCCGTCTTGTCCGATCTCCAAGGCATGTGGGGGCCGGCCGTCCAGCCGGCCTATGTGCCAGTCGAGAGCGGTGGCGCCATCACCGGCAATCTCTCGCTCGTCTCCGGTTCCGTCCATGATTACTCCGGCGGCTCCCGGTCGCGCCGTGACGCCACCTCGGACGAGTGGGCCCGGATCGAGGAATATCGCTCGGCGCTCATCGAGGGGATCATCCAAGAGTCCGAGGACGACGCCCTCATGGATCGTTATCTCGAAGGCGATCAGCTCAAGGCTGACGAGTTGGTCCAAGACCTCATGAAGGCGATCTACACCGCTCGCTTCTTCCCCGTCGTGCCCGTCAACTCGCTCAACGAGGTCGGCAGCGAAGAGCTCCTCACCGTCATCAAGAACTCGTTCCCCACTCCCCTGCGCCGCCGTGTCACCGTCTCCAAGGTCGTCGACGGCGCCCTGACCCAAGCCGAGACGGAAGTCGGCGATCCGAGCGGGCGCCTCGTCGCCGAGGTGATCCGGACGACGTCCGACCAGTTCGCCGGTCGTGGCAGCCTCGTGCGCATCTTCAACGGCTCGATCTCCTCCGACGCCACTGTGCTGGTCAGCGGACATCGTTCGATCTTCAGCGGCAAGGCCGACCCGGCCCACCCCGACCACGACGACGTCGAGCGGATCGGCGGCTTGTCGGTGCCCGAGGGCTGCCAGTTCACCCAGGCCAACGCGGCCGGAGCCGGGCAGATCGTCTTCCTCGCCAAGCTTGGCCACGCCGAGACCTCCGACACCATCACCGATCCGGACGACCCGGTCGTCGTGACGCCTTGGAGGCTGCCCGAACCGCTCCTGCCCGTCGCTATCGTCGCCGCCACGCGCAACGATGAGGACAAGCTCCCGACCGCTCTCAACCGGCTCGCCGTCGAGGACACGACGGTGCGGATCGAGCGGACGGTCGAGACCGATCAGACGATCCTCTGGACGACCGGTCAGGCCCACGCCGATCTGCTCATCGCCCGCCTCCAAGACCGTTACGGCGTCAAGATCACCCAGGAGCCTGTCCGCGTCGCTTTGCGCGAAGCCTTCACCGGCAAATCGAGTGGGCTGGGCCGTCACGTCAAGCAATCGGGTGGGCACGGCCAATACGCCGTCTGCCAGATCGAAGTCGAGCCGCTTGAGCGCGGCGCCGGTTTCGAGTTCGTCGACAAGGTCGTCGGTGGGGCGGTCCCCCGCCAGTTCATCCCGAGCGTTGAGAAGGGGGTGCGGGCTCAACTCGAGAAGGGCGTCCTAGCCGGCTATCCGCTCGTCGACGTCCGCGTCACCCTCGTCGACGGCAAGGCGCACTCGGTCGATTCCTCCGACATGGCCTTCCAGATGGCCGGCTCCCTCGCCCTGCGCGAGGCGGCCAAGCCGGGGCTCGTCACCTTGCTCGAGCCGCTCGATCTCGTCACCGTCACGGTCGACGATCACTATCTCGGCGCCATCATGACTGATCTCGGCTCCCGCCGCGGCCAAATGCTCGGCACCGATTCTGATGACAACCACCGCGTCGCGGTGAAGGCTCTCGTGCCTCAATCCGAGCTGTCGCGCTACGCCATCGACTTGCGCGGGTTGGCCCACGGGTCAGGCTCCTTCACCCGCGAGTTCCACGGCTACGACGCCATGCCGGCCCCGCTCGTCCAGCAAGCGGTCGAGGAGTCAAAGCAACAGCACTAATTTTTCTCTGCGAAAACCCCGGCGATGGATCGCTCCATCGCCGGGGTTTTCGCGTCGGAAGCTTTCATGAGGCCGCCGCCGTCGCCGCATCGTCAGCGCTGAATGAGGACATGCCGATCCACCGGTCACCCCGATCATGACGAGCCGTCACATTAATAGTGGATTTCCCCTGATGGAAAACATTCCATATCAATGCGACATCACACTTTGATTGTTACGACACGATAAGCGAAAAGAAAGGGCCAGCCATCGCTGGCTGGCCCTCCCGCTGGTCGGGTATTCCGAAAGGATACACGACTCTAAGACGTGGTTTTCACCCACAGCGCACATCAGAAGTCGAACGGATCCTCCGTCGCCAAAGGCGCGTTCATGTCATAGTCGAAGGCGTCGTAGCTCATTTGGTACACCCGCGCCTTAGCCTCCGGCGTCGGCTCGACCCGGATGTTGCGGTAACGCTCGAGCCCAGTACCGGCCGGAATGAGCTTGCCGAGGATGACATTCTCCTTGAGCCCGACGAGAGAATCCGACTTGCCCTGGATCGCCGCGTCGGTCAGCACCTTCGTCGTCTCCTGGAAGGAGGCGGCCGACAACCACGACTCGGTGGCGAGCGAGGCCTTCGTGATCCCCATGAGGACCGGGCGGCCCTGGGCTGGCGAACCGCCCTCGGCCACGATCCGGCGGTTCTCCGCCTCGAAGTGCGGACGGTCGATCAACTCGCCCGGCAGGAAGGAGGTGTCGCCCGACTCGATGACCGTCACCCGACGCAGCATCTGACGGATGATGATCTCGATGTGCTTGTCGTGGATCGGGGCGCCCTGGGTCCGGTAGACCTGCTGGACTTCGTCGACGAGGTGTTCCTGAGCCGCCCGCACGCCCCGCACTCGCAGGACGTCCTGGGGGTCGAGGGTGCCGGCCGTCAGCTGTTGGCCAGCCTCGACGTGCATGCCGTCCTCGATCGAGTGGAAGTTGTGGTTGGCGTCCTCCCACTCGAGGCGGACCCGCCGAGCCACCGTGTACGTGATGTCGTCACCGCCATCGTCGCGGACGAGGATGATCCGGCGCGAACGCTCGGTGTCGTCGAAACGAATCCGGCCGGCCGCCTCGGCGATCGGAGCCTTGCCCTTGGGGGTACGAGCCTCGAACAACTCGACGACACGGGGCAGACCCTGGGTGATGTCGTCACCCGCGACACCACCGGTGTGGAAGGTCCGCATCGTCAGCTGGGTGCCGGGTTCGCCGATCGACTGGGCGGCGATGATGCCGACCGCCTCGCCGACGTCGACGACCTTGCCGGTGGCCATCGAGCGGCCGTAGCACGCGGCGCAGGTGCCGGTGGCGGCCTCACAGGTGAGGACGGAACGGACCTTGACCTCGGTCACCCCTTGGGCGATGAGCTGATCGATGTCGGCGTCGCCGACATCGGAGCCAGCGGGGAGAAGACGCTCTCCTGAGGGGCTGAGGACATCGGTGGCGAGAGTGCGCGCGTAGACCGCCGAATCGATGTTCGGCAGGGCGTGCAACTCACCATCGCGCATGACGGCGATCGTCTTCGCCAACCCGCGCTCGGTCTGGCAATCCTCCTCGCGGATGATGACATCCTGGGAGACGTCGACGAGACGACGGGTCAGGTAACCGGAGTCGGCCGTCCGCAGAGCGGTGTCGGCCTGGCCCTTGCGGCCGCCGTGGGTCGAGATGAAGTACTCGAGAACCGACAGACCCTCACGGAAGTTCGAGGTGATCGGCCGGGCGATGATCTCGCCCTTCGGGTTGGCCACAAGGCCTCGCATGGCGGCGATCTGACGCATCTGGGTCATGTTCCCGCGGGCGCCGGAGTGAACCATCATGTAGATGGGGTTCTCCTTGGTGAAGTTCGCCTCCATCGCCGAGGTCAGCTCGGCGGTGGCGTCCGTCCAGATCTGGATCAGCTCCTGGCGGCGCTCCTCTTCCGTCACCTGGCCGCGCTCGTAGAGGCGGTCGATCTTCGAGGCCTTGGCGTTGTAGCCAGCCAGAATCTCCGGCTTGGACGGCGGGGTCTGGACGTCGGAGATCGAGACGGTGACGCCGGAGCGGGTGGCCCAGTGGAAACCGAGATCCTTAAGGTTGTCGAGCGTCTCGGCCACGGCGACCTTGGAGTACCGTTCGGCCAGATCGTTGATGATCGCCCCGGAGGCCTTCTTGCCGACAACCGAGTTGACGTAGGGGTAATTCTCCGGGAGGGCCTGGTTGAACAGGGCCCGGCCCAGCGTCGTCTCCAAGATGACGGAACCGTCGGCGCGCGCCTCGACTCCGGCCGGCGGGACGACCCCGGTCAAGCGCAGTTTGATCCGCGACCCGATCTCGATCTCGCCCCGGTCGAAGGCCATGATCGCCTCGGCCAAGTTGGCGAAGGCCCGCCCCTCGCCCTTGAGGCCGTCACGGCTCAGGGTGAGGAAGTAGTGGCCGATGACCATGTCCTGGTTCGGCATCGTGACCGGGCGCCCGTCGGCGGGCTTGAGGATGTTGTTGGTCGAGAGCATGAGGATGCGGGCCTCGGCCTGCGCCTCGGGCGAGAGCGGCAGGTGGACGGCCATCTGGTCGCCGTCGAAGTCGGCGTTGAAGGCCGTGCACACGAGCGGGTGCAGCTGGATCGCCTTGCCCTCGATGAGTTGGGGCTCGAACGCCTGGATGCCGAGACGGTGCAGGGTGGGCGCGCGGTTGAGGAGGACGGGGTGCTCGGTGATGACCTCTTCAAGGACGTCCCACACGACCGGGTGCTGGCGCTCGACCATCCGCTTGGCCGCCTTGACGTTCTGAGCGTGGTTGAGGTCGTCGAGCCGCTTCATGACGAAGGGCTTGAACAACTCCAACGCCATCGCCTTGGGCAGGCCGCACTGGTGCAGTTTGAGCTGGGGCCCGACGACGATGACGGAACGACCGGAGTAGTCGACGCGCTTGCCGAGGAGGTTCTGGCGGAAGCGGCCCTGCTTGCCCTTGAGCATGTCGGAGATCGACTTGAGCGGCCGGTTTCCCGGCCCCGTCACCGGACGCCCACGACGGCCGTTGTCGAACAAGGCGTCGACCGCCTCCTGGAGCATGCGCTTCTCATTGTTGACGATGATCTCAGGGGCGCCGAGATCGAGCAGCCGCTTGAGACGGTTGTTGCGGTTGATGACACGACGGTAGAGATCGTTGAGGTCGCTCGTCGCGAAACGACCGCCGTCCAACTGCACCATGGGGCGCAGATCGGGCGGGATGACGGGAACGGCGTCGAGCACCATGCCGAGCGGCGAGTTGTTCGTCTGGATGAACGAGGAGACCACCTTGAGGCGCTTGAGCGCGCGAGTCTTGCGCTGTCCCTTGCCGGTGCGGATGATCTCGCGCAGCTTCTCCGACTCCTCGTGAAGGTCGAAGTCGGCCAGGCGGGCCTTGATCGCCTCGGCCCCCATCGACCCGGAGAAATACTTGCCGAAACGCTGTTTCATGTCCCGGTAGAGGACCTCGTCACTCTCGAAGTCTTGGACCTTGAGGCCGGTGAAGTGATCCCAGACCGCGTCGATCCGTTCGAGATCACGCTCAGCGCGACTCCGGATGGCGGCCATCTCACGCTCGGCGCCGTCACGGACCTTCTTCTTGACGTCGGACTTGGCGCCCTCTTCCTCGAGCTTGGCGAGGTCTTCCTCAAGCTTGGCCATCCGGGTGTTGATTTCGGTGTCCCGGCGGGTCTGGAGATGCTTCTTCTCGGTGACGACGCGCGCCTCGAGGCTCGGCAGATCGCGGTGCCGGGCGTCCTCGTCGACTGCGGTGATCATGTACGCGGCGAAGTAGATGACCTTCTCAAGGTCCTTCGGAGCGATGTCGAGAAGGTAGCCCAGCCGGGAGGGAACCCCCTTGAAATACCAGATGTGGGTGACCGGAGCGGCCAGTTCGATGTGACCCATCCGCTCACGACGCACGTTCGAACGGGTCACCTCGACGCCGCAGCGCTCGCAGATGATGCCCTTGAACCGAACCCGCTTGTACTTGCCGCAGAAGCATTCCCAGTCCCGCGTCGGGCCGAAGATCTTCTCGCAGAAGAGCCCATCGCGCTCCGGCTTGAGGGTGCGGTAGTTGATCGTCTCCGGCTTCTTCACCTCGCCATGGGACCACTCGCGGATCTGCTCCGCCGTCGCCAAGCCGATTCTCAGTTCGTCGTAGTAATTGACGTCAAGCACAGTGCTTCACTTTCTCCCGGTCCGGGATTCGTCCGTCACAAAGAATGTCGATGGTTAAGGGAGCCGGCCTGGCCGGCTGGCGGTCAGACTTCGTCGATGGCGAAGTTGTCGGAACCGGGGCGGCGAGACAGGTCGATGCCGAAATCGTCGTTGAGACGATAATCGTCGTCGCTGTCACGCAGCTCGACGACCTGGCCGTCGGAGCTGAGGACTTCGACGTTGAGGCAGAGCGACTTCATCTCCTTGACGAGGACCTTGAAGGACTCCGGGATCCCCGGCTCAGGGATGTTGTCTCCCTTGACGATCGCCTCGTAGACCTTGACACGGCCGGAGACGTCGTCCGACTTGATCGTCAGCAACTCCTGGAGGGCCCAAGCGGCGCCGTAGGCCTCGAGCGCCCACACCTCCATCTCACCGAAGCGCTGGCCACCGAATTGGGCCTTGCCGCCGAGCGGCTGCTGGGTGATCATCGAGACCGGGCCGGTCGAACGAGCGTGGATCTTATCGTCGACCAGGTGGTGGAGTTTGAGGATGTACATGTATCCGACGCCGACCGGCTCCGGATAAGGTTCGCCGGAACGACCGTCGAAGAGCTGAGCCTTGCCACCCTCGTTGACGAGACGGATGCCGTCCCGGTTGGGCAGGGTGTTGCCGAGCAGACCGGTGATCTCGTCCTCGTGGGCGCCGTCGAAAACCGGGGTCGCGACCCGCTGATCGCCCTCGACGTGCTCGAAGCCGAACTTCACGAGATTCTTCGCCCAAGGCTCGTCGACTTCGGCGATGTCCCAGCCGGACTTGGCGATCCACCCGAGGTGGGTCTCGAGCACCTGCCCGACGTTCATCCGGCTGGGGACGCCCATCGGGTTGAGGATGACGTCGACCGGCGTGCCGTCGACGAGGAAGGGCATGTCCTCCTGAGGCAGGATCTTTGAAATGACACCCTTGTTGCCGTGGCGGCCGGCCAGTTTGTCACCGACCGAGATCTTGCGCTTCTGGGCGACGTAGACGCGGACCATCTGGTTGACGCCGGGGGCGAGCTCGTCGCCTTCCTCGATGTCGAAGACGCGCACGCCGATGACGGTGCCGGACTCGCCGTGGGGCACCTTCATCGAGGTGTCACGGACTTCGCGGGCCTTCTCGCCGAAGATGGCGCGCAGGAGACGCTCTTCCGGCGTCAGCTCCGTCTCGCCCTTAGGAGTCACCTTGCCGACGAGGATGTCGCCGGTCGAGACCTCGGCGCCGATGCGGACGATGCCGCGCTCGTCGAGGTCGGACAGCATGTCGTCGTTCGAGTTCGGGATGTCGCGGGTGATCTCCTCCGGGCCGAGCTTGGTGTCGCGGGCGTCGACCTCGTGCTCCTCGATGTGGATCGAGGTGAGGATGTCGTCCTGGACGAGACGCTCGGAGAGGATGATGGCGTCCTCGTAGTTGAGGCCCTCCCAGGGCATGAACGCGACCAGCAGATTGCGGCCGAGCGCCATCTCGCCTTGATCGGTGCAAGCGCCGTCGGCCAGCGGGGTGCGGGCCTCGACGTGCTGCCCGACGTTGACGAGCGGACGCTGGTTGATGCAGGTGGCCTGGTTGGAACGCTTGAACTTGGCCAGCTTGTAGGCGCTGCGGGTTCCGGCATCCTCGGCGATCTCGATGAGATCGGCGCTGACGGAGGTGACGACGCCGGGATGGCTCGCCAACGTGACCTCGCCGCCGTCGACCGCGCCGCGATACTCCATGCCGGTGCCGACGAGCGGCGCCTCGTTGCGGATGAGGGGCACGGCCTGGCGCTGCATGTTCGCGCCCATGAGGGCCCGGGAAGCGTCGTCATGCTCGAGGAAGGGGATGAGGGCCGTCGCGACCGAGACCATCTGGCGCGGCGAGACGTCCATGTACTGGACCTCGTCGGGCGGGACCTGGTCGACGTCGCCGTGCTTCTTGCGCACGAGGACGCGGTCTTCGACGAAGTTGCCGGCGTCGTCGACCGGGGCGTTGGCCTGGGCGATGATGTAGCGGTCTTCCTCGTCGGCCGTCAGGTAATCGACCTGATCGGTCACCTGGCCGCCGTGGCACTTGCGGTACGGCGTCTCGATGAAACCGAAGGAGTTGACCCGGGCGAACGAGGCGAGCGACCCGATGAGCCCAATGTTGGGACCTTCAGGCGTCTCGATCGGGCACATCCGGCCATAGTGCGAGGGGTGGACGTCACGGACCTCCATGCCGGCCCGGTCGCGGCTGAGACCGCCAGGGCCGAGCGCCGAGAGACGACGCTTGTGGGTCAGACCGGAGACCGGGTTCGTCTGATCCATGAACTGGCTCGACTGCGAGGTGCCGAAGAACTCGCGCAGGGCCGCCACGACCGGACGGATGTTGATGAGCGTCTGCGGCGTGATGGCCTCGATGTCCTGGGTCGTCATGCGATCGCGGACGACGCGCTCCATCCGGCTCAGACCGGTGCGCAACTGGTTCTGGATCAGCTCTCCGACGGTGCGCAGACGACGGTTGCCGAAGTGGTCGATGTCGTCCGTCTCGATGGGCAGACCCTCGATCTCGGTCATGCCCTCGTGCAAGGCGCAGACGTACTTGATCGCCGCGACGATGTCGTCGATCGACAGCACCTGCATGTCGAAGGGCTCGCTCAGACCGAGCTTCTTGTTGATCTTGTAGCGGCCGACTTTGGCCAAGTCGTAGCGCTTCGGGTTGAAGTAGTAGCTGTCGAGCAGCTGCTTGGCGGCGTCGCGCGTCGGCGGCTCGCCCGGGCGGAGCTTCTTGTAGATGTCGATGAGCGCCTCGTCCTCGGCCTGGACGCTGTCCTTCTCCAAGGTCAGACGCATCGACTCGAATTCGGAGAACTCCTCGGCGATCTTCTCGGCCGACCAGCCGAGGGCCTTGAGGAAGACGGTGGCGGACTGCTTGCGCTTGCGGTCGAAACGGACGCCGACCATGTCGCGCTTGTCGATCTCGAACTCGAGCCAGGCGCCGCGAGAAGGGATGACCTTGCAGGTGAAAATATCTTTATCAGAGGTCTTGTCCGGGGTCTGCTCGAAGTAGACGCCAGGCGAACGGACCAACTGGGAGACGACGATGCGCTCGGTGCCGTTGATGATGAACGTCGCGTTCGGCGTCATGAGGGGGAAATCACCCATGAAGACGGTCTGCTCCTTGAGCTCGCCCGTCTCGTTGTTCATGAACTCGGCTTTTACGTAAAGCGGGGCCGAGTAGGTGACATCACGATCCTGGCATTCGGCGATCGTGTGCTTCGGCTCCTCGAAGCGGGGTTCGCGGAACGACAGCGACATCGTGCCGGCGAAATCCTCGATCGGGGAGATCTCTTCGAAGGTCTCCGTCAGACCCGACTTCGGGTTGACGTCGGTGCGCCCCTCCGCCATGGCCTCGTCGACCCGGGCCTGCCAGATCTCATTGCCGATGAGCCAATCAAAAGAGTTTTTCTGAAGATCGAGGAGGTTGGGCACCTCAAGGGGCTCATGGATCTTCGCGAAAGAGATGCGATCCGTGCCCGAGATGACGTGAGAATTCTTTGACGCAGTACGCGAGGCGGCCAAGATGTGGTCCTTCCAGAACTCACCAGGTGAAATGCGCGGCTCTCATCCACAACACAGCGGAGGGGATGACGACATACGCTAGGCAAAGTGCAATATTAGCCCGTTATTCGGGCGCACGCAAGCAGGACCCCATGATAGCTCACCATCGTGGATAACCAGTCATCAATGACATTCTACCGCGCCACGGAGCCGGCCCAACACACTTGCGGGCGCCGATACCGATTCGTGACTGAATTCTTGTCTCCGGATCCGTCATCATCGCTCGCGGGTGTCCCCACAGTTTGGCACACCTCGGCGTCCGGTCGCATCCTGGCGCCGGCGCGCCGCGCCCGAAGTTCCCGCCGGCATGAAAAACCGTCCGTCGGGCGGCACAGGGCCACCCGGCGGACGGATGATGTCACCGCGTCGATCTCCAGAGAGATCGACGGCGAGGACGAGGTCAGGACTTGACGGAGACCGTGGCGCCAGCGCCTTCGAGCTGCTCCTTGGCCTTGTTGGCCGTCTCCAGGTTGACCTTCTCGAGAATCGGCTTGGGAGCGGACTCGACGAGATCCTTGGCCTCCTTGAGGCCGAGGCTCGTCAAAGCGCGAACCTCCTTGATGACCTGGATCTTCTTGTCGCCACCGGACTCGAGGATGACATCGAACTCGGTCGGCTCGTCGTCGGCCGCGCCGCCATCAGCCGCAGCGCCGCCAGCGGCCGGAGCAGCCGCCACCGCCACCGGAGCGGCCGCGGTGACACCGAAGGTGTCCTCGAACAGCTTCACGAACTCGGAGAGCTCGATGAGCGTCATCTCCTTGAAAGCGTCAATGAGTTCTTCATTGGTGAGCTTCGCCATTGTATGCCTTTCTTCTTACTCTGCGGCGTCTGCCGTCTCGGGTGCCTCGGCGGCGTCTGCCGTCGCGGTCGCCGGCGACTCGCCGGCAGGGGTTGTCGTCTGATCACCAGATCCGCCGATGAGGGACGGATTCTCGCCGGCCGCCTGTTCGAGCGCGCCCATGGCCCGGGCGGCCTGGTTGAGCGGCGCCGCGAAGAGGTACACGGCCTTGGAGAGGTTGGCGTTCATCGCGCCGGCCAGCTTGGCCAGGAGCGTCTCACGCGACTCGAGGTCGGCCAGTTTCACGACCGTCGCGGCGTCGAGGACGTTGCCGTCCATGACGCCACCCTTGATGACCAGTGCGGGATTGTCCTTCGCGAAGTTCTTCAGCCCCTTCGCCACGGTGGCGACATCCCCCGTGATGAAGGCGATGGCGGTCGGGCCGGTCAGGTGCTCGTCGAGCCCCTCGATGCCGGCGTCCTTGGCCGCGATCGTGGTGAGCGTGTTCTTCGCGACGGTGTAGGTCGCGTCATCCCCGAGGGAACGACGGAGGTCCTTGAGGGCCGCGACCGACAGGCCACGGTACTCGGTGAGGACGGCGGCCGAGGCTGAGGAGAATCTCTCCTTCAGATCGGCGACAGCGGCCTCTTTGTCGGGCCTCGCCATGAGGTCTCCTTCCACTTGTCGGAGCCGGACCGCCCGGAGAAAGACAAATGCCCCGTGGCGCACAGGCGACACGAGGCATCACAAAGATGGTTCAGTTCACCTGCGCAGGACAATCGATGATTCTTCGGCCCTCCGCTCCAGGCGACCCATCGGGGATCACACCGTGGCGGACGACGACCGGCGGTCTTCGGCAGGAGACACTTTAGGCGATGGGACGAGGGAAAACAAACGGGGGCCGAGCCACCCGTGAGTGACCCGGCCCCCGTCGACGTTTCAGAGGCCTCTCATTCGGCCTCGGCGACCTCGCTCATCTTCTGAGACGGATCGACCGGAACGCCGGGGCTCATCGTCGTCGAGATCGTGATCTTGCGAAGATAGCGGCCCTTGGACGAGGACGGCTTGAGACGCATGACCTCGTCGAAGGCGGCGACGTAGTTCTCCACCAGCTGCTTGGCGCTGAACGACGCCTTGCCGATGATGAAGCAGAGATTGGCGTGACGATCGGCACGGAACTCGATCTTGCCGCCCTTGATGTCGCTGACCGCCTTGGCGACGTCCATCGTCACCGTGCCGGTCTTGGGGTTCGGCATGAGCCCGCGCGGGCCGAGGACCCGGCCGAGACGGCCGACCTTGCCCATGAGATCCGGGGTCGCGACGACGGCGTCGAAGTCGAGGTAGCCGCCGGCCACCTTCTCGATCAACTCGTCGGCGCCGACCTCGTCGGCTCCAGCCGCTTCGGCGTCGGCCGCCTTCTCCCCCGTGGCGAAGACGAGGACCCGGGCCGTCTTACCCGTGCCATGGGGAAGGTTGACGGTGCCACGCACCATTTGGTCGGCTTTGCGGGGATCGATCCCCAACCGCATCGCCACTTCGACGGTCTCGTCGAACTTGGCGGACGCCATCGTCTTGACCTTCGCGATCGCGTCGACGGCGTTATACAACTGATTCGGGTCTCGCTGGTCAGCGGCCGCCCGATAGGCCTTGCTGCGCTTCATGAACTGGTTCCTTTCTTGGCCCTGAGGGCTCTCCAGATGTGGTGCGGGGAGCGCTCCCCTCCCACGGGCGCCGACGTCGTGGATCGGCCACGTCACCGGCGGATGGTCAGCCGTTGACAGTCACTCCCATGGAGCGGGCTGATCCTTCGACGATCTTCATCGCGGCCTCGATGTCGTTGGCGTTGAGATCGGGCATCTTGGTCTGGGCGATCTCGCGGACTTGGTCACGGCTGATCGTGCCGACCTTGTCCTTGAGGGGGTTCGCCGCGCCGGATGAGATCCCAGCGGCCTTCTTGATCAACTCTGCCGCCGGAGGCGTCTTCGTGATGAACGAGAACGTGCGATCCTCGTAGATCGTGATCTCGACCGGGATGACGGTGCCACGCATGGATTCCGTCGCAGCGTTGTACTGCTTGCAGAAATCCATGATGTTGACGCCGTGCGGGCCGAGCGCGGTGCCGACCGGCGGGGCCGGTGTGGCGGACCCTGCGTTCAAGGCGATCTTGACGAGGGCCGCAACCTTCTTCTTGCCAGGCATATGTGCGGGTCCTTCTTTCCGGGCCACGGACCGTCCGCGGCCCTGCACCGGCGGATGGTGATCCGCCAGCGAGCTTGTGGGAGGGATGGATCAGATCTTCTGGACCTGATCGAGGGTGAGATCGACGGGTGTGTCGCGCCCCATGAACTCCAAGGTGGCCTTGAGGCGTTGGCTGTGGACGTTGATCTCGGTGATGGTGGCGTGGACCCCGGTGAAGGGGCCGTCGGTCAGCATGACGGAGTCGCCGACGCGGAAATCGACCAGTTCGACCTTCTTGCGCCGTGGGGCCTTGGCTCCCTCAGCGCTGCGCTGAGCGGCCAGGACGCCGGGCATGAGCATGTCGAGGACCTCGTCGCGGCTGAGCGAGACGGGCTCGTTGGCGTGTCCGACAAAGCCCGTCACCGACGGGGTGCGACGCACCGCCGACCAGGAGTCGTCCGTCAGATACATCCGCACGAGGACGTAGCCGGGCAAGACGGTGCGTGTCACCGTCTTCTTCTGGCCATTGCGGATCTCGACGACGTCTTCGGTCGGGACGACCGTCTCGAAGATGAATTCCTCCATGTTGAGGGTCTTGACGCGCGAGTCTAGGTTCTGCTTGACCCGCTTCTCCATCCCCGAATAAGTGTGGACGACGTACCAATCGCCCTCCTTGGCGTCGAGTTCGGCGTTGAGGGCTTCCCGGGCGGCGGCCGTGTCGCCTTCGCTCGGCCCGGCGGCTTCCTCCTCGTCCGGCGTCTCGTCCAGGCCGAAATCGAGGGCGAGATCGCTCTCCGCCTCCTCGGCGTCGTCCCCGCCGAGATCGAGATCGATCTCGATGTCGTCGAGGTCGTCGTCGTCGAGGTCGAAGACGAGCCCCGTCGTCGGGGGGGCAGGATCCGCTTCCGTCGGCTCAGCGGAAGCTTCCTCCTCCTCCTCTTCCTCCTCGTCATCGGCGAGGGTGAAAAGATCGTCGGAGGGCTCGTCTGCCTCAAGGTCGACGGAGCTGAAATCGAGAGGTTCGTCGGCCTCGGCGTCATCGTCCAGATCGTCGAGCTCGAGGAAAGCCGTCAGATCGTCCTCAGCCATCACCTCGTCATCGTCGGGGGTGATGTCATCATCGGGCGACATAAGGTCAGTGGTCACAAGTCAATCCTTCGTCAGTTGCCGAACAGGCCGAGGACGAGCCGGCCGAGCCCGTAATCGAGGAGCCCGACGTAGGCGATCATGATGAGCACGAAGAGGAGCACGACGAGAAAATAGCGCCCCAGTTGGGCGCTGGTCGGCCACACGACCTTCTTGAGTTCCTGGACGGACTGGCCGACGAACATCGCCGGGGTCGTCGACTTCTCGGCCTCGCCCTTCATCGCCTCGGCCCGGGTGCGGGTGGGGCGGTTCTTCTTCGCCACATCAGCTCGGGCGGACGAGGTGGTCTCCGCCACCGGGGCGGCCACCTTCGTCGTCTTCTTGGGGCGAACGCTGGCCGACGGAGCGGGGGCGGACGAGGCTTCTGCGGCCTCGTCGTCGGCCGGAACGTCGTCAGCGAGGCTCTCGTCGTCCTCGTCGGCGGAGACATCGTCGGAATCACTCACAACTTCGGCCGGATCGTCAGCGGACTGCTCCGCCTCGATCGGGGCGTCCGCGGTCTCGGTCGCGTCAGAGGAGGAAAGCTCCTCGGCGGGCCCCTCCTCGGCGTCGGCGGCGGATTCCGCGCCGTCCCCGGCCTGAGCGGACTCGTCCTCGTCGCCCACGGGAACGTCAGCCTCGCCGGCGTCGTCCGAAGGCATGCCGATTCCTTCGTTCACGACTTCCTCCGGCTCTTCGGAGCCAGTGGACACGTCTTTCGCCACGATGATCCTTCGTTCTTCGTCTGAGCCAGCACGCTCCGTCCGCGACGGGTCGCGATGGACCCACTTGCTGCTTCCAGGAGAAACCCTGGATCGCAGGGCACGAGGGACTTGAACCCCCAACCTGCGGTTTTGGAGACCGCTGCTCTGCCAATTGAGCTAGTGCCCTTGGATGGGTGGCGGACGCCTGCCAGGCATAGAACGACCAAGGTCAGATCGACCACCGGATGTGCAGTCTACGGTCTTTCTTCAATCTCGTCGAACTGAGAGGCGCCGTGGGCGTGTCCGTGGGCCCAAGATCGGGCGACGAGAACGCCGAAGGCTTCTCTTTCCGCGGTCGGTGCGACGCTCGTGGGCGACTAGAACGAGCAGCCGACGAAGACCGGTTCCGGCACGAGTCGGACACCGAACCGCGCCTCGACGCCGTCGGCGACGCGCCGGGCCAAGGCGATGATGTCGGCCGCTGTGGCCGAACCACGATTGGTCAGCGCCAAGACATGACGCGTGCTCAGACGAGCGGGCCCATCGCCGTAACCCTTGGGAAATCCGGCGTGCTCGATGAGCCAGGCGGCCGACGTTTTGACCCTTCCCGTCCCATCGGGGAAGCGGGGCGCCTCGTCAGGAAGCGCGTCGGCCGCGGCCTCGTCGAGCACCGGATTGGTGAAGAAAGAGCCGGCGCTCCAGGTGTCGTGGTCGGCGGGATCGACCACCATGGCCTTGCCGCGCCGAAGATCGAGGACGGCCTGGCGGACCTCGCCGATGGTGGCGACATCGCCGCGAGTCAGCCCGAGACGACGGGCCAGTTCCGGATACGCCAACGGATCGCAGCTTGACGACCGCCGCAACCGGAGACGGACCTCGACGATGAGATAGCGGCCCGGATCAGCCTTGAACCGACTCGTGCGATACCCGAAGTCGCAATCGCGAGCCCGCAGGGTGGCCTCGTGATCGTCGCGGCGATCCCAGACCCGCACCGTCTCGATGACGGCGGCGACTTCGGCGCCGTAGGCCCCGATGTTCTGCACCGGAGCGGCTCCGACCCGCCCGGGGATCCCCGAGAGGCACTCGAGCCCGGCCCATCCCCGTTCGGTCGCCATCGCGACGAGATCATCCCAGACCTCTCCGGCGGCGACGGTGACGAGAACCTCGTCTCCCCCAGCGGCGGGCGATTCGACCGTGATCCCCGTCGTCTCGACGAGGACGACGAGGCCGGGGAAACCGTCGTCGCTGACGAGCAGGTTCGATCCCCCGCCGACGATGAGGACGGGCTGATCGGTCTGATCCGCCTGTCGCACCGCGGCGATGAGGTCGAGAGTCGTCGTGGCCCGGACGATCGCGCGGGCCGGGCCGCCGACGTGGAGGGTCGTGTGCTGAGACAGCAGAGGAGACGGCGCGGTCGGCGATGCGAGGACTGGCCCAGTGGTCATCGGGCGACCTCGACGACGACGCGGGTCAACACGGCCACCTCGTCGCAAGTGACGTTCAAGTCGATGAGAGCGGTGTCGTCGGTCTGGCTGGCGACCGACCCGGTGACGACGAGGGTGACGCCGGCGTCGTCGTCCGGCACGACGACGGGACGAGCGAAATGAGCGCTATAGCCACGCACCCGTTGGGGATCGCCGATCCATTCGGTGACGGCGCGCAGCGCCACCCCCATCGTCAGTAGTCCGTGCGCGATGACCCCGGGCAAGCCGAGCGCGGCGGCGGCATGATCGGAGTAGTGGATCGGGTTGAAGTCGGTCGAGGCGCCGGCGTAGCGCACGAGGTCAGACCGCGTCAGCCGAGCGTGGAACTCGGGCAGAGCGACACCGACGGCGAGATCGGCGTCGGGAGACATGAGTCTGGGATCGCTCACGCGGCCTCCTCGGTGGAAGGACGACGGTGGACGAGGGTCGACCAGGAACGGGCGACGATCGCACCGGGAGGATCGACCGCATCATCCGGGGCGGCCGTGCCAGCGACACCGGCGGGAAGACGATGGAGGTCGACGCGCACTGTGATGATCTCCATCGCCGTGCGCGCCCGGACGGCCTCGACCTCGAGGACGGCGAGGATACGGTCTCCGGCCTGGAGGGGGGCGTTGAATTCGAAACGTTGATCGCCATGAATCGTTCGTGACAAGGCGATATCCGCCTCCGCGTCGGCGAAGAACAATTCCCAGGCTTGAGCGGCGATCACCGCCGCCATCGTCGGCGGAGCGATCGGGTTCGGTTCGTTCTCCTCACCGGGCAGGCAGCCCAAGGCCCGGGAGAACTCGGTGATTTTCGCTTGGCTCACCTCATAGGGATAGGCCAAGCGGTAGCGCCTTCCGACAAAGGACGAGGAGATCGACATGGTCACCACCTCATGACGCTCAGCGCACCACTGCGACAGCGGTCAACGGCGCCGATGCGATCAGCGGGTCTCGCGGTGCGGCTGGTGCTTCTTGCAGTTCGGGCAGAACTTCTTGAGCTCGAGACGATCCGGATCGTTACGACGGTTCTTCTTCGTGATGTAGTTACGCCACTTGCATTGGGTGCAGGCCATCGTGATCTTGGGCCGGATATCGCCCGCCTTCTTCGCCATCGCCGTTCCTTAGTGTAATCGTCTCGAACCACCGGTAGCGGGAGCGGGACTTGAACCCGCGACCTAGCGATTATGAGCCGCTCGCTCTAACCGTCTGAGCTATCCCGCCTGGCACCTACCAGTGAGGTGACCGAGCCCCCATGCGGAATCGAACCGCAGACCTTCTCCTTACCATGGAGACGCTCTACCGACTGAGCTATAGGGGCGCAACCCGTCGTACTCTACACAGCTTGGCCTAATCCGGCCACATGGCCGAACCGGCGCGCCCGGAACGAACCGAACGGCTGCGATGAGACGACGACGGACAGATGGTGGTGGGTGTTGGATTTGAACCAACGTAGGCGATGCCGACGGTTTTACAGACCGTTCCCTTTGGCCACTCGGGCAACCCACCAGAGACCTCTGTCCAGCGAGAAACCATAGCAGGACTTCCATAGCCAGTTCAAGCCCGCCTCCCCGCGGCCAGTTCGCCTCGTGGCAGCGTCCCGCGAGCCGACGCGATCCGGCACAATGGTGGTCTCATCCGACTGCTGAGAGGCTCATCGTGACCGCAGCGACGAAGCGCATCGTCACCTTCAACGTCAATGGCATCCGGGCGGCCGACCGCCGTGGTTTCCGTGACTGGCTGGCCGGCGCCGCCCCCGACGTCCTCGCCCTCCAGGAGGTCCGCTGCCCGGTCGCGCAGTTGCCCGAGGGCGTCTTCGGCGACTACCACGTGGCCTACGATCCGGGCGAGTTGGCCGGGCGCAACGGGGTCGCCCTTCTCTCGCGCGTCGAGCCCGAAGCCGTCCGCGTCGGATTGCCTGACGACGAGGAGTTCGCCCACGAGGGGCGTTACATCGAAGCCGATTACGATCTCGACGGCGTTCCTGTCACCCTCGCCTCGCTCTACCTGCCCAAGGGCGCCGTCCCCGGAGAGACCGACGCGTCGACCGCCAAATTCGAGCGCAAGATGCGCTTCTGCGCCACCCTGGGACGCCATCTCGCCACCGCGTCCGCCGCCGCCGCGGCGACGGGCCGGGCCTACAGCGTCGTCGGGGATTTCAACATCGCCCGCACCCCCTTCGACCTCTACAACAACCATTCGAAGAAACCGCTCGACGGCTTCCTGCCGGAAGAACGTGAATGGTTGACCGACGCCCTCGATCTCGGCGTCGCCGACGTCGTCCGTTCCCTCCACCCCGATGAGCAAGGGCCGTATTCCTGGTGGAGTTGGCGGGGCGCCTCGTGGACGCGGAACTACGGCTGGCGCATCGACTATCACCTCGCCACCGCCGCGTTGGCCGAGCGGGCCGCCGCCGGCGACACCGACCGTCCCGACAGTTATGAGACCCGGGTCTCCGACCACGCCCCCGTCGTCGTCGACTACACCTGGCAGTGATTCCCCCGCCGGCGCCGCGCTGGTGGCGCCCGTCTCCATCGTGGGCCCCCGGCGCGGTCAGGACGGGCTGACCAGACTCGCCTGTTTGCCGCGCGCGCCCCTGCGACGACGCCATTCGTTGTAGTAGACGGCCCAGGCGAAGACGCCGATGGCGGCGATGCCGAGCGCGAGGTTGCCGTTGCGCCACGCCAAGTTGATAGCCCCGTAGCACAGCAACACGATGACGACGACGACCGCCACCCGGGGGATCCTCCGCCCCGGTGGGAGCGGGAGGATGAGCGTGCCCCAGAGCACGTACCACGAGTGGAGGGCGGGGGCGCCGAAGGCGATCGCGAGCCACCCCCAGGCGAGCGCCCGGAACGGCTCACGGGGAGCGATGACGACGGCGAAGAGCACCGCCAAGCCGAAGCCCAGCGCGATGCCGAGGCCACGGAAGAACCGGATGTAACCCCGGTGGCCTGGATCGACGACGAACTGGACGGCCTCGCCGACGAGCGTCGAAGGACTGACCGTCGTCGCCATGCCGGGCACGTCGACCGCGTCGATCCACCCGAACCCGAGCCCGCAGGCCCACGAGACGAGAACGAACGTCGCGACCGCCACGGCGAGGCTGACGACCGCCCAGCCGGCCGCCGCGAAGACGAGACGCCAGGGGGCGATCCGGAAGAAATCGCCGGCCGCCTTGACGATCGCGGCCACGCGGGCACTCCCCTGCTTCCGGGCGGAGCGGGCGAGGAGACGGGGATCGGGCCAGGTCCCGATCGGGCGGGCGACGAGGGGAAGGATGTAGGCGGCTAGGAAGGCGGGCTGTTTGATGGCGGCGGCGATCCCGACGACGACGGCGGCAAGCGGCCAAGCGCCGGGGCGGCAGGCCAACCAGAGGGCGGCGACGACGAGCCCCATCATGAGGGCGTCGTTGTGCGCGCCTCCGACGAAATCGATGACGAGCAGGGGATTGAGGCAGGCGAACCAGGCGACCGGGCGCGGGTCATAGCCCAACCGACGGGTGATCCTCGGCAGAAGGGCGACGATGAGAGCGACCCCGATGAGAGCGGGGATGCGCATGAGGAGGGCGGCGGTCATCGGATGGAACCCGGACAGGTCGACGAGTCCATGTTGGATCTGGAGGCTGAGAGGCCCATAGGGAGCTGGGGTATAACGCCACACCCACGCCACGAGATCGGCGAAAGCCCCCGGCAACGCGCCCGGGCCGGCCTCGTAGGGGTTGATCCCGTTGTGAATGAGCCACCCCTGGGCGCCGTAAGAGTAGGCGTCGTGGCTGAAGATCGGCGGGGCGGGGAGAAAAGGCACCGACCAGATCGCGAGGATAGCCGGGGCGGTGACCTCGTCGCTGATCGAGCGGCGCAGGCGGAACCATCCGTCGACGAGGCACCAGATGCCGGCGATGACAATGAGCGTTCCGACGAACTTCGCCGCGGTGCCATCGAAGTGGATCGCCCGTAACGGCTCCCACAAGGGAGAAGCCTGGGGCAAGTAAGCCGGGGTGAAGGAGCCGAGAGCGATCGCGAACGTCCCGGCGAAGCCTTGGCGAACCGGACCGAGCGCCCATGCGGCCCCCACCTCGGCGGGGAAACGGCGCCATCGCCTCAGCGCGGAGGATTCGAGCGCGGAGGAAGAACCGGACACGCCTGACGACGAGTCCGGGCCGGAGGCGGGAGGGTCGCCCATGCATCGGCCTTCCTGAGGATTGCGAAAACCCGACGCCGCGGACCGCTCGGCCGGGGCGAGGCTTCAGAACAACTTTACCGATGAACCCTCGAATCCGACGATTTCCCACTCGTCGTCATCGTCGATTGGATTAGGCTTAATGGGTTGAAGGGAGCCCCCGTGGTCGACGTCGTCACTCTTGATCGCATCATCATCCGTTTCGCCGGGGATTCCGGCGACGGCATGCAATTGACCGGCGACCGTTTCACCGCTGAGACCGCCCATCAGGGCAATGATTTGGCCACCCTGCCGAGCTATCCGGCTGAGATCCGCGCCCCTCAGGGGACGGTGCCGGGAGTGTCGAGCTTCCAGATCCAGTTCGCCGATCATGACATCTCCACCCCGGGCGATCGGCCCGACGTCCTCGTCGCCATGAACCCGGCCGCCCTCAAGGCCCATCTGCCCGACCTCGCCGACGGCGGGATCATCGTCGTCGACGCCGGCGAGTTCACCTCCCGGGCACTCACGAAGGCCGGGTACTCTTCCGATCCCTTGACCGACGGGTCGCTTCAGGGGCGCGCTGTCGTGGCGCCCGACCTGACCGCCTTGACGGTGGCGGCTGTCGCGGATCTCGGCGTCACTCGCAAGGAGGCGACACGCTCGAAAAACATGTTCGCCTTGGGCCTCGTCACCTGGCTGTACAGCCGCCCGACGGCGCCGACCGAGGATTACCTGACACGCCGTTTCGCCCAACAGCCCGCCGTGCGTGACGCCAACCTGGCAGCTTTCCGAGCCGGGCACGCTTTCGGCGAGACGAGCGAGTTGTTCGCCCATCGCTACGAGATCGCGGCCGCGCCGATGCCACCGGGCGTCTATCGTCACATCAACGGCAACCAAGCGATGGCTTACGGGCTCATGACGGGCGCTCATCTGGCCGGACTCGGGCTCGTCTGCGGCACCTATCCGATCACCCCGGCCTCCGACATCCTCCACGAGTTGGCCCGCCATAAGAACCATGGGGTGACGACCGTCCAGGCCGAGGACGAGATCGCCGGGGTGGGCGTCGCGCTCGGCGCCTCCTTCGCCGGCGCCCTCGGGGTGACGACGACGTCGGGGCCCGGGCTGGCGTTGAAGACGGAGACGATCAATCTCGCCGTCATGACGGAACTCCCTCTCGTCGTCGTCGACGTCCAGCGGGCCGGCCCCTCGACGGGGTTGCCGACGAAGACGGAGCAGGCCGACCTCTTCGCCGCTCTCGTCGGGCGTCCGGGCGAATCACCGGTGCCGGTGTTGGCCCCGGGAACCCCAGCGGAATGCTTCGACGTCGCCGTCGAGGCCTGCCGCATCGCCGTCACCTATCGCACTCCGGTCATCGTCTTGTCCGACGGCTACCTCGGCAATGGCGCGGAGCCGTGGCAGGTGCCGCGGGTCGAGGACATGGCGCCGATCGACCCGGCTTTCGAGACGGAGCCCAACGGCGTCTCGGCCTCAGGCGCGCCGCGCCATCTGCCTTACCGGCGTGATCCGCAGACACTGGCCCGGGCCTGGGCCGTCCCGGGGACCCCGGGACTCGAGCACCGGATCGGCGGCTTGGAGAAATCCGAATCGGGGGCGATCTCCTACGATCCCGACAACCACGAGACGATGGTGCGGGTGCGGGCGGCCAAGATCGCGGGCGTCCCGGTGGCCGATCTCACCGTCGACGATCCCAGCGGCCGAGCCGACGTCCTCGTGCTCGGATGGGGATCGACGGCCGGGCCGATCCGAGCCGGGGCCGACCTGCTTCGTCAGGGCGGACACGAGGTCGCCACCGCCCACCTGCGCCACCTCAACCCGCTGCCCGCCAACCTGGCCGAGGTGCTCGAACGTTACGACCGCGTCGTCGTCCCCGAACTCAACCTCGGGCAATTGGCCTTGACATTGAGAGCCGTCTTCTCAGCCCGCGTGACGAGCCTCAGCCAGGTGCGCGGCATGCCTCTGACAGCGCACGACGTCGCTGACTTCGTGGCCAACCTCGAGATGGAATCCGACTCCTCGCCCCACGAGACGAGCGCGACTGGAAGGACGGCGGCATGACGACCACGACCTCTCCCCTGCCCGACGGCCTCGCTGGGCTGCCCCTGGCCACGACGAGTTCCGCCCGAGGCGATTTCGTCTCCGAAGCCGAGGTGCGCTGGTGCCCTGGCTGTGGCGATTACGCCGTCTTAGCGGCGTTCCAGAGCTTTCTGCCCAGCCTCGGCATCCCGCGTGAGAACATGGTCGTCGTCTCCGGCATCGGCTGCTCTTCGCGTTTTCCCTACTATGTCGACACCTACGGCATGCACTCGATCCACGGGCGGGCGCTGCCGATCGCGACGGGGATCGCCGTGGCCCGGCCCGATCTGACGGTCTGGGTCGTCACCGGCGACGGCGACGCCCTCTCGATCGGGGGCAACCATCTCATCCATGCGCTGCGCCGCAACGTCAACTGCACGATCCTCCTCTTCAACAACCGGATCTACGGATTGACGAAAGGGCAGTACTCCCCCACCTCGGAGCAGGGGAAGGTGACGAAATCCTCCCCGGTCGGCTCGCCCGACTACCCCTTCAACCCCGTCTCGCTGGCCTTGGGCGCGGAGGCCACCTTCGTCGCCCGGGCGATCGACAGCGATCGGGCCGGGCTGACGGAGATTCTCCACGCCGCTGCCGCCCACCGGGGCGCCGCCCTCGTCGAGATCTATCAGAACTGCCCGATCTTCAACGATGGCGCCTACGCCACCCTCAAGGGGGCTGAATCCGGCGACCACCTCATCCGACTCGTCGACGGTGAGCCGATCATCTGGGCCCAGGGCAACCGGGGGCTGACCCGTGATCCAGTCAGCGGCGCCTTGTCACCGGTCGACGTCGCCGAAGCGGGCATCGACCACATCGTCCGCCATGACGCCACCCGGGAAGACCCCAGCCTCGCCTTCGCGCTCTCCCGGCTCAGCGACCTGACGGCCAGGATCGACCACACCCCGATCGGCATCTTCCGCCGGGTCGACCGTCCGACCTATGACGACGTCGTCCGCGAACAGGTCACCGTCGCCGGTGACCGCCAGGAAGCTGCCCGGGCGCTCCAGCAGGTGCTCGTCGGGCCCGATCCCTGGACGATCGTCTGAGCGGTCGCTCGTTCGGGCAGCGATCCTTCTTCGGGCCCGAGTCGTCGGATCACAAGCCGCTGGGGCGACGCCACAGGCGAACCGCCCGTCATCGCGGCGACCCTCGGTCTCAGCCGAAGGGGCGCCCGCTCTGAATCTCCTCGAGCCAGGCCCTCACCTGCGCCGGGTCAGAGGTGGACGCCCGGTCGGGGGGCTCATAGCGTTCACTCTCGGCCGCTTGGGCCAGCTGTCGCAGCGCGCCGGCCGCGTCCCCTGTCAGGGTGGGGGCGAGGATCTCAGTGGTGCGCCGGATCGTGTCCCCAGGTTCGACCACGCCGCGGAGCAACGCCTCCTCGCGCAAAGTCTCCCAGGCTTCGGCGGCGCTGAGAGAGCGATGACGATCCCGCCAGACGAGCGCCGCGGTGAGGGCGATCAACCCGGCGAGAAGGACGAGGGCGACGATCCCCTTGACGGTGGCCGGAGCGAGGGAATCGTCGGCGGCGCCGATATCGGCCCCAGGAGCGGTCGTCGGCGTCACCGGCTCGGCTGTGGGAGCGAGATCGTCGATCGTGGGGACGGCCAGAGGCGACTCGCTCGGCGCGGTCGTGCCAGCGATCGGGGCGGGGGCGACGATGCTGGCTCCGGGGGTGGGTTCGAAGGGGACCCAGCCGACGCCGTCGAGATAGGCCTCGGGCCAGGCGTGAGCGTTGGCTCCCGTGACCGACGACCAGGCGACTCCGTTCTCATCGACCTGGCTCGCGGGGATGACGAATCCGATGGTGACCCGGGTCGGGATGGCGAGGGTGCGGGCCATGATCGCCATCGTGGTGGCGTATTGGGCGCAGAACCCACGCCGGTTCTGGAGGAAATCCCACAACTCGTCCCCGCTGCGCCCGACCGGCACCGACAGGTCGTAGACGAACTGGTTGCCGTGGAAGAAGGCCGCCAAGGTCTCGAGCTTCTCGACGTCGGTGAGAGGCTCCCGGTTCGCCGCCGCTTCATCGATCAACCCTTGGGTGAAGGCGGCGATGTCAGCCATGTGCGGGGTGTCGGGTAAGGCGAGGGCGGACTCATACCAATCCTCGTTCGATATCGCTCCTACAGGCTCTTGAGCCGATGGCACAGAAGCGGAGCTGCGGGCCTGGGGATCGGCGTGCCAGGTGACGAGGTCGTAGACGGTCCCCTGAGCCAACGGTGGGTTCTGGGTGAGGCTGTCGGAGACGGGGTGATACGACGCCGCGCTGAAGAGCGGGTCGACCTCCCCTGCCCCGTCGGCGGTCAAGAGGGTGAGGAGGCGCGGGCCCGTCGTCAGCGGGATCTGCGACTGCGACAACCCCTCGATGACGATCTCGCGCTGCGAGGTCGCCGGCCAGAGCGGGTCGGGCTGCCCGGCCGGATCGAGAGGAAGGAGGGCCAGCGGTTGCCCGGGTGCGCTCACCTGAGGGTCGACGGCGGGGATGGCGGTCGTCGATCCCCACCAGGGGACGCCGCTGCTGTAGTCGACCGGAACCGCGTCGCCGGTCGCCTCAGGGGCGGCGGCCCAGGTGGTCCCGTCGAAGGAGTAGCGCGATTCGAGACTGAGCCGTTGCCCTCCCGGGTCGCTCGCCACCGCCGCCTCCCCCTCGAGCAGACGGGTGCGCAGGAACAGAGTGCTGGATTGCTCAAGGAGATCGGTGGAGACGTCGAGGCCGAGATCGACGTGGTTCGACTCCGTCTGCCTCCACTGCCTCATCCAGGCCTCGCCCTGCCCCCATCCGGGCAGGCTGGCGATCAGCGGCGACCCGATGGTTCCGGCCAGCAGGCTGATCGCGATGACGGCGACGCCGAGGCCGATCGGCCATTCGACCGTCGTCCGCTCCCCGCCCCAGGCCAACAGGGCGAGGAAGCAGATCACGGTGGCGGTCGCCCAACCCCAAGCGATCGGCCCGTCCAGCCCGATGACGAAGGCCCAGGGGGCGGCGACGACCAGCCCGATGAGGGCCGGTTTGGCGAGGTCGACGGCGAGGAGGAGGACGACGACCGTCGAGACGGCGAAGAGCGCCGCGATGAGGGGGACGATGACCTGAGGCCGGGTGACGGGAACGATCTCGATCTGGATGGCGGTCAAGGCCAAGGCGATGAGGTCGCCGAGATCACGCAACGACGTCGGTGTCGGCACGAGACCGACGATGGCGTTGTCTGGCGTGTACCGGGCTGTCAAAGCGATGGCCCCCGCCAACAGGCCGGAGGAGCCCGGCGCCAGACCGCCCACCGCCGGCCCCCACCGGCGCGTGATCCACCGCACCGCTGTCACGGTGGCGGCGACGATCGCCATGAAGACGAACACCTCCGCCAACCACTGTGATCCCCCCATGAGGGTCGTCAGCCCTCCCGCAGCTGATCCGAGGGTCGCGGTCGCAAGAATCGTCGTGAGGAGTCGTCTCATCGGATCGCTCCGCTCATCACGGCCCGCATCTGTTCGCCCAACTGGAGAGCGGCGTCGTCCAAGGACACCGCGGACGGCACGACGATGGTCGCCCATCCGGCGTCGATGAGGGCGGCGTCGAGGACAGGGTCGTCTCCCCCGGCGAGGACGGCCAACCCCGGCGTCGTCAGCGGGCGCACGAGCGTGCGGCCGTCATGATCGAAGAGGTCGGCTCCGATCCAGGCCGAGCGGTGGTCGTCCCCTGACGAGGTGTCGGATGAGATGGGTGAACGCGCCCCAGCGGGTCCGGCGACGACGGCGATCCGCAAGAGGGTGGGAATCTGCTCGGCGCTCCGTCCCAGCCAGACGTCATCGTCGGATCTGGGGAAGACGGAGGAATCGCCGTCGCCCGGCGCGTCTGCGGACGGTGACGGCTCGGCGAGCGCCCACGGTGTGCCCAACGCCAGCGCGACCGCCCGGTGTGAGCCGAGCGTGGCGGCGTCGAGTGTGGCCAAATGGTCGAGGTGGTCGCTCCATGGTCCTTCGATCACCGTCGATCCGGAGTCGTCGCCGGTGGTGAGGCTGATGTGGAATCCGGCTTCGGTCAGACTGAGGCACAGCGACGCCGCCAGCGAGATCGCTTGTTCGATCTCGTCTCGCTCCGCTGTGGGGACGACGGCGAGGACGAGATGGAGGTGGGGGGTGTGGACCGGCTCCTCGGCCCGGGTGACGAGGTGGCCGCGCCGAGCCGAACTGCGCCAGTGGATGCGCCGAATGTCGTCGCCGGGGCGATAATCGCGCACGGTGGCGTCCTCCGGATGCGGCAAGGCCAACCCAGCGCTGGCAAGGGTCTCCTCGCCGCTCGTCCGCGTCATCCCGGTCAGCGGGGCGACGTGGGGCCACACCGTCACCGGATTCGGCTGTGCCACCGTCGCCTTGAGCCGCCACAAGGCGAGCGGGCCGAGGCGGCGGCCGACGGCGGGGCCGATCTCGAAGCAGCCCCGTCGTGTCGTCTCCGCCGTCGTCGTGAGGACGACCCGTCGGCGGGCCGAGGCGGCGACGGTGCGGCGCAGCGGGATGATCGACTCCGGATAATGGTCGGTCAGCTCGGCGGTGGCCGGCCCCGCCAAACGCACGGTGACCGATTCCCCGGCGAAGACTGACAGGGGGCGGATCTCCCGCTTGGCCGACCAGCCGGCGCCCAACCCCCCGACCGCTCCGGGGACGACGATGTCGAGGATCCACGCGATGGCGAGCACGACCCCGCCGAAGACGACGAGCGTCCACCCGGCGAGATACCCGATCGCGACGAGGAGAAAGGCAGCGAGAACGACGGCCACGCCCCGTCCCGTCGGGGCCACCGTCCGCCGTCTCATCGTTCCCAGCTGGCCCGAGGGCCGAACCGTGGCGGCTCGGCGCTGCGCACAGCGGACGATCGCCGTGGGAGCGCCCTGGACATCACAGCCCTTCGTTCCATCTCAGCGCACCGGCCTCACCGCACCGGCACCTTCTCAAGCGCCAGACGGACGACCGTCTCCCCGGTCAGATCGGCGTGGCGCCGGTTGAGGACGATCCGGTGCGCCCAGACCGAGGGAGCGAGACGTTGGACGTCGTCGGGGACGACGTGGTCGCGCCCGTCGAGGGCGGCCGAGGCTTTGGCGGCCCGCACCAGTTGGATCGACGCGCGCGGTGAGGCCCCGAGGGCGACTCCGGCGGTCTGCCGGGTGAAGTGGGCCAAATCGACGACGTAACGTTTGAGGGCGGGGGCGATGTAGAGGCCCCGGATCGCCGCGATGAGCGAGCGCAGTTCGGTGGCGTCGGTCACCGGGGTGACCGCTTCGAGCGGATCGTTCAACTCATGGCTGTCGAGCATGGCGACCTCACTGGCGGCGTCGGGGTAACCGATCGCCAGGTGGGCCATGAACCGATCCCGCTGGGCTTCCGGCAGGGGGTAGGTCCCCTCCATCTCGATCGGGTTCTGGGTCGCGATGACGATGAAGGGCCGGGGAAGCTCGTAGGTCATGCCGTCGACTGTCACCTGCCCCTCCTGCATCGCTTCGAGGAGAGCCGACTGCGTCTTCGGTGAGGCCCGGTTGACCTCGTCGCCGATGACGATGTTGGCGAAGATCGGCCCGGGTAGGAACTCGAACTCCCCCCGCTCGGCCCTGAACACATTGGCCCCGACGACATCGCTCGGCAATAAATCAGGGGTGAACTGGATCCGCCCGATCGATCCGTCGATCGAGGCGGCCAAGGCCTTGGCCAGGGTCGTCTTGCCGACGCCGGGGACGTCTTCGATGAGCACGTGGCCCTCCGCCAAGACGGCGATGACGACGAGTTCGGCAGCCGCCCGTTTGCCCTGGAGGACCTGGCTGATCCGCTCGACGACGGCGGCGCCCCGCCGACCGATCTCCTCGATGGTGGCCGGATGCGCGACCCCCGCCGCTTGAGCCTGGAACACCTGGCGCTCCTCCATCACGACCTCCGTCTCACCGCGGCCTGAGCCAGATACTCGAGGCACTGCTTGGCCGGCCCGTCGGGCAAGGGCGCGATCTCGGCCAACGCCTCCTGGGCCCGGCGTTCGATCTCCTCACGCACCTCGTCGATGACGGGGTGGCGCCGCATGAGATCGAGGGCTTCGGGGAGATCCGCCGGGGCCACCGGCGCGGCCAGAAGTTCACGCAAGCGGGCGTCCTCAGCCCGGGCTTGCCGCAGCACGAGGAGCGGGGCGAGCGTGAGAACGCCTTCGCGCAGATCGGCTCCCGAGGGTTTGCCGGTGACGTCGCTCGTGATGTCGATGAGGTCGTCGGCCAGTTGGAAGGCGACGCCGACGCGTTCGCCGAACCGGGTGAGGGCTTCGAGCTGCTCGCTGGGCAGCCCCGCGGCCATGCCGCCGAAGCGGGCCGAGGTGGCGATGAGCGAGGCCGTCTTATCGGCTAGGACGGCGAGGTGATGCTCGACCGGATCGACACCCGCGGCGGGGCCGGTCAGCTCGGCGATCTGGCCCTGGACCAACCGGGCGAAGGTGCCCGCTTGATAAGAGACGTAATCGATGCCGAGGAGGGCGCCGGCCGAGGAGGCACGGGCGAAGAGGAAGTCCCCCGCCATGATCGAGAGCCGATTGTCATACTGCTTGTTAGCGCTGGGACGGCCACGCCGGACGTCGGCCTCATCCATGACGTCGTCATGGTAGAGGCTGGCGACATGCGTCAACTCGACGGTGACGGCGGCGCGGACGACGGCGACATCATCGGGCGGGGAACCGGCGTCGAAGCCGAGCCCGGCCGCGCCGACGACGAGGAGGGGACGAAAGCGTTTCCCACCGGCCGAAGGGATGTGCTGGGCCATCTCGGTCACGAGGGTTGAATCGGCCTCAGCGGTGGCAAGAATCTGTTCTTCGATCTCCGCGAGCGTTTCACCGGCCCAGCTCAGAAAAGCGGTGTCGGCTGGTTCCGAGGAGAGCGGCGGGAACGACGTGGTGACCGGTGGAGGTCCATCGGGCGTCAGGATCGTCACTCAGTAGACCTTAGCGGTTCTCAGCCGGCTACGGCGTGGAGGAACTCGGCGGCCTGGGCGATGACGTTGGTGACAGGGGCGGGGGCGATACCGAGGACGAGCGTGCCGATGAGCGAGATCGCCAAGACGATGAGCGTCATCGGCCCGGCGATCGTCACCTCGGCCTCACCCGCCGGTTCCCGGAAGAACAGGACGATGATGACGCGGAGATAGATGTAGACGGCGACGACGGAGACGAGCACCGCGACGAGCGCCAACCACCAGTAACCCCCTTGCCAGGCCGCGGTGAAGACGGCGAATTTACCGACGAATCCAGCGGTCAGAGGGATGCCGGCGAGGCTGAGGAGGAGGATGACCATGCTGATCCCGATGACGGGATAGCGCCGGCCCAAACCAGCCCACTGCGACAGTTCTGTCGCTTCTCGCCCATGGGCGCGCACGACCGTGACGACGGCGAAACAGCCGATCGTGGCGAAGCCGTAACCGATGAGGTAGAAGAGGATGGCGCCGACCGAGCCGAGCTGGCCGTCGGCCAGGCCCGATTGGGTCGTCGCGGCGCCGGTCACAGCGGTGAGGAGGAAGCCAGCGTGGGCGACCGACGAATAGGCCAAGAGGCGCTTGATGTCGGTTTGGACGATCGCCACCACGGTGCCGACGATCATCGTGAGGATGGCGACAGCGGCGATGACGGGCTGCCAGGTGAGCCGGGCTCCGCCGAAGCAGACGTAGAAGATGCGCAGGAGGGCGCCGGCGGCGGCGATCTTCGTGCACACCGCCATGAACGAGGTGACCGGGGTGGGAGCGCCTTGGTAGACGTCGGGCACCCAAGCGTGGAAGGGGACGGCGCCGATCTTGAAGAGCAAGCCGACGGCGATGAGGGCGACGCCGCCGATGAGGAGGCGATCCGATTCCTGCGACAAGGTCACCGCGGTGACGATGCCGTCGTAGGCGAAGCTGCCGGAGTACCCGAAGACGAGCGCGACGCCGAAGAGCAACATGGCCGAGGCGCCCGAGCCGAGCAGGAAGTATTTAAGAGCCGACTCCTGGCTGAGGAGTCGCCGGTGGCGCGCCAAGCCGCAGAGGACGTAGAGCGGGAAGGAGAGGATCTCCAACGCGACGAACATCGTCAACAGATCATTGGCGGCGACGATGAGGAGCATCCCGGACAGGGAGAAGAGGGCCAGGGGGAAGGCCTCGGTGTGCTCGAGCCCGGCCTCGGCCGCCTCGGTCTCGGCTTTGGAGCCGGGGGTGGCGGCCGCCATCGGCGTGAACGCGGTGACGCCGCCGTGGACCCGGCGTTCGGCGAAGAGGAGGAGGGAGACGAACCCGAAGCCGAGCAGCATGGCCCACATCACCTGGGTGGCGCCGTCGTGGATGAGCGATCCCGTCACGACCTGGCCGACGGTGACCGGGTCGATGAGGGCCCGGCTGGCGATCCCCCAGTTGAGGACGAGGTTGACGAAGGCGGCGGCCAACGCGATGAGCGAGAGGGCGACCTGGATCTGGAACCTCAAGGCGCGGGGGGCGAAGGCCTCGACGAGGATGCCGACGCAGGCCGCGCCGAGCACGAAGAGGACGGGGGCGAACAGGCCGTAGTTGATGGTGGGGGCGGTGAAAGCCAGGGGGGCCAGCGGGGTCATAGGAATCACTCGCCTTCCTCGACGGTGTACCGGGGCGCCAGTTCATCGGCGCCGGCGTTGATCATGACCGTCTCACTCGTCGGGTTGATGAGATCGAGCGCTGGTGCCGGGAAGAACCCGAGCACTAAGAAGAGCGCGACCAGGGGGATGAGGGCGATCCGCTCCCGCCAGGTGAGGTCGGTGGTGACATGGGCGGCCACTTCGTCCGGCACCGGGCCGGTCATGAGGCGTTGATAGAGCCACAGGATGTACAGGGCGGCCAAGACGGTGCCGAAGGTCGCGATCCCGGCGATGACTTGGTTGTGCGACCACGCGCCGGCCAGGACCATGAACTCGGAGACGAAGCTCGAGGTGCCGGGCAGGGCGAGACCGGCCAAGCCGGAGACGAGGGTGAACCCGGCCAGCACCGGGGCGATCTGGATGACGCCGCCGAAGTCGGCCACCTGGGCCGAACCGCGTCGGGCGATGAGATAGCCGATGACGAGGTAGAGGGCGCCCGTCGACAGGCCGTGGTTGACCATGTAGAAGATTGAGCCGGTCAGCGACTGCTCGGTCAGGACGAAGATGCCCAACACCATGAAGCCGAAGTGGCTGATCGAGGTGAAGGCGATGAGCCGCATGAGGTTCTTCTGCCCGATCGCGGCCAAGGCGCCGTAGACGATCGACAAGAGCGCGAGCACGAGGATGACCGGCGTGGCCCACTGCGACTGCTCGGGGAAGATCCACAGGCAGACCCGGATCATGCCGAAGGTGCCGAGCTTGTCGAGGATGCCGACCATGAGGGCGGCGCCGCCCGGGGTCGACTCCTCGGCCGCCTCGGGCAACCAAGTGTGCCCGGGCACCATGGGCGCCTTGAGGGCGAAGGCGATGAAGAAGGCGATGAAGATCGTCTTGATGAGGGGGCTGTCGGCGATCTCGGCGCGGGCCAAATCGCTGAAGAGGAAGGAAGGCGTTCCCAAAGCGTCTCCGGCCACCACTCCGGTGCCGATGACGGCGAAGAGCATGACGAGCCCGCCGGCCAGGCCGAAGAGGAGGAACTTCGTCGCCGCGGCTCCCCGCTTGACTCCGCCCCAACCGCCGATGAGGAAGTACATCGGGATGAGGGTGGCCTCGAAGAAGATGTAGAAGAGCAACAGGTCGAGGGAAAGGAAGCAGAACAGCGAGAACGACTCGACGAGCAGAACGAGGGCGACGAAGGCTTGGGAGCTCCAGCGCCCCGACTCCCCCATCCCGGTGCGCCATTCGGCGACGAGGACGAGCGGGACGAGCACGACGGTGAGGAGGACCATGACGAGCGCCATGCCGCCGTCGGCGTCGCCGGAACCGGCGGCGGGAAGGCCGAGCGCGTAATGGCTACCGAGCGAGGGCAGCCACTCGATCTGGTCGAGCATCTCCGTGCCGGATTGCCGCAGCACCGTCACGACGACGCCGAGGGCCAGCGTCGCGAGCGCGACGACGAGGCCGACCACCCGGGCCGCCCGTTGCTTCGACAAGGCGACGAGGATCGCGCCGAGGATCGGAAGGGCCGCGAGGACCGTCAACCAGGGAAACATCGTCTCTCCCCTCTCAGACCAGCCGGCTCAGGGCCAGGGATAGACCGACAAGGACTGCGCCACACACCATGGTGAGGCCGTAAGTTCGCACATACCCGTTCTCGAGTAGTTTCACGCGTCCGCCGAGGGCGCCAGGCAAGCGGCCGGAGGCGTTGACCGCGCCATCGATGGCGACGTCGTCGAGGGTGGCGACCCCATTCGCCAAAGCGACGCCGGGGCGCATGAAGATGGCCTCGTTGACGGTGTCGGCGTAGAGGTCGTGGCGCCCGATCTTGGTGAGGATCGAGCCGGCCGGAGCCGTCGTGGGGATCTCCTGGCGCCCGAAGAGGTACCAGCCGAGCGCGACGCCGGCGGCGACGACGAGGAGCGTGATGATCCCGAGCACCGTGATATGCGGCAACCAGGAGGCGTGTTCGGGGGCCTCGGCTCCGACCGCGTCGGCCAACCAACCGCCGATCCAGCCGTTGAGGGCCATGCCGCCGATGAAGCTGCCGACCGCCAAGATGATGAGCGGGACGCCCATCGACAGGGGCGACTCGTGGGGATGGACGCCATCCTTCCACCGGGCTTGGCCGAGGAAGGTCATGAACATGAGGCGCGTCATGTAGAAAGCTGTCACTCCCGCGCCGATGAGGGCGAGGACGCCGAGGACGGGCTGATTGGCCCAAGCCGCCTCGATGATGTGGTCCTTGGAGTAGAACCCGGAGAAGAAGGGGAACCCGATGATGGCGAGATAGCCGACGGCGAAGGTGACGAAGGTGATCGGCATGGCCTTGCGTAGAGCGCCGAACCGCCGCATGTCGGTGTCGTCGTTCATCCCGTGCATGACCGACCCGGCCCCGAGGAACATCGTGGCCTTGAAGAAACCGTGGGTCAGCAGGTGGAAGATCGCGAAGGCGTATCCGGCCGGGCCAATGCCGGCGGCAAGGATCATGTAGCCGATCTGGCTCATCGTGGAGCCGGCCAAGACCTTCTTGATGTCGTCCTTGGCGCAGCCGATCCAAGCGCCGGCCAGGAGGGTGACGGTGCCGACGAGGGCGACGGCGATCTGGGCCGTCGGCGTCTGGGCGTAGAGCGCGTTCGACCGGACGACGAGGTAGACGCCGGCCGTCACCATGGTGGCGGCGTGGATGAGGGCGGAGACCGGAGTCGGGCCCTCCATGGCATCTAGCAACCAGGATTGCAAGGGAACCTGGGCCGACTTCCCGCAGGCGGCGAGCAGGAGGAAGAAACCGATGAGTGTCGCCCAGTGCCCGGGGATGAGCTCGGCGCCGGCGTCGACGGCCTGGAAGTTCGTCGTGCCGAAGAGCATGAGCATCGAGAAGATCGCCATGAGCAGACCGAGGTCGCCGATCCGATTGACGACAAAGGCTTTCTTGCCAGCGGTGGCGGCGCTGGGGCGCTCCTGCCAGAAGGAGATGAGCAGGTAAGAGGCTAGACCGACGCCTTCCCACCCGATGAAGAGCACGAGATAAGAATCAGCCAAGACGAGGATGAGCATGGCCGCGATGAAGAGATTGAGGTAGGCGAAGAAACGACGCCGATTGGGGTCGTGAGCCATGTAGCCGATCGAGTAGATGTGGATCAGCCCGCCGACGAAGGTGATGAGCAGGACGAAGAGGATCGACAACGGATCGATGAGCAGGCCAGCCGTCAGCGTCCACGCGCCCGAGCTGATCCAGGTGAACAGCGTCAACTCGACCGCTCGTTCGGAAGGGTCGGCGCCGAGCAGGTCGGCGAAGTAGACGACCGCGAGAACGAAGGAGGCGAAGGGGGCGAGCGTGGCGATGAAGTGGCCGAAGCCGTTCGTCACCTTGCCAGCGATGAGGAGGAGGGCGGCGATCGCGGCGGGAATGGCGATGAGGAGCCACGCGAAGGCGAACGCCCCGGTGGCGGCCACCGGATCCAGGGTTTCAAGCAGAGTCACTGTCAGCTCCCTCAGTGCTTCATGGCGGTGAGGTTGTCGACCGAGGTCGAGCGGCGGGAACGGTAGATCATGAGGATGATCGAGAGGCCGACGACGACCTCAGCGGCGGCCACCACCATGACGAAGAAGGCCGCGACTTGGCCGTCGAGGATGCCGTGGACCTGACTCATCGAGATGAAGACGAGGTTGCAGGCGTTGAGCATGAGCTCGACCGACATGAAGATGACGAGAGCGTTGCGGCGGATGAGGAAACCGACGAGCCCGATGGTGAAGAGGATCGCCGCGAGGACGATGTACGGATCATTCATGGTCGTCTCCTTCCTTCTCGGCGGGATTCGAGAGACCCGGGTGGTCGTGGCCCCGTTCGACGGCGGGGATCTGATCGGCGTCGATCTCGCCCGGCCCACCGGCGATCGCGGCGACGGCCTCGGCGTGAGGGGCCGACAGCTCCTCGGCGCTGGGGATCGAGACCCGCTCCTCGATGATGGCGGAGACGGAGTCGGGGGCGACCGTGCCGTCGGGCAGAAGGGCGGGGGTGGCGATGGAGTTGTGACGGGCGAACACACCGGAGTTGGGCAGGGCGCCGGGGTGGCGGCCGGAGGCGGCGTAAGCCTGCATCCGGCGCTCGGCCATCGCCGTCTGGTCGAGCTTGGGCTTGAGCCGGGTGGGATGAGCCAAGACCATGGCGGCGACGGCGGCGGAGATGAGGAGCGCGGCGGTCGCCTCGAAAGCGATGACGTAACGCTGGAAGACCAACTCGGCCAAACCTTGGACATTGCCGGAGGCGTTGGCTTCCTCGAGCCCGACCGGCTCGGTCGTGACCGCGTTGCCGACGGCCAGGACGAGCAGAGCGATCGTGCCGAGCCCGGCGACGGTGACGGCGATGCGATGGCCCTTGAGAGTCTCTGTCACTGAATCATGCGTGTCGACGCCGACGAGCATGACGACGAAGAGGAAGAGCATGAGGACGGCGCCGGTATAGACGATGATCTGAACGGCGAAGAGGAAGGGCGCGTTGAGGCTGGCGTAGAGAACGGCCAGCGACACCATGACGAGCGCGAGGGAAAGCGCCGAGTAGATCGGCTTCTGGAAGAAGACGACGCCGAGGGCTCCGGCGATGGCGAAGACGGCGCAGATCCAAAAGGTGATGCTCGTGAGCAGACCAGGGGGGAAGATGCCGCCCTCCAAGGGGATGAGGGTGAGGAGGGTCATGCCGCGGCTCCCTTCGTCCAAGTCCGGTTGTCGGACTGGCCCTCATCCGGCAGCCCCAGGAAGTAATCCTGTTCGCTGTCGCCGAGGCGGCGGGGATGGGGCGGCTCCTCCATCTCGGCGCGCAGCGGCGCGAGGAGCTCTTCCTTGGTGTAGATGAGTTTGGCTCGCGAATCGTTGGCCAGTTTGAACTCGTTCGTCATCGTCAGCGCTCGCGTCGGGCAGGCTTCGATGCACATGCCGCAGAAGATGCAGCGCAGGTAGTTGATCTCGTAGATCTTGCCGTAGCGCTCACCGGGCGAGTAACGCTCTTCATCGGTGTTGGCTCCCGCTTCGACGTAGATGGCGTCGGCCGGGCAGGCCCAGGCGCACAACTCACAACCGACGCATTTCTCTAAGCCGTCCGGCCAGCGGTTGAGCTGATGACGGCCATGGAAACGAGGCTGGGTGACCTTCTCCTTGCCCTTCTGGGGGTAGCCCTGCGTGAAGGGCTTGCGAAACATCGTCGCGAAGGTGATGCTGAAGCCTTTCCAGGCGTCGAAGATGCCCATACTCAGGCTCCTTCCTTGTCCGGATCATGTCCGGACACTGTCAGGGCTCCCTCGGAGGCCTCGCCCCCGACTGGGGCGACGACGACATCCGCCAGTTCGGGCACGATCTGGCCCGGCATCGGCGGCACCGGGTACCCCCCGGCGTAGGGGTCGAAGACACCGGGCTCGATCGTCGGCACCCGGGAGACTTCGGATCTGACCTCTTCCTCCTCGCCTCCGACGAACAGCAAGATGATGAGGGCGGCGAGGGCGACGACTCCGGCGACGATGAGGACGGTCGGGGTCAGCCAGCCCTGGTCGCGGCCCGTTTGAACGAGGGCGATGAGGACGATCCAAGCCAGGTTGATCGGCAACAGCCAACGCCAGCCCAGATTCATGAACTGGTCGTAGCGGAAACGAGGAAGGGTTCCGCGCAACCAGACGAAGACGAAGATGAGCAGGAGGACCTTGATGAGGAACCAGACCGGCGAGAACCAGCCGTGGTTGAGGACGTCGATGACGGGGCTGAAGAATCCGCGGTCGAGGATCGAGCCGTCGTTGAGCGGCCAGGGGGCGTGGTAACCGCCGAGGAAAAGCGTGGTCGCGATGCCGGAGACCGTCGCCATGTTGATGTACTCGGCGAGGAAGTAGATGGCGTAACGGAAACCGGAATAGTCGGTGATGTAGCCGGAGACGAGTTCCTGCTCGCATTCGACGAGGTCGAAGGGGGCGCGGTTGGTCTCGGCCACCATCGAGATGCCGTAGATGAAGAAGCTGGGGAACAGCAGGAGGGCGTACCAGCCGGGCAAGCCGAGAACCGGCAGGATGCCGAGCGGTTGGGTTTGCGCCTCGACGATGTCGTGGGTCGACATCGATCCGGTGTAAAGGAAGACGGCGACGAGGGAGAGCCCCATGGCGATCTCGTACGAGATCATCTGGGCGGTCGAACGGATCGAGCCGAGCAGCGAGTATTCGGAGGTCGAGCTCCACCCGGCCAAGACGATGCCGTAGATCCCGATCGAGGCGATCGACAGGACGAAGAGAACGCCCATCGGCAAGTCGGTCAGCTGGAGGTGGGTCGTGTGCCCGAAGACGGTCACCTGACCGCCGATCGGCATGACCGACCAGGCGGTGAAGGCGGCGGTGCCGGTGAGGAAGGGGGCGATGTTGAACAGCCACTTATCCGTGCCATGGGGCCGGAAATCCTCTTTGATGAGGCACTTCATGCCATCGCCGAGGGCCTGGCCGAGGCCGAAGGGGCCGTTCATGATGGGGCCGAGACGGTGCTGCATCTTGCCGACGACGCGCCGCTCGTACCAGACGTTGAAGATCGTGAAAGTCAACAGGAAGACGAAGACGATGACGACCTTGATGAGGACGAGCCACCAAGGATCTTGGCCGAAGATGGCCGATTCCAGCGGTGCGATCGGGCTCACGACTGATCACCTGCCTTCGTGTCGTGATCGGGAATCCATCCAGACGGCGAATCGGCCGGATGGGGACTGGCCGGGGAGGCGGGCGCCTCGGCCGAAGTGTTCGAAGAATCGTCCGTGATGACGGCCGTCTCAGCTGCCTCAGCGACCTCTGGGACGCTCTGCTCCGGTGATGGCGCAGTGGTGGGGGCCGGGGAGGCGGAGGCCGGAGAAGCGGCCTGGGCGGTGAGACGAATCTCGCCGCCGCCGATCGAGGCGATCCCTCCGAGACGGGAGCGTCGCGGGACCCAGACGACGCCGTCGGCCATCGTCGAATCGATGACGAGCGGGAGGTCGAGCGATCCGCGATCACCGGCGACCTCGACGCGGGGGGAATCGGTCAGCCCCTGCTGGCGGGCGGTGGCGGGCGAGACCCGGGCGACGACCGGGCGGGCCGTGCCGGCCAAGGCCTCTTCACCGTCGCTATGGCGGGAGTCGTCGATCAACTCGCGCCAGCTGGCCAAGGTCAGGGTCGCCGTGGCGGAGCCGGGCTCCTGACGAGGACCGTCAGGTCGGGCGCCGCTCCATGGCCCGAGCGCGTCGAGCGAGGCTCGGGCGCCAAGGTTGTCGCCGAAGCCGAGGTCGGCGCCCAGCTCGGTGGCCAGGGCGGACAGCACACGGATCTCCGTCATCGGGGCCCTCGATGGGGCGGCGACGGGGGCGACCGGACGCACCCGGTGCTCCCAATCGAGGAAGGACCCGGCGATCTCCTCGAGCGGACTGACGGGCAAGACGACGTCGGCGGCGGCCGCGATATCGGAGAGCCGGTTCTCGAGGCTGACGACGAAGGGATGGGCGAGGGCGTCGAGGAAGGCGGTCGGATCGGGCATGTCACCCGCTTCGGCTCCGGAGATGAGGAGGGCGGCGAGATCGCCCCGCTCCGCGGCGGCCGCGTAATCGGCGACCTCATATCCCGGATCGGCGGGAAGCTCGCTCCCCCACGCGGCGGAGACCTGCTGGCGGGCCGCTTGATCGCCGAAGGGACGACCACCGGGCAACAGACCGGGCAGCAAGCCGGCTTGAAGGGCGCCGATCTCGCCGGGACGGCGCGGGATCCACGCCCAGCGGGCGCCAGTCGTGGCGGCGATGTCGACGAGGGCGGTCAACGCGCCCGGCGACTCGGCCAAGCGCTCGCCGGCGAGAATGACGGTGTCGTGATCGAACTGGGGCGAGGCGGCGGTGAGGATCCGGGCCTCGTTGCCAGGGACGGTCGGAACGAGATTGGCTGACAGTTTGGCCGAACCGCGCGAGAGATAGGGCGCGATCGCCGCGACGACGAGGCCCTTCTTGCGAACCGCTTTGCGCAGACGGAGGAAGACGAGCGGTGACTCGTCTTCCGGTTCGAACCCGACGAGGACGACTTTCTTGGCCGTCTCGAGATCGGCGTAGGTGACCGTCTCGCCGAAGCGGGCTCCGGCGACGTGGGCGGCGAGGAAGGCCGTCTCCTCGGCGGAGGTGGCCCGGGATCGGAAATCGACCGAATCAGTGCCGAGGACGGCGCGGGCGAAGCGGGAGTAGGCGTAGGCCGTCTCCGTCGTGAGGCGCCCGCCTGTCAGCACTCCTACCTTGCCGGCGGCTTTCTTGAGACCCTCAGCGGCGGCTTCGAGGGCTTCCGGCCACGAGGCGACGGCGAGTTGGCCGTCGCGGCGCACGAGCGGGCGGGTGATGCGATCGTCACCCCGATTCGAGACGAAGCCGAAGCGACCGAGATCGCAGTTCCACTCCTCGTTGACCTCAGGATCGTTGCCGGCGTAACGGCGTCGGACATCGCCGTGGCGTTGATCGACGCGCAACTGGCAGCCGGCGGCGCAGTTCTCGCAGGTGGTCGTCGTCGAGACGAGGTCGAAGGGACGGGCGCTGAAGCGATAGCTCGCGTTCGTCAGCGCTCCGACTGGGCAGATCTGGACGACGTTGCCGGAGAAGTAGGAGTCGTAAGGCTGATCCGGGTAGATGCCGACCTGCTGGACGGCGCCGCGCTCAAGCAGGTGGAGCGAGGTGTCGCCCGAGATCTGCTCGGAGAAGCGGGTGCAGCGGGCGCACAGGACGCAGCGTTCGCGGTCGAGGAGGATCTCCGAGGAGAGCGGGATCGGCTTGGGATAGGTCCGCTTGATGCCGTCGAAGCGTGATTCCCCTTGCCCGTCGGCCATCGCCTGGTTCTGCAGGGGGCACTCGCCGCCCTTGTCGCAGATCGGACAGTCGAGCGGGTGGTTGATGAGGAGCAGTTCGAGGATCTGGCGCTGGGAGTCGGTGGCCATCTGCGAGGTCGCTTGGGTCTTGACCTGCATCCCGTTGGCCGCCTCGAGCGTGCAGGACGCCTGCGGCTTCGGGAAACCGCGGCCATTGCCGGCGTCGGGCACCTCGACCATGCACTGACGGCAGGCGCCGACCGGATCGAGCAGCGGGTGGTCGCAGAACCGCGGGATGGCGATCCCGGCTTGTTCGGCCGCCCGGATGACGAGGGTCCCCTTGGGCACGGAGACCTGGACGTCGTCGACCGACAGTGTGATGAGGTTGTCTTGCGGGGCTGGGACGGTGGCGGTCATGCGGCAGCTCCTTGTGGTGCGACGGCGAACAACGCGCTCTTCTCGTAGGGCAAGTGCTCCCAAGCGGGGGTGTGGTAGCCGATCTCGAACTCGTCGCGGAAATGCTTGACGGCGCTCGTGACGCAGGCGACGGCCCCTTCGGCCAGGGTGCAGAAGCTCTTGCCGGTGATGTCGTCGCAGATCGAGAGCAACTTCTCGATGTCACCCTCCTGGCCTTGGCCGGCCTCGAGTTTGGTGAGGAGTTGGACGAGCCACCAGGTGCCCTCCCGGCAGGGGGTGCACTTGCCGCAGGACTCGTGTTTGTAGAACTCGACCCAGCGCAACGTCGTGCGCACGACGGAGACCGTCTCGTCGAAGATCTGCATCGCCTTGGTGCCGAGCATGGTGCCGACGGCGGCGAGGCTCTCGAAATCCATGACGACGTCGAGGTGCTCGGCGGTCAGGATCGGGGTGGAGGAACCGCCCGGGGTGAAGAACTTCAGTTCGTGACCGGAGCGAATCCCACCGGCCAGATCGATGAGCTGACGCATCGTGATGCCCAGCGGCGCCTCGAATTGGCCGGGGTTGGCGACATGGCCCGAAAGCGAGTAGATGGTGAAGCCTTTCGACTTCTCCGTGCCCATCCCGGCGTACCAATCCTTGCCGTTGCGCAGGATCGAGGGGACCGAGGCGATCGATTCGACGTTGTTGACGACCGTCGGCGAGGCGTAGAGGCCGGCCACGGCCGGGAAGGGCGGACGCAGCCGGGGCTGACCGCGCTTGCCTTCGAGCGAGTTGAGGAGCGCCGTCTCCTCGCCGCAGATATAGGCTCCGGCGCCGGCGTGGACGACGATGTCGAGGTCGTAGCCGGAACCGAGGATGTTCTCCCCCAGCAAACCGGCTTCATAGGCTTCCTCGACGGCCCGCTGCATCCGGCGGATCGGGTGGACGACCTCGCCGCGGATGTAGACGAAGGCGGTGTGACAGTGGATGGCGTAAGCCGAGATGATGATGCCCTCGACGAGGGTGTGGGGGCTGGCCATGAGGAGCGGGATGTCCTTGCAGGTGCCCGGCTCCGACTCGTCGCCGTTGACGACAAGGTACTTCGGGTTGGGGTTGTCCTGGGGAACGAAGCTCCACTTCGTGCCGGTCGGGAAGCCGGCGCCGCCACGGCCCCGCAGCTGCGCGTCCTTGACCTCGGTGACAACCTCTTCCGGCGTCATTGTCAAGGCTTTGCGCAGGCCCTCGTAACCGCCGTCGGAGCGGTAAGAGTCGAGCGTCCAGGAACGATCATGGCCCCAGTTGCGGGTCAGGACGGGCGACAGGAGATCAGTCATGCTGCTCAGTTCCTCTCATCCGGGGCGCCGGCCGTCCAACCGCGTTCACGGGCGATCTCGACGCCTCGGAGGGACGCCTCACCGGCGGAGACGCCTTCGTCGGCCCGACCGTCGTTGAACCCCGCCAGGACTCGCTCATTGTCTTTCCACGAGGTCAGAGCGGCGCCGCGGGTCGGATGGACCTCCTTGCCGGCGGCGAGATCGTCGAGCAGGGCGATCGCCTTGTCGGGAGTCATGTTGTCCATGAACTCCCAGTTGACCATCATGACGGGGGCGAAATCACAGGCCGCGTTGCATTCGACCCGTTCGAGGGAGAAGAGACCGTCGGAGGTCGTCTCATCCGGTTTGATGCCGAGCTTGTCCTCGACCGTCTGAAGGAGGGCGTCGCCGCCCATGACGGCGCAGAGCGCGGTGGTGCACACCCCGAGGTGGTGTTTGCCGGCGGGATGACGCTTGTACATCGTGTAGAAGGTGGCGACCCCGCTGACCTGGGCCTCGGTCAGCCCGAGGATCTCGGCGCAGACCTCGACGCCTCTGGGCGAGACCCGCCCGTCGACCGATTGGACGAGGTGGAGCATCGGCAGCAGCGCCGACGGCGGATGCGGATATCGACCGGCTAGTTGCTTGAGTTCGGCGATCGTCGTCTCGTCGATCGCGGTGGCGGTGTCGGTGGTGTCGATCCCGCCGGAGTGCTCGAAGTAGGTCTCGAATTCGTGACCGCTCATCGGTCGACACCTCCCAGCACCGGGTCGAGGCTGGCCAAGCCCACGACGACGTCGGACAACATGCCGCCCTCGCACAGGGTGGGCACGGATTGCAGATGGTTGAAGCCGGGATCGCGGAAATGGCACCGGTAGGGCCGGGTGCCACCATCGGAGACGAGGTGGCAACCCGATTCGCCCTTGGGCGACTCGATCGCTTGGTAGACCTGCCCGGCGGGGACTCGGAAGCCTTCTGTCACCGTCTTGAAGTGGTGGATGAGGCCTTCCATCGACTCGCCCATGATGTGCTTGACGTGAGCGAAAGAGTTTCCTTGGCCGTCGGGGCCGACGACGAGCTGGGCCGGCCAGGCGATCTTGGGATCGTCGACCATGACGGGATCTCCGGTCGTCTTCTCGAGACGTTCGTAGCACTGCTCGATGATCTTGAGCGACTCCCAGAGCTCTTGGAGCCGGACGCGGAAACGACCGTAGGCGTCGCCGGTGTCCCAGGTGATGACGTCGAAATCGTACGTCTCATAGCCGCAATAGGGCTGGTCGCGGCGCAGATCCCAGGGGTAGCCGGTGGCCCGCAGCGGCGGGCCGGAGACGCCGAGAGCCATGCACTGGCTGAGGTTCATCGTCGCCACGCCTTGCATGCGGCCCTTGAAGATGGGGTTCTCGTTGCAGAAGCCGGCGTATTCGGGCACGTGCTTGTGCATCCACTCGATGACGGTGCGCAGCTGAGCCAGACCGTTGTCGGGAAGGTCGATCGAGACGCCGCCGGGGCGGACATACCCGTGGTTCATCCGGGTGCCGCACAGCGCCTCGAAGAAGTCGAGGATCATCTCGCGTTCACGGAAGCCGATCGTCATCATCGTCAGGGCGCCGAGTTCCATGCCGCCGGTGCCCATGGCGACGAAGTGGTTCGCCATCCGGTTGAGCTCCATGACGAGCACCCGCATGACGTTGGCCCGCTCAGGGACGGTGATGCCGAGCAGCTTCTCGACCGCCAGGCAATACGTCACCTCGTTGAACATGGGGACGATGTAATCCATCCGGGTGACGAGCGTGGAGCCCTGCGCGAAGGTGCGGTACTCCATCTGCTTCTCGATGCCGGTGTGGAGGAAGCCGATGCCGGGGCGGACCGACGTGACCGTCTCGCCGTCCATCTCGACCTCGAGGCGCAACACCCCGTGGGTCGAGGGGTGCTGGGGGCCCATGTTGATGACGAGGGTTTCATCGCCATGGGTGCGCTGGGCTTCGACGATCTCGTCCCAGTCGCCGCCGTGGGCGACGTAGGTCGTCTCCATCGTCTCGCTCATCAGTATGACCTCCGCTCGTCCGGGGGCGGGACCTGGGCGCCTTTGAACTCGATCGGAACGCCGCCGAGGGGGTAATCCTTGCGCTGCGGGTGGCCGATCCAGTCGTCCGGCATGAGGATGCGGGTGAGGTGGGGGTGGCCGTCGAAGATGACGCCGAACATGTCCCAAGTCTCACGCTCGTGCCAATCGGCCATGGGATAGACCGACACGACCGAGGGGACGTGAGGATCGGACTCAGGGCAGGTGACCTCGAGGCGGAGACGGCGATTATGCGTCATCGAGAGAAGGTGGAGGGCGACGTGCAGCTCGCTGCCCGCCTGGTCGGGATAGTGGACGCCAGAGACGGAGACACACATCTCGAAACGCAGCCAGGCGTCGTCACGACACTGCTGGACGACTTCGAGGAGGTGCTCGCGGGGGACGTTGACCGTCATCTCGTCACGGTCGATGACGATGTTCTCGTCGGTGATGGCATCGACGAGGGATTCGAGCCGGTCGGCCACCTCGTCGAACCAGCCTCCATAGGGCCGTTGGGCCGGACCGGGGGCGTACACCGGGGTGACGAGCCCGTTATAGCCGGAGACGTCGGAAGGTCCACTCCCCCACATGCCGCGCTTGACGGTGATCGGCGCCTGGGGGGTGGAAGGGGATGTGGCGAGGGCGACGCCGCTCTCGGTGGGGGGCTGGGTCATCGCATCAACCCCTTCTTCTCCTGATACGGAATCATCTCTTGCGTCGGGACGGCCTCGAGGGCGGCTTGCTCCTTGGCCTCGCGCTGTTCGGCGATGTGGACCCCGATCGGGTGGTGCATGACGGGGCCCTTCTTCAGCTTGAAGACGGCGTCGATGAGCATGTCGGGCCGCGGCGGGCACCCGGGCACGTACATGTCGACCGGGACGATGTGATCACAGCCCTGGACGACCGCGTAGTTGTTGAACATGCCGCCGCTGGAGGCGCAGGCGCCCATCGAGATGACCCACTTGGGTTCGGGCATTTGGTCGTAGACCTGGCGCACGACCGGGGCCATCTTATGGGAGACCCGTCCGGAGACGATCATGAGGTCAGCCTGACGCGGGGAGGCCCGGAAAACCTCTTGGCCCCACCGGCCGGCGTCGAAGCGAGGGGCGCCGAAGGCCATCATCTCGATGGCGCAACAGGCCAAGCCCATTGTGGCCGGCCAGAACGACGTCTGCCGCATCCAACCGAAGATCGCTTCGGTCGTCGTCAGTAGGACACCGGGGGGAATTTTGTCCTCGACACCCATGATTCAGTTCCTCCTCATTCCCAGGTGAGGCCGCCGCGGCGGACGACGTAGACGTAGGCGACAAGCACCGTGACGATGAACAAGATCATCTCGACGAGGGCGAAAATCCCCATCTGATTGAAGGAGACCGCCCAGGGATAGAGGAAGACGATCTCGATGTCGAAGATGATGAAGAGCATCGCGGTGATGTAGTACTTGACCGGAAGCCGCCCGCCGCCGACCGGTTGCGGAGTCGACTCGACGCCGCACTCGTAGGCCGAGTACTTAGCTTTGTTATGCCGGCGCGGTCCGATGACGGCGCTCAGCATGATCGCGATCGCCATGAAACCGCCCGAGAGAGCGAGTAAACCGACGAGAGGTGCGTAGAGATTCATGGCCGTTCCTCGACTTCGAAGTCGTTCATCGTCAATCTCATCCTTCGGGGGGTCACCAGGACTTCGCCATTGATCCTAGTGGTTCGTGACAGCTTGTGACAGTGCCACAACTCCATACTAGGCAAAGAGCGTGCTGTTCCAAAAGCGGGGGGCGCTCGGGGCGGAACACGAAGAGCTTAGCCCGGACTGGCCGTTCTGTCTTGTCAGGAGGAGGAACGTTTCCACAGCGTGGACGAAAGTCCGATCGGAAAACGTTGTCCTTACGCAAAACATCTAGCTAGTTTCCCACGGAGGCTGAGCGGCCCGCGCGAGCCGGGCGCGCCTTCAGGCCGTGAGCCGACCGATCAGGGCCGATCGGCCGGAACGATCCGGGAGACGAGGTGGACGATCCGGTCAGGCAGGTCGACGGGCCGCTCGTTGGTGAGGTTGGCCATGAGCTTGTGCATGAGCCCGGCCACCCCGGGCACAGGGAGGATGTGGCGGGCGGCGATCCGCATGAGGGCGGGCTGGCCGACGACGGCGAGGAAGAGGCGCCCGAAGCAGTAGTACCCGCCCCACAGATCGGCCAGGTGACGGGGATAGGCCTTGAGCTCGGCCTCGCCGGCTGGCGCCCTCACTCCGCGATCGAAGGCGGCGACGATGTGTTCGGCGGCGATCCGACCCGTCTCCAGTGCGGAGGAGATGCCCTCGCCGTTGAAGGGGCTGACGACTCCGGCGGCGTCGCCGACGAGCATGAGGCCGTCGCGATAGGCCGGGTGACGGTTGAACCCCATGGGCAGCGCGGCCGAGCCGATCGGCTCGAGGCGGTTCTCCTCGGTGAAACCCCAACCGGAGGGCGTGGCGGCGAGCCAGCGCTGGAGGAGATCGCGATAGGAGATCTTTCCAAAGGCCTTGGCCGTCGAGGGCAGTCCGAGGCCGACGTTGGCGACGCCGTCACCGAGCGGGAAACTCCAGGCGTATCCGGGAAGCAGGGTCGATCGCCCCGGGGCGCCGTCCCACAGCTCCAACCAGGAGTGCAGCCAGAGGTCGTCGCCGAACGGAGAGCGGAAATAGGTGCGCACCGCCACTCCCATGGGGCGGGAGGGATCGCGGTCGATGCCGGCGGCCAAGGCGAGACGGGCCGAGTTGCCGTCGGCGGCGACGACGACCGGGGCGCGGAACTGCCCGGCGTCGGTCTCCACGCCACAGATCCGCCCCGTGTCGTCACGGAGCGGGCCGGTCACGAGCACGCCGTCACGGAACCGGGCGCCGGCGGCGACGGCGTGGCGGCGCAACACGTCGTCGAACTCCTCCCGGCGCCGGACGGCTCCATAAGAGGGGAAGGCGTCGAGTTCGGGCCAGGGCAGCTGGTAGGCCTGGGGACGGGAGGTGTGGATGATGAGCCCCGCCGTCTTCCGCCACTGTTCGCCGTGGGTGTCGACGCCGAGGAGATCGAGTTCCCGGATCGCCCGCGGCGTCAACCCGTCGCCGCAAACCTTCGAGCGTGGGAAGGTGGATTTGTCGAGGAGGAGGACGGAACGCCCAGCGCGGGCGAGATGGATGGCGGTGGCGGAACCGGCCGGGCCGGCGCCGACGACGATGACGTCGGTTTCGGCCTCAACCGTCACCGCTGCTCCCCCGCCGCGTCGGCCGGCGAGGTTTCCGCGAGCGCTGAGACCATCGCCTGCTTCATCGAGGCGGCGTAGTCACGCAGATATCCGGCGGCGTCGTCGGGGTGCTCGGCGATGATCGAGACGATCTTGCTGCCGACGATGGCGCCGTCCGCCTGCGTGGCGATGGCTCCGGCCTGATCGGGGGTGTGGACCCCGAACCCGACGGCGACCGGGGTGTCGGTGCGGGCCCGGATCGCTTCCCGAATGGCGCCGAGGTCGGTCGTGATCTCGGAACGGGCGCCGGTGACGCCGAGCGAGGAGACGAGGTAGACGAACCCGGTCGCGTCGTCGGCGATCCGTGCGATCCGGTCGGCCGAGGTCGGCGCGACGAGCGTGATGACGTCGATCCCGTGGGCACGGGCGGCCGGGATGATCTCGCCCTGCTCCTCGTAGGGCAGATCGGGGATGATGAGCCCGGACACCCCTGCCTCGGCGCACCGTTTCATGAAGGCGTCGTAACCGTAGTGGAAGACGGGGTTGAGGTAGGTGAGGAAGACGATCGGCGCCGTCGTCTCGGCGTGGATCGAGGCGGCCAAGCCGAAGATCTTCTCGATCGTCGCCCCGGCCGTCAAGGAGCGGACGTTGGCGGCCTGGATGACCGGCCCCTCGGCGATCGGGTCGGAGAAGGGGATGCCGATCTCGAGCAGGTCGGCGCCTCCTTCGATAAGGGCGAGAGCGTACTGCCGACTCTGCTCGATCGTCGGATCGCCCCCGGTGAGGAAGGCGATGAAGGCGGGGCCATGGTCGAAGGCCCGGGCGATGTCACTCATGGAGATCCTTCCCGCGGTAGCGCGCGATGGCGGCGACGTCCTTGTCACCCCGGCCGGACAGGCAGACGACGACGTTGCCTCCCGCGGGATAGGAGCCGGCCTCGGCGACGAGGTGAGCGATGGCGTGGGCTGATTCGATGGCGCAGATGATGCCTTCGGAGCGCGCCAACAGTTCGAAGGCGGAGACGGCCTGTTCGTCGGTGATGGGGACGTAGCGGGCCCGCCCGGTGTCGCGGAGCCAGGAGTGCTCCGGACCGATGCCGGGATAGTCGAGCCCGGCCGAGATCGAATAGACGGGGGCGATCTGGCCGTCGTCGTCCTGGCAGAAATATGACTTCATGCCGTGGAAGACGCCGACCGATCCAGCCGCCATGGTGGCCGCGTGGCGGCCCGTCTCGACGCCCTCCCCGGCGGCCTCGCATCCGACGAGGGCGACGGTGGGATCGTCGACGAAGGCGTGGAAGAGCCCGATGGCGTTCGAGCCGCCGCCGACGCAGGCGATGACGGCGTCGGGCAGCTTGCCCGTGCGAGCCCACAGTTGATCGCGCACCTCATGGCCGATGACGGCTTGGAAATCACGCACCATGACGGGGAACGGATGCGGGCCCATGACGGAGCCGAGGACGTAGAGGGTGTCGTCGACCCGACGGGTCCATTCCCGCATCGCCTCGTTGACGGCGTCCTTGAGGGTGGCGGTGCCGGAGGTGACGGGGTGGACGGTCGCGCCGAGCAATTCCATCCGGTAGACGTTGAGGGCTTGGCGGATCGTGTCCTCCTCCCCCATGAAGATCTCGCACTCGAGCCCGAGCAGGGCGGCCGCCGTGGCCGCCGCGACACCGTGTTGGCCGGCGCCGGTCTCGGCGATGATACGGGTCTTGCCCATCCGTTTGGCGAGGAGGGTTTGACCGAGCACGTTATTGATCTTGTGCGAGCCGGTGTGGTTGAGGTCTTCGCGTTTGAGCCAGATCGTCGGCCCGCCGAGTTCCTCGCTCAACCGATCGGCCCGGTAGAGCAGCGAGGGACGCCCGGCGTAGCTGAGGAGCAGGGCGTCCAACTCGGCGGCGAAGACCGGATCGGCTTTCGCCTCGGTGTACGCCCGCTCGAGGGCGAAGAGCTCGTTCATCAACGTCTCGGGGATGTAGCGCCCGCCGAAATCCCCGAACCGACCGTCCCGGGTGGGCCGAGGCGCCGAGGGCGTGGGAGTAGGTGGGCCGGCGTTCGCGGCCGGAGTGTCAGGCATGGGGTGACTCCTTGTCGTCGTGAGGAGAGGGAGAAGGGCGCCGGGCGACGCCATGATCGCGCACCCGGGCGACGAGAGCGGCGATCTTGGCTGGATCCTTGAGGCCGTCGGTCTCGACTCCCGAACTGGCGTCCAGCCCCCAGGCGTCCGTCTCGTCTAGGGCTCGCCCGGCGGAGGCGGCGTCGATCCCACCGGCCAGCAGATAGGGCACGGGCGCCGCGCCGATGAGGCGCCAGTCGAAAGGCTGGCCGGAGCCGGGGGCGGCGCTGTCGAGGAGGAGGTGATCGGCCGCCGTCTCCTGCGGCATCGGCTCGCGGGTGAGACGCACGGCCTTGATGACCGGCACGGTGGGGCCAAGCGTGGCTTTGAGCTGGCGGATCGTCTCATCCGTCTCATGGCCATGGAGCTGGACCCAGTCGATCCCCCCGGCCTCGACCGCTTCGACGATCGTCGCGGTGGGGGCGTCGACGAAGACGCCGACGGCCGGAACGCTGGGATGGAGGCGTTCGTGAAGATCGAGGGCGTCGTCGAGGGTGATGCGCCGCCGGCTGGGGGCGAAGACGAAGCCGGCCAAGTCGGGCCTGGTGGCGTTGACGGCGTCGATGTCGGCGATCCGGGTGAGCCCGCAGATCTTGATCTTCGCCACGTTGGCGGTCAGCCCGGCCAAGGCGGCCCGTTTGTCGGTGGCGCGCATCAACGTCTCACCGACGAGGACGGCGTCCGCCCCAGCCCGGCGCACCCGGGCGAGGTCGTCAGCGGTGGCGATGCCGCTCTCAGCCACGAGGATGACGCCGGCAGGCACGAGTGGCGCGATGGCGTCGGTCGTCGCGAGGTCGACGTCGAAGGTGCGAAGATCTCGGTTGTTGACACCGACGACCCGGGCGCCGGCCGCCAGCGCTCGGCTCATCTCCTCAGCCGAATGGGTCTCGACGAGGGCGGAGAGCCCGAGCCGGTGGGCCCGTTCGATGAAGCGGGCCAGGGTGGCGTCGTCGAGCAGGGCGACGATGAGAAGGATGGCGGCGGCGCCGAGCACCTTGGCCTCGTCGATCTGATACTCGTCGATCGTGAAATCTTTGCGCAGCACGGGCAAGGGGACCTCGGCGGCGATCTCACGCAGGTAGTCGTCGCTGCCTTGGAAGAACTCGGGTTCCGTCAACACCGAGATCGCCCTGGCCCCGGCCGCCTCGTAGTCGCGCGCGATCGCCAGGTAGGGGAAGTCGGCGGCGATCACCCCTTTGGAGGGCGAGGCCCGTTTGACCTCGGCGATGAAGGAGACCCCCGTCGCCGCCAAGGCCTGCTCGAAGGGGAATCCGGTCTCATCGGGCAGGGCCTCGGCCCGCCGCGCCATCTCCTGGGGCGAGACCGTCGCTTTGGCCGCCTCGACGCGGGGCCGGGTCCGCCCGGCGATCTTCTCGAGGATCATTCCGACGGCGTCTTCCCTTGTGAGAGAGCGACGAAACGGTCGAGCTGGAGACGCGCCCGCCCGCTGTCGATCATGGCTTTGGCCTGGGCGATGGCGTCGTCGAAGGTCATCGAGAGATTGGCGATGTAGATCGCGGCGGCCGAGTTGAGGATGACGGCGTCGCGCTTGGGACCGGTCTCGCCGTCGAGGATGGCGCGGGTGATCGCGGCGTTCTCCGCCGGGTCGCCGCCGAGAAGGTCGGATTTTTCGCTGCGCGTCAGGCCGAAGTCCTCCGGGGTGATGACGCGGGTGGTGAAGGCGCCATGGCGCAATTCGCACACCGTCGTCGGCGCCGACATCGAGATCTCGTCGAGGCCGTCTTGACCGTAGACGACGAGGGCGGAGCGCACCCCGAGGTTCTTGAGCACCCGGGCCAGCGGTTCGACGAGGGATTCGTCGTAGACCCCGAGCAGTTCCATCCGGGCGCCGGCCGGGTTGACGAGGGGGCCGAGGATGTTGAAGATCGTGCGGATGCCGAGTTCGGTGCGCACCGGGGCGACGTATTTCATGGCCACGTGATAGTTCTGCGCGAAGAGGAAGCAGAGGTTGATGGTGCGCAGGATCTCCAGGCTGCGCTCCGGATCGATCGTGATGTCGACGCCGAGGGCTTCGAGGACGTCGGCGGCGCCCGACCGGCTCGTGGCGGCCCGGTTGCCGTGCTTGGCGACCGGCACGCCGGTGGCCGAGACGACGAAGGACGACGTCGTCGAGATGTTGAAGGAGTGGGCCTCGTCGCCGCCGGTGCCGACGATCTCGAGGACGTCCATGTCGTGGAGGAGACGGATGCAGTGCTTGCGCATCCCGGCGGCCGAGCCGGTGATCTCGTCGATCGTCTCTCCCTTGACGGACATGGCCGTGAGGTAGGCGGCCATCTGGATCTCCGTGGCCGTCCCGCCCATGATCTCGTCCATGACCTCTTCGGCCAGGTCGTAGCCGAGGTCCTCGTGGCGGGCGGCGCGTGAGATCGCCTCCTTGATGACCATCTTGGGTCGGGGGTGCTTCGCTGTCGTGGTGTCAGCCATGGTCGCTCCTGTCATGCTCGTCGCGCTGATGGGGCCGTGCTTCGCGGCCCGGGTGATGTCGTCTCCGATGATCCGGGGCGCGGGGCCGGGCTCGGGTCGGGACCCTCGATCTCAAGGAAGTTCGCGATCATGCGCGCCCCGTCGGGGGTCATGATCGACTCGGGGTGGAATTGCACGCCGAAACAGGGCGACGTCTCATGTTCGAGGGCCATGATCTCGCCATCGGCCGTCAGCCCGGTCACGCGCAGGTTCAGTGGGAACGTCGCCGCCTCGGCGGCCAAAGAATGATACCGGGCCGCTGTGACGACCGGCGGCAGGCCGACGAACAGAGGCGATTGGCCGGTCAGGGTGACCTCGGAAGGTTTGCCGTGCATGAGCTGGTGGGCGTAGCCGACGACCCCGCCGAAGGCTTCGACGATGGCTTGATGGCCGAGACAGATGCCGAGGATGGGGATGTCCGCGTGGAGACGTTGGATCGCCTCCACGCAGATGCCGGCGTCCTCGGGGCGCCCGGGGCCAGGCGAGATCACGATGTGGGAGGGCCGCAAGGCTGCCAGGTCGTCGACGGTGAGGGCGTCGTTGCGCACGACGCGCACCTCCTCGGGCTCGCCACCCTCCCCCGCCCGTTCGAGGGCGAGCGTGCCGAGCGCCTGGGAGACGTTGTAGGTGAAGCTGTCGTAGTTGTCGATGAGGACGATCATGCGGACGCCTCCTCGAGAGCGGTCATGACGGCCCGGGCCTTCGCCCTCGTCTCGGCGTATTCGGCGGCCGGGACGCTGTCAGCGACGACGCCGGCGCCGGAACGGACATAGACGACGCCATCCTTCTTGAAGGCCAACCGGATGGCGATGCAGGTGTCCATCTCGCCGGTGACGCCGATATAGCCGATGGCGCCGCCGTAGACACCGCGTTTGACGCCTTCGAGTTGGTCGATGATCTCCATCGCGCGGATTTTAGGAGCGCCGGACAAGGTCCCGGCTGGAAGCACGGAGTCGAGGATCTGGCGGGCGGTGACGCCGGGGCGGGGAACCCCGGAGACGGTCGAGCCGATGTGCATGACATGGGAGAAGTGCGAGACCGACATGTAGTCGTCGACCCGGACGGTGCCGTACTCGGCGATTCGCCCGATGTCGTTGCGCCCGAGATCGACGAGCATGCGATGCTCGGCCAATTCCTTGGGGTCGGCCAGCAGCTCGGCCTCGAGGCGGGCGTCCTCCTCCGGGGTGGAGCCACGGGGGCGCGACCCGGCCAACGGGAAGGTGAGAGCGCGCCCGTCGTGGTAACGGACGAGGGTCTCCGGGGATGCCCCGGCGATCTCAAGGTCGTCGGAACTGAAGTAGAACATGTAAGGCGAGGGGTTGATCTCGCGCAGCCGTTCATAGGTGGTGAAGAGGCTGCCGGTGGCGTCGGCGTCGAGACGGTTCGAGAGCACGACCTGGAAGATGTCGCCCTCGTGGATGAAGTGCTTGCCCTGCTCGACCATGGCGGAGAACCGCTCCTCGTCGAACATCTCCCGCCAGGGAGACGTCAAGCGGAGAGGCACGAAGTCGGCCATCTCGCCGGTGGCGATGAGGCGGGCGAGATCGGCCAGTTCGGCCCGGGCGTGATGGTAGTTCTCTTCCAGCGCGTCGGTTTTGACGAGGGCGATGAGGACGATCGTGTCGGTGGCGTGGTCGTAGGCGATGACCCGGTCGAAGAACATGAGATCGAGATCGCGGAAACCCTCGGTGTCGGCGGCGTCGAAACGCAAGGCGGGCTCGGCGTAACGGGCGTAGTCGTAGGAGATGTACCCGACGAGCCCCCCGGTGAAGGGCGGCAGCCCCGCGATGATGGGGCAGGCGTTGTCGGCGATGATGCGGTCGATGACGGCGCCGGGATCGTTCGGCTCCAAGGTGAGTTTGAGGACGCCGTCGAGGGTGAGGCGGCCGTCGGCGATCGAGACCCCGAGGACGGGCTGGTGGCCGAGGAAGGTGTACCGGCCCCGCTCGCCATCCGGCTCAGCGCTTTGAAGGATGTAGCACTGGTGGGAGAGGCGTTTGAGGACGCGGAACGTCTCCGACGGCGACCGCCCGGTGTCGGGGATCGTCATCCACACCGGCACCCGGGGATACGCGCCCGCGTAGGGGCGCAGATCCTCCAGGGTGGCGTCGGGCAGCGGAGCGACCGCCGCCAGGTCAGCGGGCGGCACGGATATACGAGGGCGGCAGCGGCGCCTCGTCGCCGAGCGCTCGGGCGGCGTGGATCGGCCAGCCGGGGTTGCGCAAAGCTTCCCGGCCGATGAGGACGGCGTCGGCTTGGCCACAGCGGAGGATCTGCTCGGCTTGACCCGGCTCGGTGATGAGCCCGACGGCGGCGGTGGCCATGCCCGTCTCGCGGCGCACCTCGGCGGCGAAGGGGACCTGATAGCCCGGGCCGCCGTCGATCGGCACGTTGACGTTGCCGCCGGTCGAGACGTCGATGAGGTCGACGCCGAGTTGGCCCAGTTCGGCGGCGAGTTGGACGGTGTCGTCGCCCGTCCACCCGTCGTCGGTCCAATCGGTGGCGGAAAGACGGACGAACAGCGGCTTCGACTCCGGCCAGACGCGGCGCACCGCTTCCGTCGTCTCACGCAACAGGCGGGTCCGCCCCTCGAAATCGCCCCCGTAACCGTCAGAACGGGTGTTGGTGATCGGGGAGTAGAACTGGTGGATGAGATAGCCGTGGGCGGCGTGGATCTCGACGACGTCGATCCCGGCGGCGTCGGCGCGTTGTGCGGCGGCGGCGAAGGCCTCGGGGATACGGGAGACCTCTTCGGTGGTGAGCGCGTGCGGATCGGCCAGACCGGGGAAGGCGACATCCGTCGGGCCGACCGGGACGAACCCGCCGTCGGCGACGCTGTGGACCCCACCGGGATAACCGGGCAATTCAGGCCAGACCGACCCCTTGCGGCCGGCATGGGCCAACTGCACGGCCATGGTGGCGCCTTCGCCGTGGCAGAAATCGACGACCCGGCGGAATCCATCGATCTGGGCGTCGTCCCACAACCCGAGATCTTGCAGGCTGATCCGCCCCTCGGGCACGACCGCGGTGGCCTCCATGATGATGAGCCCGAACCCGTGGGTGGCGAAGGACCCGTAGTGGACGAGGTGCCAATCGTTCGGAACGCCATCGCGGGCGGTCACGTTGAACAGGCACATCGGGGGGATCCAGACGCGGTTGCGGGCCGTCACATCACGCAAGGTCAGGGGATCGAAAAGCATGGTCTTCCTTTCTGTCGACACCACTCTAAAGCACGGGTAAGACAGCCATTTCAGACCGGCTCAGTCGCGAGTGAGGCGGCGGTGGGTCGTCCGGTGCGGGCGGGCCGCCTCGACGCCGAGCCGTTTGACCTTGTTGACCTCGTAATCGGCGAAGTTGCCCTCGAACCAGAACCAGCGGGCGGGATCCTCATCGTCGCCCTCCCAGGCGAGGATGTGGGTGGCGACCCGGTCGAGGAACCAGCGATCGTGGGAGATGACGACGCAGCAGCCCGGGAATTCGAGGAGGGCGTCCTCGAGCGACTGGAGGGTCTCGACGTCGAGGTCGTTGGTCGGCTCGTCGAGGAGGAGGACGTTGCCGCCCTGCTTGAGGGTGAGCGCGAGGTTGAGCCGGTTGCGCTCCCCGCCGGAGAGCACCCCGGAGAGCTTCTGCTGGTCAGGACCCTTGAACCCGAAGCTGGCGACGTAGGCCCGCGACGGCATCTCGAAGCTGCCGACCTTGATGTGGTCGAGTCCGTCGGAGACGACCTCCCAGACGTTCTTCTTCGGATCGATCCCGGAGCGGCCCTGGTCGACGTAGGAGAAAGAGACGGTCGAGCCGACCTTGACTGTGCCCGAATCGGGCGTCTCCTCGCCGATGAGCATCTTGAACAGCGTCGTCTTGCCGACGCCGTTGGGCCCGATGATCCCGACGATGCCGGCGCGCGGCAAAAGGAAGGTGAGGTCGTCGATGAGGACGCGATCGCCGAAGCCCTTCGTCAGATCGTGGACGTCGATGACGTCGGAGCCGAGCCTCGGGCCGGGCGGGATGTTGATCTCGGCCAAGTCGACGGCGCGGTTCTTCTCCGCCTCGGCCGCCAACTCCTCGTAGCGGGCCAGACGGGCCCGGTTCTTGGCCTGACGGGCCTTGGGGTTGGAGCGCACCCACTCGAGCTCGCGCTCAAGGATCTTGGCCCGCTTGGCGTCCTTCTTGCCCTCGATCTGCAGGCGGGAACGTTTCGTCTCCAAATACGTCGAATAGTTGCCCTCATAAGGGTGGAGCTGGCCGCGGTCGACCTCGCAGATCCAGCCGGCCACATGGTCGAGGAAGTAGCGGTCGTGGGTGACGGCCAGGACGGCGCCGGGATAGTTCTTGAGGTGACCTTCGAGCCAACTGACCGATTCGGCGTCGAGGTGGTTGGTCGGCTCGTCGAGGAGGAGGAGGTCGGGCTGCTGGAGGAGAAGCTTGCACAACGCCACGCGGCGCCGCTCGCCGCCGGAGAGGACGTCGACGATCGCGTCCGGATCAGGGCAGCGCAAAGCGTCCATCGCCTGGTCGAGCTGGGAGTCGAGATCCCAGGCTTGGCGATGGTCGAGTTCGGTCTGCAACTCCCCCATCTCGGCCAGCAAGGCGTCGTAGTCGGCGTCTGGATCGGCCAACTCGACTGAGATCTCGTTGAAGCGGTTGAGTTTGGCCATGGTGTCGCCGACGGCCTCTTGGATATTCTCCAGCACCGTCTTGCCCTCGGTCAGCGGCGGCTCCTGGAGAAGGATGCCGACGGTCGCATCCTTGTCGCGAAGCACCTCGCCGTTGTTGGGGCGCTCCATCCCGGCCATGAGTTTGAGGAGGGTCGATTTGCCCGCCCCGTTGGGGCCGACCACGCCGATCTTGGCGTCGGGGAAGAAACTCATCGTGACGTTCTCGAAGATGACTTTCTCACCCAACGTCTTTCGGACGTTGTGCATCGACAGAATGAACTCAGCCATGGTTTCCCTTCAACCGGTCAGCGGGGACGAATCGCCGCCGTGGCGGCACACGACGGCCTATTATGCCAGCGCCCCGGGGGAAACGTGCCATGACGGCCGTCCGGGCCGGGGAGCGGACGACCGCCATGAGAGTCACAACCACAGAAGTGATCGCACGAGAGGGCGAGGCCCTCAGGCGGCCTCAGCCAGGAAGGGGTCGGTCTCCTCGTCGGCGCCACGGCGGGAGGAGCGTTCGAAGACGGCGGTGCCACGGGTGAGATCATGGCCGATCGTCGTCGCCTCGAGGACGAGGCGCTCTTGGGTCTCCTGCTGGTCGTCGATCCAGACCCGGGTGCGCAGTTTGCCCTCGACGATGATGGGATCGCCTTTGTTGACACTGGCGGCGACGTTGTCGGCAAGACCGCGATAGCACCACACCGTCAGCCATGTCGTCTGGCCATCGCTCCAGACCCCTTCGCGTTGGACTCGCGGGGTGGAGGCGACTCGGAAATGCGCGGCGGTGTCCCCGGACCTCATGAGCCTGGTCTCGACCGCGTTGCCGACGTAACCAGTCAACGTCACTGAACTATCCACAATGGTTCCTTTCAATCGTGAAGCCTCGGACCATGTCATACGGGAGACTCCACCCCACCCTGTGGCGCCGGTGGCCTCAGATGCGGAATAGAGGACGATCTGTGGATGAGATGACGATTTCACGGCGACTTGGGGATGGAATCCCTCACCGGAGTGAGAAGCCGGAGAGGGGAACAGGGCCCTTGCCCGGGGAAGACCAGGTCGGCCGTCTCATGCGCCCGATCCTCACAGCCGCTCGATCTGCACGGATCCTGGAGACGAAGCCGTCAGCCTCCGCCCTGCCCACGGGCGGAATTCAGCGCAGGTCGCGGACGATGCCGAGCGCCTCGTCGTGGCGGCGCAACTCGGCGTTGACCGGCTCGATGACGTTGTCGACGGCGACTTTCTCGACCGCTTTCGACAAGGTCCGCTCGGTCATGGCCCGGCGCAGACGAGCGCCGGCTTTGACGCCGAGGCGGGACAGGCCGGCGATGATGAAGCCGATGAGGACGCCGCCGAGGGCGAGGATCGTCGGCAAGGGGATATTGCCGACCTTGAAGACGGGCAGTTCCGGCAACCCGAGGTAGGACTCGGCGATGGCGTTGAACCCGAGCCAGAGCAAGGAGGCGACGGTGGCGATGAGGACGAGCCATTGCAAGACACGGATGAACGTCCACCACCCGCTCTTGGCGGTGACATCGATGTCGGTGGCGGCGACCGCTTGATCGAGCCGGTCGGGCAAATTGGTGGCACGATCCTCGAGCGCTTTGGCGATGGTGTCACGCCAGCCGCGGGGAACCTTGGCCCCCGCGTCGGTGGCGACCGATCGCAGGGCTTGGTCGACCCGGGCCTGAGCGGCGGCCGAGGTCGTCGCCGGAAGGGCCGAGCGGGTCAGGGCGGTCGGGGCGATCTCCTTCGATTTGGCGGCGCCGAAGAGCTCGTCCAAACGAAGACGTTTGAGGGGGTCTTGGCGCAGTTTCCCGAGCCAGCTGAGGACGGGCCAGCCGGTGGCGATGGCGCCACGGCGGCGCCAGGAATCCTCGACCGCCTTGCCGATCGTCTCGACCCCGGCGACCTGGTCGAGGGAGCTGACGAGCTCTCCGGTGTGAGAGCGCGACACCGTCCCGGCTGGATCGCTGGCCAGGGTGGGGGCGAAGTCGGAGACGACGTCGACGACGTCGGCGTGCAGCCGACGGGCGGCGGCTTGCTTGGCGGTCGCCAACTGGCCGACCGCGTCGCGGAGCCGGTCGACGCCGTCACCGGTGAGGGCGGAGACGTCGAAGACACGGGGATCGGCGATGCCGTCGCGATGCAGCAGATCGATGAGGTCGCGGTGGATGAGGGAGGTCTGCTCGGGGCCGACCCGATCGATCTGGTTGAGAGCGAAGAGCATGACGTCGCTGTGGCCGGCCAGGGGGGCGAGATAGCGCTCGTGGAGCACCTGATCGGCGTACTTCTGGGGGTCGAGCACCCAGATGAAAGCGTCGACGACTTCGACGAGCCGATCGACCTCGGCCCGGTTCGAGGTGACGATGGAATCGTGGTCGGCCAAATCGAGGAGGACGAGGCCGGCCATATCGTCGCCCGCCTCGGCGACGTGGCGACGGGAGATCTGCAGCCAATCGAGCAGAGCGCTGGTGTCGCGGTCGCCGAAAGTGACGGCCAGCGGCTGAGTCGTCATCGGGCGCTGCACCCCGGCGGCGGCCAGATCGGTGCGCGACAAGGCGTTGAAGAGGCTGGATTTCCCCGAGCCGGTGGCCCCGGCCAAGGCGACGACGGTGATGTCTCCGGCCAAGGATTGGCGTCGGTCGATCCGGGTGAGAAGGTGATCGGCGCGGGCGGCCGTCTCCGCCGGAACCCGGCCCCGGGTCAGATCGAGGAGCCGGGTGAGCCGAGCGATGTCGTCTGTGAGGTTCACCTCGGCCATGTCACCACTCCTTCACCGGCTCATCCGTTCCCTCATCCCCCGTCGTCACCGCGTTCCCGCTCAGTTCTGGTGAGGCGCCCTCGCCGGGCTTCCTCGCATCAACGTTCCTGATCTCGATGTCGTCGCTCGTCGCCGCTTCGCTCGCCGCCGCGCTCTCGGCGGCGTCACGACCCCCCGACCAGCCGGTTCCCTCCGGAGAGGATTCCCCAGGCTCCTCGAGGGAGACGAACGGTTCATCTCCCCCCAGCGAGTCCGCCTCGCCAGGTGTCGATCCGTCGACAGGTTCTCTCTTATCACCCGAGCCGACCGGCTTCTCCCCCGGCAGGGCCGGAGTCGCGGTCGGCGGCAGGTGAGTGCTGTCGACGATCGTCTCGAGACCGGGAGTCGCCGCGACCGGCAGACCGAGCCGGGTGACTTCGTCGCTGCGCACGGCGTCGATGTCGGCGGCGCAGTCGAGGATCGTGGCCGGATCGACCTCCTCGGGGGCGACACGGTCGAGGGTGCGGGAGAAGAGATAATCGCGTTGCCCGATGACGACGGCGTCGATCCGGCGATGGAGCTTCTCGGTCGCCTCGCGCGTGAGGCGACGGATCGCCTCGTCGCCGAAGATGAGCTCGAGCATCTTCTGGGCCACGACGGCGGTTCCGCCGGCGACTCCGATCTCGGCGCCGGCCAGCCCGCCGGTGTGAGCGAAGACGACGAGCATGAGGGCGACCCCGACGGCGTTGACGCCGAGAGCGGCGACCCTGGCTTGAGTCCGTTTGCCGGAACCGGCCGTCGAGACGAGTTCCATGACGTCGGATTGCCACTGGCGGATCGCGTTGTCGACCTGGGACGCATAATCGCTGGAGACCCGGGAAGGATCCCCTCCGGCCTGCTCGAGGAGGTGACGCCCGGCCGGATCGGCCTCCCAGATCTGCGTCACCCGGGCCACTCCCCGCTCGCCGGCCTCCAAGACGAGGGTCTCGAGTTCGGATTGGACGGCGACGGTGACCTCGGAAGCGGCCTTGGGCTCGCCCCGCAGCACCCGCCCGATGCGATCGCGCAGCCTCCCGATGCGGCTCTCGAGGTTGCGCATGAAAGCCCCGGCTCCGACGTAATCCTGCCAGCGCAGCAACACTTCCCCGCGCAGCAGAGTGCCGTCGTTCGTCTTGTTCTCCAAGGTCGTCACGATGTCGGCGAAGATCGCTTCGGCGTCGTCGCGCAGTTGAGCCAATGTGTTGTTTTGATGCTCGATGGCGGTGGCGATCCGCGGCGCCTGGGAGGTGAGCGAGGCGATGGCCCCGTCGAGGGTCTTCATGACGATCCGAGCCCGGGTGCGTTGATCTCCGGCCAGGGCGGTGAGCCAGGCGTGGATCGGCGCCACCGCCGCCTGAGGCAGCAAGCCCGCCTCATCGACCGGGACTTCGGGCACGGCGAACAACGGTGAGCTGCCCAAGCCACGCTCGATCATCATCCCGGCTAGGTGTTTCGGCACCGGGCCCATGGCGGCGGGCGGCACCCGATCGACGACGACGGCGACGGCGGCGCTGCGCCCGACCGCGCTCGTCAGATAATCCCAGGGCACGGCGTCGGCGTAGCGGGCGGCCGAGGTGACGAAGAGCCACATGTCGGCGGCGGCCAGCAGCTGAGAGGCCAGTTTCCGGTTGGCGGAATCGACCGAGTCGATGTCGGGGGCGTCGAGGAGGGCGAGCCCGCGTGGCAGGGCCGTCGAGGCGACGGTGTGCAGATCGCGCGGATTGGAGGATTCGGTGATAGAGCGGGCCAGGCCAGGCAGGACGCGGTCGTCGCTGAACCAGGTGGAGTCGTCGGGGTGGTGGATGAGCACCGGCGCCTTCGTCGTCGGCCGGATGACCCCGGGGCGGCTGACGACCTGGCGTAGGAGCGAGTTGACGAGGGTCGACTTCCCTGCCCCGGTCGAACCGCCGACGACGGCCAACAAGGGCGCCTCGATCGTGGCGAGGCGGGGCAGGATGTAGTCGTCGAGTTGTTTGAGGTCGTCGGTGATCTGCTCACGGATCGCGCCCGCCTCGGGGGTCGGCACGGCGAGCCGGGTGCGACGAAGGAGGCCTTGGAACTGTTCCAGCCCATCGCCCAGGGAGATCGCCATCCGAATGAACCCGCTTCCGTCGTCTCGAGGGAATCCAGCGCCGGACTCGCCGTCGCGCGGATCGTGGCCGCCACGCTCTTTCTCACGCGCCGTGTCGAGCCTCAACAAAGACTACGGCACGACGAACGCGGCACGCACGAAGGTCAGTCTATGCGCGTCGCGGCCGATCTCGCCATCGCTTTCCGTCTCTGAAACGCCGCTTCATGCACCGGCCGTCACCACCGGTCGCGTCTTGCGCCGCCACAGGTAGGGGCGCAATCCTGCGGCCGTCTCGAGCCCCTTGGCCGCCCGGGCCCGCCGAATGACGCCGATGAGCTCACGCTCACGTTCCCTTCCGCCATCGCCGACGACGCCGCGGGTGACGCGGTCGCGCAGATACGCCAGTTCGGTGACGGCCTGTTGGAGGCGCCAGGTGGCGATGACGGAGCCGTACCAGGGGCTCATGAGGAGCGACCAGATGCGGTTTTTGAGCGAGGCGAACAGAGCCGGATAACGCTGCGGCAACCATCCCATGACGACGTAGTCGCCCAGCCGTTCGCGGATGAGGCGAGCTTGGCGCACAGCGGTGCGGATGACGAGGATGAGCGTGCCGATGGCGAAGGGCAAACCGAAGAGAAGGTAGACGTAGATGAGGGCGTCGCCGGAGACGATCGAGGAGATGCCGTTGAAGAGCATGTGGAGCAGGGCGGCGGCGAGGAAACCGGCCGCCGGAGCGATGACGCGCACGATCTTGGAACGGTGGCGCACGCCGACGGCGAGGCCCAGCCCGATCATGGCGGTGAAGGTCGGGTGCCCGAAGCAGGTGTAGAGGCCGCGCAACAGGACGAGTTCGCGCACGGCGGCTTGGAGATCGCCCGTCGAAGCGGTGTAAGAGCCGTAGACGATGGCGCGAGCGTAGTAGACGATGTTCTCGCTGAAGGCGAACCCGGCTCCGGCCAAGGCTCCCAGCACGACGCCGCTGACGGCAGAGACGATGCGGTCGCGGGCGAGGAAAGCGATGATGAAGAGGATCGTCCCCTTCGAGGCCTCTTCGATGAAGGGAGCGATGTAGATGGCGGGGCGGGGGTCGCTCATGCCGGGAGCGAGCCCGAGGACGGCCATCTGCGAGGCGGCCCAGGTGTTGGCGTACAACGAGAAGCACATCGCCGCCAGACCGCCCCAGCCGAGCGCGAGCGCCCAGACGATGAGCCGCTGGGGGCGGAACCGGTCGATGAGCAGGTAGAGGATCGTCCAGAAGGCGAGGGTCGGGAGCGCGTACTTGGCCGATTGGACGAGCGCGTCGTCGTTGAGACCGGGGACGAACGAGCCGTCCTCGTAGGTCTGCGTGGCTCCGAGGTCGAAGTAGACGACAAGCCCGCAAGCGGCGTAACCAGCGAGAAGAATGAGGAAGATCCAGGTCCACTTGCTGTGGACGACGAGACGGGCGAGAAGCGCGAGGACCTGGCGGAATTTCATCCCCTTGAGGGTGACGGGCAGATCGTCGCTCACTGGCACGCCATGCCACCGGCGGGCATGGATGAGGGCTTTCTGACGCGCCGTGCGGGTCGGCCACAGCCAGGCGCGCACGGCAGCGGCCTTCTTCCCCCGAACCGGGGCCTCCCCCTGGGCGACGCTCACCGTCTCAGGATAGCCCGGGCGAGGTGGCCGAGAAATCGCCCGAATAAAGAGCCGCTGTCTTCGCGAGGAGCGACTTGCGCGGACCCGGAGGGTCGACGAAGAGGGTCTGGCGGTAATAGCGCAGTTCGTCGATCGATTCCTGGATGTCGGCCAGGGCGCGATGCCCGCCCTTCTTGCTGGGCGCGTTATAAGCGATCCGGGGATACCAGCGCCGGGCCAGTTCCTTGATGCTCGAGACGTCGACGTTGCGATAGTGGAGGAAGCCGTCGAACCCGGGCATGTCGCGCTGGATGAAGGCCCGGTCGGTGCCGATCGTGTTCCCAGCCAAGGGAGCTTTGCGCTCTTCGGGGACGACGCCGCGCACGTAGTCGAGGACGGCCGCCTCGGCCTCGTTGAGCGTCAACCCGTCGGGCAAGGCGTCGAGCAGCCCCGACTTCGTGTGCATCTCGGTGACGACCTCGCTCATGTGTTCCAGCGCCTCGTCAGGCGGCTTGATGATGAGGTCAATCCCCTCCCCCACGACGTTGAGGTCCTTGTCGGTGACGAGCACGGCGATCTCGATGAGCGCGTCTCGCGTCAGATCGAGACCCGTCATCTCACAATCAGCCCAAACCAAATGTTCCACGGGCAGCCACTCTAACCCTTTTCACGCCTCGACTCGGTCGATGGCGACGAACACGCAGTTGACCTCGTCGGCGGGCTCCTCGAGCGCAAGGGTCGTCTCGACGGTCGTCTCCTCGCCGGGCCCGACGGGATCGGTCGTGAGAGCCTCGCGGGCGACGACGTTGCCGTTCGAGGCGTCGGCTAGACGCAACGCCATCTCATAGGTGACGGTGTCGTCGGTCGTGTTCGTGACGGACGCCTCGACTTTGTATTCGCCGTCTTCCCCGGTCGGCTCGCAGGTCGTGATGGCGACGTCGGCCCGGGCATCGAGATTGTTGGCGATGTCGGACCCGGGGCCGATGACGGTGACGGGCGTCTCACTGGCCTCGGGTTGGCCGAGAGTCGTTTGGCAACCGGCCATGACGAGGGCGCCGAGACCGATCCCGGCGGCGAGGGCGAGAGCGCGGATCCTCGCAGGGGGGCGCGTCAGCATAACCATCCTTCTTTCATTGTTTTCGACTGTGTTCCGAACTAGCAATTTGATTATTTCGTTGTTTATTGATCGATCCAAGATCCTCGTCCGCGCGCCGCTCGATCATCGGCGACGTCGTGCGGCGAGACCGAGGAACCCTTCCGGACCCCCGGCCACAGCGAAGTCTCCCCCGCTGTGGCCGGCGCCTAGGCTCAGTCGATATGGCCGACGCCTAGGCTCAGTCGCTGCGGCGGCGTCCGCGCCTGACGAGGATTCCCCCGACCGTCAGACTGGCGAGGGCGACGATGATGGTCGCCAACCCGATCGTCGTGCCGGTGTTGGGGATCCAGCCCTTCCCCGTCGTGGTCGGCGTCGTCATCGGGGAGGCGCCGTAGGTCACCGTCCGTCCGTTGTCGACGATGATGGTGATGTTCCCCCCGGTCTTGCCGGTGGGCGTCCCACCGCTTGGGGCCGGCGACGGAGTCGGAGTCGGATCGTCGTTGATGATGGGGCCGTGATGGTCCGGGTTCGGCGTCGGCGGAACGTCCGTCGTCGTCGTCACGGTCGACGGCACCGGCGGGCACTCGTTCGTGAAGGCCCGCAGCACCGGAGCATTGTCCCGGGTCAGCACAGCCTGGAGGAGACGGTCGTCGACGTCGGCCTGGGACATGTCGCCGGTGCACGCGATCGTGTCGGGCGTGTGGGTCGTGCCGCTGGCGGTGTTCGACACCCCGCCGGCCTCGACGTCCGCGTCGGTCACCGTGTACGGCGGGGCCGAACACGTCATCGAGTCACCGGGAGCCAACTCGCCCGCCGGGCAGGTGACGGTCCCGACCATGTCGTCGCTCACCGTCAGCCCGCTCAGCGTCACCGTGCCAGTGTTCGTGAAGACGAAGCTGTAGGTGATCGTCTCCCCGGAGTCGGCCAAGCCGTCGCCGTCCTGGTCGTCGAGGCTGGCGTTCTTGACGAAGGTGTACTTCGGGTCGGAACGCGGCGTGACGGTGTTCGATCCGGGCGGCGAGGTGATGTCGTCTCCGCCCGGGGTCTTGCCGGAGGCGGTGGCGCTGTTGGCGATCGTGCCGCGGTCGAGGTCGGCCTGGGTGACGGTGTACGGCGCGGTGCATTGCGTGCTGGCGCCGGGAGCCAGGCTGTTCACCGGGCAGGTCACCGTCACACCGGCGGCTTCGAGCGTCGGGTCGGAGACGGTGATGCCACTCATCGTGACCGCCCCGGTGTTCGCCACCGTGATGGTGTAGCGCAGCGTCTCGCCGAGGTCGGCGACGCCGTTGCCGTTGCTGTCGTCCAACGTCGAGGACTTCGAGACGGTCAGACCGGGATGGTCGTCGACGCCGGTCGTCTCGGTCGACGGCGGCGTGGGCACGTCGTCACCGCCCGGCGTCTTGCCCCGCCCGGAGGCGGTGTTGACGAGCGAACCGGAGTCGATGTCGGCCTGGGTGACGGTGTATTCCGCCGTGCAGGTCGTCGACTCGCCCGGGCCCAGCACGATCGACGGGCACGCCACCGGCGTGTTCGTCCGCGTCATCATCGGGTCGTCGACGCTCAAGGAGTTGAGCGAGACGGTGCCGGTGTTGGTGATGGTGAAGGTGTACTGGATCGTCTCTCCGGCGTCGGCCAACCCGTCGCCGTCATCATTGGTGATCGTGGCCGTCTTGACCATGGTCACGCCGTCGGTGTCGTTGGCTGGGGTCTCGACGTCGTCGGGCGGGCTCGTCACCGGCGCCGGCGGCGTGCCGCCCCCACCGGAGGGTGTCGGCGGTGTGGCCGTGGCGGTGGCCTCGTTGCGCACGACACCGGCGTCGACATCCGCCTGGGTGACGGTGTACGACGCGGTGCACTCAGCCGTGCCGCCGGGTGCGATCGAATCGGCCGGACAGGAGATCGCCACACCGGCGTCCGTGAGCTTCGCATCGTCGATACCAGGAGCGGTCAGAGTGACCATCCCAGTGTTCGTGATGGTGAAGGTGTAGTCGATCACCTCGCCCACATCAGCCAAGCTGTTGGCGTTGCCGTCCTGGAGCGAGGCGCTCTTGGCGACGGTCAAGCCGGGTGTCGAATCCGACGGGGTCGTTGTCGTGCCCGGAGGCGAGGGCGGCACATCGCTGCCGTCGGGCGTCTTGCCGGTGGCGGTCGCGCTATTGGCGACCGAGCCAGCGTCGACATCGGCCTGGGTCACCGTGTAGATGGCGGTGCAGGTCGCCGTCCGCTTGGGTTGGATCGGGCCGGCCGGGCAAGTGATCGCCACGCCGGCGGCCTCGAGCTTCGGGTCGCTGATCGCCGGAGCGGTCACCGTGACGCCGCCGTTGTTCGTGATCGTGAAGGTGTACGCGATCGTCTCCCCGGCGTCGGCCAAGCCGTCGCCGTCGAGGTCGCGCAGCGTGCCCTTCTTCTCCACCGACAGACTGGGGTTGTCGTCCGTCGTCGTCGTCGTCTCGCCCGGGGGCGAGGTGATCGGCGTGCCCGACGGCGGCACGGCGGTGGCGGTCGCGCTGTTAGCGATCGTCCCCTTGTCGACATCCGCTTGGGTGACGGTGTACGTCGCCGTGCACTCGGAGGAGGCGCCTGGGGCCAGCTGGCCGGCCGGGCAGGTCGGCGTCACCCCGGCGGCTTTCAGCATGGCGTCGTCGACGCCGATCCGAGCCACCGTCGTCGTCCCGGTGTTCGAGATGGTGAAGGTGTAGGTGATCGTCTCCCCGGCGTCGGCCAAGCCGTCGCCGTCGAGGTCGTTGAGCGTGGCCTTCTTGACCACCGAGACCGCCGGGGTCTGGTTCGACGGCGTGTCGGTGGTGTCTGGCGGCGAGGTCGGCGGCGCCATCGGCGGGGTGATCCCGCCGGGCGGGTTCGCCGTCGCGGTGGCCTCGTTGTGAACCGTGCCCGCGTCGACGTCGGCCTGGGTGACGGTGTAGGAGGCCGTGCAGACGGCCTTGTCCCCCGGTGCGATCGGGCCAGATGGGCAGGTCGGCGTCACGCCAGCGGCGGTCAACTTGTCGTCGGACACGCTCGGCCCGCTCAGGGTGACCGACCCGGTGTTCGTGATGGTGAACGTGTAGTCGATCGTCTCCCCCACATCGGCCAGCTGGTTGAAGTTGGCGTCGTTGAGCGAGGCCGCCTTGTCGACGGTGAGCGAGGAGGTGCTGTCGCCGGGCGTCGTCGTCGTGCTGGGCGACGAGGGCGGCGTCGTTCCCCCGTCCGGCGTCGTGCCGGTGGCGGTCGCGCTGTTGACGACCTGTCCGGCGTCGACATCCGTCTGGGTGATGGGGTACGTCGCCGTGCAGGTGGCCTTCTCTCCGGGTGCGATCGGGTCGCTCGGGCAGGTCGGCGTCACACCGGCCAGGGCCAGCTTGGTGTCGCTGATGGCCGGGGCGGTCACGGTGACGGCGCCGGTGTTCGTGACGACGAAGGTGTAGTCGATCGTCTCACCGGCGTCGGCTAGGTCGTCGCCGTCCTTGTCGTTGAGTTTCGACGTCTTGACGACGCTGAGCGACGGGGTGTCGTCGACCGTCGTCGTGTCGGTGTCCGGCGGCGAGGTGATCGGGTCGCCCGAGGGCGGGTTGCCCGTCGCGGTGGCGACGTTCGTGACCGATCCGGAGTCGATGTCGCCTTGGGTGACGGTGTACGTCGCCGTGCATTCGATCGATCCTCCCGGCGCGATCGGGCCCGCCGGGCAGACCGGTGTGATCCCGGCTCCGGCCAGCTTCGCGTCGTTGATCTTCGGCGAAGACATCGTGACATTGCCGATGTTGCGAACGGTGAAGGTGTAGGCGATCGTCTCCCCGGCGTCAGCCACGAGGTCGCCGTCCTGGTCGGCCAGCAGGCTCGTCTTCACCATCGTCAGCGCGCCATGGTCGTCGACATCGGTCGTGTCGCCGTCGGTGCCCGTGCCCGGACCACCCGGTGTGGTGACCGTGGCGGTGGCGGTGTTGGCGACGACGCCGGCGTCGACCTGCTCCTGGGTGACGACGTGGACGGCTGAGCAGGTCAGCTGTTCACCTGGGGCGATCGCGGTCGCCGGGCAGGTGACGTCGACGCCCTCGGCCTTCAACATCGGGTCGCTGATGGCGGCCGCGGAGGCCGTCACCGTGCCGGAGTTGGTGATGGTGAAGGTGTAGGTGATCGACTCCCCGGCGTCGGCCAAACCGTCGCCGTCGAGGTCGTGCAGGGTGGCCGACTTCGTCAACCCGATGCCCGGGGTTTGATCCGAGGGCGTCGTCGTGTCGTCCGGCGGCGAGGTGATCGGGTCGCCGGTCGGAGGGTTCGCCGTGGCGGTGGCGCTGTTGGCGACCGATCCGGCGTCGACATCCGTCTGGGTGACGGTGTGAGCGGCGGTGCACTCGAGCGTCTTGCCCGGCGCGATCGAGGAGACGGGGCAGGTGACCGTCGTCCCCAGCGCGGCGAGCGACGGGTCGTTGATCGTGATGCCACGCAACGTCGTCATCCCGGTGTTCTCAACGGTGAAGACGTAGCGGATCATCTCGCCCACATCCGCCTTCCCATTGCCATCGCGGTCGTCGAGTTGGGCTTGCTTGGAGACGGTGACGCCCGGGGTGTCGTCGCCCGGAGTCGTCGTCGTGCTCGTCCCCGGCGGGGTCGTCCCGCCGTTCGGCTGATCCGGGGTCGGCGGCGTCTTGGCCGTGACGGTGGCCTCGTTCTCCACCCCTCCGGCGTCGACGTCGGCTTGGACCACCGTGTACGAGGCAGAACAGACGAGGTCGGAGCCCGGCTTGAGCGGGGTCGTCAGCTCGGGGCAGGTGATGTCGACGCCCTTCTGAGTGAGGAACGGGTCGTCGATATGCGGCGCGGTCACCGAGACGTTGCCACTGTTGGTGACGGTGAAGGTGTAGGTGATGACGTCTCCGACATCGGCTTTCCCGTCGCCGTCGGCGTCGCCATTGGTGAGGGAGGCCGCCTTGACGAGGTCGACCTTGGGCGTGTTGTCGACGGTCGTCGTCACGGTCGACGGCGCCGGCGGCGTCGTCCCGCCGTCCGGGTGGTCCGGAGTCGGCGGCGTCTTAGCGGTGGCGGTGGCCTCGTTGAGGATCGTCCCGGCATCGATGTCGTCTTGGGTGACGGTGTAGACGGCGGTCGCCTGAGCGGTCCCCTTCGGCGGGATCGGATCGGCCGGGAAGGTGACGGCGACGCCGGCGGCGGCCAGCTTCGGGTCGTCCACCGTTGGCGTGTTGACGGTGACATTGCCGGTGTTGGTGACGGTCAGCGTGTAGGTGATCTTCTCCCCCACGTCGGCCTTGCCGTCGCCATCGAGGTCGTCGAGCGCGGCGTCCTTGCGCAGGGTGATCGCGCTCGTCGTGTCGGTCGTCGTCGTCGTCGTGTCGGTCGCCGGCGGCACGTCGCCAGCCGGGGACTTGCCCGTGGCGGTGGCGGTGTTGGCGATCTGACCGGAGTCGACGTCTTGCTGAGTGACGGTGTACACGGCCGTGCAGGTGAGCGTCCCGCCAGGCGTGATGGCCGTCTTCGGGCAGGTCGGCGTCACCGACGGGGTGGCGGCGGCCAGCTTCGGATCGGCGATCGTCACGGCGTCGTCCCCGCCGCTGATCGTGACGGTGCCCGTGTTCGTGACGACGAAGGTGTAAGTGATGACCTCGCCGGCGTCGGCGTAGCCGTCCTTGTCGAGGTCGGCCAGGGAGGCAGTCTTCTTCAGCGTCATCGCCGGCGTGTTGTCGACGGTCACGGTGTTGTCGTCCGGTGGCGAGGTGATCTTGTTGCCATCCGGCGGGGTTCCGCTGACGGTGGCGGAGTTCGTCACCGCCCCGGCGTCGATGTCGGCCTGGGTCACCGTGTAGGTGGCGGTGCATTTCGCGGTGTCACCCGGGGCGAGCGGGCCGGTCGGGCAGGTGATCGTCGTGTCCGCGGCCCCGAGTTTGGCGTCCTGGGCCTCGAGCAGGCGCATCGTCACCGTGCCGGTGTTCGTGACGGTGAAGGTGTAGTGGATCGTCTCGCCCTTGTCGGCCTTCTCATTGACGACGATCGTGTCGTTGAGGGTCGAGGTTTTGTCGACGCTCAACCCTGGGGTCGTGTTCGACGGGGTCGTCGTCGTGTCCGGCGGCGAGGTCGTCGTCTTACCGGTCGGATCCGTGCCGGTGGCGGTGGCGGAGTTGTTCACCGACCCGGCGTCGACGTCCGCCTGAGTGACGGTGTAGGTGGCGGTGCACGTGCGCGTGCCGCCCGGAACGATCGGCTCGCTCGAGCACGTGACTGTCCCGATCTTCGGGTCGTTGACGGCCGGCTTCGTCACCGTGACCGACCCGGTGTTGGTGATGAGGAAGGAGTAGTCGATCGTCTCCCCGACGTCGGCCTTCCCGGCGGTGTGGCCAGCGGCGTCGACGTCGTTGAGCGTGGCGGTCTTGTCGATCGTCAGAGAGGAGTTCGTGTCGACCGTGGTGGTGGTCGTCGTCTCGCCACTGTGCGTCGGCGGATCGCCCGCCGGGTTGTCGGCTGTGCCGGTGGCGACGTTGTGGACCTGTCCCTTGTCGACGTCGTCTTGGGTGACGGTGTACGTCGCCGTGCAGTCGGTCGACTCGTCGGGCGCCAAGGTCGTCTTCGGGCAGGTGATCGCCACGGGGTCCGGTGTGACGGCGGCCAGCATGTCATCGTCGATGACGAGATTCGTCAACGTGACAGTGCCCTTGTTGGTCGCGGTGAAGGTGTAAGCGATCGTGTCGCCGGCGTCGGCCAGACCGTCGCCGTCGGCGTCGTGGGCGAGCTTGGCGCTCTTGACGACGGTGAGGTTCGGCGTCCGGTCGGTCGGAACGTTCTTATTCGACGGCGGCGTCGTCACCGTCGTGCCGTCGGGATGGTCCGTGGTCGGAGGGGTCGTCGCCGTGCCGGTCGCCTCGTTGGCGACAGATCCGGAGTCGACGTCCGGCTGAGTGACGGTGTATGGCGTCGATGTGCACGTCATCGAGGCGCCGACGGCCAGCGTCGTCTCCGGGCACGTGATCGTCACGGCCGGCGTGGCGGCGTCCAGCTTCTCGTCGGTGATCGTCGGGTTCGACAAGGTGACCTCGCCGGTGTTGCGCAGAACGAAGCTGTAGACGATCGTCTCTCCGACGTCGGCCAGGCCATCGTCGTCGCCGTCGGTCAAGGCGGCTTCCTTCGTCACGACGAGCCCGCCGGCGTAGTTCGAGGGCACCTCGACATCGGTCGTCCCGCTCGGCGGCGGCACCGGATCACCACTGGGGTCGGTGCCCTGGACGGTGGCGGCGTTCTTGATCGAACCCTTGTCGACGTCGGCTTGGGTGACGGTGTACGTCGCCGTGCAGACGCGTTCCGCTCCGGGCGCGATCGTGCCGGCCGGGCAGTCGATCGGCACCGGCGTCGGCTGGACGGCGTCGAGCATGGGGTCGTCGATGTCGAGGCCGTAGAGCGTCGTCGTGCCGGTGTTCGTGGCGGTGAAGGTGTAGGTGATCGTCTCCCCCACGTCGGCCAGGCCGTCGACGTGGCCTTCGGCGGTGGTGTCGTTGAGCTGGGAGGTCTTGACCATCTTCAAGCCGTTGCGGCTGTCGGTCGTCGTCGTCGTCGTGTCCGTCCCGGTCGGCGGGGTCACGCCGTCAGGCGGCGTGGCTGTGGCGGTGACGGAGTTGTGAACAGACTTGGCGTCGACGTCGGCCTGGGTGACGGTGTACGTCGCCGTGCAGGTGATGGAGTCGCCGGGCGCGACGGCGCCCTTCGGGCAGTCCGGTGTCACGGCCGGGTCGGCGTTCGCCAGCAGCGGGTCGTCGAGCGTCGGGTCGGTCAGCGTCACCTCGCCGGTGTTCGTCACCGTGAAGGAGTAGTCGATCGTCTCCCCCGGGTCCGCGAGGCCGTCGCCGTCGCCGTCGTTGAGCTTCGCGGTCTTGTCGACGGTGATGGCCGGGGTCCGGTCGGTGTCGGTCGTCGTGTCGCTCGGCGGTGAGGTGATGGGGTCGCCCGAAGGCGTCGTGCCCTTGGCGGTGGCCGAGTTCTCCACCGACCCCTTGTCGACGTCGGCTTGGGTGACGGTGTACGTGGCCGTGCATTCGCGGCTGTGTCCCGGGTCAATCTGGTCGGGCGGGCATGTCACCGTCACGGCCGGATCGGCTCCGGCCAGCATCGGATCGTCGATCTGGGGCGCGGTGATGGTGACCTGGCCGGTGTTGGTGACGGTGAAGGTGTAAGCGATCGTCTCGCCGAGATCGGCCAAGTCGTTGCCGTTGCCGTCGTTGAGGGTGGCCTTCTTCGTCACCGTCAGCCCGGGCTCGTCGTTGGCGTCGGTGGTGTGGGTGTCCGGCGGCGAGGTGACGGGGTCGGGCGGGGTGTCGCTGCCTGACGGCGTCGGCGGTGTCGCCGTGGCCGTGGCGGTGTTCTCCACCTTTCCGGCGTCGATGTCGGCCTGGGTGACGGTGTAGGTCGCCGTGCAATCGAGGGTCTTCCCCGGCAGGATCGGCTCGTCGGGGCAGGTCGGGATGACGTTGGCGTCCTTGAGTTTCGCGTCGGTGATCTCCGGGGCGGTCATGGTGACATTGCCGGTGTTGGTGATGGTGAAGGTGTAGTCGATTGTCTCCCCCACGTCGGCCAACTGGTTGGCCGTCACGGTGTCGTTGAGCGTCGCCTTCTTCTCCACCGTCAACGCCGGGGTGTTGTCCGTCGTGACGTCGTGGTTCCCCGGTGGGGAGGTGACTTCGGCCGGCGGCGTCGTCGAGCCGGTCGGCGTCGGCGGCTGCCCGGTGGCGGTCGAGGTGTTGTGCACCGTTCCGGAGTCGACGTCCTCCTGGGTGACGGTGTAGCCCTTGGCCGTGCAGACCATCGAGCTGTTCGGCGTCAACGTCTCCGAGGGGCAGTCGACCGTCAGGGCGGGGACGGCGTCCTGGAGTTTCTGGTCATGGCCGGTGACGTCGGTGAGGGTGACGGTGCCGGTGTTGGTGATCGTCAAGGTGTAGTCGATCAACTCCCCCACATCGGCCTTGCCGTCGCCGTCCTCATCGTGCAATTCGCCCTGCTTGAGGACGGTGAGAGCCGGCTCGACATAAGCGGGCACCTTGGCGGAGGTTTCCGGCGTCGTCGTCGTTCCGGTCGGTGTCTTCGCCGTCGCGGTCGCGGTGTTGTCAACCGAACCGGCGTCGATGTCGGCCAGGACGGTCGTGTAGAGAGCGGTGCAGGTGACGGAGCCGCCGGGAGCGACATCGCCGCTCGGGCAGGATATCGCCACGCCGGCCGCGGCCAGTTTCGCGTCGTTGACGACGGGGTCGGTCAGGGTCACCTTGCCGTTGTTCGTGAAGACGAAGGTGTAGGTGATGTTCTCACCCGCGTCAGCCAAGTTATTGCTGTTCGTGTCGACGAGACTGGGCGTCTTCGTCAACGTCGCCGAGGCGGTCGTGTCGACGGTCGTGACGGTGTCGTCCGGCGGTGTGGTGTTCGAATCCCCGCCGGGGGTCTTCGTCGTGCCCGTCGCCGAGTTCGGCACCGAGCCCTTGTTGACGTCGGCTTGGGTGATGTCGTAGCGCGCGGTGCAGGTGAGCGTCGCGCCCGGTTCGACCGGGCCGGCGCCGCAGGTGATCGGGGCCCCAGCGCTCGCGAGCATCTCATCGGTGATGACCGGGTCGCTCAAGGTCACCTTGCCGGTGTTCGTCAAGGTGAAGGTGTAGTTGATCCGCTCGCCGGCGTCGCCCGTGCCGTTGCCGTTGGCGTCGGCCAGAGTGGCCACCTTGTCGAGGGTGGACGAAGGCGTGTCGTCGACCGGCGTCGTCGTCTTGCTCGGGTCGGAGGGCGGAGTCGTCCCGCCGTTCGGGGTCGTCGCCGTGGCCGTCGCCTCGTTGGCCACCGTGCCATTGTCGATATCGGTCTGAGTGACGGTGTAGGAGGCGGTGCATTCAGCCGTGCCACCAGGCCGGATGACGTCGCTCGGGCAGGTGATGGTGACGCCCGCGGCCGTCAACTTGGCGTCGCTCACCTGCGGCGCACGCACCGAGACGTTGCCGCTGTTCGTGACGGTGAAGGTGTAGTCGATCGTCTCACCGGCGTCCGCCAGTTGGTTGGCGGTGACCGTGTCGTTGAGCGTCGCCTTCTTGACAAGGGAGACCTCCGAGGTGGAGTCGACCGGAACGTCGGTCTGCACCAGGGGCGAGGTCACCTTCGTGCCGTCTGGGGATTTCCCGGTGGCGGTGGCGGTGTTGTGGACGGAGCCGGAGTCGACGTCGTTCTGGTTGACGACGTAGCTGGCCGTGCAGGTGATCGTCGCGCCCGGAGCCAAGGGCCCGGTCGGGCAGGTGATCGTCACCCCCGAGGAGGTGATCTTGGCGTCGTCGACCGTCGGGTCTGTGATCGTGACGGCGCCGTTGTTCGTGACCTTGAAGCTGTAGTCGATCGTCTCGCCGACGTCGGCCTTGTCATCCCCGTCACCGTCGACCAGCGACGGCGTCTTCTCGATCGCCAAGGACGGCTTGTCATTGGCTGGGGTGGTCGTCGTGGTCTCCGGCGAGGTCGGCGGTGTCACTCCGTTCGGCGGTGTCGCGGTCGCGGTCGCCGCGTTGTCGACCGAACCATGGTCGACGTCCTGCTGAGTGACGGTGTACGTCGCGGTGCAGTCGACATGCCCGGTCGGAGCGATCACGCCCGCAGGACAGGTGATCGACACCCCGGCGGCCTTGAGCTTCGCGTCGTCGATGACCGGAGCCGTCACTGACACGTTGCCCGTGTTCGTCACGGTGAAGGTGTAGTCGATCGTCTCACCCACATCAGCCAAATCGTTGACGGTGACGGTGTCGTTGAGCTCGCCCTTCTTCACCACCGTCAACGACGACGTGCGCGTCGACGTCACCGTCGCCGTCGCCTCGTTCGAGGGCACCTCCTTGTTGGAGGGATCGTAGGCGGTCGCAGTGGCCGTGTTCGTGATCGTGCCGGCGTCGACGTCGGCCTGAGTGACGGTGTAGGAGGCCGAACAGGTCACGACCGCTCCCGCCGGCTGCGTTCCCTCGGCGTTGGGGCAGGTGATCGTCGCGCCGGCCGCCTTGAGCATGCGGTCGTCGACCGCCATGCCATGGAGGCTGACGTCGCCGGTGTTCGTCACGGTGAAGGTGTACGTCACCGTCTCCCCCACATCAGCCGAACTATTGTTGTTCGCGTCGACGAGGGTGGCCTTCTTCGCCAAGGTCTGGCTCGCCTTCGTGCTGGTCGGCGTCTCCGTCGTGTCGGTGTTCGTCACCCCGGGGGTGCCGTCGGAGGAGTTGCCCTGGGCATAGGCGGTGTTCGTCACCTTGCCGGCGTCGACGTCGGCTTGGGTGACGGTGTAGCCCGTCGCCGTGCACGTCGTCGAGGCTCCCGGAGCCAACGTCGTCAACGTGCACTTTGGCACGATGTTGGCCTCGCGCAGTTTGGCGTCGACGATCTCGTTCGAGTAGATCGTGATCGTGCTCGTGTTCGTGACGTCGAAGGTGAAGTCGATCGTCTCGCCGACCTGGGCGACGCCATCGCCGTTCGTGTCGTTGAGATGGGCCGTCTTGACGAGGGTGCCGCCGCGAGTGACGTCGAGGTTGACGACGGCGGTGCCCGTCTGAGGCGTCGGCGGAGTGACGCCGGCGGGCGGAGTGCCCGTGGCGGTGGCGGTGTTCGTGAGGATCCCGGCGTCGATGTCGGACTGGGTGATCGTGTACGTGGCGGTGCACTCGAACTGAGCGAAGGCGGTCAGCGACGGGTGCGTGCACGACAGGTCGGGGATCTTCGGATCGGTGACGTTGACGTCGGTGAGGGTGACCGACCCGTTGTTCGTCACCGTGAGGGTGTAGGTGACCGTCTCTCCCACGTCGCCGAGGTCGTCGCCGTCGAGGTCGTTGAGCTGGCTCACCTTGGTGAAGCTGAGGCTGGCGTGCCGGTCGGTCGGCACCGAGGCGGTGTCCTGCGGCGAGGTCACCGTCGTGTTGGACGGCGAGACACCGGAAGCGGTGGCGTGGTTGACGATGGCGCCGTCGTTGATCTCCCGGGAAGGCACCGGATGGTTGGCCGTGCAGGTGACGGAGGCGCCGGGCGCCAGGTTCGCCGTGCCGCAGCTGACGGTTCCCAGTTTGTCGTCGGTGACGGAGATCGAATGCAGCGTCTGCGAGCCGGTGTTGGTGACGAGGAAGGAGTAGGTGATCGACTCGCCGGCGTCGGCCTTGGCGTCGCCGTCGGCGTCGTTGAGGGTCGCCGTCTTCTCAAGGGTGAGCGAGTTGTTGCTATCGGCGGGGACGACGGTGTCGTCGGGCGGGGAGACCGGCGGAGTCACGCCGGTCGGCGGAACCGCCGTGGCGGTGGCCGAGTTCGTCACCGACCCGTTGTCGACGTCGGCTTGGGTGACGGTGTGGGTCCCGGTGCACCGGGCCGTCTTGCCCGGAGCGATCGAGGTGGCCGGGCAGGCGACGTCGGTGGCGGCCGGGTCGTCGATCGACGGCGTGTCGACGGTCACGTTGCCGGTGTTGGTGATGACGAAGGTGTAGGAGACAGTCTCGCCGAGATTGGCTTTGCCGTCGCCGTTAGCGTCGCCCAAGGAGGCCGTCTTGGCGACGGTGAGATCGGCGAGTCGGCCGGTCGGCACGTTCGCCGTCGAGGGGGTCGAGGTGACATCGCCGGTCGGCGAGGTTCCCTTCGCGGTGGCGGTGTTGGTGATGTTCGGCCCGCCGTCCATGTCGGCCTGGGTGACGATGTAGGTGGCGGTGCAGGTGATCGTCACTCCTGGCGCGATCGTCGTCGAGGGGCAGGAGACGGTTCCTGCCTTGGGGTCGGTCACCGAGACGGCCGTCAAGGTTGAGGAGCCGGAGTTGGTGACGGCGAAGGAGTAGGAGATCGTCTCGCCCGGCTGGGCCAAGGCGTCGGCGTTGGCGTCGTTGAGCTTGGCCGATTTCACGAGGCTGATCTCGGCGGTGCGGTCAGCCGGTGTCGTCGTCGTCGAAGTGTTCGAGGTGATGGCCGAGCCGTCGCTGCCCGGCCCGGTCGAGGTGCCCCCGGCCGTCGCCGTGTTGGCGACTTGACCGGCGTCAATGTCGGCTTGAGTGACGGTGTACGTGGCGGTGCACGTCGTCGAGGCGCCGGGAGCCAAGGTGGTGACGGGGCAGGTCGCGCCGGTGATCTTGGCGTCGTTGATCTTGAGCGAACTCATCGTCGTCGAACCGGTGTTCGTGACGTCGAAGGTGTAGGTGATCGTCTCCCCGCGATCGGCCTTGCCGTCGGCGTCGGAGTCGGTCAGCTTCGCCTGTTTGAGCAACGTGGCCGACTTCGTGCCAAAGATCGTCAGGGGGTAGTCCTCGACCTCGCCACCGGTCAGTTCGCCGGTCGCGGCGAGACCCGAGGAGGAACCGGGAACGATCCGGAAGCGGGCGAACGTCGGACCTGGAACCGTCGTGGAGGGCACCGCCGCCCAGGTCAAGGTGGCGCTCGTCGCCCCGGCCGCCACCGAGGCGGTGGCCCGTTCGTCGTTCTCAAAGGTTCCGTTGTGGTTGAAGTCGATCCAGCCCGAGACGGTCGCGACCGCGCCGGAGGTGTTCGTCACCGTCACGGGAATGGTGACGGGTGTGGTCTGCCGGTCGGTGATGACCGGGAAGGTTCCGACCCCCGTCTCATCATCGGTGTTGTTATTGTCGTCGCCGGAGGCGTCGGAGGAGGTCTTCGCGACCGGTTCCATGTCGATCGACGTGCCGAGCATGACGGGCGATGTCCCTGCGGTCGTCGAGCCGCTGGCCGGTGTGAGGGCGGTGACGAGGTGAGAAGCGGAGAGGTAGCTGGCCGGTGCGTCTCCGAAGTCCAAAGCGTTGACGCGCGGGATCTGATAATCCTCGACCTCGCCGTCGGTCGTGATCCCCGTCGGTTGGAGCGTCGTGCCGGCCGGGCCGATCCGCACCCGCATGAAGGTGTTCATCTTCGAGACGGCGTCGGAAGGCACCGTCCAGGTCAATGTGGCCGCTCCGCCCGAACATGTCGTTTGGGCAGACTTCTCCGCCACATCAAAGACGCCATTGCCGTTCCAGTCGAGCCAGGCCGCCACCGCGCCAGCGCCGGAACAGGTGACCGAGGTCGGATACGTGTAGGTCGTCCCGGGGGCGGCGTTGAGGTAGGTGACCGGCGAGAGTCCGTCGTCGTTGTCGTCGGCGCTCGCGTTGGCGCTGTGCATGAGTGTTGTGTCGGCCGTCTCGCCGGCGCCCAACCGCATCGTCGGATACCCCGGCGTCGCCAATGTGAAGTTGTTAAACACATTAGTTGTTACCGTGCCGGTGCCCGTGGTGTTCGCCGCTGGGACGCCGCCACTGAAGGTGCCTTGGTAAATGGCGCCGGCGTCGCCGTAGGTGGCCGGGGCGTCGCCGTAGTCGGCGCCGAGGACGGTGCCGATGGCTCCGGCGGAGGTGGCGGTGGTGCTGGACATCGAGTTGACGAGCAGAACGGCGTCGATCGATCCATCCGCATTCGCTCCTTCGGCATAGCCGAGAGCGATCGGGCCACTGCCGGAGCACTGGGTCCCATCGGATCGCATGTCGAGCCGATTCCCGTTGGGGTAGGTCTGAGCGACCGTCGAAGTCGTGCAGCTGGAGGGACGATATCGCTCGATGATCCGCCAGGTCACCTTGACCCCGTTTTGAATTTGAAGACCGACGAATTCAGTCTGGGAGGGACTGGCGTTCGGGGCGTAGTTGTTCTGTTCGGCGTCGGCGAAGACCAACCCTTTGAGGGGCACTGGAGTCGTCCCATCGAGGGTGGCTTTACAATTGAAATAGATATACATCGAACCCGGGTTATACGTCTGCGTGCCGTTCGAGATGCCAGAAACCATCTGGTTCGACGTTCCGGTGCCGCCGATGTTGTAGAGATCGTCGAGGGCGTCACCGCCCCAGGTTCCAGATATATAGGTGTACGCCTTGTTGGACCCCACCGTGTCACTGGGTTGCACCTGACTGATAGAGCACGTGGTGACGAGCGAGGAGGCGCCGACTGTTTGCGTCGTCGTCGCCGTCATCCCAGCGGTGACTTCCGTGTTCGCGGCGTTGCTCCACTCCATCCAGTTGATGATCGAGCGGTATATCCCATTGCCGCCAGTGGCGTAGCGCGCGTCCGCCTCCGGCGTCGCCCAGGGGGCGATCGTGATGAAGGTGGCCGTGAGCACCGAGACGGCGGCGATCGTCGTCCACCGCTGCCAGAAACCGACATGCTTCGTCGTCAAATCCCGTGTCATATCCCGTTCCCATTCCCCCCGCCACCGAAACCCCCCGGTTTCGGCCGCGCCCAGGTCTCCACACCTGGCGCATAGCGGTTTGACATGACGCTAATAAGAGAACGGAGACATGTCAACTTTAAAATTGCTAGTAGAAGTCTCGATCGCTCGTGCCTCATGGGCACACCTCGAACCATCCCTTCATCCACAATTTGAAACTTGACATGTTTCTATCTATGTGCGTACGGTCGAACAAGCGATGGCGCGCCAGGCCAGGGGTGGAGTCCTGCCCGGCGACGGGGGCCGTCGCGAGGGGAACGGGATAATACTTATGCGCACACGCGATCGTGGAACCACATCACCACAACGGGAAATGGCGCTCGGCGCCGCGATCTTCTTGGTCGCCTCCCTCATCACCTTCTCGCCGCAGGCCGCGACGCCGGCCCGGGCGGATTACGCCACGGGTGGCTCCGGCATCTACAAGGGCGTCATCAACTGGATGCCCTGGGGCGGGGGGGCCTCGGGAACCGATCAGAAACTGCTTGTCAATGGCGACAGCTCGACGGTCACCCAGACGATCGGAACCTCGCAGCTCGTGACGACCTGCACCCTCGACTCCATCGGCTCAGACCACAGCACGAACACGATTTACTCTTATCGCTCCGGCGATTGGTATGGCGACGCCCTCGACAATCTCTACAACATTGGCCATGACGGCAACACAAACGCCCTCATCGCCGGGATCTCGAATGGGACCCAGACCATCAAAAACGCCGGATCGATGTATTTCAACGTTCGCTGCAACGCGACACTCGATGGGGCAGCCATTCCCATCAAAGGTCTCGTCATCGCCGACGCCGAGCAGAACAATAACGCAGGCAGCGACACCGAATACATCGCCGCTCAACCCCTCAGCACCGAGATCAGCAAGGTGACCGCGTGGCGTCTCCTCGAGCGTTATCGCGCCACCGGATGCACGACGTCGACGAACGCCGTTCTCAACACAACTAACCAACGTGTCGATCTGAAATCGAGCGCCGAGCAGTGCAATCCTGCCAGCGTCGGCCCCGGGCCGATCGCCCTCGCCTATATGGAAGGGGTCTCGAACGCCGCCATCGTCATCAACTCGGCAAGCGGAAATGTCTCGGCCATCTCTTTCGGCACCGTCCTCGGCCTCGACTACGGCGACGCTCCCGCCACCTACGGCGACGCCGGCGCCGTGTACCAAGGCACGTTCACGGGCGGGAATCTCGCCTCCGGCACCAATGACACCTTCACGATGACGCCGGCCATCCTCAACCAACCGTCCATCCGTCTCGGCGCCGGCGTCACCGCCGACCCCGCCGCCCTCCACGACAACACCGACACCAACGACGACGGTCTGACGGCCACCGCCTCGGTCACCGCCGCCCCGGGGACGACCTACACCTACCCGACCGCAGTCACCTGTTCGGGCGAGGGATCGGCCGTGGCGGCCTGGCTCGACTGGAACGGCAACGGCGTCTTCGACGCGGGAGAGAAGTCCACACAAACCACCTGCTCGAGCAACGCCGCCACCCTCAGTTGGACGGTGCCCTCCGACGCCGTCGCCCAGCAGAACTCCTGGCTCCGGGTGCGGATCGGCCCGGCTGGGACGACGTTGGCCGCGACCGGCGCGACGACGAGCGGCGAGGTCGAGGACTACCAGCTCACCCGCGTCGAGATGACCGACTACGGCGACGCCCCGGCCAGCTACGGCACCGCCCAGCACCTCATCACGACGATCACCTCGACCGGCGGCACGCCCGCCGGCACGGCGGGCACGACGACCCTCATGCTAGGCTCCTCGATCGACTTGGAGGCGGCCCCGGCGACCTCGGCCGACGCCACCGGTGACGACAGCCTCAACACTGACGACGAGACCGGCGTCACCGCGGCGATCCAGCCGCGCGACCGGGCGGGGACCTACACGCTCAGCGTCGCGACGACGAACACGACAGGCGCGGCCGCGACCCTGGCCGGATGGATCGACTTCAACCGCAACGGAACCTTCGAGAACAACGAGCGCGCCCTCGTCACCGTCCCGTCCGGCGCCACGACGAGCGCACCGGTCACGCTGACCTGGACGATCCCCTCCGACGTCTCGATCGGGGCGACCTTCGCCCGCTTCCGTGTCGTGCCCGGCGCCGTCTCCGGAGTCTCCGCCGCCGACCCGATCACCGGCGGCGAGGTGGAGGATTACGCCGCCACCATCGTCGGCACCCCCGCCCTCGAGTTGACGAAACGCGCCTCCCTGGCCGACGACAACCTCAACGGCTCGGCCGACCTCGGCGAGACGATCAACTATTCCTTCGCGGTCACCAACTCCGGCACGACGACGCTGAGCGCGCTAGCCATCAACGACGCCAAGATCACCGGAGCGACCTGCCCGGTCACCACCTTGGCTCCGGGCGCGTCGACGACGTGCACCGCCGACTACACCGTCACCCAGCCGGACATCGACGCCGGCTCCGTGGCCAACACCGCCACCGCCGCCGCCACGAGCGACGACGGGAGCCCGGTGACCTCTGCGGAGTCCTCGACGACGACGCCGGCCAACCGCACGACAGGGCTGCGTCTCAACAAGACGGCCGCGCTCAACGACGCCAACGGCGACGGCTTGGCCCAACCGGGCGAGACGATCACCTATTCCTTCGCCGTCACCAACTCCGGCACCGCCACCTTGACCGGGGTCGCGGTGACCGATCCCAAGGCTGGCACGGTGACCTGCCCGGCGACGACGATCGCGCCGGGGGTGACGACGACGTGCACCGCCACCTACACCGTCACCGCCGACGACATGGAGAGCGGGCCTCACATCACCAACACCGCGACCGCCGCCGCCACCGGGCCGGACGGGTCGAGCGTCACCTCCTCCCCCTCGTCGGCGAACGTGCCGACCGGGCGGACCTCGAGCCTCACGCTCGACAAGACGGCCGCCCTCACCGACGGCGACGGGGATGGCAAAGCCGATGTCGGCGAATCCGTCGCCTACACTTTCGTCATCACCAACACTGGCAATGTGACCGTTGACACGCCGTCGATCACCGACCCGGCGGCGAGCGACATCACGTGCGTCGAGACGTCGATCGCTCCTGGGAAGACGGCCACCTGCACCGGCACGCACACCGTCTCCCAAACTGACATCGACAATGGTTCGGTCACGAACGCGGCGACGGCCACCGCCATCCCGCCGATCGGCGTGACCCCGCCGGTCTCCCCGCCCGACGACACCGTCGTTCCGGCCGATGGGAACACGGCCCTCACCCTCGTCAAGTCGGCCACGCTCAACGACGCCGACGGCGACTCCTTGGCCGACGCCGGCGAGTCGATCACCTATCGCTTCCTCGTGACGAACACCGGCTCGCAGACCCTCCATGGGATCGCCATCGACGACGCCATGGTCTCCGACGTCACCTGTGGCACGAAGACGCTCGCCCCGGGCGCCTCCGTCACCTGCACGGCCAACCACCCGGTCACCGCCAGTGAGATCGACCCGGGCACGATCGTCAACCAGGCCACCGCCACCGGCGTCTCGCCGTCCAACACGACGGTGACCTCGCCGCAGGACACCGCATCGGTGCCGACCGACCGGCACTCGAGCCTCGCCTTCACCAAGACGAGCAAGCTCAACGACCTCGACGGGAACCAGCTGGCCGACGTGGGCGAGACCGTCATCTACACCTTCACCGTCACGAACACCGGGTCGGTCGGCGTCACCGACGTGACCATCACCGACCCCAAGGTGGCCGACATCTCCTGCCCGACGACCACCCTGGCGGCCGGCGCCTCCGTCGTGTGCACCGCGACATACACCGTCACCCAGGACGACCTCGACGCCGGGATCCTCACGAACACCGCCACCGTCAACGCCACCCCGCCCACGGGCGTCACCCCTCCCCCGGCCCAGACCGGCACAGCCGTCGTCCAAGTCAACGTCCAACGTGGTGGCACCCTCATCAAGAACGGCGCCCTCAACGACACGAACGGCGACGGCGTCGCCCAGGTCGGCGAGACGATCGACTACACCTTCATCGCCACGAACACGAGCTCGATCACGATCTACTCCGCCGAGATCGTCGACGCCAAGCTGAAAGAGGCGGGCATCACCACCACCTGCGACCAGACGACCTTGCCACCCGGGGCGGTGATGACGTGCACCGCGACGGGCTACACCGTCACCCAAGCCGACGTCGACGCCGGCGAGGTCTCCAACACCGCTTACGCCCAGGGCAACTCGTCCTCTGGCACGCCGGGCGTCACCAACACGGCGACAGCCGACACCCCGGCCAGCACGAAGGCGAGCCAGGAGTTGACGAAGGAGGCCACCCTCGTCGACGCGAACAACAACAGCTCAGCCGATGTCGGCGAGACGGTGACGTACACCTTCACCGCCACGAACACCGGCGACGTCAGCCTCCACGGCATCACGATCTCCGACCCGATGTTGTCCGCCGCTGGCTCCGCCGTCACGTGCAATGAGGCGGCCACGACCGGCGCGGCTGGTTCGACCGTCACCTGCTCGGCCTCCTACACCGTCACCCAAGCCGACGTCGACGCCGGCACCATCGCCAACACGGCCACCGCGACGTCGTACGATCCCACGAACAAAGCCGTCCCCTCGAACGAGGCCTCCGCCACGGTGACGTCGACGCGCACCTCGTCGTTGTCGGTGGAGAAGAAGGGCGAGCTCAACGACACCATCACCGTCAACCAGTTGGCCGACGTCGGGGAGACGATCGACTACACCTTCACCGTGACGAACACGGGCAACGTCTCGGTGACCGCTCCGGTCATCGACGACGCGAAGCTCAAGGCCGCCGGCGTGTCAATCACCTGCCCCAGCGGGACGATCGCTCCGACCGGGCATGTCGACTGCACGGCGACGTACACCGTGACACAGGAAGATGTCGATTCCGGTTCGGTCGACAATGCGGCCACCGGCACGGCGACACCGCCTAACGGAGTGACACCGCCGACCTCGCCAGAGACGACGACGACGACCCCGGCCGACGACACCGGCGCGTTGACGGCCACGAAGAACCAGAACCTCCTCGACCTCGATGGGGACAACAAGGCCGACGCGGACGAGACGATCACCTACAGCTTCGTCGTCGAGAACACCGGGCAGGTCACCATCACCGATCTCGCCATCCGCGACACGAAGATCACCTCGACCGGCGTCACCATCACCTGCCCGACCGCCCCGCTGGCTCCGGGCGAGTCCACCACGTGCACGGCGACCCCGTACACCGTCACCCAAGACGACGTCGACTCCGGCTCCGTCCACAACACCGCCACCGCCACGGGGACGACCCCCTCCGGCTCGGCGGTGAACTCGCCGATCTGCCAGGTCGACATGGAGACGGACACGACCTCGGCGGTCTCCCTCCTCAAGCAGGCGACGATCAAAGACGATGACGGCAACGGTCTGGCCGATGCGGGAGAGACGATCGACTACACCTTCACCGTCACGAACACCGGCAATGTCACCGTGCGGGCGCCGCAGATCAGCGACCCCATGCTGACGGCCGCCGGGGCGACGATCACCTGCCCGAGCGACGACATCATCCGCCCCAAGGGCAGTCTCGACTGCACGGCGAGCTACACCGTCACCCAAACCGATATTGACAACGGATCGGTCGTCAATAAGGCGACGGCGGTGGCGACGACGCCGAACGGCGGCAAGACGACACCGTCGACCCCGGAGAGTTCGACGACGACCGACGCCAACGACACCCCCGGCCTCACCATCGCCAAGACCGCCGCTTTGGCTGACGCGAACGGCAACGGCACGGGTGACGTCAACGAGACGATCGACTACACCTTCACCTTGACGAACACGGGCAAAGTGACGTTGGACAATCCGACCGTCACCGACGAGATGCTCTCGACCGCAGGCGACGCCATCTCCTGCGCCCCCGGCCCCATCGCCCCGGGCGCCACGCTCACCTGCACGGCGAGCTATCTCATCAACCAAGCCGACATCGACCGGGGCTCGATCACGAACGCCGCCACCGGTGGGATGACGACCCCGGGTGGAGACCGCGTCACCTCCCCGCCGGACGACTCCGTCACGACCGTCGACACGACCTCCTCGGCGACGTTGACGAAGACGCCCAGCCTCGTCGACGCCAACAGCAACACGCTGGCCGACGTGGGTGAGAACATCACCTACACCTTCACCGTCGCCAACACGGGCAAGACGACGATCAGCGACCCGTCCGTCACCGACGCGAAACTGGCCGCCGCCGGTGTGACGATCTCCTGCCCGACCGCCGCGATCCCGCCGGGACAAAGCCTCGACTGCACCGCTCTGTACACCGTCACTCAGGCAGACGTCGACTCCGGCTCGGTTGACAACGTGGCCACGGCGACGGCGAAGACGCCGACCGGAACGACGACGACGCCGGAGGCGAACGCGAAGGTTCCGGCTTTCGTCGAGCCCGCGCTCACCGTCCTCAAGCAAGGCGAACTGGACGACACCGACCACGACGGCCTCGCCGACGTCGGGGAGTTGATCGACTACACCTTGACGATCACCAACACCGGCACCGTCACCCTCACCGACGTCACCGGGCACGACCCGAAGCTGCACGACGCCGTCCCGGCGTTGACGGTCGACTGCCCCAAGGCGACCCTGGCGCCCCACAGCGACATGGTCTGCACGGCGAAGGGCTACACCGTCACCCAAGAAGACGTCGACTCCGGCGTCGTGCACAACTCCTCGACCGCCACCGGGCAGCCGCCCACGCCGACCGGCGCCACGACGCCGCCGGCCGAGGTCACCTCCCCGCCCAATGCCTTCGACGTCCCCACCGACAGCACCCCGGAGTTGACGGTGGAGAAGAAGGCCTCGCTCAACGACACCGTCGTCGCCAACCAGGTGGCCGACGCCGGGGAGACGATCGACTACACCTTCACCATCACCAACTCCGGCGCCGTCACCATGACGGCCCCGACGATCACCGACAAGAAGTTGACCGACGCCGATGTGACGATCACCTGCCCGAACGAGGCGATCGATCCGGGGAAGACCCTCGATTGCACAGCGACGTACACCGTCACCCAAGCCGACATCGACGCCGGGAAGGTGGAGAACACCGCCACCGCCACCGCGACTCCGCCGACCCCGTCGGGCAGCGACACCCCGCCCGACCCCGTCACCTCGCCGCCGGACACCGAGACCACGACCGTCAACGACGAGCCCGGCTTGACGGTGACGAAGAAGGCCACCCTCAACGACGGCAACGGCAACGACCTGGCCGATCTCGGCGAGACGATCGCCTACACCTTCACCGTCACCAACACCGGGCAGGTCACCCAGGCGGCGCCGACGATCACCGACGGCATGTTGGCTGGGGCGAATCCGCCGGTGACAGCTTCGTGCCCGCCCGATCAGATCGACCCGGGCAAGAGCGTCGAGTGCACCGCCACGTACACCGTCACCCAAACCGACGTCGACAATGGATTTATCGACAACTCGGCGACGGCGACGAGCACGACTCCCTCCGGGGATCCCATCACCTCCCCGCCGAGCGAGACGACGACGACGACGGAGCGGACGGCGACGATGACCGTCGACAAGCAGGCCACCTTGAACGATGGCGACGGCGACAACAAGGCCGATCCGGGTGAGACGATCGACTACACCTTCACCATCTCCAACACCGGCGACGTCACCTTGACGAAGCCGACGTTGACCGACCCGATGTTGACGAAGGCCGGCGTCACCCTCGACTGCCCGGACGACCCGATCCTGCCCGGCAAGAGCGCCCAGTGCACGGCGACGTACACCGTCACCCAAGCCGACATCGACGCGGGCACGATCGCCAACGAGGTCACCGCCACAGCCACGCCGCCCGAGGGCGTCACCCCGCCGACGGCGACCGACACGGTGACGACGACGACGGACACCCGCAACGGCATCCAGATCACGAAGTCGTCCCAGCTCCATGACACTGTCACCGCCAACGAGCTGGCCGATCTCGGGGAGACGATCACCTTCACCTTCACCGCCACGAACACCGGCACGACGACGATCCACGGCGTCCTCATCGACGATCCCCTCCTCGACGACGCCGACCCGGCGATCGCCATCACCTGTCCGACCGACGACTCGATCGCCCCGGGGAAGACGCTCGTCTGCACGGCCGACTACACGGTGACCCAAGCCGACGTCAACCGCGGTTACGTCCGCAACGTCGCCACGATGTCGGCCACCGACCCGGATGGGAACCCGGTGCCGCCCGAGAGCCAGGGCTCCACCACTGAGGTCCCCGCCGACTTCGAGGGTGGCCTCGTCGTGACGAAGACCTCCGAACTCAAGGATTCCGCCGCCGACGGCGGCGACGGGGACGGGTACGCCGACAAGGGCGAGACGATCGACTACACCTTCACCCTGCGCAACACCGGCACCGTCACGCTCACTAACCTCGCCGTCACCGACACGAAACTGACGGCCGGGACGAATCCCGTCACCATCACGTGCCCGGACGCCACCTATGAGCTGCAGCCCGGCGGGAAGGCGACGTGCACGGCCAGCTACGTCGTCACCCAAGACGACGTCGACGCTGGGAACGTCGCCAACGAGGCGACCGCCACCGCCAAGACGCCGCCGACAGACACCAACCCTGATGGGGAGACTGTGACATCGCCGCCGTCGCAAAACACGGTGACGACCGACCGGACGCCCAAGCTGACCTTGGCCAAGACGGCTGCCATCGCCAGCGACAATGGCAACAACGAGGCCGATTTGAACGAGACGATCGACTACACGATCACCGCGACGAACGCCGGCACCGTCACCTTGACCGGGCTCACGATCAGCGACCCGATGCTGGCCGGCCTCGATCCGGCGGTGACCGTCACCTGCCCGGTGACGACGCTGGAACCGGGCGACTCGACCGACTGCACCGCCTCATACAAGGTCGTCCAAGGCGACATCGACGCGGGCAAGATCGTCAACACCGCCACCGCCACGGCGAACGATCCGGACACGACCGACGGCCCGACGACGAGCAACGAGGCGACGGTGACGACGCCGGTTTACATCGACAGCGGCCTCTCGCTCGAGAAGTCCGCGCTCCCTAGCGATAACAATGGCAATGATTTGGCCGATGTGGGTGAGACCATTCTCTACACCTTCGTCATTCACAACACCGGCACCGTCACGATCACCCAACCCACCATCACCGACCCCAAGGTCGGAGCGGTCGAGTGCTTGTCCACTGTCATCCAACCTGGCGGGAAAGCCACCTGTCACGCCACGTACACCATCACCCAAGCCGACATCGACAACGGGATCATCCATAATGTCGCGACCGCCTCGGGCAAGGATCCGACCGGCACGATGGTGACCTCCGATCCGGCGACCCATGACGAGCCGACGAACACGACCTCGGCGCTCACCGTGGACAAGCAAGCCAAACTCAACGACACGATCGTCGTCAACGGCGCCGCTGACGTCGGCGAGACGATCCGCTACACGATGACGGCGAAGAACACCGGCACGACGACGATGCGCCTCATCACCGCCAACGACGATATGCTCACCACCGCCGGAGTGACAGTGACGTGCCCGACCGCTCCCCTGCTGCCCGGCGACACGCTGACCTGCGCCGGCACGTACACCGTCACCCAGGCCGACATCGACGCCGGGGCCGTCAACAACGCGGCGACCGTCACGGGCACCGGGCCCGGCGGCACGACGACGGTGACCTCCCCGCCGGATGAGACCGTCACCATCGTCAACAACACCCCGGCGATGACCTTGGACAAGAAGGCCGATCTGGCCGACACCGACAAGGACGGGAAAGCCGACGCGGGCGAAGTGATCAACTACACCTTCACCGTCACCAACACCGGGACGGTCACGATCAACGGCGACGTCGCGATCAGCGACACCAAGCTGGGATCGGGCGCCGTGACCTGCCCGACGACGACGATCGCCCCAGGAGGGAAACTGACCTGCACGGCGACGTACACCGTCACCCAGCAAGACGTCGATTCCGGACAGGTCGCCAACACCGCCACGGCGACAGCGACCTCGACGGCCGGAGACGTGCCGCCGGCGACCGGCCAGACGACGACGACGACGGACACGACGAGCGCGATCGATCTGACGAAGGACGCGGCGCTCAACGACGCCGACGGCGACGGCAAAGCCGATGTGGGCGAGACGATCACCTACACGATCACCATCAAGAACACCGGCAACGTCACCGTCTCGGCGCCGAAGGTGACCGACGCGATGCTGACGGCGGCCGGGGTGAACGTCACCTTCCCCGCCGACCCGATCGCTCCCGGCGAGTCTGCCTCGGCGACGTACACCTACACCGTCACCCAACCGGACGTCGACGCTGGAAAGATCACCAATGCCGCCACCGCTTTCGCCGTGACTCCGCCGACCGTCGACAATCCTGGCGGCGGGATCACCCCGAACACCGATGGCGACGTCACGACGACGGCTGATGACACGCCGGCCCTCACGCTCACGAAGACGGGCGCGCTCATCGGCGCCGGTGACGCCGACGGCGACGGTTTGGCCGACGCGGGCGACGTCCTCACCTACACCTTCGTCCTCACCAACACCGGCAACGTCACCGTGACGAATCCTCACATCGACGACCCGATGCTGACGAAGGCCGGCGTGAGCGTGACCTGCCCGGCGACGACGACCCTGGCGCCGACGGACAAGATCACCTGCACCGCCGCCTACACCGTCACCCAGGCCGATATCGACGCCGGGGCGATCACGAACGCCGCCACCGGCACGGCGACGACACCCGGCGGCGACACCGTCCCGCCGGCGCCCGCCACCGTGACGACGACGCCCGACGTCACCCCGAGCGTCACCGTCGACAAGCAGGCCACCCTTGACGACCACGACGGCGACGGCAAGGCCGACGCGGGCGAGATGATCCGCTACGTCTTCACCGTGAAGAACACGGGCACGACGACCCTGCGCGGCGCCACCATCACCGACCCGGCGCTCACCGCCGCCGGTGTGACGGTGTCCTGCCCGGCGACCGTCCTGGCGCCCGGCGACTCGCTGACCTGCTCGGCCGCCCACACCGTCTCCCAGACGGAGGTCGACGCCGGATCGGTCGCCAACAGCGCCACGGCGAAGGCCAACCCGCCGACGGGCGACCCCGTCACCTCCCCGCCGAGCGACACGACGCGCACGACCGATCAGACGCCGAAGATCGCGTTGACGAAGAAGGCCGAGTTGCACGACCTCGACGGCGACCACCTGGCCGACGCGGGCGAGTCGATCACCTACACCTTCACCGTCATCAACAGCGGCACCGTCACGGCCTCGGCCATCACGATCGACGACCCGATGTTGACCGCCGACGGAGCGACCGCGCCCTGCTCGCCTGATTCGATCGCGCCGGGCGAGGCGGCGACCTGTTCGGCCGTCCACGTCGTCACCCAAGAGCAGATCGACGCCGGCGTCGTGGCGAACACCGCCACCGCTCACGCCAGCACCCCGGCCGGGCCGGCCTCGAGCACGAGCACGGCCACGGTCGACGTCGACGACCACAGTTCGTTGACGATGGCGAAGGCGGCTCTGTTGGCCGACGCGGACGGCGACCAGTTGGCCGACGCCGGTGAGACGATCGACTACACCTTCACCGTCACGAACACCGGCATGGTCACCGTGACCGCTCCGGCGATCCGGGATCCCAAGCTGGCTGGCGCCGGTGTGACCCCGACCTGCCCCGTCTCGACGATCGCGCCAGGAGACCACATCGAGTGCACGGCGACGTACACCGTCACCCAGGCCGACGTCGATCGCGGCTCGGTCGACAACTCCGCCACCGCCACGGCCACTCCCCCGTCCGGCCCGCCGGTCGGATCGCCGACGGACACGACGAAGACCCCGACCGATGTCACCTCCGGTCTCACCGTCGTGAAGAAAGCCGATTTGAACGATCTCGACGGCGACGGCTTGGCCGATGTGGGCGAGCGGATCGACTACACCTTCACCGTGACGAACTCGGGGATGGTCACCATCACCGCTCCGGCGATCAGCGATCCCAAGCTGGCCGCCGCCGGGATGAGCGTCACCTGCCCGGCCGACCCGATCACCCCGAAGGGGACGGCGACGTGCACGGCCCACTACACCGTCACTCAGGCCGACGTCGACGCCGGGCAGGTCGCCAACAGCGCCACCGCCACCGGCACGACGCCCGACGGGGGCACAACGCCGCCCTCGTCGCCCAGCACTGCGACGACCCCGTCGGACAGCACCTCCTCGCTCACCGTCGACAAGACGGCCACGCTCAACGACCTCGACTTCGACAAGCTGGCCGATGTCGGCGAGACGATCGCCTACACCTTCATCGTCACGAACACCGGGACGGTCTCGGTGACCGCGCCCACCATCGACGACAAGCTCTTGTCTGACGCCGGCGTGACCGTCACTTGCCCGAGCGGGCTCATCCTGCCCGGCGGGACGGCCCGGTGCACCGCGACGTACACGGTGACGCAGGCCGACGTCGACGCGGGGACGGTTCACAATGAGGCCACCGCCACGGCGACGCCACCCGGCGGGATCACCCCGGCGATCACGCCACCGACCTCCCCGCCGGACACGACCGACACGCCGAGCGATCAGACGGCTTCAGCGACCGTGGTCAAGAAGGCCACGCTCAACGACGTCGACGGCGACGGCTTGGCCGACGCCGGAGAGACGATCGCCTACACCTTCACCGTCACGAACACCGGGATGGTCTCGTTGGCGACTGTCACGATCGACGACGCCATGCTGACCGCCGCCGGCGTGACGCCGACCTGCCCGGCTGGGCAACTGGCGCCAGGAGCGAAGGCGGAATGCACGGCGACGTACACCGTCACCCAGGCGGACATCGACGCCGGCAAGGTCGCCAACAGCGCGACCGCCACCGTCACGCCGCCTTCGGGCACGCCGATCACGACCCCGCCGAGCGAGACGACGACGACGGTCGATGACAACCCAAGCTTGTCGGTGGACAAGACGGGAACGTTGAACGACGGTGACGGTGACGGCTTGGCCGATGTCGGCGAGACGATCGACTACGTCTTCACCATCACGAACACCGGTGGCGTCACCGTGTCGGCGCCGGCCATCGACGACCCGAAACTCACCGCCGCTGGCGCGACCGTCACCTGCCCGGCGGATCCGATCGATCCGGGCGCGACGGCCCGCTGCACCGCCACCTACACGGTGACGCAAGCCGATGTCGACGCTGGTTCCGTCGCCAACAGCGCGACCGCCACCGGCAAGACACCGGACGGCAGCGATGTGCCACCCTCGACGCCCGGCACGACGACGACCCCGTCTGACGCTTCTTCCGGGCTCACGCTCGTCAAGAAGGCGACGTTGAACGACGGGAACGCCAATGCCTTGGCCGACGCCGGAGAGACAATCGACTACACCTTCACCATTACGAACACCGGGATGGTGACGATGACCGCTCCTGGCATCGACGACGCCAAGCTCGCCGACGCCGGTGTGACGATCTCGTGCCCGACCGACCCGATCGCTCCGGGGGCGTCGGTGGACTGCACCGCCTCGTACACCGTCACCCAGGCGGACGTCGACGCCGGTGTCGTGCGCAACGAGGCCACCGCCACGGCCACACCGCCGACACCTTCCGGGAGTGGTGGAACACCGCCGGCCCCGGTGACGAGCCCGCCCGACGACGTCGAGACCCCAGCCAACGACACCGACGGGGCGACCATGGTCAAGACGGCCACGATCACCAATGATGACGGCGACGGGTTGGCCGACGCCGGAGAGACGATCCAGTACACCTTCACCATCACCAACACCGGTTCGGTCACCCTCTCCGATCTGACCGTCGCCGACCCGATGCTGGCCCGCTCGGCCATCACCGCGGCCTGCCCGACGGCGGCGCTGCCGCCCGGCCAGAGCGCGGTGTGCACCGCGTCGTACACCGTCACTCAGGCGGACGTCGACGCCGGCTCGATCGCCAACACCGCCACCGCCTCCGGGAAGACTCCGGGCGGCGACCCGGTGCCGACCCCGGAGACGACGGAGACGACCGGTTCCGACACGACTCCTGGCCTGAGCGTCGTCAAGACGTCGACACTCGACGACACCGACGGCAACGGCAAAGCCGACGTCGGGGAGAAGTTGACGTACACCGTCACGGTGACGAACACCGGTGAGGTCACGATGAGCGGCATCACCGTCTCCGATCCGACATTAGAAGCGGCTGGTTCCACGGTGACCTGCCCGGTCAGCGGGCTGGCCCCGGGCGACTCAACCGCGTGCACCGCCTCGTACACCGTCACCCAGGCCGACCTCGACCGCGGCACGATCGTCAACAACGCGACCGCCTCCGGGAAGACGCCGGGCGGCGACGACATCACCTCGCCGCCGGGGAGCGACACCGTCACGCCGAATTCGACGCCGGGTTACAGCTTCACCAAGCAGGCCTCGCTCAACGACCGCGACGGCGACGGCTTGGCCGACGCCGGGGAGACGATCAGCTACTCGTTCGTCTTCACGAACACCGGTGAGGTCACGCTCGGTCAGCTGACCGTCAGCGACGAGATGGTCGGCACCGTCACCTGCCCGGCCGGCGATCTCGCGCCCGGCGACTCCGTCACCTGCGTGGCGCAGCCGTATCGGATCACCGACGCCGACGTGGAGGCCGGTGGCGTCTCCAACACCGCCAGCGGCGTCGCCCACACGCCCGACACCGTCGCCTGCACCGGCGACATGTCCTACGTGCGGATGGACCAGATGCTGGCCAGGGCCGCCTTGACCGGCGACCGGTCGGCGCTCGCGCGAGCCTTCACGAGCGAGTGCCCGCCCGTGCCATCGACGGTGACGACGACGACGGACGTGCCGCCAGAGCCCACACCGGATCCGAACCACCACGGCCCCATCATCAACGATGACACCGGTGGCGACACGCCAACCCCGCCCAGCGGCGACACGACCGGCGGCGGCAGCGACGGCGACTACACCGTCCACGTCGACAACGGAACGTCCTACAGCTATGGCGGTGGCGGGTCCTTCGGCACCAGCTACAGCTACGGCGGCAGCGGCGGGTCCTTCGGGACGAGCTACTCCACTGGCGGATCGGTGCCCAACACCGGCAGCCCAGTCGGGCGCGCGCTCATCATCGCCGCCCTCGTCGCCCTCGCCGGCGGCGCCGTGCTCCTCGTCGTGAGCCGGCGGCGTCGCAAGGACGAGTGAGGAGAACCAAGCTGAAGTCAGCGCCCGGGCGGGCGGTGGGAGCGATCCTGCCGCCCGCCCGCCGTCGCACGCTGAAAACCATCGGGCGGCGACACTCCCCTCATAACCCAGCGCAATCCGCCCTGTGCTCGTGGGAGAGCTCACGGAGACATGATCGTTCAGATGGGGTTGAAGATGAGACGGCGATGGCGGTCCGTTTTTGGGACCGGATGAATCAAGCGAAATGAATGACGATCAGTCGAGCAGATCGCGGACGACTCCGTCTGCGAGCAGACGCCCCCGCTGAGTGCACACGATCCTCTCGCCCATCACAGTGACGAGTCCATCGTCGACGAGGGCGGGAACACGGGTCTGCTCGGAGGCGGTCAACGCGCTCGATAGCAGACCCTCGCGCAAGCGCAGCCCCAGCATGACCGTCTCCATGTGACGGTCCTCGTCCGTCAACTCCTCGCTGCCCGCCACCGGCATGGCGCAGGCTTCAATCCGTTCGGCGTATGTCCTCGGATGACGCTCGTTCCACCAGCGGACGCCGGCGACATGGGAGTGGGATCCGGCGCCGAAGCCCCACCAATCCCCCGAGCGCCAATAGGCGAGGTTGTGGCGGCATTCATGCCCGGGGCGCGCCCAATTGCTCACCTCGTACCATGCCAACCCGGCCGCGTTGAAACGTTCGTCGGCGAGGAGATAGCGCTCGGCCATCGCGTCTTCTTGAGGCGCCGGCAACTCACCACGAGCGATCCGCGCCGCCAAGCGGGTGCCCGGTTCGACGATGAGGGAATAGGCCGACAGATGGTCTGGCTCGGCGGCCAGGGCGGTCTCGACGCTATGTTCCCAGTCGGTGAGAGTCTCGCCCGGGGTGGCGTAAATGAGGTCGAGGGAGACGCTGGCGAACCCTGCCGCCCGCGCCCAGCCCACCGCTTCGACGGCCCGCCCCGGGGTGTGGACGCGCTCGAGGGTCGCCAGCAAGTGGGGCACGGCCGATTGCATGCCGAGCGAAAGCCGGGTGATCCCCGCCTGGCGCAGCTGAGCGAGACTGGCCGGCGTCACCGTCTCGGGGTTCGCCTCCGTCGTGATCTCAGCGTCGGGGGCGACGTCGAAGAGTTCGCCGATCCGGCCGAGGAGGGCGGCGAACGCTGGCGGAGCCATGAGCGTCGGTGTGCCGCCGCCGAAGTAGATCGTCTCGACGCGCCTGGGGCCGAGTCGTTCGGCGGCGAGGCCGAGTTCGGCGAGGAGGGCGGCTTGGTACCGCTCCGGAAGATCGGGCGCCGCCGACCCCAGCACGTAGGTGTTGAAGTCGCAGTAGCCGCAGCGGACCCGGCACCAGGGGATGTGGAGATAGAGGGAGAGGGAGCCGGGGCTCACTTCTTCTCCGCCTCCTGGCCGGTCGACAAGGCGGCCACAAAGGCCTCTTGGGGCACCTCTACGCGGCCGACCATCTTCATCCGCTTCTTGCCCTCTTTCTGCTTCTCTAAGAGCTTGCGTTTGCGGGTGATGTCGCCGCCGTAGCACTTGGCGAGGACGTCCTTGCGGACGGCGCGGATCGTCTCCCGGGCGATGACGCGCGAGCCGATGGCCGCCTGGACGGGCACCTCGTATTGCTGACGGGGGATGAGTTTGCGCAGTTTCGAAACCATCTCGACGCCGTAGCTGTAGGCGCGGTCCTTGTGGACGATGGCGGAGAAAGCGTCGACGTTCTCGCTGTTGAGGAGGATGTCGACTTTGACGAGGTCGGCCTCCTGCTCCCCGGCCTCCTCGTAGTCGAGCGAGGCGTAGCCCTTCGTCCGGGATTTCAGCGCGTCGAAGAAGTCGAAGACGATCTCGGCCAAGGGCAGGGTGTAGTGCAACTCGACTCGGTCGGAGGAGAGGTAATCCATCCCGGTCTGCACGCCCCGGCGCGACTGGCACAACTCCATGAGGGTGCCGATGAACTCCGACGGCGCCAAGATCGAGGCCTTGACGATCGGCTCATAGATGACGGCGATCTTGCCGTCGGGGAACTCCGAGGGGTTGGTGACGACGTGTTCGACGTTGTCTTCGGTGATGACGCGATAGACGACGTTCGGCGCCGTCGAGATGATGTCGAGCCCGAACTCGCGCTCGAGCCGTTCGCGCACGATCTCCATGTGGAGCAGTCCGAGGAACCCGATGCGGAAGCCGAACCCGAGGGCCGTTGACGTCTCCGGCTCGTAGACGAGGGCGGCGTCGTTGAGCTTCAACTTCTCGAGCGCTTCGCGCAACTCGGGGAAGTCCTGCCCGTCGATTGGATAGACACCGGAATAGACCATGGGGTGGGGGTGGCGGTAACCGGCCAGCGCGTCGGTGGCGGGGTGTGAGGCGGAGGTGACGGTGTCGCCGACGCGTGATTGGCGCACGTCCTTGACGCCGGTGATGAGATAGCCGACCTCGCCGGCCCCGAGCGCGTCGGCCTTCTTCGGTTCCGGTGAGATGACGCCGACTTCGAGGACCTCGTGCGTCGCCTTCGTCGACATCATGAGGATGCGCTCGCGGTGGGTCAGCTCGCCGTCCTTGACTCGCACATAGGTGACGACGCCGCGATAAGAGTCGTAGACCGAGTCGAAGATGAGCGCGCGGGCCGGGCCCTCGGAACGCCCCGTCGGCGCGGGGACCTGGCGGACGATCTCGTCGAGCAGCTCGCGCACTCCGTCGCCCGTCTTGGCGGAGACACGCAGCACGTCGGAGACGTCGCAGCCGATGATGCCGGCGACTTCGGCGGCGTGTTTGTCGGGCTGGGCGCCGGGCAGATCGATCTTGTTGAGGACGGGGATGATGACGAGATCGGCCTCGAGGGCGAGATAGAGGTTGGCCAAGGTCTGCGCCTCGATCCCCTGGGCCGCGTCGACGAGGAGGACGGCTCCCTCGCAGGCGGCCAGCGACCGCGACACCTCATAGGTGAAGTCGACGTGGCCGGGGGTGTCGATCATATTGAGGACGTAATCGGTTCCATCCATCTCCCAGGGCAGGCGGACGGCCTGGCTCTTGATCGTGATGCCGCGTTCCCGTTCGATGTCCATCCGATCGAGATACTGGGCGCGCATCGTCCGTTCGTCGACGACGCCGGTCAGCTGGAGCATGCGATCAGCCAACGTCGACTTGCCATGGTCGATATGGGCGATGATGGAGAAATTGCGGATGACCGCCGGATCCGTCCGTCCAGGCAGTGGCGTCGTCACGAAATGGTCCTCGCACTCTTCGATCAGCGATCACGTCTACTTCACGCCTCCCCCGGCGCGCGGGCGGCGCGGCCCGGGTTCGGCCCCGCTATTCTCTCACAGCCGGGGAAACGATGACGGCGGGCTATTTGTGCGTCCTTGTCAGCGTTTGATAGATTGGGCTGTCGCGCCGCTGAGGTGGCGCACTTTGTCTGTTCATTGGCGCCGGTCAACCGTGGCTGACGCCGTCGATCACTGATGAGAAGGCTTGCCCCGTGGCGAACATCAAGTCCCAAATGAAGCGGATCAAGACGAACGAGCTCGCGCGTCAGCGCAACAAGGCCGTCAAGTCGAAGCTGCGCACCGACATCCGTCGTTTCCGCGAAGCCGCTGACGCCGGCGAGACGGAGAAGGCCGCCGAAGCCGCCCGCGTCGCTTGCCGTTCGCTTGACAAAGCGGTCAGCAAGGGCGTCATCCACGCCAACAACGCCGCCAACCGCAAGTCGGCCATCGCCTCTCGCGCCGCCGCGCTCTGATCCCTCACACGGACGGAGTCACCGGCTTGTTCCCGTGCGTGGTCGCCACGCACGGGATTTTTGCGCGCTCCAGGGGGTGGGAATCGCACCGCACTCCCCTGGCTTAAACTAACTCCCGACGCCGTGATCCGAACCAGATCACGCATCATCCTGGCCCCATTAGCTCAGCTGGATAGAGCTGCAGACTTCTAATCTGTCGGTCGGAGGTTCGAGTCCTCCATGGGGCGCTTATCCTTGGAAACAGGGACGCCGATCAATCGAGTGAGAGGAGGAGCCGGATGACGATCAAACGACCGCATGGCTTTGCGGATGTGATTCCCTACTCCGTCCCCGACTCGCTGGATGATCTCCATGGGCCTGTCTCCGGAGTGGTGAGCGTTCCTCCTCACATCTCAACCGCACCTGACCCTTCTTTCGATCTCGACAATGCTTCTCAACGCTGGGCGATGTACAGCGCAGTCGTCCGTGACGGGACGGCCGCTGACCACAAGCGCTATCTCGACAGTGGGCTGCTGCTGGCCTTATGGGCCGAGTTGAACCTCCCCAAACGTTGCCGCGAGCAATGGGTCTCTCGTTTCCCGGAACTCAGCAAGCTCGGTCTGCGCATGGTGTCCGTGTGACGCTGAAGGGGTTCCACGAGCGTCTAGCCCGGGTGGCGTTAGGCACTGTTGAAGAATTCGGGTTCGTTCTCGCTGGCGGCTACGCCCTCGTTATGAATGGTTTCGGCGATCGTCCCTCGATGGATGTCGATCTCTTCACCAACGACATGTCTCTCGAACATTTCGATCAGGCCGTCGATAATGCGATCCATGCTTTGGAGAAGGAAGGCTTTGAGGTTGTGGTGCTTGTTCGAAGCGGCCTTTTCGCCAACCTCGAGGTCAGAGATGTTATAAACGCTGAACAGAGCGAGATCCAGTTCGGCTGGGATTACCGCGAGTTTCCACCTGCACACGTCTCCATCGGGCCGGTACTCGACAGCCGTGACGCTGTCGCGAATAAGATGACAGCGTTATATTCCAGAGGCGAAGTTCGGGATTTCATCGATATTCATACCGTGCTCTCGTCAGGATCGTACTCTCGTGAAGAGATTCTCGCTTTAGCTGACGAACGTGAGGCGAACCCGTTGGACAGGGATCTTCTGATTCAACGTTTCCTCATGGTCACTTACTACGACTCAACCACTTTTGGACAATATGGAGTTGCCTCGGCCACCACTGAGGAAATCATCAATACTTTCATTCAATGGGCTCGCGATCTATCCCACTGAGTCGGTGGTCGTGAGCTCGATTCTCAGTGATCGCTGACCCTTGCCGCGTGTCGTAGACCTGATCGCCATTCTCATCTCCCTATCCTCGTCAAGTGAGCCGATACGCGTCTGATGTCCTGACTCCGGGGTGGCAACGTTCCCATATCAAGAAGTCGAAACCGGTCGAGTTGTCGCTCGGGCTCGTCGTCGAGGAGGCGGTGACGGGCTATTGCGGCGCGGTGACGCGGTGGGAGAACGGCATCGTCGTCCTCGAGGACCGACACGGCAAGAAGCGTTCTTTCCCGGTGGGTCCGGGGTTCCTCATCGACGGCCAACCAGTCGCGTTGACGATCCCGGCGCGCAAGCGACCCGAGACCGCCCGGTACACCGCGTCCGGTTCCCTGGCCGGGCCGGCCGACGCTCCCAAGGTCGCCCAAGCTTCCCGCATCTACGTCGAGGGCAAGCATGACGCCGAGTTGATCGAAAAGGTCTGGGGCGACGACCTGCGTCACATCGGCGTCGTCGTCGAACCCCTGGGCGGGATCGACAACCTCGAGGAGATCGTCGCCGTTTTCGAGCCCTCCCCCACGCGCCGCCTCGGCGTCCTCGTCGACCATCTCCTCACCGGCACCAAGGAGCAGCGCATCGCCGAGAAGGTCGAGCGAGGGCCGTGGGGCGCCGACGTGCTCATCACCGGCCACGAGTACGTCGACATCTGGCAGGCCGTCTCACCTTCCGCGCTCGGCATCTCCGCCTGGCCTGTCGTGCCCAAAGGCGTCGAGTGGAAGAAGGGCATCTGCCAGGGTTTGGGCTGGGATTACCGTATGCCGGCCGACATCGCCCAGGGGTGGCGGCGCATCCTCTCGCGGGTGAAGACATGGAACGACCTCGACCGCGCCTTCGTCGTCGAAGTGGAGAAACTCATCGACTTCGTCCAGGAGGCCGCCGACCTCGCCGAGGAGTGAGGGTCAGGAGATCACCCTTTCCCCCTTTCATGGGAGCACCCCCTCTTCTCTTCTTCCTTCTCTCATCCTCTGGCGCCCCGCCGCATCCTGCGTGACAAGGCGTAAGCCAAGAGTGCCCATCTCACGGCCGCCTCACATGCCCGTCATGGTGGGCCCTGCTCCTCGTCATCCTCTGAGATTCGTCGATGTGCCACTGTCCCCGTCGTACAGTGGATCGTGACACAAGACACATTCCCAGGGGGGTTCATGACGAGTATCACACCGATCCGCGATCCGAAGACCGACTGGCTGCTGACGCCGCAGAACGCGGCCGTCTGCATCATCGATTACCAGCCGACGCAGATCCACTCCGTCAACTCGATCAACACGAGCGAGCTCATGCGCAACATCGTCCTCGTGGCGAAAGCGGCCAAGACGTACGGTCTGCCGATCGTGCTGACGACGGTCAACGTTGCCACGACCCGCAATCAAGACACGATCCCCCCGCTCAAAGCCGAGCTGCAAGGCGTCCCGTCGATCGACCGCACGTCGATGAACTCCTGGGAGGACACCGAGTTCGTCGCAGCCGTCAAGGCGACCGGGCGCAAGAAGCTCATCATGTGCGCCCTGTGGACGGAGGTCTGCCTCGCCTTTCCCACCCTCGACGCGATCCGCGAGGGTTACGAGATCTACCCCGTCGTCGACGCCTCCGGTGGCACGACGACGCTAGCCCACGAGACGGCGCTGCGCCGAGTCGAGCAGGCCGGAGCCCACCTCATCACCGTGCCCCAGATGATCTGCGAGCTGCAACGCGACTGGAACCGCGACGAGACCGTCGAGGACTTCCTCGACCTCATGTTCGCCGCTGGGGCGTTCGTGGGGATCTGAGCCACCACTGGTGACAAGGGGGCGCCGCTGGAGCGTTCGTCGGCATTTGAGCCACTCCTGCTCGGGGCGGTGCGGGCCGTCGTCGGCGCGACCGATTGCTGCTCGGTAGCGCCTTCCTTCACCTATTGTTGTCATGGTTTTCGGATAACGCTCGGCTCTCCCGCCACCACGGGCGCAAGAATGATTTTGTCGATGTCAGGCGCCGCCGCGTCGGCGTTGCCGAGGACGATCGACCCGTCGGGAGTTATCAGGGTGAGCGGGATCGTCTTCTCGAGGAAACTTTGCCAGGAATAGGTGTACCGGAAATATCCAGAAGCGATGATTCCGGCGTCAACCTCCGTCACATCGATCCTCCGGTTAACGACCTGTGGGTTGTAATCATGGTGGCCCAACTCCTCGGCATTGGAGAAATGGACGACGAGGTCGTAATCACCAGGGACGATCACCGAAGGGCGCGGGATTTCGATCGTGTTGGCAGCTCCAGCCCCGACCCGAGTGACGTAGGCGCCACCTGAGACGTTCGAACCGCTGTCATCGGCCACGTCCGCGAGAACCACGACCCCGTTGAGAACGAGATCTTCGGCCTCGACGATGAGACGCGAACCATCAGCGACTGCGGCTCGCGTCGTCGTCGCTGATTCGAACCATGCCCCATGGTGGGATACGAGTTCGAGTTCGTTGATCCCCTGGGAGAGATGAGCCCGTACGACGACCGACCACGTCCCCTCTCCCGGCAAGACGACTTCGCAGACGACTCGCCCGTTGAGCGACAAAGCCATATCCGACGCGGCAGATGTGCTGACCGCGAAAGTCACATCATGGTAACCAGTCTCCATGGCGGTGACGTAGAGATCGGCCCGTTGACCCGCTCCGGCGATCTCGGCGGAGCCACGTGTGCCCTCAGCCCAGGAAAGCTTGGAACCACCGAAGAGCCGCCACCCCGATGCCGGATAGACGACCGGTTCACCGTCACTGATATCCGTGAGAATCACCTTGTCAAGGGTGATATCAGCGTTAGGTAGGACCGTCGATCCATCCATGCTCGCTCGAATCGAGAGAACATGGGTTCCCGCCGTCAACGAGATCGTCGCCTCAGCGCTGCCTCGATAGTGCCACATCGACGTGTCGTTGAAAGCAAGATCGGCGGTGTACTGGATCGCTCCTTGGAGCATGTCGTCGACGAACAAAGCGTGTCGCCCAGGCGCCCCGGGGGCGCTGCCGACCACCTGGAGTCGGTACATGCCCGTCCGTGGAACGGTCACCGTCCATTCGGCCCGAGACGACACGGAGTTGAACGAGCCGACGTCATAGGAGCCGGAGGCGGGAAACATCCAGCCTCCGCCCGTCAGTGGGTCTTGATAGCAGCTTTGCGCCGATGACAAGGCTAATGATTCTGCCTCCGCACTGATCGTCCACACCGACGACACCGTCACCGCACGATCCTGTTCTGGGGTGATGAGGATCTGATATCCGGCGTAACGGTCATAAGTAGCAACAGTGAATGTCATGCGCCCCTCGTCGAGTGCGACGCCGTCGCGGGCGAGCACGACCGGCGGAGTGTTCGCCAAGCCTTCAGCCCCCATGAGGGTCACCTCGCGCACCTCGACATCGACCTGTGAACCGAAGAGATCCGGGTCCAAACCGCTCAGATCGAGCGTGACATCGGAGTCCGCGCCTCCGTAAAGGATGGTCGCACGGCGATTCTCCGCATCGATCGCGGCGATGCCCTGGAGGCTGTCGGCCGCATTGAGGCGCGGAGGAGTGACGGCGACCGTCTGGGAACCGGCCAGATCGCCATACCACGTGAACATCCACCATCCGCCGTTGGCTCCATTGGCCCGGGCGGTGTTATCGGAGAGATTGCCCGCGTAGTTCCAATAAGCGGTTTGAGCGTCGACTTTGGTGTCCTCGAAAAGGGAGAACCACTGGATCAACTGACCGGGCACACCCATATCGCGCAGCATGCCGTATTCGGTGATGTTGACATGGATCGGCTCGATGCCGAGTTCACGTTCCATCGCTCGATACTCATCGAAGTGCGAACGATACGTCGCGAGGTTGTCGATGCCGAGTTCATGCCAGATGAAGACATCCGGCAACTCGCCCCGGTCACGGGTATATGTCAAGAAATCGTAGGACCTTTCCGGCTGCCAACGAGTGTCGCCGGGGCCGCCGATCCGGGCGTGGCCGAGCCCATGGCGATCCCACACTTCCTGGATCTTGTGATAGGTGGCGCTCCAGTCGTCCAAGAACGTGTCGCGTTGGGCGGACCAATCCGGATACCAGTTGCCACCGTCAGGTTCGTTGAAAGGAATGAAAAGGTAGAGCTCCGGGTGATCCGATTGAGTCGCGACAGCTTCGGTGACGAACTCGACGACTTCGAGGTAATCCCACACGCCGTTGCCACCCGCCGTGTATTGTCCCGTCGCTAGGTCGTAAGTACGATCGTCGCCAGGGCGTTGAGACCCGTTGTAGGGCCAATCCGGATAATAGTCCTGAACATAGATCGCCAGTTCTTGGCCGTGTTTAGCGAAGAAACCATCCTCGATCCGCAACGCGTCGCCGCTGGGATGCTGGGTTCCGTACGGCGCCCGCTGAGACGAGCTCGTGATGTGGGCGCCGTTGACCAATGCCGAAGTCGGGACGCCGATATCGCCGAGGCCATAGAGCGTGCCGGTCGCCCCACCCCGGAAAGATCCCGTGGTGGCCGAGAAATCGACAGCGAGTCTTTCCATCTCGTCTCCTTGGGTCCTTGGAAGTTGCGGTACGACGAATTCTTGCCGTCGCCCGCGATTTCCTCGCTCGTGGATACTCCAAGCATCACAGCAGTCAGTCAGGGTGAGACCAAGGGCGAAGTGAACCGCCCAGGCGCTTCGCAGGCTGTTGCTCTCGTCGCATCTCCGGGTCACCCCAGAATATGGACAACTTTCACCCCCTCGGGAACAATGGGCGGCATGTCCGGGCCTGGCCGAGCGCTGAGCCCCTTGCCGAAGGAGTCTCGATGTCTCAGCCCCGCCGTATTGGGATTCTCACCGCCGGGGGCGACTCCCCTGGTCTCAACGCCGCCATCCGCGGGTTCGGCAAGACGGCCATCGGGCACTACGGCATGGAGTTGATCGGGTTCCGCGACGGCATCACCGGACTGGTCGAGAACCGTTTTATCAACCTCGACGGCGCGGCGTTGTCGGGCATTCTGACGACGGGCGGCACCATTCTCGGCACGAGCCGGGAGAAGGTGCACAAGTATATGGTCGACGGTGAGCCGCAGGACATGATCCCGACGATCATCGAGAACTTGCAGAAGGACGGCGTCGAGGCGCTCGTCTTCCTTGGCGGGGGAGGCACAGCGAAGAACGCCAAGCGTTTGGCCGACGCCGGAGTCGACGTGCTCTGCTTGCCGAAGACGATCGACAACGACATCGCTCGCACGGACACGACGTTCGGGTTCGCCACCGCGATGGAGATCGCCACCGGGGCGATCGACCGTCTCCACTCGACGGCCCACAGCCACCATCGCATCATCTTGACGGAGATCATGGGGCACCGGGCCGGCTGGCTCACCCTCGGGGCCGGATTGGCCGGCGGGGCGGACATCATCCTCATCCCCGAGATCCCCTATTCGGTCGAGTCGGTCGCCGCCACCATCCAGGCTCGGCTCGACCGCGGCTCCACCTTCAGCGTCGTCGCCGTCGCCGAGGGCGCCCGTGACATCCAAGACGCCGCCGATTACGAGGCCGCCCGCCTCCTCGTCCGCGCCGCCAAGAACACGGAGCAGTTCAGGGCCGCGAAATCCCACCTCGCCCACGTCGAGGACAGCCAACGCGAGCACACCTTCAAGTTAGCCCGTGAGCTGGAGGCGGCCACCGGCCTGGAGGCGCGCGTCTCCATCCTCGGCTACGTCCAACGCGGCGGCACCCCCTGCGCCGAGGACCGCCTCCTCGCCACCCGCTTGGGAACCGCCGCCGCCGACCTCGTCGCCGCCGGAGAGTTCGGCTATCTCGTCGCCGCGCGCGGCCAAGGCACCGAGCCGGTGCCCCTGGAAGAGGTCGCCGGCCAACTCAAACTCGTGCCGAACGATCACGAATGGATCTCCGCCGCCCGCAAGATCGGCGTCGGGCTGGGTGAGCCGAGTTGATCGACACCATCAGTCCAAACAGACGAGGGCCCCGGGGCGGTGATTCCGCCCGGGGCCCTCATCTTCTTTCCAATCGAGAAGATTAGAAGTTGATCATGTGCCCGCCCACACCCTCAGCGGCCTCTTTGACCGCTTCGCTCAGCGTCGGGTGGGCGTGAATGTTGCGCCCGACCTCTTCGGCGCTGAGATCCCACAGCTGGGCCAGGGTGAGTTCGGGGAGCAGTTCGGTGACCTCGGGGCCGACCATGTGGGCGCCGAGGATCTCGCCGTGGGCTGCGTCGGCGACGATCTTGACGAAGCCCGTGCCTTCGCCCAAGCCCCAGGCTTTGCCGTTGGCGGCGAAGGGGAACTTGGAGACTTTGACGTCGTGGCCTAGTTCCTTGGCTTTGGCCTCGGTATAACCGAAGGCGCCGATTTGAGGCTGGCAGTAGGTGGCGCGCGGGATCATGGCGTAGTCGATCGGCATCGTCTCGACGCCGGCGATCGTCTCAGCGGCGACGACGCCTTGCGCCTCGGCGGTGTGGGCCAGCATGAGCTTGGCCGTGACGTCGCCGATGGCGTAGATGTGGGGAACATTGGTGCGCATGTAGTCGTCGATGGCGATGGCGCCGCGCTCCGTCGAAGCGACACCCGTCTTCTCTAGGCCGTAACCGTCGAGGCGGGGCGCGAAGCCAACGGACATGAGGACGCGATCGGCTTCGAGCATGAACTCGTCGCCGCCCGCCGCCGGGGCGACATACACCTTGGCGGAGTTCTCGTCCTCGGTGATGCCTTTGACGGCATGGCCAGTCAGAAGCTTGATGCCGAGCTTCTTGTAGGCCTTGGCGATCTCGGCGGAGATCTCAGGATCTTCGAGCGGGACGATACGGTCGAGGTATTCGACGATCGTCACGTCGACGCCGTAGTTACGCAGCACATAGGCGAACTCGGTGCCGATGGCGCCTGCGCCGCAAATGACGATCGACTCCGGCAGCGTGTCGGACATGATCTGTTCTTCATAGGTGACGACGCGTTGCCCCAGTTGGACGCCGGGCAGCATCTTCGTCGTCGCCCCCGTCGCGATGATGCAGTTGTCGAAGGTGATCGTCTCCGTCTCACCGGTGTCGTGCTCGAGGGTGAGGGAGTGATCGTCGACGAAGGTGCCCCACCCGTTGTATTCGGTGATCTTGTTCTTCTTCATGAGGAAGTGGATGCCCTTGACCATCCGCTCGGAGACCTCACGGCTGCGCTTGAACGCCTTGCCGTAGTCGAAGGAGACGTCGCCGGAGATCCCGTAGAGATCCTTCTGGTGGCTGAAGATCGAGGCCAACTCTGCGTTACGCAACAGTGCCTTGGTCGGGATGCACCCGACGTTGAGGCAGACCCCTCCCCACCACTTTTTCTCAATGATGGCGGTCTTGAGATGGAGTTGAGCGGCGCGGATGGCGGCGACATACCCGCCCGGCCCGGCGCCCAGAACAACGACGTCGAAATGTGCACTCATAGGCACACTCTAATGCTCAGACGGCAACGGTTCGAACTGACCACCCAGGCGGGCATTTCGCCTAGGAGGCGCCTCACAGACGACGAGACTCAAGACCCCCGCCCGTGAGCAGGCAGATTTCCCACCACTTCCTTTCTCCGACGATTCTCACCGAACCAGGCGAAGCGGCGAACTCCAGAGCTATCACCAGCCCCAGAGCCAGGAATGAAACCCGGAGACACATCGTTATCAAGGGCGACACTCCCAGATTTACCTTGATTCATATCACCGATGAGATAGGCTGCCTCTGTGATGACATCAGCACAAGATATTGGCGCTCTTATCCGCGACGCCCGCGTCGAGCAGGGGATGACGCAGGCGCAACTGGCGAAGGCCCTCAACACGAGCCAGTCCGCCATCGGGCGGATCGAGGCGGGGCATCAGAACATCTCGATCGAGATGGTCAACCGTGTCTCCCATGTGTTGGGCCGCACCCTCATCACGACGGGCTCCGGGCTGCTCAACTTCGAGATCGAGGGCGGCCACCGTCTCCACGGCTCGATCGAGACGCGGTCGTCGAAGAACGCCGCCGTCGCCCTCCTATGCGCCTCCCTCCTCAACCGGGGCACGACGACGCTGCGCGGCATCGCGCGGATCGAGGAGGTCAACCGACTCGAGGAGGTCCTCACCTCGATCGGGGTCTCCTGTGTTTGGAACGAGGACCACACCGACCTCACCCTCACCCCGCCGGAGAAACTCGACCTCGCCTCGATGGACGTCCACGCCGCCGTGCGCACGCGCAGCATCGTCATGTTCCTCGGGCCGCTCATCCACCATCAGAAGTCGTTCGCCCTCCCCTACGCCGGTGGCTGCAACCTCGGCACGCGCACCGTCGAGCCGCACATGCAGGCCCTCCAACACCTCGGACTCTCCGTCCGCGCGACCGACGGCTACTATCACTGCGACGTCATCCCGCCCGATCCGGGCTCGCGCCAGTTCACCTTGACGGAACGGGGCGATACCGTCACGGAGAACGCCATCATGGCCGCTGCGCGCACCCCGGGGACGACGACGATCCGCAACGCCTCCCCCAATTACATGGTCCAGGATCTGTGCGCCTTCCTCGTCAAGCTGGGTGTGCCGATCGAAGGCATCGGTTCGACGACGCTGCGCATCACCGGCGTCGACGACATCAACGCCGACATCGAGTATGAGATCTCCGAGGATCCGATCGAGGCGATGAGCCTGCTGACGGCCGGCATCGTGACGGAGTCGCAGTTGGAGATCACGCGGGTGCCGATCGAGTTCCTTGAGATCGAGCTGGCCATCCTCGACGAGATGAAGCTCTCCTATTCGCTGACCGACGAGTACTTCTCCCGCAACGGGTTGACGCGCCTCGTCGATCTCACCGTCCGCCCCTCCGATCTCATCGCGCCGCCGGACAAGATCCACCCCATGCCTTTCCCCGGCCTCAACATCGACAACCTCCCCTTCTTCGCGGTCATCGCGGCGATGGCGGAGGGGACGACGACGATCTTCGACTGGGTTTACGACAACCGCGCCATCCACCTGCTCGACTTGCAGAAGCTCGGCGCCAACATCAAACTGCTCGACCCCCACCGCATCATGGTGACGGGCCCGACGCGCTGGCGCGGCGGCGGCCAGATCGTCTGCCCTTCGGCCCTGCGCCCCTCCGTCTGCCTCCTCCTGGCCGCCTTGGCCGCCCGCGGCACGACGACGCTGCGCGACACCTATGTCATCAACCGCGGCTACGAGGGGTTGCCCGAGCGGCTCAACTCCCTCGGCGCCGAGATCAGGACGTTTAGGCAATGAGCATGTCAACCCGGTATTTCGACACCCCCTTCATCGCCCTCGCCCACCGTGGCGGCGGCGAGTACGCCCCCAACACCGGGATCGAGAACACGCTGCAGGCTTTCCGCAACGCTGTCGACCTTGGCTTCACTCACATCGAGACGGATGTCCAGGCCACGCGTGACGGCGTCCTCGTCTGCTTCCACGACCCGACGCTCGAACGGGTCGCCGGGGAACCCGGGACGGTCGGCGAGCGAACCGCCGCCGAGTTGGCGACGATCCGTGTCAACGGAACCGAACCGATCCCCACCCTCGACGACGTCTTCGAAGCTTTGCCCGACACCTGCTTCAACATCGACCTCAAAACCGAGGCCGCCATCACCCCCCTCGTCGCGACGTTGGCGCGCCACCAGGCCGAGGATCGCGTCGTCATCGCCTCGTTCTCCCAGCGTCGTCTCAGCACCTTCCGCCACCTGACCGCCGGTCGTGTTCCCACCGGCATGGCCGCCCCCGAGGTCGCCTGGAGCACTCTGGTGCCCATCCTCCCCGGCATCATCGCCTCCCCCGGCGCGGCCGTCCAAGCTCCCGTGTCGCAGAAGATCGGGCCGATCACCATCCCGCTCATCACCCGCCACGCCATCGACGCCGTCCACCAAGCCAACAAACAAGTCCACGTCTGGACGATCGATGACCCGGAGGAGATGACCCGTCTCATCGACCTCGGCGTCGACGGTCTCATCAGCGACCGGCCCGATGTCCTCAAAGAGGTCCTCGTCAACCGGGGGCTTTGGCACGGGTGATTGAATTCACCGGTGTCGGCAAACACTATGGATCGGTTGCGGCGCTCAACGACGTCTCCGCCACCGTCGAACCAGGGAGGGTGACATGCCTGCTCGGCCCCAATGGGGCGGGCAAGTCGACCCTCATGCGCGTCCTTCTCGGGCTCGACCATCCGACGGCGGGCCAGGCCACGATTGACGGTATGTCCTACGCCCGCCTGCCCCATCCGTTGGCGGCGGTGGGGGCGCACTTGGGAGGCCGTCCCTTTCAACCCCGCCGTTCCGCCCGGGGCCATCTACTCGGCTTGGCTCGGGCCCAACGCATCCCGGCGTCTCGGGTGGATGCCGTCTTGGAGCAAACCGGGCTCAGCGCGGTGGCCCGGCAGGCCGCGGGCTCCTTCTCACTTGGCATGTCGCAACGTCTCGGCATCGCCTCAGCGCTCCTGGGGGATCCCTCTCACATCGTGCTCGACGAGCCGGTCAACGGTCTCGACACTGACGGCGTGCGTTGGATTCGCGAGCTTCTTCTCCGCCTCGCCGGGGGAGGTCGCACCGTTCTGCTCTCCAGCCATCTCATGAGCGAGGTCCAACTCGTTGCCAGCCACGTTATCGTCCTGGGTCGGGGCCGACTCCTCGCCGACGTTCCCACCCGCGACCTCGAATCACGTGCCCGCGACGAAGTAGTCCTCCACACACAGCCTCCCGGCGATGTAACAGATGCCGCTGAACGTCTGAGTTCCCGCTTGGTGGGTGACGTCACGGCCACTGAGAGACGACTCGACGACAGGACGGTAGAGATCCGCCTCACAGGGACCACCGAGGCGGATGTCGGCCGGGCCGCCTTCGATCTCGGCTGGCCAGTGCTCCGCCTGCTGCGCGACGTGGCCGACCTCGAACAGGGCTACCTCAGCCTCGTGCAGGGCCAGGCTGATTTCGTCGCCCTTCCCAGCGAAGGCACCCACCACAGTGAGAAGCGGGACAACGGGCTCACCCGCTTCAGCGAAAACCGTCAGCTTCCCTCCGAGGTCACCCGTCCCACCGGGAAGGAGGCCTCATGAGCACCCTCGTCGCTTCCATCCACGCGGAATGGGGCAAGGCTTGGGGCGTGCGCGCTCCCCTGCTCTGGCTGCTTGCCGCCGTCGTGGCTGCGCTGTTCACCGCCACGACCCTGGCCAACGATTTCGCCCACGCCGTCTCCACCGGTGAGCTTGCTCCTGTTTCGACGATGCCGACGGTCGACGCATTCGGCCCCGGGTTGACCGTCGCCCAGATCCTCATCGTCGTCTTCGCCATCCACCTCGTGACCCCGGAATACTCCTCCGGTTCGATCGCCCCCGCTTACCTGGCCCAACCACGGCGCTCCATCGTCGTCGCCGCCAAAGCGATCGTCGCCTCCCTCACCGCTCTCATCACCGGCCTCGCGCTCGGGCCCCTCACCGTCCTCGCGTCCCACCTCATGATCGGCGACGCCTTGGGAGACCCTCTCAGCCTCGGCCAAGCCGCGATCCGCGCCGCCGGAGCCCTCGCCCCAGCCGCCGTCATCGGGGTGGCCCTCGGCTTCTTGACCCGCAGTGCCGTCGCCTCTCTGGCCACCGCGCTCGTCCTCCTCGGGCTGACCATCATGGCGCCCGGCGATCACGGCCTCTACCTGCCCGGATTCGCCAGCATGACCTTCCTCACCGGCGGCCCGGGAACCTACGGGCACGCGATCGGATTCCTCATCCTCACTGGATGGGCGCTTGGTCTCCTCGTCCTCGCCGCAGTGGTAACCCAGCGCCGGGACGCTTGAGACCATCAACATCAGGGGTTGTGGGTCCTATGGCCTCCGCAGCGACGGCCCGAATGAGAGACGTTTGAAACGAAAAACATCAAACATCGTCATGAAATCATGTCGGTTCGGTAAACTTCAGAAGTGAAGGAGGTGAACACGTTGGCTTTCAAGGGAATACGCCGCTCGATCGGCGATCTCATCGGCGACGCGGTCGCGCGTCCCGAACCCGACTGGCACGCCCTTTACGGCGATGTCGGGCTTCGTAACACGGCGGCAGACGCTGCTCACCACTGTGCTCAACTCATCTCCGAAGGGGCATCCCCAGATGAATGTTGGCGATTTGGAATCCTTCAAACCCTCGACTATTACGACTCAGCGGTCCGTCGTGGAGGAATCTCACTCGGAAAACAAGTTTTCTCAGAGGAGCCCGAGCGAACCGGGGATCAATCCATCGATGCCGCCTTCGCAGCGCTAGCTGATCACGTCGCAACCAGGGATGGTTGGGAATCTCCGGCGTGGGCCAAGGACGAGTCGCGGCACACGTCCCAACCGTGGTACGCGATGTCACCGGCTTCACAGAGAAACGAAGCGCAAAAAGAAAGTCCTCGGTCTTTTCGTGATCGGGGGATCTTCATCACGCCCTATGCTCTGGCCCGAGCATGACCACCACCCACGATGGTGTCACCCTCAATGCCGAGAATCTCAAAGAATTATTTGAGGAGCTGAACACTGAATTAGTAAAGCGTGGTCAGTCCGCGCAGCTCTTCATCGTCGGCGGCGCAGCAATGGCTTTGGCTTATGACGCAACTCGCTCGACGAGGGATGTCGACGCCGTTTTCTACCCTCCGCTCACCGTACGAGAGCTGTCGGAGACCATTGCCCAGCATCACGGCCTCGAACCTGACTGGATCAATGATGCCGCGAAAGGATTCATGCCGGGTGACGACTCTGAAGCCCGCACCGTCTTCGAGACGGATTCCCTCCTCGTCCAAGTCGCATCACCGGAATATCTGCTAGCGATGAAGCTTCACTCCAGCCGAGATAGTCGTGACTTCGATGACGCTGTGACCTTGTTCAAGCTCATGGGTTATACGACAACCGACGAGGCCATCACTCTACTCGAACGGCGTTATCCGGCATCGCAGTTGCTTCCTCGACATTCTCATATCGCCGAAGAGGTGGCAAGACAGGCTCGTTCCGATACCGGCAGCCGATGAGAGCAGCCAAGACAGTTTATTGCTCAATAACCCCTCACTCAGAGAATAGTTAGGCACGCTCAATCAATGTGTGGAAGCCGGCGGCACTCCAGTACCCAGCCGTGCATGAGATCCGAGTCAATTCACGATGGAGTGACTCGTGGTGTGAGCCTGGTAAGAAGCATGTGCGACAATGTGTTTGTATATCCACAAGCCGAGGGGGATGGGGAACGCTCACTATGACAAAGATCGACTTCAATCGGCTTGGTCAGAGAGTGGGCTTGCCCCGTTCGTCGTGGATTTTGGGGTTCATCGGTTAGGTGGCCGGTGAGGTTTCGGGGCGTGGTTCCTGGATAGGAGCATAGTCTCCGTCTGTGACATGGGGGCTGCTTTTCC
>JAISHO010000040.1 GCA_031262485.1 Propionibacteriaceae bacterium
ACCCCACCGAACACCCCGAATCACGCAACGTTTTAGGCGCGACAGACCACTCGCGGCGTGCCTCGTGCGCGCACGCACGGTGCGGGGCGCTCACGCGCCAACCGGGGTGGCCTCGACCCACCATTGTGAAAACAGGATTGTCATAAATATTGTCATAAACGGCGACGCCCGCCACCGGTGGCGTCGGTGGCGGGCATCATCACCATCGGTCAGAAGACCGGGTGGGCCGGTGGTGGCTCGGGTGGGTGTGGATTCCCCGCGCCTCCACCGTCGGGGTCATCGCAAATCTTGGTTGTAATTTCCACCGTCGCTCTTGCGGTTGTTGACGCTGGCGATGATCGAATCGAGACCGCTCTTGCCCGTCCCTTCGAGCGGCAAGAGGATCCAAGCGATGATGTAGATGAAGAAGCCGGAGCCGAAGAAGATGCAGGCGATGGCGGTGATGAGTCGGATGACGCCGGCGTCGACGCCAAGATACTTAGCGAGACCGCCGCACACGCCGCCGAGGATCTTGTCGGTGCTGGAACGAACGAGTGGACCATTAGCCATGATGGGTTTCCTTTCTGGATGCCCGGGTCCCTCCCGGACGGTGGTGGTCAATGAGATTAGTTGTTCTTGGTGCGGTGCCCGAAGGCGACGATTCCGGCCACCGCGATGGCGATGATGCTGCCCGAGGCCAAGACGATGGGATCTTCGTCGTAAGGCTCGTTGATGTAGGCGATCGGCAGAGCGATGGCGCTGAGGACGCAGGTGACGCCGACGAGGGCCATGGCGGCTTTATCGCGCGTGTTCCGGGCCGCCATCATGCCACCGCCGTGAAGAGGAGCGTTTGGATGGCGAGGAGGAGGACGGCGACGACGGCGGCGGGGGCGAGCCAGCGCGGACGTCCCCACTTGAGCGAGGCGAGCAGACCGAGGCCGAGACCTCCGGCGACGCCGGCGGTGACGGCGACAGGCGCCAGCGGCAAGCCGACCGCGTAGGGCCACCACGACATATTGAGGTAGGCGATGAGCGAGACGACGACGGCGAGGCCGGTGCCTCCCAAGGTGAGCAGCCCGACGAGACGGGGTCGCTCGGTGACGGGGCGCGCCGCGATCGTCGTGCCCGGTGCGGGAGCCGTGGGCGCGGGGCTGTCGGAATAGAACGACGCGACAGTGATAGGAGCGAGCGGGAAGGTGTTGCCCGCTTGGACGTTCTCTTGGTGAGTGTCGAGTCGTTCCTGCCAGGCGGTGCGGGCCTTCTCGAATTCGCGTCTGCTGCGCCCGTTGGAACGGGCGTCACGGATGGCGAGGAATGCGACGGCGGCGAGGAAGACGAGGGCGAATCCTTCGTCGATGTCGAAGGCGTCACCAAACCCGAAGAGGGACAGGAGCGCGGGGACGATCCAGAAGACGGCGAACCAGGGCCGCTGGCTGCGGGCTTTGCGGGTGGTGAAGAAGACGGTGGCAGCGATGGCGGCGAGGACGAGCGAGATGAGGAAGACATCTCCTTCCCCATACCACCGGATCGGCGCGATCATGCCGAAGAGGAGGAAGCAGGCGGCGATGGCGGCGAGGATATAAACAACGACGCGGCCAGTGCGATTGTTGTTCTGAGGGGCCCCGGCGACGGCGAGGGACGGTGTGGTGTCCTTCGGCAGAGCGACGCACAAGACGATGTAGAGCAGGAGAACTGATCCGGCGGTGAAGAAAGCCGCGCCGATGAAGAGGAGGCGCACGAGCAGTGCGCTGACGCCGAAGAATTCGGCCAATCCGCCGCACACGCCCCCGAAGACGCTGTCGCGTGTGCTGCGCCGGAGCTGTCTGTTGGTCATGGCCCTATCGTGCCGTGCCGGGCGTTTTCCAGCTATCGGGCTTTACCCTGAAACGACCCCCTGCGCGGTGTCGGGGAGGCGTGGGACGGTGCGAGTCGTACCTACCCCCTACCCTGAGGACATGACGGTTGAATCGGCCCCGGCCCCGGAGCCCCTCCCTCAAGGAACGACGATGACGCAGGTGGCGCTCGCCCCGGAGGAGGGAGCCTCGAATCCCCTGCACCGGCCCGTCGCCGGCGCCTGGGTGGGCGGAGTCTGCGCCGGGATCAGCCGACGGTTGGGCTGGCCGGTGCTCGTGGTGCGGCTCTTCTTCATGGCCGCCTCGGCCTGGAAATTGTCGGGGCTCTTCCTCTATGGGGCGCTGTGGGCGGCGATCCCGCGTCAGGAGCCGGGTGAGGCGATCGGCATCGCCGCCGCCACGCGTGACGGCCGTCGCACCGCGGTGACCCATCCCTGGGTGACTGTCTTGCTCTGGGGCTTGTTGATGGTCTACGGGTTGGCCCTCGGGGTCCTCATGGCGCGTTTCGAGCCGGGGCGCCTCGGTTTCCTCGCCCTCACCCTCATCGTCGGGGGGATCGGCGTCGCCTTGGTTTGGCGGCAATGGGATCACGCCGACACCCTCGGGCGCTGGCAGCGGCTCCTCCTCGGCATCGGCGGAGCCGTCGTGGCCGTCGGTTCCGTCGCGGTGACGATCGGATGGCGGTTCGGATGGCGCAACCTCCCCTTCGAACTGGCTTTCGCCGGTGGGGGTCTCCTCCTCGGCTTCCTCCTCGTCGTCCCGTGGTTGACAGATCCGTGGCGGCGCAGCCGGGCCGCCCAGGAGGCGGAGATCCGGGCCGAGGCCCGGGCCGACGTCGCCGCCCACCTCCACGATTCCGTGCTGCAGACGCTCGCGCTGATCCAGCGACGCTCGGATGATTCGAAGCTGGTGGCCCGCCTGGCTCGCTCCCAGGAGCGCGAGTTGCGCCAGTGGCTCTACGGCGAGGCGGTCGAGGAGGGCACCCTCACCTCCGCGCTCAAACGGGAGGCCGCCGAAGTCGAGGACGCCTATGGCATCGCCATCGACATCGTCACCGTCGGCGACGCGCCGATCACCCCGGAACTGGAGGCCCTCGTCCAAGCGGCCGGGGAGGCGATCCTCAACGCCGCCAAACATTCCGGCGCCGCCCTCGTCAACGTCTACGCCGAGATCGGCGACCAGGTGGCCGATGTCTTCGTGCGCGATCATGGCCGCGGCTTCGACCCCGAGGAGATCGGCGCCGACCGGATGGGGTTGCGGCGCTCCATCATCGACCGGATGCACCGCTACGGTGGAGTGGTTCAGATTCGCTCCACCCCCGGCGAGGGCACAGAGATCCACCTGGAGATGGCGAGATAGGAAACACCATGGAACAGCACCCTCACCCCGCCTCGGGCCCGGGCTCCCGACCGGCTGGCGCACCATCGATCGACACGGCCGCCCGACCGGTGGCTACGGGCCCGTCCGAGGAACCCTCGACGATCGGGATCGATCCCGCGTCGTCGTCGGCCTCCCCCGCTCAGCCCCCCGTCGAGCGGCGTCACCACCGGGTCGTCGTCGTCGATGATCACGCCATGTTCCGCACCGGGGTGCGCACGGAGATCGGCGAGTCGGTCGATGTCGTCGGCGAGGCCGAGGATGTCTCCTCGGCGGTGGCGGTGATCACCCGGTTGACGCCCGACGTCGTCCTCCTCGACGTCCACTTGCCCGGGGGTGGCGGCGGCGAGGTCATCAAGCAAGTCCATGCCGTCGATCCCCAGGTGCGTTTCCTCGCGTTGTCCGTCTCGGATGCCGCAGAGGACGTCATCTCGACGATCCGGGCCGGCGCCCGCGGCTATGTCACGAAGACGATCGACGGAGCCGACCTCATCGACGCGATCGCCCGGGTGGCCGAGGGCGACGCCGTCTTCTCGCCCCGTCTGGCCGGTTTCGTCCTCGACGCCTTCTCCGGGTCGATCGACGTCGCCAGTGTCGACGAGGACCTCGACCGGCTCTCCCAGCGCGAGCAGGAGGTGCTGCGCCTCATCGCGCGTGGCTACTCCTATCGTGAGGTCGCCCGGGAGTTGTTCATCTCCGTCAAAACAGTCGAGACGCACGTCTCCAGCGTGCTGCGCAAGCTCCAACTGTCGAATCGCCACCAGCTGACGCGCTGGGCGACCGACCGGAAGCTGGTCTGAGCCACAACGTCCAGAAAAACAGCGACGGGAGCGCCCTCGTCGGTGCGCTCCCGTCGCCATGAATGACGTCGTGCATGTGCGGAGAGGAATTATCGGCGGTTGCGGCCGGTCAACAAACCCCAGATGAGCAGGGTGACGATGCTGCCGCCGACGGCGACGAGCCAGGTCTTGAGATCGAAAAAGGATCCGAGCCCGATGTCGAAGAGCCGGGTGCCGAGCCAGCCGCCGACGATCGCGCCGATCATGCCGACGACGAGGTTGGGCAGGAAACCCGACCGCACCCGGCCGGGAATAATCAGTTGCGCGATGGCGCCGGCGCAGGCGCCGAGAATGATGAACGCGAGAATACCCATGCCGTTATCGTACGGTCGTCGGCCAGCCGACCGTCCCCGGCGCCGCCCTGAAACACCCCTGAAGAACTCCGTCGGCGCGAGGAACGGACCGTCCGGAAAAGTCCACGACTCGATAGAGTTGTCTTATGGCGCTTCGAAAAAGACTCAGACGGACCATCGCGACGGTCGTCGGAGCGTCGGTCGGTGTCCAACTTCTCACCGCAGGAGTCGTCAGTGTCGTCGCCTCCCTCCACCGCCGTCAGCGCAAACCCAGTGGTTTTCCCTATCTCGAGCCGATGTCGGACGAGGTCGCCGGCAACGAGGTGACGGTCTACACCTACGGAACCCACCTTTATGAGGAGATGCTGGCGGAGATCGAACGAGCCAGTGATTATATTTATTTCGAGTCTTTCATCTGGAAGAGCGACGAGATCGGCCAGGAGTTCAAGGACGCGCTCATCCGGGCCGCCGAGCGTGGGGTCAGAGTGTGTTGCACCTGGGACGTCTTCGCCAACATCGTCGTGCCCCGTTCGTTCTTCAACTTCCCACCGATCGTGCGCACCTACCCCTACCCTCTGCTCAAGGGCGGAATCAAGTTCCTCTCGCTCAAGCATTCGGGACGCGATCATCGCAAGATCCTCGTCATAGATGGCAATGTTGGTTTTGTCGGTGGTTATAACATCGGCTCCAACTATGCGAACAAGTGGCGTGACACTCATGCCCGGGTCCGCGGGCCGCTCGTCACCGAATTGGAATCCGCTTTCGTCGACATGTGGAATTGGGGCGCGGGCCACCCTCGTGACCTTCTGCCGGAGCCGACCTGCCAGGCGTGGACGGCTGAGATCCGCACCCACTGCAACACCCCACAGACGATGACGTATCCGATTCGCAACATGTATCTCGAGGCGATCCGGAAGGCGTCCTCACGGGTGTGGCTGACCCAGGCCTATTTCATTCCCGACGACGATGTGCAGATCGCCTTGCTCGAGGCCGTCGAACGCGGGGTCGACGTCTCCGTCGTCATTCCCGAGGAGTCGAACCATGTCATGGCCGATTGGCTCTCGCGGGCCCGCTACGAGACCTTGCTCGAGGGTGGCGTCAAGATCTTCCTCTACCAAAAGGCGATGATCCACTCGAAGACGGCTGTCATCGACTCGGTTTGGTCGACGATCGGCACCGCCAACCTCGACAGCCTCTCCCTGCTCGGCAACTACGAGATCAACCTCGAGGTTTTCGACCGTTCCCTCGCCTCGACGATGGAGGACGTCTTCACCATGGATCTCACCAACTGCCGAGAGCTCAGCCTGGAGGAGTGGACGCAGCGCCCCTTCTACGCCCGCTTGGCCGAGAGGATTCTGCGCCCGCTCAGCATCATCATGTGACAACGCCGTTCCACCCCTGTTCTCGGCCGGCGCTGTGGTTCGCGCGTTCCGGCGTCGCGCCTCGCATCGTCGCCTTCTTCTTCGTCGCCATCGTCGATGAACGACGCTCAAGGTTCACGACATCTGGGAGAGACGTTAGGCTGACCCCATGACGACGACAGTGCAGTTTTGGTATGACCCATTGTGCCCTTGGGCCTGGATGACCTCGCGGTGGATGCTCGAAGTGGAGAAGGTCCGTGATGTCACGACCGAGTTCCATGTCATGAGCCTGGCCGTGCTCAACGCCGGCCGCGAAGGGCTCGACCCGGATTATCGCAAGCGCATGGAGACAGAGGCTTGGTACGGCGCCCGCGCCGCCATCGCCGTCCAAGAGCGGTACGGGCAAGACGAGATCCGTGCCTTCTACACCGCGATCGGCACCCGCTACCACCTCAACGACGAGCCGCGCTCCCCGGAGACGGTCCGCGCCGCTCTGGCTGACGCCGGCCTCGACGAGTCGATCGCCGATGGCGTCACGACGACGCAGTGGGACGAGGCGCTCACCACCAGCCACCACGAAGGCATGGACCCGGTCGGCATGGACGTCGGCACGCCGGTCGTGCGCGTCAACGGCATGAGCATCTTCGGCCCCGTCATCTCGCCCGCCCCCAAGGGCGAGGCGGCCGGGCGGCTCTTCGACGGCATGGTCCTCATGAGCGAATACGACGGTTTCTTCGAACTCAAGCGCTCGCGGACGGTCGGGCCGATCTTCGACTGAGGAATTTCATATCATCCCGTGGGGGCCTTTCGCGTCAGCGAGGGGCCCCCACTCGTCTATACATCTCAACGATCTCCTCGCAGCCTGTCATGATGGTCAGATCATGAACACACGAAAAATAGTCATAACTATTCTCATCGTGATTGCTGTCATCACTGTTCTCTTGCTGGCCCCCGCGTTGTGGACCGCCTTCGAACTGACATCGGGGTAGCCAACGGCATCCGTTGAGAGAAACCCAGCATGGGCTGGTGGTTCCCCCTCACCCGAACACGGCGTCTATGACCTGCCCGGCCCACTCGAGGAGGTCGGCGCCGTCGATGGCGCGCAGAGGGATGGAGTCGGTCATGGGGCGGGGAACGAGGATGTGGTGGTCGGCGGCTTTGACGATGGAGCCAGGGTAGAGCCGTTTGAGGCGCAACTGGCGTGATTCGGCGAGGTCGACGGGGCCGAAGCGGATGAATTTTCCTTGGGCGACGACTTCGGTGACTCCGGCGACGCGGGCTTTGAGGCGGAAGCGGGCGACGGCGAGGAGGGCGAGGACGGTCGCTGGCGGATCGCCGTAGCGGTCGGTCATCTCCTCGATGACGGCGGCCAATCCATTCTCATCGGTGACTTCGGCGATCCTCTTGTACATCTCCAACCGCAACCGTTCGGAGCCGATGTAGTCCTCGGGTAGGTGGGCGTCGACGGGCAGTTCGATGCGGGTCTCGGGTTCGGGTTCGGTGGCGTCGCCCTTGAACTCGGCGACGGCCTCGCCGACGAGGCGGAGGTAGAGGTCGAAGCCGACGTCGGCGATGTGGCCGGATTGCTCGGCCCCCAACAGGTTGCCGGCGCCACGGATCTCCAAGTCCTTCATGGCGATCTGCAATCCGGCGCCGAGGTCGGCGTGGGCGGCCATGGTGGCGAGACGGTCGTGGGCCGTCTGCGTCATCTCCTTGTCGGGGGGGTAGAAGAAGTAGGCGTAGCCGCGGTCGCGGCCCCGGCCGACGCGGCCGCGCAGCTGATGGAGTTGGGAGAGCCCCATGACGTCGGCCCGGTCGATGATGAGGGTGTTGGCGGTGGAGATGTCGAGGCCGGATTCGACGATCGTCGTGCAGACGAGGACGTCGCTGCGCCGCTCCCAGAACCCGACCATGACTTGCTCGAGTTCACGTTCACTCATCTTGCCGTGGGCGGTGGCGACCCGAGCTTCGGGGATGAGTTCGGCGATGCGCTGGGCCGTCCGGTCGATCGAATCGACCCGATTGTGGACGAAGAAGACCTGCCCTTCACGGGCGAGCTCACGGCGGATCGCGGCTTTGACCTGCCCCTCGTCGTAGACGCCGGCGAAGGTGAGGACGGGATGGCGTTCCTCGGGCGGGGTTTGGATGACGGAGAGCTCCCGGATGCCGGTGATGCCCATCTCGAGGGTGCGCGGGATCGGGGTGGCCGACATGGCGAGGACGTCGGCGTCGAGCCGCAGGCGCTTGAGCTTCTCCTTGTGTTCGACGCCGAAACGCTGTTCTTCGTCGATGATGACGAGGCCCAAGTCTTTGAAAGCGACGTCGGCGGAGAAGAGACGGTGGGTGCCGATGACGACGTCGACGGAGCCGTCGGCGATGCCGGCGATCGTCTTGCGCTCCTCGGCCGGGGTTTGGAAACGCGACAGCGGCGCGACGGTGATGGGGAAGCCGGCGAAACGGCCCGAGAAGGTGGCGTGGTGCTGCTGGACGAGCAAGGTCGTCGGCACGAGCACGGCGACCTGTTTGCCATCTTGGACGGCTTTGAAGGCGGCCCGCACGGCGATCTCCGTCTTGCCGTAGCCGACGTCACCGCAGACGAGTCGATCCATCGGCACGACCCGCTCCATGTCGCGCTTGACCTCGTCGATGCAGGCGAGCTGATCGGGGGTTTCGATGTAGCCGAAAGAATCCTCCATCTCGCGCTGCCATTCGGTGTCGGGCGAGAAGGCGAACCCCTTCGTGGCCTGGCGGGCGGCGTAGAGCTGGATGAGCTCCTGGGCGATCTCACGGACGGCCTTGCGGGCGCGCGATTTCCGTTTCGACCAGTCGGCCCCGCCGAGCCGGTCGAGCGAGGGCGCCTCGCCGCCGACATAGCGGGTGACGAGGTTGAGCTGATCCATCGGCACGTAGAGGCGATCCGGTGGGTGGCCGCGTTTCGAAGGGGCGTATTCGACGACGAGATATTCCCGTTGGGCGCCGCCGACGGTGCGCTGGGCCATCTCGACGTAGCGGCCGACACCGTGCTGATCGTGGACGATGTAGTCGCCGGCGGTCAGCTCGAGCGGGTCGATCTCTTTCTTGCGCCGCGAGGGCAGACGGCGGGCCGATTTATCCGGGGCTTGCGCGCCGGCCAGGTCGGCGGCGGTGACGAAGCGGGTGTTGAGATCGGTGAGGACGAAGCCGTGGGTGAACTGGCCGATGGCGAGGGTGACGACGCCCGGTTTCGGCTCGGCGGTCAGATGCTCGGCGATGTGGGAGGAGATGCCGGCTTCGTCGAGGACCTCGCGGAACCGCGTCGCCATGCCGTGGCTCTCCGCGGCGACGACGACGATCTCCCCCGCCGCGGTGGCGGAGCGGACGGAACTGATGGCCTCCTCGGTGCGCCCGCGCCATGATTCCGTCGGTTCGGCGGTGATCGTGATCGATTCGACCCCGGCCAAGGCGGCCAAAGAACCCTCGGACGGCGTGGGTGGGGCCTCGCCGTCGACGTCGACGGTGAAGGAGGTGAACGACCACCAGCCCAGCCCGCGTTCGAGGGCTGAGCGGCGGACGTCGCCGAGAGGACGATAGGCGGAGGCGCCGAGATCGATCGGGGCCTGCCCGCCGACGGCGGCGGCCGCCCACGAGGCGTTGAGAAACTCCTGGCTCGTGGCCTCGAGGTCGTGGGCCCGGGAGCTGACCATCTCGGGCGAACAGACGATGACGAGCGTGTCGTCGGGGACGACATCGGTGATCATCTCCATGCCATCGACGAGGGCGGGGGCGAGAGCCTCCATGCCGTCGACAGCGTGCCCCTCGGCGATCTTGTCGAGCATGTCGGTCAACTCGGGGTGATCGGGGATGAGAGCCTTGGCTTTGGCGCGCACCTCGTCGGTCAGGAGCATCTCCCGGCAGGGCGAGGCGAGGACGGTCTGAAGCGTCTCATCCATCGAACGCTGGTCGGCGATCGAGAAGGGACGGATCTCGTCGACGGTGTCGCCGAAGAAATCGATCCGGCAGGGATTCTCCTCGGTCGGCACGAACAAGTCGACGATGCCGCCACGGATGGCGAACTCGCCGCGATGCTCGACGAGGTCGGTGCGCACATAGGCGGCGGCGACGAGATCGCGGGCGAGATCGGTCAGGTCGTAGTCGTCTCCGACGGTGATCCTCACCGGCGTCATCTCCCCCAGCCCCTTGACTTGGGGTTGGAGCAGCGATCGGACGGGGGCGATGAGCATGCGCGGCGCCGGGCGCTCGTCATTGCCGGCCAAACGGCGCAGGGTCTCCAAGCGGCGCCCGACGGTGTCGGAGCGCGGGCTGAGGCGTTCGTGCGGGAGGGTCTCCCAGGCCGGGTAGTAGGCGACGTCGTCGTCGGGCAGAAGCGACTCCATCGCCGCCGCCATCGACTCGGCCTCACGGTACGTCGCGGTGACGAGGAGGACGGGGCGCTCGGCCTGTTCGATGAGCGCGGCGGCGAGGAAGGGGCGCAGTTCCGCGATCGACGTGATGTCAGCGGCCCGCTTACGTGCCTCAGCCCAGCCGACCGCCCGGGCGACAGCGGGCTCTCGTCCGACGAGACGCACCAACCCGTTCGTCACGTATCTCCTCTTTCCCCCTCAGGCGAGCATCTTCGCCATCGTCTCACACCTGTGATGGTGTCTCTCGTGGCCACCGCGCTGTGTCACCCCCGGCGACCGAGGGCGAGGACGATGGCGTTCCTCCAGCCCCACCATGGCTCACGAATTGAAGGACTGTTGAGTTTGTTCGAGCCCGTGGACGATGAGCGATTCGACGGCGTCGGCGGCCCGGTCGACGAGCGCGGAGACGTCGTCCTTCTGCGCTTTCGGGAAGCCGGAGAGCACCCAGTCGTAGACCTCTTGGTGGCCTTCCGGCCGACCGATGCCGATACGGACACGATAGTAGTCGCCGGTGCCGAGTCGTGCCCGGATCGACTTCAACCCATTGTGCCCGTTGTCACCACCGCCGAATTTGGCGCGGATCCGGCCGAGGTCGAGATCGAGTTCGTCGTGGATGACGATGAGGCGTTGCGGCGTCGTCTTCTCGTGGGTCAGGAGGTTCTTGACCGGAATCCCCGACTCGTTCATATACGTCTTCGTGCGCGCGCAGATGACACGGCGCGCGTCGGCGCCGACGGAGCCCGCCCCGAGCGGACCGACTCGGACCTCGGTGGCGTCAACTTTGAGGAGACGGTGGGATTTCCACGCTCCCCCGCCCCGGCGAGCCAACTCCTCGACCGCCATGGCGCCGACATTGTGGCGGTGGGTGGCATAGCCGGGGCCGGGATTGCCCAGCCCGACGACCACCCACACGCCACGATCTGTCGAAGAGCTCACTCCTCCTCGGCGCCCTCAGCCGACTCGTCTTCGCTCTCCTCGGCGCCCTCGGGAGCCTCGCCCAGATCGGCGGCCGACGGAGCCTGGATCGAGAGCATGAGGTCATCCGGATCGCCGGTGAAGACAGCGCCCTGCGGCAAGACGAGGTCCTTCGCCGCGACGGAGTCGCCGATCGCGAGGTTGGAGATGTCGATCTCGATGTCGGCCGGGATATGGGTGGCCTCGACCTCGAGGGAGATCGTCGTCTGATCGGTGATGATGGTGTGCTCGCCACGGATCTCGCCGACGATGGTGAGCGGCACCTCGACGGTGACCTTCTCGCCGCGACGCACGGCCAGGAGGTCGACGTGCTCGACGAGATCCTTGATCGGGTGACGCTGGATGTCCTTGGCCAGGGCCAGCTGGGATTCTTTGCCCTCGATCTCGAGGGTGAGGACGGCGTTGGCGACACGCAGCGCCAGCATCGTCTCGTGCTCAGGCAGACTGACGTGAATGGGCTCGGCGCCGTGGCCGTACAACACCGCCGGCACCCGGTGCTCACGACGCAACCGCCGGGCCGCGCCCTTGCCGAACTCTGTGCGCTCCTGCGCGTTCAAAACGACCTGATCGGCCATGGGGAACTCCTCGTCGATAGATGATGACAACCCTCGACGACCGTTCAACCGGAAACGCCCTGTCGATCACGGGGATGGACATCCCCCTCGCCGAGGCAACCCCGACAGCATACACCAGCCCCCAGCTACGCTTCGCGCAACAGCGGGCGCACCTGATCCCCCTGGGGTTCCGGGGGCTGGGCCCCCGGACGGATAATGCAAAGGAGCCCTGTGCCCGCGTTCCGCAGGCACAGGGCTCCCAGAGACTTTGCTGCTTGTAGCGAGTTCGCCGCTTTAGATGCTCTGCGACGAGGTCGGGCCGGAGCACCCGCCGGGGCCGGTGTAATAGGCCGAGACGGTGTGCGAGCCGCCGGTGACCGGAGCGATGAGGCTCGGGGCCGAGCCATCGCCACCGAATTCGACGTAACCGAGGACGGATCCGTCGAAGAGGATCGTGGCGGAGGCGTAAGCCTGGCCGACGGCGGTGACGACGATGCCGTTCGGAGTGCGCGCCGTCGACAGATACGGGGCGCTCGAGACGGGGGCGTAATCGGAGGCCGAGCCGCCGCCGTTGGAGACGTCCGTGGCGGTGACGGAGCCGGAGTCACCGAAGCGACCGACCGACCAGCGACCCGAGCCATCGGCCGTGGTCGACAACGTGGAACCGCCGACGGTGACGGAGAGCGCGGCGCCGGGATCGGCAGTGCCACCGATGACCGGATAGCAGAAGCCATCGGCGGTGTCGACCGTGGTGATGACGACCGGCTGGACGACGCGGATGGGCTCCGGCTCGGGCTCGGGAGCGACCGGCTGCTGGGGAGCGGCGGGGGCTTGCGGCTGCGGGGCGGAGACCTGGGGGGCCGACTGACCGGAGGAAGCGGGGGCCGACTGGGAGGCGGAGCTCTTGGAGGACGACGCGGACGAGGATGAGGAGGACGCCGTGGAGCCCGCGTCAGAGGAGCCGCGGACTGGCGCGGCAGCCGCCGTCGTCTCAGCGGCGGTGAGGGGCTGAGGCAGGAGGATGCCGCCGCTCGTGGTTTCCTCAGCGGACGGGGAGACGGGCTGCGGCAAAGCCGGATCGCTCGCGTCGACGTTGCGGAGATCCTCCGGACCGGCCGCGGCGATGCCCTTGGCCACCGTCGTCGGGGTGGGCAGCGTCGTGGTGACTGGATCATCGGCGACAGAAATGCCGGAGGTGACCGTGGCGCCGACCCACACGGTGGTGGCGAGGAGCGCCGCCGCCGGTGCGGCGATCCGCGTGATGCGGGCGCCCTTCGAACTCGGCTTGGTGAACGACTTCCACACGGAAGCCTGCTCGACCGCTCTCTTGGGAGTCATGTCATTCATTGCTAGGCCCCTCTACCTTCTCACTCTCTTCTGCCAACATCCGCTGTTTGTCTTCCCCTTATAATGTTGACAGGCCTACTCTAACGCTCTAATCATGATTCGTCATGTTGAGAGCTTAGTAAACAACTGCAAACAATTAATACGTTTGTGTCTAGCGGACTCACATCTCACCCCTCTAGACAGTCTCCCCGTCGCATCATTACAACCATCGGATGATGGACTACAACCAGAGTCGCACTTCCCCATGGGGATGAGAGAGCACCTCGGCGTTCACCGGGACGGCACGGAAACCATCGACGAATCAGTGATGCCGGCGGTAGGCCTCGTTCATGAGCGCGTCGACCGACGACTCGGTGAAGACGGCCTCGATCGACTTGGCGAGCATGGGAGCGATCGACAGCATCGTCAGCTTGTCAATCTTCGTCGTCGGGGCGATCGGCAACGTGTTCGTCGCGATGACCTCTTCGAAGGCGCTGCGGTTGAGACGGTCGGCCGCCGGCCCGGAGAGCACCGGGTGGGTGACGGCGGCGATGACCCGCTTGGCGCCATGGGCCTTGAGCGCCTCGGCGGCCAGGCAGATGGTGCCGGCGGTGTCGATCATGTCGTCGATGAGGATGCACGTCTTGTCCTCGACCTTGCCGACGACCTCGTGGACGGCCACCGTGTTGGCGACGTTGGGATCGCGCCGCTTGTGGATGATGGCGAGCGGGCAGCCGAGCCGATCGGCCCATTTATCGGCCAGGTTGACGCGGCCGGCGTCGGGTGAGACGAGGACGACGTCGCCGAGATCGTACTTCTCCTCGATGTAATCGGCCAGGATCGGCATCGCCATGAGGTGGTCGACCGGCCCGTCGAAGAACCCCTGGATCTGGGCGGCGTGAAGATCGACCGTCATGACACGCGAGACCCCGGCCACACGATAGAGATCGGCCACGAGGCGGGCTGAGACGGGCTCCCGGCCGGCGTGCTTCTTGTCCTGTCGGGCATAGGGATAGAAGGGGCAGACGACGGTGATGCGCTTGGCCGAGGCGCGTTTGAGGGCGTCGACCATGACGAGGGTCTCCATGAGGTAGTCGTTGACCGGAGCGACGTGGGTCTGGACGACGAAGGCGTCGCAACCGCGCACCGACTCCTCGTAACGGACGTAGATCTCGGAGTTGGCGTACGTCACCATCCGCGTCGGCACGAGGTCGACGCCGAGCAGGCTGGCGATCTCGGCGGCGAGGGCCGGATGCGACCTGCCCGCGAATAGCATCAAATGTTTGACGTCTCTCTTGGTCAGGTCGCCCATCGTCACTCCTCGCCCTGAGATGGCCCAGTCTCATGGACGGCGGCCGCCGCCCGTGCCGTGGCGGTGCCCGGTCTGCGCCGTTCCACCCACCCGTCGATATTGCGCTGCTGCGATCGCCCGACGCTTAGCTGGCCGGCGTCGACGTCGCGTGTGACGACGGAACCGGCCGCGACGTAAGCGCCGTCGGCGATGTGGACGGGAGCGACGAGGACGGAATCCGAGCCGACGAAGGAATGATCCCCCACCGTCGTCGTCGACTTCGTCGTGCCGTCATAGTTGGCGAAGATGACGCCGGCGCCGATGTTGGAGCCCTCTCCGATGACGGCGTCGCCGCAATAGGTCAGATGCGGAACCTTGCTGCCGACGCCGATGCGGGCGTTCTTCGTCTCGACGAAGGCTCCGATCTTGCCCTTCTCGCTCAACTCGGTGCCTGGGCGCATATAGCTGAAGGGGCCGACGACGGCGTTGGCGCCGATGACCGTCAGCGTCGCCTCCGAGCGCAGCACCTGGGCGCCCTCGCCGATCTCGCAATCGGTCAAACGCGTGTCGGGGCCGATGACGGCCCCGGTGGCGATCGAGGTGGCGCCGCGCAACGTGGTGCCGGGATGGAGCTCGACGTCTTGGGCCAAGCTGACGTCGGCCTCGATCCATGTCGTCGCCGGATCGATGATGGTGACGCCGTCGCGCATCCAGCGGGTGACGATGCGCCGGTTGAGCTCGCGGCCCAACTCGGCCAGCTGGACGCGATCGTTGACGCCCATCGTCTGCCAGGTGTCCGTCTCGAGATAACCGCCGACCCGCAGGCCGCGATCATGGGCGTAGCGCACGACGTCGGTGAGATAAAGCTCGCCTTGGGCGTTGTTCGTCGTCAAAGAGGCGAGACCAGCCCGCAAGGTGTCGGCGTCGAAGACGTAGATGCCAGCGTTGATCTCGTGGATCCGCAGCTGATCGTCGGTGGCGTCGCGCTGCTCGACGATCGAGGAGATGCCCTCGCCCTCGCGGATGATCCGGCCATACCCGGTGGCGTCGTCGACGACGGATGTCATGACGGTGACCTTGTTGCCCTCGGCCCGATGGCTGGCGACGAGGTTGGTGAGCGTGGCGCCGGTGAGGAGGGGGACGTCGCCCATCGTCACGACGATCTCGCCGCTGACCCCTTCGAGCGCGCGCAAGCCGCAGGCGACGGCGTGGCCGGTGCCCTTGGGCTCATCTTGGACGGCGCGGATGGCGCCGGGGGCGATCTCATCGAGATGGGCCTCGACCTGATCACGCAGGTGCCCGACGACGACGACGAGTTTCTCTGGTTCGAGCGCGGTGGCGGCGTCGACGGCATAGGAGAGAAGGGAATGACCCGAGATCTCATGCAAGAGTTTCGATCGCCGCGACTTCATCCGGGTGCCGCTGCCGGCGGCGAGGATGAGCACAGACGCCACTGGCTGCGAACTCGTGTCCATCGTCCACTCCTTCCGTCGGACCAGCCGGACGACCCCGGGATTCGAGGAACGTCTAGCCTCAGGACGAGCGCGGGACCACGGGGCGATGCCCCCGGGGCACGACCCCGCGCGTTGCCCTCGTTCCGCGGGCAGGAGTCGAACCTGCTTCGCTAATCCTGATTCAAAGTCAGGCGGGCCCTGCCGGAAGACCAACCGCGGAACGTGCGGGCGACCCGCACGGCGATCACACTACTACAGGGCGTCCCGTTCCTTGACGCGCATCGAACCCTGGGCCGACGATCTGGCGAAAAACGGGCCTCGACGCCCTCGTCTTGGAGCTTTCCGGAAGCCTCGATCCCCTGGCCGGGGAGCTCATCCGGCCCGGCTCACCTCGGCCACCGCGGCGACGACGCGCCCGAGGTTGTCCGGGTTGAGCGCGGCGACGCAGAGCCGACCGGAGTCGAGCCCGTAGACGGCGTGGTCGGCGCGCAGCCGCCGCATCTGGTCGGCGCTGAGCCCAGAGTAGGAGAACATACCGGTTTGCTCAGTGACGAAGGCGGCGTCGATCCCCTCGTCCGCCAGGCCGTCCCGCAAGGCTGAACGCATCGTCCGAATCCGCTCGCGCATCCCGGCCACCTCGGCGTGCCATAGCCCCGTCAAGTCCTCGCTGCCGAGCACCGTCGAGACGAGACGGGCGCCATGGGTGGGCGGGTTGGAGATGAGGGTGCGCTGAACGACTTTGACCTGCGAGAGGACGGTGGCCGCCTCCTCGGGTGAGGCGCTGACGACATTGATGGCGCCGACCCGTTCGCCGTAGAGGGAGAAGGTCTTCGAGAACGAGGTCGCCACGAGACAGCTGAGGCCGGATTCGGCGAAGCGACGGACGACGGCGGCGTCCTCGTCGATCCCCGTGGCGAACCCCTGATAGGCCATATCGAGGAAGGGGACGAGGCCGCGTTCGGCGACGACCTCGAGGACACGTTCCCACGTCTCGGCGGAGAGGTCGTAGCCGGTCGGGTTGTGACAGCAGGCGTGGAGGACGACGATCGTCCCCGGATCGGCCGCAGCGAGGCCAGCCAGCATCGCCTCGACGTCGACCCCGCGGCGGGCCGGGTCGTAATACGGGTAACGCCCCACCGCGAAGCCGGCCCGCGAGAAGAGGGCCTCGTGGTTCTCCCAGGAAGGGTCGGAGACGAGGACCGTGGCCGACGGATCGACGAGGGCGAGCAGACCGGCCCCGAGGCGAAGCCCGCCGGTGCCGCCGAGGGATTGGACCGTCGTCACACGCCCTTCGGCCACAGCCGGAGAATCGGCTCCGAAGACGAGCTTGGCGACGGCGGAGTCGTAGGCCGACAGACCGTCGATCGGCAGGTAGCCCCACGGCTTCGGGGATTGCTCCCCGATCGCCTCCGCCCGCTGGACACACTCGAGCAAGGGGATGGCGCCCGTCTCGTCGAGATAGACGCCGACGCCGAGATTGACCTTGCCGGGGCGGGAATCCTGACGGAAAGCCTCGGTGATCCCGAGGACGGGGTCGCGGGGGGCGGCGGGCAGGTTCGTGAAGAGCGACATGGGAAACCCCGATTCGGTCAGCGTGCGGCGATGAGGAGATTCTATGGCGTCCGGGATGACGCTGCGGTTTCAGCCCGCTCAGCCACCTGTCCGACACCCAAGGCGTGACGGGCGTTGGCCCAGGCCAGGTAGAGCACCGGGGCGAGGGCGAGACCGAGGGCATAAGCCGGGGCGGCGTGGAAGAAGGCGAGGAACATCCCGGCGGCCACGAGGGTGACGAGGGTCAGTGGGCTGCGGACGCAGCGCAGGAGGCCGGCTAACAGCGCGTCACGACGCCGGATCGCCGGATCGTCGACGAGGGCGACAAGGGCGGTCAGACCGGCCAGGATCGCCAGGGCGGCGAGCACGAGGAAGACCGGCATCGTGACCGCCCCGATCCGGGTGCCCGACAGCCCGATGAGATCGACGGTGACGATGAGGAGGACGGCCGCCACCGCCGCGCCGATCGGCAAGGAACGGGCCAGCGGGCGTCGCCACCCCCGGCCGAAGGCGCGCAGCACGGCCGCCGATCCGTCGTCGTTGAATTCCTTGAAGACGGTGAAGGCGCCGGTCGCGGCCGGGGCCGCCAGCGGGGAGAGCAGGCCGAGGAGAAGCCACGATTGCCGGATGTCAGTGAGCAGGAGCAGGCCGATGAGCGGCAGGCAGGCCGCCGTCACCAAGACGTTGACGCCGAGGATGACGTAAGCCAGCGTCGAAATCGTCAAAAATAACGAACCAAACTTCGTCATCTCGTCCTCCTTTCTCGGCCTCCCCCGTCGCTCGGGCTCGTCGTCGCCTCGTCCTCCTTGGTCGGATCTCGCCTTGTCAGCCCCCGTCGCCGAATCCGTACGAGACCGGGACGAGGGCGTCTGGTCAGCCCTTGAGGCCCGTCGTCGCGATCCCCTCGACGAAATAGCGCTGGCCGAGCAGGAAGATGATGGCGATCGGCAAGACGGAGAGCACCGATCCCGTCATGACGAGGGCGTCGAGCGAAGAGCCTTGAGGATCGGCCTGGAATGTCTTCAAACCGAGCTGGATCGTGAAGAGGTTGCGCGGGCGCAGGTAGATGAGCGGGCCGAGGTAGTCGTTCCAGGTGTTGACGAAGGTGAGGAGGGCGAGCGAGGCGATGGCCGGCACCGACAATGGCAACATGATGCGCCAGTAGATGCCGTATTCGCTCAAGCCGTCGACCCGGGCCGATTCGGACAACTCCTCCGGCACCGTCTCGAAGAATTGCTTCATGAGGAAGACGCCGAAGGCGCCGAACGCCTGGAGGACGATCATGGCCCACAGCGTGTTGACGAGTCCGACCCGGCTCATGATGAGGAACTGGGGGATCATATAGGCCTGCCAGGGCACGGCGATCGTCGCGATGTAGCAAAGGAAGAGGACGTCGCGCCCGGGGAAACGAATGCGCGAGAAGCCGTAGGCGGCGAAGCTGCCGGTCAACACCTGGAGGCAGGTGACGACGACGGAGAGGATGAGGGTGTTCTTGAGCCAGGTCGCCATGTCGGCTTGGACCCAGATGTCGGCGTAGTTGTGCCACTGGAAGGCTTCGGGGATCCAGCGGACCGGCACCGAGAAGACGTCGAGATTGTTCTTCAGCGAACTGGAGACCATCCAGAAGAAGGGCACGAGCAAGAAGGCGGCCGCGACGATGAGGGCGGCGTAGAGGGCGACGCGCGCCGCGATGGCCGAGGGTTTGCGCGTCTTGCGGCGCGGTGTGATCTGGCTCACGTCGCGCAGTGGCGGTCCGGCGGCGGGGCGTGCGGCGGTCGGCGTCGCGGACGCCGGGGCGGTGGAGGGAGCGAGGTCCTGAGACGGCCCGGAGGCGGGCGTGGAAGAGCGCGGCGACGTCATCGTTCATTCCTCCGATTGACAGCGAACTGGACCAGCGTGACGGCCAGACAGATGAAGAAGAGGACGACGGCGGCGGCCGACGAATAGCCGAACTTATTGTTCTCGATTCCCTGTTGGTAGATGTATTGGCTGATGACGAGGGTGGAGGTGCCGGGCCCGCCGTCGGTCATGACGAGGATGAGGTCGAAGACCTTGAAGGAGCCGATCGTCAGCATCACCATGATGAAGAAGGTGGTCGGCCTCAACCCGGGCCAGGTGATGTGCAAGAACTGCTTCCACTTGCCGGCCCCGTCGAGGGTGGCGGCCTCGTAGAGCTCGTGGGGGATGGTCTGCAGGCCGGCCAGGAAGAGCAGCATGTAATAGCCCATCTCGCGCCAGGTGCCGACGATGATGACGGCCGGCATCGACCAGTCGGCGCTCGTCGTCCAACCCGGCGGGTTGTCCACTCCGAAGACGCCGAGGATCTGGTTGATCGGCCCGTAGTCGGGGCTGAAGAGGAGGTTCCACACGATCGCGATGGCGACGATCGAGGTGATGTAGGGGAAGAACGCGGCCGTCCGGAAGAAGGCGATGCCGCGCATCTTGCGGTTGAGGAGGACGGCCAGGGCGAGCGAGATGACGCCGGTCAGGAGGATGTGGGGGATGGCGTAATAAAACGTGTTGACGAGCGCTATGCGGAAGTTCCGGTTGCCGAAGAGGTCGGCGTAGTTCTCGAACCCGACCCACCCGGCGTTGCCGAAAGCGTTCCAGTCGGTGAAAGAGATATAGAACAGCGCGACGATCGGCACCATCGTGATGAGCGCGAAGCCGATGAAGTTGGGGAGGATGAAACTCCAGCCCAGCAAGGTGTTACGGCGTCGCAGCGCGTTCTTGCGGCTTTTCGCCGTCGGGGTAGTCGCCGTCGTGGCGGACATCAGTGCCTCCTGGGATCGATCGTGCGAGGCCGGCCTCTCCGGGGGCGAGACGTGAGGTCGCGCCCCCGGAGAGGGTCGGCGGTCAGAGGAATCGGGAATCGAATCCGGTGAGGGTCACCAGTTCTCGTTGAGGACGTCTTCGCCCGCCAAGGCGAGGGCTTCGTCGACGCCGGAGGACTCGGACATGATCGAGGTGTGGGCGATGCCGAGGACGGACTGGACTTCCATGATCGTCTCGCCGACCGGGTTCTCCGGGCGGGTCTCGCGGGTGCCGACGGCGAACTTGGTGAGATCGTCGGTCGGCATGCCGTCCTGGGCGAAGTAGGCGTCGGAGACGCTGTCGGAGAACGACGAGGGCATGATGCCGATCTCGACGAGCGAGGTGGCGGCTTTCTCACTGGCGATGTAGGCGAGGAAGTCCTGCGCGGCCTCCAGCTTGGCATCGTCGATCTTGGCGTAGATCGCCATACCGGTCGGGTCGCCGAAGGTGATGGGCTTCTCCAGCGTGGTGCCGTCGACCTGCGGGGCCGGGGCGATGCCCCAGGTGAAGGAGTCGGCGTCGCCGCTGGCCTGCTGCGAGAGGAGCGTGGCGGCGTACCACGAGCCCATGAGCATCATGGCGGCGGATTGCTTGCCGAATTGCGCCTGGTAGGTCAGCTTGTTCGTCGTGACGTTGCCGTAGGACTCCTGGGCGCCGGCCTGCTGGAGGGTGATGTTGTAGTCGTAGAAGGGCTTCATGTAGCCGTAGTCGCCGGCGAAGATGTCGGCGTCGGCTTGGGCGTTGGCGAAACCTTGGACGGTCGATTGCCACGAGTGCAGGTAGGCGCCCTTGGCCGTCGAACCGGCGGCGGCCAGATTCGTCGTCAACTGCTGGGCGATGCCGGTGTACTCATCCCAGGTCCACGCCTTGGTGGGAGCCTCCACCCCGGCCTGATCGAAGAGATCCTTGTTATAGAAGAGGAACCAGGAGTCTTGACGGTAGGGCACCGCGTAGTTGACGCCGTCGACCTCGTAGGAGCCCGCGCCGGAGACGTCGCTGGACAACCCCGAGACGATGTCGGAGACGTCGTACAGCTGGCCGCCCTCAGCCCACTGGTAGGTGAACTTCGCCTGCTTGATCGTGATGATGTCGGGGGCCTGACCGGACGTCATGTCGGTCAGCATGAGGTTCTCGTACTCGTTAGGGTCGTATTCCTTGATTTCTATCGTTACACCCGGGTTCTCGCTCTCGAACCCGTCGACCAAGGTTTGAAACTCTGGTGTCGTCGCGAGCGACCAACCGGACATCGTGAGCGTCACGTCGCCGCTGCCGGCGTCGCTCGACGTCGTGGCGTCGTCACCGCCGGTGGTGTCGGCGTCTGTCGTGCCACCACAAGCCGTCAAACCGAGAGCCAGTGCGGCCGCCACGGGGACGGCCCAATAATTCCGTTTCACTGTGAACTCCAAATCTCCATTGATGAAGCGGGAAGACGAGGGCGGCTACGCCATCGCCAGCACGAGCGACGCCTCCAGTTCCTCCACGGTGTTCGCAGCTGGCCGGCCCCCTCGCGCAGCGTCACTCTACCCCGTCAGCTGTCAGGAGGATGCGAAAACCTCGAAAAAATTTAGGAAGAGGCGCCGTTCCGTGCGGCCGCTGAACAAAAATATTGCCGCTTACAATGGCGGATAGCAGGTAGCTCCTCCCACGGAATAGACTTCCCCCAGAGACGAGAAGGCCCGACGCGTTCGGCCGGCTCCAACGGATTCAAGCACCGAAAGAAGGGTGGAGAATGACGGTTCAGTCACAGTCCACGCTCGAGGCCGCGTATGGCGGTCCATCTTCCCCGTTCACCCTCGCCTGGGCCGAAGCGCCCGGCCCGCTCGGGCGGATCATCGCCGATCGCGGCATCAATCTGGCCGAGGCGATCCATGATCCCTCGACCGGCTGGCCCGCCCCTCCCCTGGCCCGTGATCGCGCCCGGTGGGACGGCTTCGACCGTCCGGCCCGCGATTCCATCCTCGACGACGCCGATCGGCTCCTGGCCACTCCTTGGCCGCACCCTTCTCTCTCTGACTTCGCCCGTTATTGGCGCGACGGCAACCGCACCGCTTATGAATCGGTCTGTTCCGATCTGCGCGCCCGCACCGCCACCTTCGCCTTGGCCGCCGCGTGGACGCTCGACGAGCGCTTCATCGACGCCGTCGGCGACGGCGTCGCCCATCTCTGCGAGATGACGACGTGGTGTTGGGCCGCCCACGAGGGCTTCGCCAGCGAACGCGGCGAGGTCGTGGCCGATCCGGCCCACCCTTATATCGATCTCGGAGCCGGCGAAGTCGTCGCCGAGCTGGCCTGGATCGACTTCATCCTCGGCGAGGAGTTGGACGGGCGCCTGCCCGGGCTGCGCACCCGCATCCGTCATGAGGCGGTCACGCGGATCTTCACGCCCTTCATGGACAGCGACGAGTGGCATTGGATGACGGACGTCCACAACTGGAATCCGTGGATCTGCTCGAACATCCTCACCGCCGCCCTCCTCCTGCTCGACGATCCGGACGAGCGCGCGCTCGTCGTCGAACGGATCGTCGCCGTGCTCGACCGCTTCCTCGACGCCCTGCCCTCCGACGGCGGGATCGACGAGGGGTATCACTATTGGTGGGAGGGGGTGGCCCGGGCGCTCGAAGCTCTCGAGTTGCTCGACTCCGCCAGTTCCGGCGCCCTCGATCTGACCTCCTACCCCCCGCTCGTCGAAGCGATCCGCTTCCCGTGGCGGATGGCGCTCAGCCACGATTGGACGGTCAACGTGGCCGACGGCCCGGCCCGGATCGATCCGGACGACCCGTTCCACCTCCTCCATCGCTGGGGGACGCGGATCGGCGACGACGACGTCACGATCTTCGCCGCCTCCTACCGCGATCCCGATCGCCCCTCCGTCTCCGTGACGACACAGAGCCTCGGGCGGGTGTTGGCCGGCTTGGCCGACCGGGCCTGGGATTCGACCCGTCCCGACGCCGTGGTGCGCCGCGAATCGGTGTGGCTGCCCGACACCGAGGTCGCCGTGCTGCGGCCTGGGGGCGAAGAGGGCTTGGCGTTGGCCATCAAGGGTGGAAACAACGACGAGAGCCACAACCACAACGACATCGGAAGTTTCATCCTCGCCTGCGACGGCGTGCCTTACATCATCGACATCGGCAAGACGACGTACACGGCCGAGACCTTTGGCCCGCACCGCTACGACATCTGGGCCATGCAGTCGAGTTGGCACAACGTGCCGGAGCCGCACGGGATCCCGCAGCGGGCCGGGGCCGAGTTCAAAGCTTCGGAGATGATCGTCACCCAGCTCAAGGACGGCACGGAGGCGGTCGACCTCGGGCTCGACCAGGCTTATGAGGTGACCGGCCTCAAGCGCTGGATCCGTTCCGCCGCTGTCTCAGCCGCAGCCGATCAGATCGACATCCAGGAGTTCGCCTCGGTCACCGCCGAGCATGGCGTCCAACATCGCCGCGACAAGACCCCCCTCATGACCTGCCACTACATTTTGGCCGGCGATGTGCGCGAGGAGTCCGGTTCGGTCGTCATCAGCGGGCCAGTCAGCGGCGGGCGCGCCGTGCGGTTGTCGTGGGACGCCGCGACCGTCTCGGCCCGGCTCGAGCATGAGCGGATCGACGATCCCGAGGTCAGCGCCGTGTGGGGGTCGACGGTGACACGTCTGACGCTGCGCAACACGGCCCACGCCTTCGCCAAACTCGACCGCCTCGAGGTGCACGCCACCATCGAGGGGACGGAGCCAGCGACCACACGGTCGCGCTCGAACGAGGATCTGACCTCGATCGGCGACTGAGCCACCGCTCAGCACGGCTTTCGAGTCCGGCGACGCGCTGCGGCCCGAGGCGACACTGAGCCTTCATGCTCGGCGTCGGCTGGACGTCAGTCAGGACGAGAGACCACGAGACGGCCCCGGTGGGCGGAGAGATCCACCCACCGGGGCCGTCCGACGTCTTGGGGCGCCCGCCTCTCGGTGTGAAGTCTCGGTTGGATCCGGACATGACACGGCCCTCGCGTGATCCCGGGGCGTCGCGCGAGGGCCGTGGTGTGTCAGGGTGTCATCGGGTCAGGCGATCCGAGCCCCGAGAGTTCAGTTGCCGTAGCTCCACAAGAGGTTGCCGATGGGGCTCGCGCTCGTGCTGGCACTGCTGTAAGGCTGAGCCGGAGTCGGAACGTTGGAATCGTCGCCGTTGCCGCCATCATCGACAGTGCCGCAATCGCAGCAGCAATCCCACGTGTGGCCACAGTCATAGGACCAGCTCGGGGTGAAGGCGTGATCGCAGTCGTACGACCAGCTCGGGGTGAAGCCCCAACCGTGGTAGCAATCGACGTCGACGCTCGGCGTGAAGGTGGACGGATGGTACGACCAGCTTGGGGTGAAGCTGTGGCCGTGCCAGGACCAGCTGGGCGAAGAGGAATAACCCCAGCAGTCAGCGGCCGCGGCTGCGGGAGCCGCGGCGAAAGCACTCCCAGCGGCGAGGCCAAGGGCGGCCAAGCCGGAGAGTATACGGGCAGGTAATCTCATTGATGCTCCTCGAGGGGACTCACACACCCTGAGCCCTTCGCCGCCCGACGACCCCCATGTATCGCTCCACCGGCAGCCCCTCCGCCGGCGAGGCGGTCTATGGTCATCGACGAGCTCGTGAGAGCCGGATGATCCAAATGATCGGCCTGAAGGTGGCGTCCCCCAGGTCAATTCGGAGCCTAGCGACTCGCAGTCAAACACGTCAACGACACGACGAGAGCATATCTCTTGTGTTTTCTCGTCGTGTGTCGCCTCGCCGGTCGTTCGTCCGTCATCGTCCCCACATCGGAAGACCGGACGGACAAGACGAGGGCGGTCCCTCGCGTCACCGCTGAGAACCGCCCTAGCCGAATCATTCTTTTGTGAGCATACGATTATAAGATTCGTTTGTTCAATTCTGTTGTCGGATGCTGTTGTTCGTTCGCTTGGGACGGCGGCGCGGCCGTCAGTTCGCGAGAGTCGCTCAGAACTTGAACAGGCTGTTGAGCGGGCTGGCCTCGGTGGCCGTGTCGGAGTAGACCTGCGACGGCGTCGCCTGAGGCGTGGCCGGCGTCGGAGTCGGCGTCGTGCCGCCACAGGAGTAGCCGCAGTCGACGGAGTAACCCGGAATCGACGGGATGACACCGCAGCCGAGCGTGCAGCCGGCCAAGGCGAAGCCACCGATCGACGGGATGTTGGCGCAGTTCATGGCGCCACACCCAGCCAGGGCGAAGCTTCCGATCGACGGCATGCTGATGTTGATGGCGCCGCAGCTGGAGCCGCAGCTCGCCGCCGGCGCGGTGTACGACGGTGTCGCCGGGGCGGTGATGCCACAGCTATAGCCGAACGAGGTCAGAGCGCAGGCCTGGGCCGCAGGCGCGGTGACAAGGCCGGAGCCCGCCGCCATCGCCAGCGCCGCCACACCCGCGAAGATGCGCGAACGCAGTTTCATACTTTCTCCTTATGGAATCGTGAAAGGCCCCAGACCCCACCATGAATGGACTCGCGTCGACGCCGGTTTCCCCGCCCTGACCACACTCCCCCGACATCACGCCCCGACGACGTGATCTCAGCGTGGCCGCATGACTCCGGCGCATCGATGAGATGCCTGGATCTTCCGTGGCTGCTGAAGGTGAACCCCCCAGTTCACTCCCCATGATATTAACAAATCGTTGAATTCGTCAACTCTTAACCGATGTAGTGAGCAAGTAGACTGATAGGGCAAGCACGAGACAGGGGTGACGATGAGCGGTGAACCGACGCGCTGGAGCCGTCTCAGGCGTCGTTTCTCCTCGGCCCCCGAGCCGGTGGCCGCCCCCGTCGCATCGCCCCCCACTCCTCCGCCACCGCCTCCGCGACCGGCGGCGCCCGTCATCGTGTTGCAGGCCAGTCATATCGGCCCGGCCCACACCGCCCAGGGTCTGCCCAACCAGGACGCCGTCGCCACCATCACCTCTGGCCGTTGGGCCGTCGTGGCTGTGGCGGATGGTCTCGGCCAAAGCGGCCCGCGGTCCCAAGAGGCCGCCCAGATGGCCGTCGACGAGGTCATCGCCACCCTCACCCTCTATCTTCCCGAAGGCGACGAGGACGTCATCACCTGGCCCAACGCCGCCCACGCCGCCCTCTATGAAGCCGGACGCGCCATCGAGCGGACCTTGTGGGAGGGACAATCCGATCAGCCGGCGGCGACCTTGTCCTGCGCCGCGGTGACCGTCGACGACGACGAGGCGGTCGTCTCCTGGGCCTCGGTCGGCGACTCCCCCATCGGCGTCGTCCACGCCGACGGCGACCTCGAATGGTTGACCCGTCAGATCGCCGTCAACCCCCTCACTCCGGCGAGCCCCGACTCCCTCCCCCGCCACCTCGACCACTTCGTCTACGGAGAAGCCGTGCTCACCCCGGGCGACGCCCTCTTCTGCTGCACTGAAGGGTTGGCCGAGGCGATCCTCAAGCATCCGCGCGAGTTCGTCGCCTTCTTCCAATCCGCCTTCGTGGCCGAGAACCCTCAGGAGAGGTTCCGCACCCTCGTCGAGGACCCCCAGGCCTCCCAGCGCGATCGTTCGATCGTCGCCTACGGTTGGTTCGGGGAGGACATCAGCGCGAGCTGAGCCGCTCCGCACCCGCACACTCCCGCCCCCATCAGACGCTCGCTCGCCCTTCCGACGCGCCGTCAGCGCACCGGACGGCGCCGGAAAGAACGAGGGGGCGACGCCCGTCCGCGTCACCCCCTCATCGCCCGTCATGAAGACTCAGTCATGGCGCTGTGGGCAGTTCTCCCCAACGCAGGACCAGATGGCGATCACCGTAAGCGTTGTCGACCCGGCGGACCGGGGGCCAATACTTCGCCGTCGAGACCCCGCCGGGGTAGACGGCCAGCTCGCGCGAATACGGGTGCTCCCAAGCCGTCGCGGTGGCGCATTCAGCGGTGTGCGGGGCGTTGTGGAGGGGGTTGTCGTCGGCCGGCCACACACCCTCGGCGACCTGGTGGGCCTCGGCGGCGATCGCCTCCATCGCGGCGCAGAAGCGCTCCAACTCCTCGAGCGGCTCCGACTCGGTCGGCTCGACCATGAGGGTGCCGGCGGCGGGGAAGGACATCGTCGGGGCATGGAAGCCGTAGTCGACGAGCCGTTTGGCGACATCGTCGACGGTGATTCCAGTGGCCGCGGTGAGCGGGTGGATGTCGACGACGCACTCGTGGGCGACGCGCCCGTCGTCCCCGGTGAAGAGGATGGGATATGTCTTGCCCAACCGGTGGGCGACGAGGTTGGCCGCCAGCACGGCGCCCTCGGTGGCCTGACGCAGGCCGTCGCGACCCATGAGGCGCAGGTAGGCCCACGAGATCGGCAAGACGGAGGCCGAGCCGAACGGCGCCGATGAGACGGGGCCGGCGCCGCCGATCGCCCACGGCGCCATCGGGTGGCCGGGGAGATAGGGGGCGAGGTGAGCACGAGCCGCCACCGGGCCGATGCCTGGACCGCCGCCACCGTGCGGGATGGCGAAGGTCTTGTGGAGGTTGAGGTGGGAGACGTCGCCGCCGAAGCGACCCGGCTGGGCCCACCCGGCCAGCGCGTTGAGGTTGGCGCCGTCGATGTAGACCTGTCCCCCGGCCTCGTGGACGAGGTCGCAGACCTTTTCGACGGTGGCCTCGTAGACGCCGGCCGTCGAGGGATAGGTGATCATGAGGGCGGCGACCTTGCCGGCGTTCTCGGCCAGCGCGGCGCTCAGCTCCGTCGGGTCGACCCGTCCGAGATCGTCGCACGGGACCGTCAGCGGGGTCATCCCGGCGGCGGCGGCCGAGGCGGCGTTGGTGCCGTGGGCCGAGGACGGGATGAGGCAGATCGTCCGCTCCGTCTCGCCCCGGGCCTCGTAGTAGCCCCGGATCGCCAGCAGGCCGGCCAGTTCGCCCTGGCTGCCAGCGTTGGGTTGGACGACGACGCGGTCGTAGCCCGTCACCGCGGCGAGCCAACCTTCGGTCTGTTCGATGAGGCGGCGGTATCCGGCGGCGTCCTCGCCCGGGGCGAAGGGGTGCAGGTCGGCGAAACCGGGCCAGGTGATCGGCGTCATCTCGACGGCGGCGTTGAGTTTCATCGTGCACGAGCCGAGCGGGATCATGCCGCGGTCGAGGGCGTAGTCCTCGTCGGCCAGACGACGCAGGTAGCGCGTCATCGCCACCTCGCCGTGATAACGGTGGAAGACCTCGTGGGTGGCGAAGGGGGTGCGGCGGGCCGACCCGGCGGGCAGGCGTGTCTCGTCCTCGCCGACGGCTTCGAGGTCGACGGCTTGACGCCCCGTGGCCTCGGCGACGGCCTTGAGGAGAGCGGCCAGAGCGGCGTCGTCGGTCGTCTCGTCACAGCTGACGAGGACGGCGTCGTCATCCTCGGCCCAGACGGTGACGCCCTGGCGGTGGGCGGCTTCGGCGACAGCCGTGGCCTGGCCGGGCACGTCGAGGCAGAGGGTGTCGAAAAACTCCTGGTGGCGCACGGCGACGCCGAGGCGATCCAGCGCGTCGGCCAAGCGCATGGCATGGTGGTGGACGCCCTGGGCGATGGCGCGCAGACCGTCGGGGCCATGCCAGACGGCGTACATCGACGCGAGAACAGCCAGCAATACCTGCGATGTGCAGATATTGCTCGTCGCGCGCTCACGGCGAATATGTTGTTCGCGGGTCTGGAGGGTGAGGCGCAAAGCGGGGGCGCCGGCGGCGTCCTGGCTCAAACCGACGATCCGTCCCGGCAACTGACGTTCCAGCCCGGAGTGGACGGCGAAGAAGGCGGCGTGGGGGCCGCCGAAACCCAGCGGGAGGCCGAAGCGTTGCATCGAACCGAAGACGATGTCAGCCCGGTCGGAGGCGTCGCCGCCGAGGGCGCCGGGGGCCTCGAGGAGGCAGAGCGCCAACGGATCGGCCGCCACCGCCACGAGGGCCTTGGCGGCATGGGCCTCGCGGGACCGTTCGGCCACGGTCGTGACGACCCGCCCGGTGCGGCCGAGATACTGGATGAGGACGCCGAAGACATTCTCCGGGACGGATTCGGCGAGCGGATCGAAGACGACGAGGTCGATGCCGAACGCGTCGGCCCGCGTCTGCAAGACCGCCATCGTCTGGGGGAACAACTCGTTGTCGACGGCGAAGCGGGGGCGCACGCCGGGTTTCGGCGGGAGCGCCCGGGCGACGCGGGCGGCCAAGGCGAGGGCCTCGGCGGCGGCGCTGCCCTCATCGAGCAAAGACGCGTTGGCGACGGGCAGGCCGGCCAGATCCCCGACGAGGGTCTGGTAGTTCATGAGGGCTTCGAGTCGCCCTTGGGAGATCTCCGGCTGATACGGCGTGTAAGCGGTGTACCAGGCGGGGTTCTCCAGGACGCAACGGCGCAGCACGGCTGGCATCGTCGTGCCGTAGTAGCCGAGCCCGATCATGGCGCGAGTCGGGTGGTTGAGGGCGGCGATCTCGGCCAATTCGGCCAGCACCGCAGCCTCGTCGGCCGGTTCGGGCAGACCGTCGAAAGCCGCGAGGTCGGCGGCTAGGCCGTCGGGCAGGGCGGAGCCGACGAGAGCGCCGTCGGCGGAGGCTCCGAGTTCCTCACGGACGACGCTGGCCTGGCCGGATGAGAGGCCGAGATGGCGTTCGGCGAAGGAGACGCGCACGATCAGGCCTCGGCGGTCAACGCGGCGTAGGCGTCGGATTCGAGCAGGTCGGGGTTGTCCTCGGAGACCTCTATCTCCATGAGCCAGCCATCGCCGTAAGGATCGGAGTTGACCGTCTCCGGGGCGTCGATGACGGCCTGGTTGAGCGCGGTGACAGCGCCGGTGACGGGGGCGAAGAGGTCGGAGACCGACTTCGTCGACTCGATCTCACCGCAGGACTCCCCCGCCTTCACGTCGGCGCCGACTTCCGGCAGGGTGACGAAGACGACCTCGCCGAGAGAATCGGTGGCGAAATCGGTGATGCCGACACGGGCGGTGGAGCCGGACAACTTCACCCATTCGTGCTCGTTGGTGTAGAGGAGATCGTCAGGAATCGACATGGTGGGTTCTTCTTTCGCGATGGTGGTGGCGGTGGATGATGATCGGATCGAGGGTGGAACGGTCAGGCGCCGGCCTGGCCCGCGCCCGGTTCGATGACGGGCCCGGCGGTGGCCGGCGCCGCTGTCACCGTGAGCGGGCTCAGGGTCGGGGGCGATGGTAGAACGGCAGGTCAACGATCGTCATCGCGGTGGCGGCTCCCCGGATGTCGACCTCGACGGTGGCATTGGTGACGGCGCGGGCTGTCTCGACATAGGCCAAGGCGATGGGGTGGCCCAAGGTCGGCGAGAGGGCGCCGGAGGTGACGACCCCGATCTCGGCGCCGTCGGCCATGATCGTGTAGCCGTCGCGGGCGGCCCGGCGGCCTTGACCGCTCAACCCGACGAGAAGGCGGGACGGTTGGGTCTCGGCGGCTTTCGCCAGCATCTCCCGTCCAACAAAATTCTCTTTCTTAAGGTCGACGACACGGCCCAACTGGGCGTCGAACGGCGTCAGATCGCGCGTCAACTCGTGCCCGTACAGCGGCATCCCCGCCTCGAGGCGCAACGTGTCACGGCAGGCCAAACCACAGGGGATGAGCCCGGCGGACTCCCCCGCCGCCGCGACCGCTTCCCACAGCGCCACGGCGTCGTCGGCGTCGCAGAACAACTCGAACCCGTCCTCGCCGGTGTACCCGGTGCGAGCGAGGAGGACGTCGACTCCGGCAACCGTCGCCGGACGTGACCAGTAGTACTTGAGGCTCGCCAGATCCTCGACGCCGAGGCCGGCCAGGATCGACGCCGCGGCGGGGCCCTGGACGGCGACGAGCGCGCGGTCGAGACGCGGCTCGGAGACTTCGACGTCGAAATCATCGGAGCGCTCGCGCAGGAGTTGGCCGACGACGACGCGGTTGGAGGCGTTGGCGACGACCATGAAGAGCGTCTCGTCGAGCCGGTAGACGACGAGGTCGTCGACGATGCCGCCGGTCTCCTCGGTGATCATCGTGTAGGTGGCCCGCCCGACGGCCTTCGTCGACAAGCGGCCCGTCACGGCGAAGTCGAGGAACTCCCCGGCTTGGGGGCCATCGACGATGATCTGGCCCATGTGGCTGAGGTCGAACAGCCCGGCCCGCTCGCGCACCGCCCGGTGCTCCTCCAACTCGGAGCCGTAACGCAAGGGCATGTTCCAGCCGGCGAAGTCGGTGAAGCGGGCCCCGGCGGCCTCGTGGACGCGCTGGAGAGGTGAAAGTCTAGTTTCGATCGTCAAGAGATCTCCTCGTCACGGTTGTCATGGTGGCGCACCAGGAACGCCCCGGCGTCATCGCCGAATCGTGTCCACCTGATGGGACTCACCCTAGGCAGCGGCGTGAGGCGACCGCAAGCGTAGTTCGACCCTGTGGCGCGATGGTTCCCTTATGGCGTGGGCGGGGATCGCTTATGCGGCGGCGAGTCGAGACCTGCCTCGCCGGACGCTCTGCCCGGGTGTACGCTCGTCTCGTCGTTCAGGCAGGGAAACGCTGGTGGAAGACCAGGGCTGACCCGCAACCGTGACCACGATCCCCTAGGGCCCGTGTGGAGCCGGAAAACCTGCGAGCGGCATCCGTATTCACCCTCGTCGAGGTCTGCGAGGTCGGGTCCGGGCGTCGAGCCGGTGATTCTGGAGGCGCTTTTCCGGAGCGACGACGTGGCCCTCCGGAAGGACTCTCATGTCTCGCTCTTTGAAGACGCCGATCGCCGGGTTTGCGGTCGCGCTCGTCACCTTGCTCGCCTCCCTCCTCGGGTTCGTCGCCGCGCCGGCCGCCCAAGCCGCGCCGACCGATGAGGAGGTCGCCGCCTGCCTCGACGCTGGGAACGTCTGGCTCGAAGTCGTCGACGGTGAGACGTCGGTCGCGAGCCAGTGCGTCGGCCAGCCGGCCACCGGCACCGCCGCGTTGGAGGCCGCCGGCGTCGTCATCGGCCGCGACTCCACCGGGTTCATCTGCTCGCTCGGCGGGCATCCCGACCCTTGCCCGGCCACCTTCGACGGGAATTACTGGCAGTACTACACCGCCACCCCCGGGGCCGCTTGGGCTTACGCCACCGAGGGATCGGACACCGCCGTTCCCCAACCGGGCTCGATCGAGGGCTGGTGCTACGGCGACGTCTGCACGCCGCCGGCGGTCGGTGGGGTGCTGGCCGCCCCTGACGCCGTCGCTTCGATCCCCGCGGCCGACGCCGCCGACCCTGATGCCGCCGCCTCGGACGCTCCCGCCTCCGATTCGACCGCGGCGAGCGATGGTTCGACGGGCGACGCCCCCATCGATGTCCAGACCCCCGTCGTGATCTCCGGCGATCTCCTCATCGCCACGCCGAACCCCGAGGGCAGCCCAGTTCCGGAGACGCCCGCCGAGGGCTCCTCTGATGGAATCTCGCCGTGGATCTTCGCTCTCATCATCGGCGTCGTCGTCATCGTCGTCATCGCCGTGCTGCTCATCCAACTGCGCCGGACCCCGTCGGCGGCTCAGGGCGCTGATTCCACCGCTCTCGACGACTCGTCGGCTGACAACACTTCCCCAGGCTCCGACACCGGGCGATGAGCCGCCTGCTGACGCGGCCCGTCGACTTCGCACGGGCCGCTCCGGCGGAGGAGGCTCCCCTCGATTCCGGGGCTCGCCCTCTGTCGCTGATCGCCCTCGCGCTGCGACGCCCCGTCCCGCCTCTCGTGTGGTGGGCCTGGGCGTTGTCCGGGGCTGTCGTCGCCTCGTTGACGACGAACGTCGTCCTGCTGACGCTCATCGCCGCTGTCATGGTGGCGACGATGCTGGCGCGGCGGGGAACCGGGCCATGGGCGCGGGCCGTCAAGGCGTATCTCATCCTCGCCGCCGTCATCGTCATCATCCGGGTCGGCCTCCAGATGGTGCTCGGCTCCTTGCGCAGCGGACGGGTGCTTTTCACCTTGCCGGAGGTTCATTTGCCGGCCTGGGTGCAGGGCATCCGGCTGGGCGGGCCCGTCACCCTCGACGGGGTCGCCCTCGCCTTCGCCGACGCTTGGCGGCTCGCCGTCATGATCATCTGTCTCGGGGCGGCCAACGTGTTGGCCAATCCGCGCGGGACGCTGCGGGCGATGCCGGCCGTCCTCCACCGCGTCTCGACCGCTTTGGCGATCGCGATGGCGGTGGCGCCGCAGTTCATCGAGTCGGCCGCCCGGATCCGCCGGGCCCGCCGGTTACGGGGTGGCGCGGGGACGGGCTGGCGTTCAGTGCGCGGAGTTCTCCTGCCGGTGGTGGAGGACGCCGTCGACCGCTCGATCAGCTTGGCGGCCGGGATGGAGGCGCGTGGGTACGGGGCTCACTCATCGGCGGGCGTCACGACGCCAGGAACTCGAGTTTGGGCGACGGTATCTGCCTCGACGACGAGATCGGGGGCACAGTCCGGTCGCAGCATGACGCCGGTCGGGCGCAGAGAGGAGCCGATAACGGGGAACCGGGGTGGGGATCGGAGCGAACGGATGGTTCCTCTCGTCCTTGTCGCCGGGCTCCTCGCGACCATCATCGGAGCCTTCGGGCTCCTCGGCTTGCCCGCGGCCCGTTCCCTCATGTGGGCCGTCCCGCTCCTCGTCGTCGGGCTCGCCGCTTGTTTCGCCGCCCTCGTCGTCGCTGGCCATCAGACCCATGTGACGCGCTATCGGCCCGAACGGATCGGCCCGCGCGACGTCGTCATTCTCGTCTCGGCGCTCGCCGTCGTCGGGCTTGCTGTGGCGCTCTCACGCCTCATTGGAGGGGTCATGGATCCAGCTGTCACACCGGTGACCTGGCCACCGTTCAACGTCGGCTTTCTCGTGGTGGCCGGGCTCCTCGCCGTCCCCCTCCTCGTCACACGGGCTCCGGACGAAGGGGGCGTTCGATGATCACTTTCGACGACGTCACGATCGGTTACGAGGGTCGCGCTGTGCTCGGGCCGATCTCTTTGACGATCCCCGAGGGCGATCTCTGCCTCGTCGTCGGGCGCACCGGGACGGGGAAGTCGACCTTCCTCGGGGCGATCAACGGGCTCGTCCCCTGGTTCACCGGCGCCGAGATGTCCGGCCGCGTCTCCGTCGGCGGGCTCGACACCCGCTCGCATCGCCCGCCCGATCTCGCCACCGTCGTCGGCTATGTGGCGCAAAACCCGCTGGCTGGGTTCGTCACCGACCGAGTCGAGGACGAGATCGCCTACGGCATGGAACAACTCGGCGTCGCGCCCACGGCGATGCGCACCCGGGTCGAGGAGGCGCTCGACCTCATGGGCATCGCCCCGCTGCGCCGACGGGCCTTGGCCGAACTCTCCGGCGGGCAGCAGCAACGCGTCGCCATTGCCGCCGTCCTGGCCGCCCAACCGCGCGTCCTCGTCCTCGACGAACCGACCTCGGCGCTCGACCCGACCGCTGCCCACGACGTCCTCGCCTCGATCGTCTCCCTCGTCCACGAGGCAGGGTTGACGGTCGTCATCGCCGAGCATCGGTTGGAGCGTGTCATGGATGTTGCCGACACGGTCGTGTGGCTCCATCGTTCGAACACCGATCCTGGATCTATCGCCGAAATCGGTGATCCACCAACGATCCTGACTCACGCTGATATCACGCCACCACTGGCCGCCCTTGCTCACCGTCTTGGTTGGGAGAAGACTCCCCGGTCAGTCCGCTCGGCTCGACGCCAGGTCGCCCGGGAAAGGATCATCATCTCGGTTGACGAGGATGGGCGAGCGCCTTCGTCCTCCCCACCGTCCGATTCACAATCCACCGATCCCGTCGCCCGTATGACGGGCGTGACCGTCGCCTACGGCGCTCTCACCGCGCTCGACCACATCGACCTCGCTCTGGCGGCAGGAACCGTCACCGCTCTCATGGGCCGCAATGGCTCCGGTAAATCAAGTTTGCTATGGGCGCTCCAAGGGGCGTTGGCGAGCACCGGCGACATCATCGTCGATCGCGACGATCCTCGCTCCGTCTCAGCCGCCCGGGCCCGCTCCCTCGTCGCCCTCGTGCCGCAGACCCCGGCCGACCTTCTCTACCTGCCGACGGTGGGCGAGGAGTGCGATCAAGCCGACCGCGAGAGCGACGTCCCCGCCGGGACGACAGCGGCATTGCTCCAACAGCTCGGACTCGATCTCGACCCCGCCCAGGCGCCGGCCGACCTCTCCGAAGGGCAGCGCCTCGGTCTCGTCCTCGCCATCCAACTGTCGTCGCGTCCCGCCGTCGTCGCCCTCGACGAGCCGACCCGAGGCCTCGACTACACGATGAAGGATCATCTCCGTGGATTGTTGCGCGGCCTGGCCGTCCAGGGGATCGCCGTCGTCGTCGCGACCCACGACGTCGAATTCGTCGCCGCCACCGCCGACCGTGTCGTCGTCCTCGCCGAAGGGGAGATTGTCGCCGACGGAGACACCCGGTCGATCTGCGCCGGATCGGTCACTCTCTCGCCCCAAGTCGCCAAGGTGATGTGGCCGAAGCGGGTGTTGACGATCGACGAGCTCGTCGTCGCCCATCGAGACGAGAGCACGAGGGAACCCGGCGATTCCCCGGCTGAACCGGCGGTCGCGCGATGACCTCGTCTGCGGCCTCACGGGCGATCCCACTGTCGACCCACACCGTCGTCATGCTCGTCATCGCCGCCGTCGCCGGATTGTTCGCCTTCCTGTGGCCCTTCTTCTTCAACCCCGACGCCGTCCTCGTCGGGGATCGCAGCGGCGCCACCACCGCCCCGCTCGTCTGCGGACTCGTCCTCTTCCTCGTCACCGGTCTGCTGCTCGTTCAGGTGACCGGTGGCGACCTCGATGTCAAAGCCCTCGCCATGCTCGGCGTCCTCACCGCCGCCGGGGCCGTCATCCGTCCCCTCGGAGCTGGCGCCGCCGGGTTGGAAACCGTCTTTTTCCTCCTCATCCTGGCCGGGCGCGCCTTCGGGCCCGGCTTCGGCTTCGCGTTGGGCTCCCTCGCCCTCCTCGCCTCCGCCTTCATCACCGCCGGATTCGGACCCTGGCTGCCCTATCAGATGATCGCCGCCGGCTTCGTCGGACTCGGAGCCGGGCTCCTGCCCGCTCGCCGGCCGAATGAAAGGGGTGAGATCGTCCTCCTCGGCGTCTACGGGGCCGCTGTCTCCTTCGTCTTCGGGTTCCTCATGGACCTCGCCTTCTGGCCGTTCCTTTACGGCAGCGGCAACCAAGCCGGGTTCGACCCGACCCTGCCCTGGTGGGAGAACCTCCACACCTTCGCCGTCGTCACCGCCGTCACCTCGCTCGGCTGGAACATCGGCCGCGCCGTCACGACCGTCGTGCTCATCGCCCTCCTCGGACCAGGGCTACTGCGGATCTTCAGACGGGCCGCCCGGCGGGCGCGGTGGAGCGAAAAATGATAGACGTAGTCGAATGATCAAGCAGTTCGACGAAATCGGAGACGCTTCTCTTGAGCGACTGCTCGACGACCGTATCGCCGACATGGAAGAACATCCTGAACGGGAGCGCCCCGTTGAAGACGCTATAGCTGATCTCCGACGGATTTGGGAGCAAGATCGAACTCACCGGTCCACGATCGAGTGATCCGTTCAAGCCCTTCGACGGTGGTCACCATCGCGAACTCACCTCGGTCGGCCTGATCGATCGACTCGCTGAGCGCTGCCATATTGGATTCGCTGTAGAACGGATCATCCCGAACGAAAGACGTGTCAGATCGCTGATCATCGTTCATGGTCACTCGTGCGCTCGACGCGCCTCCCAGGCGGTGCGGACCATGTCGTCGACGGAGTAGCGCATCTGCCATTCGAGGTCGCGGGCGGCTAGCTTGCCTTCGGCGACGATGCGGGCGGGGTCTCCGGGGCGACGGGGCTGGATGATGGGGGTGAAGTCGATGCCGGTGACGCGGGCGAAGCCGTCCATGATTTGGCGCACGCTCATGCCGTCGCCGGAGCCGAGGTTGTAGGCCACCTCGAGCTTCGTGCCGGCGGCCAGCGCTTTGGCGGCGGCGACGTGGGAGTGGGCCAGGTCGGCGACGTGGACATAGTCGCGCACACAGGTGCCGTCGGGGGTGGGATAGTCGTCGCCATTGATCTGCGGGGTGCGTCCGGCCAGCAACGCCTCGATGACGAGGGGGAAGAGGTTGTGCGGGCTGGCGTCGTAGACCTCCGTCGTGCCGGAGCCGACAACGTTGAAATAGCGCAGGTTGACGTGACGGAACTGGGGATCGGCGACGGCTTCGTCGCGCAGAATCCACTCGCCGATCAACTTGGATTCCCCGTAGGGGGATTCGGGGCCGGTGGCCGTCTGCTCGGTGACGACAGCTTCCTTCGGGGTGCCGTAGACCGACGCGCTCGAGGAGAAGACGAAGTTGCGCACACCCGCGTCGCGGGCCGCCTTGACGAGGTTGAGGGTGCCGGTGACGTTCTGCTCGTAGGTGTGGACCGGTTGTTGCACGGAGACGCCGGCGTATTTGAAGCCGGCGGCGTGGATGATGCCAGCAATCTCATGCATCTTCAGCGTCTCGAGGATGAGGTCGTAATCGAGGATCGTGCCTTGCACGAAGGGCACAGCGGCGGGGACGAACTCTGGCTTGCCGCTCGAGAGGTCGTCGAAGACCACTGGCTCGAGCCCCTCGGCGGCCAAAGCCCGCACGACGTGGGCGCCGATGTATCCCGCTCCACCCGTCACTAACCAACGCATTGTCGTCTCCTCTGTGTTCTGTGATCGTTGAAATCTGTTGTGTTGGAGGATGACGGTGTTCCTCCGTCGTCCGTCATCTTCGTCGTTTTGATCTGTGCTTCCGTGGTTCCGTCGGCCACAGCCGCGCCCCACGAAGACGGTCGGAACTAGGCGATTCGCCGGTCAACTCGTCGACGGCTCACCCTCCAAGCGTGAACCGCTCGACACGTCGCCGCCTTCATCGCCCAAGGTGACGTCGCCCACGACGGCGACGTCGGCGCCGAAGGACCAGCGGCCCGTCACCGTCAACGAACGCGCCTCGCGCAGGTGGAGGGGGGCCGGGACCAACTCGTCGAAGCCGTGGATGAGTTTGTAGTCCTTGCCAAGCGTGACGACGGGCAGCGGCGCCGAGGTGGCGCGGGGGATGTAGTCCTCGCCCATGGCGTAGACGTCGGAGCGCAACAGGGCCAGTTCGTTCGTCGTTTTGACGGGCAGGAAGCGGCTGCGCGGCACGGCCACCGCCGTCGCTCCGTCGAAGACCTCGATGGCGGCGCCCATGGCCGATTCGATCTGGTAGACGGCCGGGGAGGTGGAATCGGTCGGATCGACCGTCTTGGCGTTGCGGATGAGCGGCAGGCCCAGCACACCGCCGCGCTTCTCCAGTTCGGCGCGCACCGCCACCAAGTCGAACCACAGATTGTTGCAGTTGGCGTAGGGGTGGACGGCGGCGTCGGTGAAGAAACGCATCTCGTCGGCAGGGGTTTGGGCGGTCTCGCGCAGGATGAGCCGACCGTCGGCCTTGCGGCGGGCCAAGTGGCCGCCCTTGACGTCCATCGGGGTGCGGCGGGTGATCTCGGCCGCGAAGGGGGCGCCAGTGCGGGCGAACCAGCCGGCCAGCAAGGGAGAAGGGGCGGCGCCGAGGTTGTCGGAGTTCGCCACCGAGGCATACCGGAAACCGGCCTCGATGAGCTGGTCGAGGACGCCGGAGACCAGCAGCGTCGGGTAAAGATCGCCGTGGCCGGGCGGGCACCACTCGAGATCCGGGTCGGCCGGCCACTCGACGGGGGTGAGGCCGTCCTGGAGGAGCTTCGGCTCCTGGGATTGCATCATGTCGAGCGGCAGATCGCCGACGGGGAGATCGGGGTAAACCGACAACGCCTCAAGGCAATCGGCGCGCGTGTTGAAACTGTGGAGGAAGAGCAGCGGCAGGCGCACATCGTACGTCTTCCTAGCCCAGAGGACTTGACGGGCGATGAGGTCGAGGAAGCTGAGCCCGTCGCGCACCTCGAGGAGAGTCTTGGCGCGGTCGAGGCCCATCGACGTGCCGAGGCCGCCGTTGAGCCGGATGACGGCCGTCTGCTCGAAAGCGGCGATGTCGTCGGGCGTGGGGGTGGCGTCGACGTCGTCGATGACGTCAGGGTCGGCCAGGGGGGTGATCGTCTCCTCCGGGATGAGGCCGGTCGCCCCGGAGGCGAGCTGGGCGTAATAGTGGGTGAAGATGTCGATGGCGACGCCGGGGACCTCGGCGGCTCGCATCTTGTCGATCGCCTGGACGAGGCCAGCGGGGGCGTTCTCGGGGAGGGAGCCGGGGGCGGTCGTCGCGTCAACGCTGTTGGACATAACGCGGAGTCTACGGGGTCGGCGATGAGAGGGGGATAAGGATGGGGGACGAGGCGCTGAGACGTCGATGAGAATCAGGCTTCGGCAGCCCCGATCAGGGCTCCCGCACCACCTCGTATCCGTCTTTGATCCGACGATCGCTCCCCTTGGCGCGTCCTCGTCGCCATCGGTCGTAGTCGTCGTCGGCCGCGCGGATCCTGGACGATACGACGGCGCGAGCGGACGAAGCGACGCGATCGCGTCCCAGCGCGCGCCACTCGCGCGTCGTGGTGGTTCCCATCATCGCCTGACGAGGATTATTCTTAGTCTCGACGCAATCGTCGCCACATGGCACAGAAGTTCGCTCGCCGGTCGCGTCGCCATCATGAGACTTTCACCCGCCATCGCCGGCGGAGCCCCGGGGAGGACGATATGCACGCACAGGACGCCGCCGCACAGAATTTCACCACGTATTTCGGCGGAAAGCCCGAGGGGGTGTGGGGGGCGCCGGGGCGCGTCAACCTCATCGGCGAGCACACCGATTACAACGCCGGGCTTGTGCTGCCGATCGCCCTCCCCCAGCGCACGTATGGGGCCGCCCGGAAACGCGACGACGGCGTGCTGCGGCTCGTCTCCCATGGCATGGGCGATCCGGTCGAGGTGAAGCTCGAGGACATCGCGCCGGGCGCCCCCTCCGATTGGTCGCGCTATCCGGCCGGGGTGGTTTGGGCGCTGCGCCGGGCCGGGCACACTATCACCGGCCTCGACATCGCCTTCGCCTCCGAGGTGCCCGTCGGCTCGGGGCTCTCCAGCTCCGCCGCCATCGAGGGAGCCATCGCCGCGCCGGCCAGCGACCTCTTCGGGCTTGGTTTGTTGGCCGACGACGCCGCCCGCGCGACCTTGGCCGGGTTGTGCCAGGAGGCGGAGAACGAGATCGCGCTCGCCCCGACCGGCGGCATGGATCAAGCGGCCAGCCTGCGATGCCTCGAGGGCTACGCGCTCGGGCTCGACTGCCAAGACGGCTCCGTCACCCAGGTGCCCTTGCGTCTAGCTGAGGCCGACCTCGTCCTCCTCGTCATCAACACCCGCGCCTCCCACGCCAACGCCGACGGCCAATACGGCTCCCGCCGAGCGGACTGTGAAGCGGCTTGCCGCGAACTCGGTGTCACCGCCCTGCGCGCCATCGACCCCGGCGACCTCGACGACGCCCTGCGCCAGCTCTCCACCGACCAACTGCGCCGCCGCGTGCGTCATATCGTCACCGAGATCCAACGCGTCCGCGACGCCATCGTCTGCCTCACATCCGACGACTTCGCCGGGCTCGGGCGCCTCTTCGTCGCCTCCCACCTCTCGATGCGCGACGACTACGAGATCAGCTCGCCTGAACTCGACACGGCCGTCGCCACGGCCATGGCCACCGGCGCGATCGGCGCGCGCATGACCGGCGGCGGCTTCGGCGGCTCCGCCATCGCGCTCGTGCCGACCGCCTCCCTCGACGCCGTGCAGATGTCGATCACCGACACCTTCGCCGACGAGGGATATCCGGCGGCGCCCGAGTTCATCGTCGCCTCCGCCGCGGGCGGGGCGAGCCGGGTGGGGTGAGCGGGGTTTCAGCTAACGCCGTGGAGGAATCAGCTGAGCGGGCAGGCGACCTTCCGGATCTTCATGTGGTCCTCCTCCCCAGCGACGCTCGGCGACGGATCACCATATGTGGATCGGCGCGTCCTCCCAATTCCTGGAATGACGCGCGCTCCAGCAAAGACGCTCGATCTGCGGCATGACCACTTTCGCCATGCCGTCGGCCCTCATACCCATCGTCGCGAAGGCGTCGGCCATGGCGTCGGGGGCCCGCTCGGCGAGATCATGGACGATGGCGATCACCTGATCGGACGGAACATTGACCGCGCGGGCGAAGGTTTCCCAATGCCGGTCGAGAATGTGGCCGAAAACGGATTCACCACCGATCGCGAACGCCAGTCTGTGGGGATGGCGACGATCATGAGGCTCGTAGAACAGGACCGTCGCGACGTCATAGAGCGGGGCGAGACTGAAATCACCGGCATCACTGATGAGAAGCGAAAAATTCTTGGCATGACCGTCGGAGGCGCCGATGACATAGCTGAAAGCGACCGCCTGGGTGAGACGCTCGACGTCCCCCGGCGGGCAGACCTGGTGGACGACATCGACGAGATCAGTCACATGCGGTCCACCTAAACGCTCGTATTTCTTCTGGGGGAAGACGCCGAGGGCCTGGCAGAAGTCCTCTTGATGCAGGCGTCGGATCGATCCATCGGGGCTCACCTCGCGGTCATAACGCTCGACGACGATGGCGGGCTGATCGTCAAATTCGACATACTCTGTGCGAGCCGCCGCGAGTCCGAGACGACGGGCGGCGTCCATGCTGACATGCTCCGTCAACGCCTCGAGTTCGAGGCTGGCGACCCCGGGCTTGACAATGTGGGTCGTCGGTTCGGCGCCCACCGCCTCGGCCCATCCGTCATCCGTCTTCCGAAGAGCGAACTTCGCTTGCCAACCGGCGATGGAATAGGACTCTCCCGGCAGAACACGGCTCACTTCGTCGTCCATCCGCAACAACCGCAGGCGCTCAGCGATCTGCCCGCGTGACTGCGGAATGAGCGAACCGGACCGGTTCATCACCTCGTCGACCCGATCGGGAGCGCAGAACTGGACCGCCCCCGCGCAGTCCAAGCCCAGTTCGCCCAGCAATGCGAAGGGGTTGCCGCCGGAGACACCGAGACGGACGCCCTCCGCCTCACGGACACGAGGATTGTCTGGGAGGAGGCCCTCGATGAAGGGTTCGATGACACGATGCCGATAGTCCCGCTTCGACGGTGGCATGGTACGGGAAAGCCGCAACGGGCCCGCGTCGCTTGCATACGTGAAACGGTGTCGTCCGTTGCGATCCTGAGCCAGTCGGCCGACGACGCGTCCATAGAGAAGGACCGAGAGCTCATTCATGACGTCGCCTCAGTTGCCTCCGCGACAAGCCTGATACCGAGAGCGCGCAACGTCCGGGCGATCAGCGTGAACTCAGCGCCAGAGTTCTGGCCGTTCTCCAGCCGGCCTAGCCATTTCCTTGAGACGCCCACCCGGGTGGCGAGTTGCTCTTGTGTCAGGCCCGCGTCATGGCGGGCTTGGCTGACGAGACCGCCGAGTTCGGCGATGTCGCGAATCGGAATCATAAATGCGATCGTACGCTCCCATTCATGAATGAGGCAAAACGATCCCAAGGAACTGGACGACGTCGCAGATCAGTTGTGGGCCCGGGCGCGGAGGATCAGAACGCCCGATCCGGTGGCCAGGGCGAGGCCGCCGAGGAGGAGGATTCCGGCCAGACCTGGTTGGGATCCGGTGTCAGGAACCTCGGAGGACGTCGATGAGGACACAGTGCGAACGGAAGAGCTAGACGAGGACGTCACCGTCGTCGAGGTGGTCGACGCGGTGCTCCAACTCCATGATGTCGACCAGGAGGAGGACGAACCAGATGTGCTCGTGCTCGCCTTGGGGGTGACGGTTCCCGGGGCGGGGGTCGGGGTCGGTGTGGGCGTCGGGGTCACGCTGGGGGACGGCGCTGGGCGAGGCAGCGGGACGACCGACTCGGCCTCCTCGACTGCCCAGGTGTGGCCGGTCTCGGTGGCGGTGACGCGCACCGTGACGTAGCGGCCGACGTCGGCGGGGAGGAGTTTGTGGGTGCGCCCGGCGGCGCCCTCGATGGGGGCGCCGTCGCGATACCACTGGTAGGTGAGATCGGCGTCGGCCGGGGTGACGTCGTCGACGCCTGCGGTCACCGTGGTTCCCTCGATGGGGTCGCCCTCGACGACGACTCGCCCGATCTCCCCGACGAGCGGGGTGGGCTCGACGGCGGCGGCCACAGCTGTGTCCGCCTCATGACCGGGCGCGGTGGCGGTGATGGCGACAGTGACCGTGTGGTGGATATCGGCCGGGTCGACGGTGTACGTCTCCTCGGTCGCTCCGGCGATGGGAGCTCCGTCGCGATACCACTGGTAGGCCAGGTCGGCGTCGCGCGGGGCGACCCCGATCGCCCGGGCGGTGAGGACGGACCCAGTCTCGGCCTCGCCCCGGATCGTCGCGGCGGCGACACGGGCGTCGTTGGACGAACCGGAGACGGTGTCGGACGCGGAGGCGGGAATGAAACCTTCGCGCGTGGCCGTCACGAGGACGCTGAGGCTGTGCCCGGAGTTGGCGGCGATGAGCTGATACGTCCGTTCCGTCGCCCCGTCGATCGGTTGGCCGTCGCGCAACCATTGATAAGTGACGTCGGTGTCGGCTGGCGCAAGGCCGCTGATGACGGCGGTGACGATGTGGCCGGTTTCGGCCGTTCCGGTGATGGCGACGGAGTCGAGCGCGAGTGTGGCGAGGGCGACGGGGGCGGTGGGCAATGATTCACCGGTCGCCTCGGCCCGCCCTGCGGCGGTGGCCGTGACACGGACGGAGATGGCCTGGTCGGCGTCCGCCGCACCGAGGGTGTAGATGGCGCCGGTCGCGCCGGGGATCGGTTCGCCGGCCCTCAACCATTGATAGGCGACGTCCGCGCTAGACGGGTCGACGCCGGTGACCTCGGCGCGCAGCACCTGGCCCACCGTCGGATCGCCGATGATCGTCACCTCGTCGAACTCGACGGCCCGCCCCTCGACGAGGACGGCGGCAGAGCGCGCGGTGGCCGAGTCAAGACCAGTCAGCCTTGCACTCACCTCGACGGACATCTCGTGGCCGACCTCGAGATTGGTGAGCGTGAACTGACGCTCCGTGGCGCCGTTGACAGGCTCCCCGTCGCGATACCACTGATACGACAGATACGAGGCCTGTGGCGACAAGCCGACGGGTGCGGCGGTCAACGTCTCACCGTCTTGGGCGACTCCGGCGATCTCGGCGCCGGCCAGCTCGATCGCGTCGCCGTAGGGGATGACCGGGTCGGATCGGCGGGCAGCCGTCTCATCGTCGCGGCGCACCGTCGCTTCGACGGTGACGTTCTTTCCGACGTCGTAGCCGGTCAGCGTGTACGTCTCACCAGCGGCTCCGGGGATGGCCCGGTCGCCGCGATACCAACGGAAGGAGACCTCGGTCCCCTCCGGGGTGACGCCTTCGGCTGCTGCGGTGAGCGTCTCGCCTCGGTGCGGTTCGCCGCTGATCGTGACCGTGGCGACAACGAGCGGCTCGGGTGTCGGCGTCGAGGTCGGCGAGGGCGAAGCGGATTCGGACTCGGTCGGCTCCCCCGGCTCCGGTTCGGGATCGGGCGACGCGGAGACGGAGGCGGAGGGCGAGGCCCCGTCGAGGGCGAGAGTGGCGTTCGAGGCGATGACCCCGGGGATGAACGCCCCGACTGCCGCGCACAGGCTGACGATCAAGGCGGTGACGGCCCAGCGGCGGTCATCCGGTCGATCTGCCATGTCGGTCACACCATCGCAAACGGGGCCGCATCACGTACGACCGTCGATTAAAAGCACACAGTGAGGTAACAACTCTCACTATGACAAGCAGCTTACTCGGTTTTCATAGGAGTTGCGCGGCGTGTATCGAAAGCGCGGCCCCTGAGTACCGACGATGCTGAGATGATCTTCTTCCGTCAGTGCGACCGCACGATCCCATTCATGAATGGGGCGGAACAGTCCCATGCGCTTCTCGTAGGTCCTATTCGCGGATCAATCCAGATCACTGAACCGTCGAAGCGTTCTCCCCCTCGGGCCCCGCTGTCGTCATCTGTGCGTCAATGAGTTGTTTCTCCTGAGATCTGATGCGCTCGAGGCGGCTGATCTCCTTGTCGAGGGCGGCGATCCGCGTGGGGATGAGCCAACCGAACCGTTCCGCCAGTATGGGACTCGAGAAGATCACAACGAATCCGACAACGAACGGGAGAACCCAAAGAAGCCAAATGAACCCATCACTATCGAACGTGCTTGTTTCTCCGTCGGTTCCAATGGCTGCTCCGAGGATCCCTCCGGGAATCATCAAGAGGATCATCACGACCATCCACGAAACGGTGATAGCCGACCGTTTGACACGAGTCGCACCACCGACTACAAACATTGGGATCGGGAGAAGAACGGCGAAGGGTGTGACGACTACAAGAGTCTGAAAGGAATCCAAATCCATTTCACCGAACGTCAGAGCTGGGACGAGGCTCACGAAGACGAGCAGTGCAGCCATCGTGATTGCTCCCCACGAGGTGTCCATGAAGCGGACCCACCACGACACTGGGATGGGCCGACGTTCGAGGGTCCTCATCAGGGTCGAGCGGCGCTCTTCGAGTTCTTCGATTCGAGCGGTGTAAGCCTCGTAAGCCGTCGTCGAGGTCCGTTGCGTCACCGCCATGGCGGCGCAGTAGGCGCAGAGAATTTGGCAGGCGAGAGGAATGAGGATGCCGAGCACCGGGGTGCCAAGGACGACGAGGGAGGGGATGAAACACCAGCTGGCGACGGAGACAGCGCGCGACGACCAGCGCAACAACCGGGCCGCCCACGCGCGCGTCTCCACCGTCCAGCGGGTTGCGATGACTCCGACGTCACTGAGGGCGACGGCGATGAAGAAGGTGACGGGTAGAGCGACGAGGCCTGCCAGAGATCCCACGCCCTCGTTGAACGACTGCGAAAGACCGACGAGTCGCTCCCACAAACCCACGGCTTTGTCTTGAAAGGGGCCCGAGAAAGGCGCGGCGAAGGCGAGATCATAGAAAACGAGAATGCCGGCCGCTGCGACGGAGATCCCCCACTCGCGCAGCATGGCCCGATTGGTGTCCCAGGCGTCGGAGTTCCAAAAGCCCGACCAGGCGGCGCGCAGGCCGGGATTGGCCGATCCGGGCTCAGGCACGGTCGAAGGAATGGACGCGACGGGGGCGGCCCCAGCGGGAGCGTCGTCGGGAGCGCGCCTCGTCACACGATGGCCGTTTCTTTGAAGGCGTCGATCTCGTCGTCCCAGGCTTGGCCGAGTTTCTGGATCTGGTCGAGAGTGGCGGCGGCCTCGGCCTCGTCGATATAGCTCATGGCGAATCCGACGTGGACGAGGACCCAGTCGCCGGTCGCGACGGGGCGGTCGGTCAGCAGCGCGGTCGAGATGACGCGGCGGACTCCGCCGACGTCGACCTTGGCGAGATGCTCGCCCTCGTCGACGATGTCGATCACCTCAGCTGGCACGCCTAGGCACATGGCGCCCTCCTTCTTCGGGGCTCGTCTCCCCCGCTCGGCCCACTTCCTGGGGTTGGCGGGGACATGGTCAGCAGATACGGGGCAGCGGGTCGCCGACGAGCATGTCGACGAGACGATCACCGCCGAAAGCGTTGTGGATGGCGACGGCGCCGGGGAAATCCTCGGTGATCCGTCCGATGAGGGCGGCCTCCGTGGCCCCGGCGGCGTGGAGAGCGGCGAGGGCGGTGACGGCGGCGTCGTTCGGGACGACCGCGATGAAACATCCCTCGTTGGCGACGTAGAGCGGGTCGATGCCGAGCATGTCGCAGGCGCCGCGCGTGGCGGGATGGACGGGGATCGTCTCCTCCTCCAAGAGCACCCCGAGCCCGCTGGCCTGGGCCAACTCGTTGACGACGGTGCCGACCCCGCCGCGGGTGGCGTCGCGCATCCAGGCGACGTCGACGCCGGCGGCGTAGAGCGCCTCGACCCAGCCGTTGACGGGGGCGGAGTCGGAGACGATGTCGGCTTCGAGCGCGAGATCGCCGCGCGCCATCATGACGGCCATGCCGTGGTCGCCGATCGCCCCGGAGACGAGGATCCGGTCGCCCGCCGCGACGCGATGGGCGCCCAGGTCACGGCCGTCAGGGACGACGCCGATCCCGGCGGAGGTGATGAAGACCTGATCGGCCGCCCCCTGGGGGACGACTTTGGTGTCGCCGGTGACGATGACGACCCCGGCCGCGTCGGCGGCGGCCCGCATCGCGGTCGCGATCTCGCGCAAGGTCGCGACCGGCAATCCTTCCTCGATGACGAAAGCGACGGAGAGCCACTTTGGGATCGCCCCGGAGACGGCGAGATCGTTGACGGTGCCGTTGACGGCGAGCTCGCCGATCGAACCCCCGGGGAACACAATCGGCTGGACGACATAGGAATCGGTCGAGAAGGCGAGACGTCCTCCCTCGACCGTCAGCAGCGCGCCATCCGTCAGCTCCGGGCCGGGCGCGCCGAAGGCCTCGATGAAGACGGCGTCAACGAGCGCGGCAGAGGCTTTGCCGCCGGCCCCGTGGGCGAGGGTGACCGTCTCATCGGTGAGACGGGGGCGGCGCCGACGATAAGCCTCGATGCGCTCGGCGACCTCGGCTTCGCTCGTGGGACGACGGGTGGGGGGGTTCGTCATGGACTCATTCTCCCCGACCGTCTACCCGGCCCGCCACTATCGACGAACCGGCGCCGGACAGCGCCATCTCCGAGTCTTGTTCTCCGATCCCATCCGGCTCAAGAATCGCGATCGCAGAACCGGCGTGGACGAGGATGCGATCCCCGGGAACGACATCGCCGACGACCATGACGTCGACCTCGTCGACCACCCCATCGATCTCGACCGCCGCAAGGTCGAACGGACCGACGGGGTACTCCAGGACCGTCGCCGGAACACCCTCGTCGCTGCAGGTGATGCACTGCTCGCCAATGGCCCCCGCTTCAACGAACGACGTCAGGTTGTCAGACTGGCCGAGGGAGGCGAGCGCATTGACACCGATGACGTCCCCCGTCGTCGCGGCCATGGACGCCGGGGAAGAGGAAGAAGAAGACAAGGACTCCGGCGAAAGGGGCAGAGACGATTCGACGGCGAAATTCCCATCGACTACCCCGGCTTCGGCGAGAGCGGCCATGACCTCGGGCAGTTGCTCGGGGGCGACCCGGCTCAAGGCGTACCCGGCGTGGACGATGATGTGCTCGCCCACCGTCAGATCGGGTAGGAAGCTCAAGCAGACGCGTCGTTGTTCACCGGCGAAATCGACCTCGGCGAAGGGGGCGTCGCCCGACTCGTCGATGGTGAGGATCCGCCCGGGGATCGCGAAGCACATCTCAGCTGCCTCCCTCGTTTGTGACGTTCGACGTCGTGGTAGTTCCAGAATAGAACTGCCCCGGCCGATTCATCGTCAGAACCCCGGCCAGCGCCTGCCCGAGGCTGAGGCCGCCGTCGTTGGCGGGGACGACGTGGTGGATCAGGAGCGCCCCCGAGGCCCTCTCCCCCCAACGGTGTTGACAATCCCTCGTCAAGAGACGGTTGGCGAAGACGCCGCCGCTCAACCCGACCCTGCCCTCGATCTCCGGGTGGGCGGTCGCGTAGTCAGCCAGGGCATCGACGACGACCGTCGCCAAGGCGGCATGGAAACCCCTAGCCATGCAGGCGATGGAGCGTCCAGAGCGGGCCCCCTCGACGACCGCGGCGACGATTCCGGCTGGATCGCCCCACCCCGGATCGGCGCAGGCGGCGTGATGGCAGCCGTGGGCGGCGCGTTCCAGTTCCATGGCCGCTTGGGCCTCGTAGGTCGCCTCCTGGCGCACCCCGAGAATCGAGGCGACGGCGTCGAACCAGCGGCCCGCGCTCGACGTCTCGACGACGCCGGCGGCTAGGCCGGATACTGGCCCAGTGGCGAGTTGGCTGAGGACGAGAGCGCGCTCCGCCGGATCGGCCTCCTCGTAGCAGGGCAGCCCTGCCGGATCGACACCGAAGCGAGCGAGCAGGCCGAGGGCGCTCTTCCACACCCTCTTCACCGCGGAATCGCCTCCCGCAAGGGGGAACATGGGCAGATGCCAGACCCTCTCGTATTCCAGCGGGTCGGCGCCGAGGGCGATGATCTCTCCGCCCCAGATCGTGCCATCGGTTCCATAACCGGTGCCGTCGAGCGTGGCGACGACGGTGGGTTTTCCCTGGAGACGATGCTCGGCGACCAGCGAAAGGGCATGCGCGTGATGATGCTGGACGCGCAGCAGGTGGATGTCGTGGGTTTCGGAATAGCGCTCGGCCCACGCCGTCGTCGCGTACCCGGGGTGGAGATCGCAGACGAGGAGGGCGGGGCTGCGTCGATGCGAACGGAGCGATTGATCGACGCCTCGCTCGAAGGCTTGCCGGGAGCGCAACGACCCCATGTCGCCGATGTGGGCTGAGAGAAAGGCCATGCCATGGCGGGTGACGGCGAAGGTGTTCTTGAGTTCCCCGCCGACGGCCAGCACGGTGACATCGGCGCCGCCGAGATGGACCGGCAGGGGGGCGTAACCGCGCGAGCGGCGCACGGGGATGAGATCGACGTCGTCGAACCCGTGCTCGGACGAGGGGCGGGAGTGGTGCGATGACAAGGGAGAGGAAGGAGCGATATCGGGACATCTCGCGGCTGACAACAACGCGGGCAGCGTGCCTCTCCCGCCCCTCGTGTCGGCCATGGAAACGGAATCTTCGACTGGCGTGACAATCTCTCGGTCATGGACGAGGAAGCCGTCGACGAGACGGGCGAGGTCGCGTTCGGCCTCGTCGTCGCGATAGCGGATCGGGTCGCCGGAGACGTTGCCGGAGGTCGCGACAAGGACCTCGTCCCCCTCGACGAGGAGAACGTGCAGCGGCGCCGAGGGCAGCATGACGCCGACGTCGTCGAGCCCGGGGGCGACGCCAGGAGCGAGATCGTAGGTCGCCGCTTGCGGGAGAAGGACGATAGGTCGTTGTGGGCTGACGAGCGTGTCTCGCTGCGCTGGGGAAAGGTCGGCGATCCGCTCAGCCGCCTCGACCGTGGCCGCCATGACGGCGAACGGCTTGCCCGGACGACGTTTGCGTGACCTGAGCCGTTCGACGGCGTTCGCGTCGCGGGCGTCACACATGAGGGTGTAGCCGCCGATCCCCTTGACGGCGAGGATGCCACCGTCCGCGATGATGGCGCGTGCCGCCGTGAGGATCGCGTCGAACGATTCCCGAGAACGTGATGATCCACCAGCGTGTGGTGTGGTGAACCCGGCCTCACGCCCCAGATCGGTGAGCGTGAGCCGCAGCGTCGGCCCGCAATCGAAACAACTGATCGGCTGGGCGTGATAGCGCCGATCGGACGGATCGCTGTACTCCGCCGCGCAGGCGTCGCACATCGGGAAGGCATCCATCGTGGTGTTGGGGCGGTCGTAGGGGACGTCGCGGATGATGCTGAGGCGCGGCCCGCAATTCGTGCACGTGATGAAGGGGTAGCGGAAGCGACGGTCGGAGGGGTCGGTCATCTCGCGGACGCAATCAGCACACGGCGCGATGTCGGGCGAGATGAGGGTGAGCGCCCCCGGGGACCGACGCGAAGGGATGATGACGAAGGCGATCTCCTCCCCCGTCGGGATCAGTTCTTCGTCCTCGAGCGAGGTGACGACGGCGAGAGGCGGATGATCCGAACTGGCACACTCGATAAACCCGTCGACCGCCCACGCCTCCCCCTCAGCCTCGGCGAAGACGGACTCGTCGTTGTTGCCCGTGAACCCGGTGATCGGGAAACGTGCCGCGAGTGTTGCGAGATGAGGCCGAAACCCGACCCCCTGGACGACGCCGCGCATGATGATGCGGCGGCGGATCGTCGTCCATCGCCTTGAAACGACCTCATCCTCGCTCATGCGCGTCATCGCGTCACCCTCATCGAATCGCCTAGAGAGCGGGCGCCTCACCTGGTTCGTCAGCCGGCGTCTTGCCAGCGGAATGGGGCTGTGCCCCGATCGTGGGATCGGATTCGCCGCCGTCGCTCTCCTCATCGGGGATCAACTCGGGCGCCTTCCCCGCCGCCGCGTTCTCGCGACCTTCGTGGGCTACCTTGGCCGCGGCCTCGTCGCCGAGCAGATGGAAGATCTCCTCCGCCTCGCCGAAGCGGGCCAGGGCGTCGCCGAACAAGCCGAGGTGGGACAGCGCGGTCGCCTGATTGGAGAGGACGCGGGCCCGCCCGGCCGGATCGAACCGGGTCGAGCGCACGCGCAGGACCGTCTCGTAGAGGTCGACCGCCTCCATGAGGTTGTCGCGCTGGTGGCCGGAGGGGGCGTAGACGAGGGCGTTGGCGAGGTTGAGGGTGGCGGCCGCCCACTCCGGCGGCTCCTCTTCTTCTTGTTCGAGGAGACGGACGGCGGTGCGCAGCGATTGCACGGCCAACGCGGCCCGGAGTTGATCCTGCCGGCTCGTCACCGGGGCGGCGAGGTAGGCGGTGCCAAGGTTGAAGTGGAGACGGGCGAACAACGGCGGATAGTCCGTCTCGCTGATCCGGCTGAGCGCGTCGGTGTATCCGGCGATGGCGTCGGCGATGGGGCGTTTGCCCGCCATTGCCAACTCGTGGATGAGGCTGGCCTGCTGGTAGCGCGCCTCGGCGTATGCGGCCGTCAGATCGGTGTCGGCGAGCAGGGCGACGGCGGCGTCGGCCTCGGTCAGCGACCCCGTCCGGCTGGCAATCTCAGCGCGCAAGATTCCCTCATAGGGCGGGTTGACGCCCTGAGCAGCGGTCGCAGCGGCCCGCAGGTGGCGCAAAGCCTCGGCCTCCCGCCCCTCCTCGACGGCAGCCCCGGCTTGGGCGGACGCGGCGACGGCGGCGATCTCGCCACCCGCCTCCCCCGCCGCCGGGATGACGCTCGTGAGCCCATACATATAGGCGAGGGTGTCGACGAGGGGACGCCACTCGTCGCCCAAGGCCTCGACGAGCGCTGGACGATCGACCATCTCCGGGCTGAGGACGAAGAGGTTGTAGAACGCCGCCGGATCGCTCGCGGCGTCACGGGCGAAGATGTCGGCGGCCGCCTCGAGATCGTCGGCGTAGGCCAGTTCGACACCCTTCAAGGATTCCGGCCAGACCGCGGGTCGATGGCCGGCGAGCAACTGACGGCGCACCTCGTCCGAGCCCTCGCCCGTGACGAGGAGAAGCCCCGCCGGCAAGGGGAAAGCGCCGAGCGGCTGGGGGCGGGGAATCCGGCCTCCAGGCTCGACAGACCGTTCGTCGCCACCTGAGTTCTCATCGGCGGGCTGCTGTGGCACACCCTCCCCTACCTCAGGCGCCACGCCCTCGGCGCCGGTCGGGTCGTCGAGAGGGGAATCAGCGGTCATGCGATCGTCAACCATCACGCCATCCTGTCAAGAAAGTGATCGGCCAGCCAGTCCACCGCCGCACTCACCGGCGGCGACAAGGGACGATCGAAGTCGAAGGAGCCGCCTTCGATGAGGTAGACCTCGATCTCGCGCGGCAGGTGGGGCCCGAGCAGCCAGCGCGCGAAGGCGAGGGCGTGATCCCACCGGTAATCGTGGCTGGCTAGGCCCGATGGCGGCGGCAACGTCTCGACCTCGGCGGCGGGCAGATGGGTGATCGTGCCCGCCTCGGCGCCCGTCGCGCTGGCGTCGACGAGGATGACGCGGTCAGCGTCACGCATCTGAAAGGCGACGTCCATCCCTGACGTCCCAGCGTCGAGGAGACGGATCGACGGCGGTGGTTCCCAGCGATCCCACAAGCGGCGGATGAACACGCAGCCGGCGGCGTCGTCCCCGCGCAGCAGGTTGCCGCAGCCGATGATGAGGAGGTCGACGCGGTGCCGCTCCCACCCGTCGTCGAGTAGTTCCCACGGAGCCGGTCGGCCACTCGGCGTCCCAATCTGAGCAACGTCATTCCCCGGGAACACCGTGCTCTCCCCCGCATCCGCACGGGTCTGAGACGATCTCTCGCCCGGCCCCGGGCTGCCCGACTCCACAGTCGCAGTCGCGGCAGTCCCAGCGGTGTCAGCGATCGTCGTCACACCATCTTGTTGATGACGAACTGCGACATCTCCCGGCCCGTCTTGCCGTCGTAGGCGTGGACCTGGCAGACGATGCAGGAGTCGAAGCTGCGCGCGACATGCCCCAACTCGACGGGGTCGTGGATGTCGGCGACGGGGGCGCCGACGAAGGCCTCCTCCATGGGGCCACGGACGCCGTCCTTGTCGCGCGGGGAGATGTTCCAGGTCGACGGAGTGATGACGTTGTAATTGGCGATCTTGCCGTTCTCGATGACGATCCAGTCCTGCAACGCCCCGCGCGCCGCCTCGGTGGCGCCGTAACCGCGCGCCGAGACGGGATCGACCGGAGTGTCGCAGAAGGATTCCGCCAGATCGATCTGGCCGAGCCAGCCGAGGACCGATTCGATGAGATAAGCGGCCTCGTGCATGCGGGCGAATTGCCGGGTGAAGACGCTGACGCCCTTCTTCGCGACGATGTCGGCGACGAGCGGATCCTCGTGCTGATGGGGCGCCGTGGCCTTTTGACCGGCCACCATCATGCGCGCCAACGGCCCCGCCTCAAGCGGCTTGTTGCCGTTGGGGCCGATGCTGTAGCGCGGCGCCTTGCCGAAGCTGTACTTGCCCTGGGCCTTGCCCTTCTCCGGGTCGATGGCGTTCTGTGTGCCGTCGAAGGGGTGGACGTGGTCATCACCGTTGTAGAACGAATGCGCGACGTCCTCGAAGACGTTCGCCTGATCGAACTCGTGGTACGCCCCGTCGACGAGGACGCCGGAACGCGCGATGAGGGCGTCGTTGCGCCCCGCGATCGTCGGATGGTCATACAACGTCGGCGAGAAGTACGTCCCCGTGGCGATGAAATCGCCATGACCGGCGCCATAGCCGTCGAGACCGATGTCGAGGGCGTAGCGGATGAAGAAGCCGCAATCGGAATTGGCATGCTCCTCCTTCTCGTCGAGCCAGGCGAGGACATCTTCCCACGTCTTGTTCTGTGACCAGCGCTCAACCGTGCAGCCGAGCCACTGCCCCTCGAGCCAGGTGCGCTTCCAGTGGTTGAGGATGGCGAAGGAACGGCTCACCGAATCGAGCGTCGGGGCGCCCATGATGCCGCCGGGGCACATGAACGACGAGTGCGGCCACTGCCCGCCGAAGATGGCGTAGACCTCGACTGGTTTCTGCGAGAGGACGACGCCGGGCTGGTACGAACTGCCGGTGAACGCGGCGAAACGGGCGCAGGCCTCGTCATACATCGGCGACGAGGAGTACTTTTTATTGGCGAGGTCGACGGCGAAGAGCGCGTAAAAGTATCGCGGAATCGACTGCAACGTCTCACAAGCCTGGGCGATGTTGCGCACCAGTGTGGCGTTGTACGGCACATGGGAGCCCATCGCCGTGTCGAGGGCGTAAGCAGACTTGTAGAGGTGGGAGCCGCCGCAAATCCCGCAGATGCGCGGGGTCATGATGAGCCCGGCCCGGATGTCCTTGCCTCTCAGGATCGTCTCGAACCCACGGAACATCATCGCCTGCGTCCACGCGTCCGTCACGACGCCGTCCTCGATGATGACGCGGACGTCGAGATCGCCCTCGACCCGGTTGAGGGGGGCGACATTGAGATCGATGGTGCTCATCACGTATTCCTTAAGATTTCACCTAGCCAGATGGGATCAGCGGGTTGGGGAGGGAGCCGTGCCCCGCACGACCTTTAGACGAACATGTCTTCCTTGGACCATGCGGGGGCGGAGATGCGGGCCGTGGCCGTCATCGCCAGATAGGTCGCATGATCCTGCCCGGGCGGCATGTCGCGCGGGATGACCCCGGAGATCATCTGCGTCTTGAAGACGGTGCCCGGCGCGAGATCGGAAACAGGGAACTCCGGTTCGGTGCACCCCAGGCAGGGCATCCCGGCCCGCGTCTTCGACGACTGCCGGTTCCACAGGATCCGGTTGCACGGGCTATGCGTCATCGGCCCACGGCAGCCGAACTCGTAGAAGAGGCACCCGGTGCGCGTGCCCTCGCCGAAGGTCATCGTCGACTGTTTGAACTCGAAGAAGGAGTTACGGGTGCAGCCGTTGTGCATGAAGGTCTTGAAGAATGTCGTCGGGCGGCCTAGGTCGTCGAGGACGAGGTCGCCGGCCCGTCCGGTGGCGAGCGCGACGAGGATCTGGGTGATCCAATCGGGGTGGGCCGGGCAGCCAGGGATGTTGACGACGGGGAGCCCCGCCTTCGACGTCCACCCCGCGCCGAGGAAGCCGCCCTTCTTCGTTCGGTGATATTGCAGACCGGTCGACGACGACGGGTTCGGATCGATCGCCGGCAGCCCCCCGTAGGTGGCGCAGGTGCCGATGCCGACGACGATGTTGGCCGCCGCCGCCAATTCCGTCACCCAATCCTTCATCGGACGGTCGGCGAACATGTCGAAACGCCCGGTGCCGTCGGGCCCCTCGATGACAGAGCCCTCGAAGACGAGGATGTCGAGCGGTTGGGCGCCGGAGACGCAATCGGCGAACAATTGCTTGGCGCTCTCCCCCATCTGGAGCGACAAAGACGGATGCCAGAGCAGGTCGAGGCCGAAGTCGACGATGAGATCGACGACGCTCGGCTCGTCCGCATTCAAGAAAGACATCGTGTTACCTGAACAGGCGCCGCCCTGCAACCACAACACTGTTGTCATCGTCTCTCCTCGCTTTCGGTCGTCCTCGAGCCTAGATCGCCCGCATCTCTCGTCCGTCTCGCTCCACGCATGGGGCGCTTCACCGTTCCTGACCTCGGGCCCGCTGGTAGGCCGTCGTGCCCGTCTCCTTGACGGCCACCCCGACTTTGCGGACGACGCGCAGCACATAATCGATGCCCCGGTTGAAGTCGCGGTCACGCATCATGAGGGGAAGCCGCAGCATGGTGATGCGCCGTTTCGGCGGGGCGGCGGCCATGTCGGCCTGGACGTCGCGGATGCCGTCGAAGATGCGGAAGAGCAACTCGACGAACTCGGGCTCGATGGCGCGCGAATGGGCCAGTTGTTCGGCGACGTTGGCGTCAGCCATCCGGGAGGCGATGGGGAGGACCTGCTGGCCCAACTTGACGAAGGAATCCGTCCCCCGCTCGACCGCCGGATCCGAGGCGACGCGCGTCGTCACCTCGTGATACATCCCAGCGACGTTGTCGACGATCTCCGACGAGCGGGCCATGAAACTTTGCATCACTTCGACCATGCCGGCGATCGTGTCGATGTTGTCGAGCAATGTGACGAGGGCGGCGCGTGTGGCGGGATCGCGCAGGCGTTCCTCCAACGCGTCCGGCGCGGGCTCGCCCGGGCTCACCGTGACGCTCATCGTCTCCGTGCTCATGCGAACTCCCCTAGGCCTGAGAAAGTGGTCACCGGGTATGTGAGTTCACACTACACCGCTCCCTTGGTTCGTGAAGCCGCGCCGCCAGCCGGGTCGGTGCGGCCATCACCGCTCCTCCCCACGATTGGCGGAAAGCCCGGCGGCGCCACCTATCAAACCTTGCCAAACGATGGAATATCGCGGCTCTCACATGAACGTGACAGCCGAAAGCGCTGATTTCCCGGTAGTCTGGAGCCAGGAGGGCTGGGGGATCGACGAATCGAGAATTCCGAGCGGAACGGCTTCTCGGCACGGCGACGGGCTTGGCTGGGGGACGCGCGCCTCATCGCGTAGGTGGCGTGCTCTCATCTGCGCCTCACGGTTCCTTCCTCCGTCTATGGAGACAATGGCACAGCCGAAATAGACAGCAAAGAGGGAGTGTGCGAGAGATGGAAGCAGACGACTTTCGCAGTCGTTATTACGACATGGTCGTAGCTAGTTGTGAGTGGCGCGCCGTGGGCGTGGAGGATCCGACGACCTTAGCCGACCAGGTCTTCGCCGTCGCGCGAGCGCGCGGCTACACCGATCTGCGCTCGCTCTACCAAACCATCGTCGACGTCGTCGACCACGCCTACCGTCAGGCCGATTCACACGAGACGATCCTCGACAAGCTGCGCGGCTCCGTCAAACAGCCCATCAATAAAGAGGCCACCCTCGCCCGGACGGCCCACCGGGCGCTCACCTCGCAACGTGGCTCCGACGAACGACTCCTGCAAATGGCCTGGTGGGATGAACTTTCCCTGGAGGAGATCAGCCAGGTTCTGGGGCGTGACGAGATCTGGGTGCGCGAACACCTCTCCACGGCGCTCGAACATTACACCGCCACCCTGGCCCGACTGCTCAGCAAACTCCCCATGCATGTGAGGGATTCACGTTCTGATCCGACGCCGAAACAAGCCGCCATCGCCTTGCGTCGGGCCAAGCCGGGCATCCATCATCGCCACCCGATGGCCCCCGCCGCCCCGACGGACAATTCCCCGCTCCTGTCACACTCCTCGGCGGCTTCAGACGATGAGGGTGAGACGGACGATGCGCTCACCGCTCTGGCCGAAGGGACGACAGCTGAGGCGAACGTCCCGGCCGGCGCCGGAGCCTGAACGAGCCAGTGGGGTCGAACTCGTACCATGACCTCGTGAACATAGATGCGGCGGCCGATGCCCGACGACGTGTGGCCGACGCGGCCCGCGTCGTCGTCAAAGTAGGGTCCTCCTCGCTGACAGATCCGCGGTCTGGTGTCGACGAGGGTCGGGTGGCCCGTCTCGTCGACACACTCGCCGCCCGCCGGGGCGCCGGAGCCGGGGTCGTCCTCGTCAGCTCTGGGGCGATCGCCGCCGGGATGGGTCCGCTCGGATTGGCTTCCCGGCCTCGCGACCTGGCCCGCCAACAGGCCGCCGCCGCTGTCGGGCAAGGGCTCCTCATGGCCCGTTACACCGATCTTTTCGCCCGCCACGGCATCACCGCCGCCCAGGTCCTCCTCACCGTCGACGACCTCACCCGCAAGGCCTCCTATGCCAACGCCGTGCGCACCTTGACGACCTTGCTGCGCCTCGGCGCCGTCCCCGTCGTCAACGAGAACGACACCGTCGCCACCCAGGAGATCCGCTTCGGTGACAATGACCGCTTAGCGGCGCTCGTGGCCGAGGTGGTGCGGGCCGAAGCGCTCGTCCTCCTCTCCGACGTCGACGCCCTTTACACCGCCCATCCCGCCGAGGCAGGGGCGGAACGGATCGACGCGGTCGGCGACGTCGACGAAGTGACGGTCGATGTCAGCCGGGCTGGTTCGTCGGTCGGCACCGGAGGCATGGCGACGAAGCTCGAAGCCGCCCGCATCGCCACCTCCGCCGGCATCCCCGTCGTGTTGGGCCGGGCCGACGACGCCGCCGCCGCGCTCGCCGGAGACGACGTCGGCACGGTGTTCAGCCCCGTCGCCGCACCCCGACCGCGCCGTTTGCTCTGGCTCGCCCACGCCACCGTCGTGCGCGGTCGTCTCACGATCGACGTCGGCGCCGTAGCCGCGTTGCGCGAACGTGGGGCCTCCCTGCTCGCCGCCGGCATCACCGCCGTGACCGGCGACTTCGTGGCCGGCGACCCCGTCGAGATCGCCGGGCCTGACGGCGCCGTCATCGCCCGCGGCCTGACCAACTTCTCCTCCGAGGAACTCCCCGCCATGATGGGCCGGCGCACCGCCTGGCTCGCCCAATCGCTGGGCTCACAATTCGAACGCGAAGTCGTTCACCGCGACGCCATGGTGCTGCTCAAGCGGAGACGCCGTCCTAGCCTTGAATGACTCTGGATGACTTCACATCCAACGCAACCCCACGGGCTACTCAAAGTCGGGTGATACGCGGTGTGGCTAGCGTAAACACGGGCTGAAACCTGGTGAACTTGGTGTTTCGACTTCCAGTTACACCATGAAGGTTTCAGCCCGCTATGC
>JAISHO010000041.1 GCA_031262485.1 Propionibacteriaceae bacterium
GCTCGGGTTCGGGCTGTGGCTCGGGTTCGGGCTGTGGCTCGGGTTCGGGCTGTGGCTCGGGTTCGGGCTGTGGCTCGGGTTCGGGCTGTGGCTCGGGTTCGGGCTGAGGCTCGGGTTTCGGATCGTCGCCGGGCTTGGCCGTGGGAGCCGGGGGTACCGGCTTCGTGGTCTCGTCGCCGGGCTTCGGCTTGGGGTCCGGGATCGGCGGGCCGACGACCGGGGCATCCGGATCGACACCAGGTGTCGGCTTGTCGTCCCCGGGCTTCGGTTTGTCGTCACCAGGCTTCGGTTTGTCGTCACCAGGCTTGGGAGCCGGGTCCGGCTGGCCCTGATCCTTGCCGGGATCCGGGGCCGGCGGCTGCGGCTTGGTCGGATCGTCGCCGGGTTTGGGCTTGTCGTCACCAGGCTTGGGAGCCGGCGGTTCCGGCTTCGTGGTCTCGTCGCCGGGCTTCGGCTTGGGGTCCGGGATCGGCGGGCCGACAACCGGAGCGTCGGGATCGACGCACTCGCACACGCACCAGCACGTCGGATCATCCGTCGGGTCGGTCGGTCCGTCGGTTGGGTCGTCGCTGGGCTCGGTGGGCTCGGTTGCCGGGTCGGTTGGGCCGTCGCTGGGCTCGGTCGGCTCGGTCGTCGGATCCGTCGGCTCCTCGGTCGGCTCCGGCTCGGGCGCCGGGTCGACCGGCGGAACGTAAGCCGAGCAGGATTCCAGATACGCCTTGAGGTAGTTCCAGTTGGCGTCGTAGCCGATCTCGACGTGGGCGGCGAACATCGTGTCGTCGCGATCGCCGAACGGCAGCAGGTACTCGGTGTCCGAGAGCTTGACGACGGCGCCGGTCAAGCTGAACTGGCCGTTGCCCTTCTGGAAGTCGGTGACGTCGCTGCCGGTCTCGAGATGAATCGTGTTGATGTCAGCCTTGTCGCCGTAAATGGCGCGCAGGGCTTCGAGGTCGACGGTCAGCCGGGCATCGTCCGGCGTGACGACGACCTGTCCGATGACGGTGTTCTGCCCCAAGACGAGGTCGACGACCTTCTCACCGGTCTCCGGGATCTCGACGGCCATGGACCACGCGCTTGATCCGGTGCGGTGGACGCCGTCTTCACTCGTGTCGGAGCCGTCCCACTTCTGGAACGTGCCCGGGTTCTTCTTGGTGCCTTCGTCGCTGACCCAACCGGCCCAGGCGGTGTCCGTCTTGAGGACCGGGTTGTAGGTGTTGACGAAGTCGGTCACCTCATAGGTGGGTTCCTCGGGAGCGGGCGGCGCCGCGAAGGTCTGCACACCCGGATCGGTCGGAACGGCCACACCGTTGATGAGGATCGTGCCGTCGTTCTCGACGCGGATCTCCATCGGTTCGGAGATGAACAGCAGTTCCCCATCGACGCCGTAGACCGGCGCCTCGGTCACCGTGTAGGTGTGTCCGGGCAGGAGACCGTCGAAGGTGAACTGGCCGTTGGCGTCACTCGTCACCGTGATGGGGCCGGAGACGCCGTCGCCTTCGAGGGTGAAGGTGTAGCAGTCGAGTCGGCCGGTCATGCCCTCGTCGAGGCCGGCCAGCACCTTGTGCAAAGTCACGCTGTAGGTCGGCGGGACGACACGGAATTGACCCTCATGGACGATGACGGATTCGGCCGGCACGGCGGAGACGAAGTCTTGGGCGCCGAGGCCGTCTTGGGTGATGCCATCGGTCCAGATGACAGTGCCGGAGCGTTCGATCGTCTTGTCGACGCTGATGGTGATGCCACCGAGCATGCCCGGGAGCAACTCCGGCACGCTGACGACGAGCTGGTCGCCACCGATGTGTTCGAGCGTGACGCCGTCGAGCGGGACGAGCGCGCCGTCGACCGTCGCGGAGATCGTGAAGTGCTCGTCGGCGAAGTGGGAGTCGAGCACGCCATTCGTGTCCGGGAACAGGGCTTCGAAGCGGCTGTTATCGGAGTTCCACTTCAGCGTCTTCGTCTCGGAGGTCTCGACGAAACTTGGCATCGCCATGGCGTCGTGGACGGCTTGCGCGATCCGGTCGTAGTGGGCCAGGAAGAGGTCGTAGACGGGAATCGTCGTCAGAGGGATCTCCTTGGCGAGGTGCGTCGTCGGATCTTTGTCGACATAGATGTTGTAGTTGCTGTCGCGGTCGCCGGTGGCGAGTTCCCACAGCAACACCTGGGTGGCGAGCACCTGGGCCTTGACATCGTCGGAGACCTCGGTGTTCATCGGCCCGGTGTAACCGTTGTCAAGGATGAGCCCGGCGAAGTTTTGGAGGTCCTCCGCGCTCACATAGTCGCGCTCATAGAGCTTCCAGACTTCGATGGCGCGCCCTTGGCTCTCGAGCATCTCGACCATCGCGGTGGTGGTGCTAGCGACCGTCCCCGGCTCGATGCAATAGGCCGTCGAACCGTTCATGACGAACCCGGAGAAGGCGTTGTAAAAACCGCCCTGGGCGGGATCTTCGCCAGCGAGGGCGGAATCCCATCCGTTTTGCAGTTTGAGAATACGTTTTCCCCAGCCATCGTTGTGGCCGAGTGTCACGATGGTCACCTGTCCGGTGACGTCCGCCGCCCGCGCCAGTGGCGCGGCGAAGACTGTCAATCCGACACAGACGAGCAAAGCGATGACCATCGATCTGACGCGATGGCGCTGTGTGCTAAACATTTTCGTCCCATCTCTTCCCTAGATTGGCAAGAGAATGGCTCCGGGCCCCATAACCAGGCCGTCCTAGGCGCGCGCGAGCATCGCCAGGTCCACTGGCTGGTTTATGATGGGGTTGAGGGAGGAGACTTCACGTGGGTCCCTTCCACGCTGATCCAAGTCTCTGCCCAGAAGGCACTCTCTTCTCGTAATAAAACCGTAGCATTACCAGACAGGCATTGTCGTTTGGTAAACGGTGTATTTTGTGCCTATTTCGGGTGTGTGATCTCGTTATTCGCACCAAACTCTTTTTTAAACAAACAATGAGTTATCTGGCGTGCTGAGAAGATCGAGCGGCTCAAGATCTGTTTTCAGTCTAGCGCGGAACAGCCTCGGCGGCGTCGATCTGGCAGGCTGGGGCCATGCGTGTCATCACAGTCACAGAACCGGGCGGGCCGGAAAACCTTGTCATCGCTGAGGCCCCGCAGCCTCAGCCGGGGCCGGGGGAGGTGCGCGTCGCGGTGACGGCCGCCGGCGTCAACCGGGCCGATCTCCTGCAGCGGCGAGGCTTCTATCCGCCGCCACCGGGGATCACCGACGTCCTCGGGCTTGAGGTCTCCGGTGTCGTCGACGCGGTGGCGAGCGATGTCACCACGCTGCGCGTGGGCGATCCGGTCGTCGCGCTGCTCGCCGGCGGCGGGTATGCCGAAGCGGTCGTCGTGCCGGCGGGGCAATGCGCGCCCGTGCCGGACGGAGTCGATCCGGTGACGGCGGCCGGGCTCATCGAGGTGGCCGCCACCGTCGTCTCGAACGCGCGGCACGTCTCCTTGGCGGCGGGGGAGAACTTCCTCGTCCACGGCGGATCGGGCGGCATCGGCTCCTTCGCCATCCCTTACGCCCACGCTCTCGGCTGTCGGGTCTTCACCACGGTCGGCAGCGCTGACAAGGCGGAATATTGTCGGACGATCGGCGCCGACGTCGCTGTCGACTATCACGACGACGATTGGGCGAGCCTCGTCAAGGACGCCGCCGGCGAGCGTGGGATCGATGTCATCCTCGACATCATCGGCGCGAAATATCTCGAAGCCAACATCAGCCTGCTGGCTCGCGGCGGACGTCTCGTCGTCATCGGGCTCCAGGGCGGGCGCAAGGGCACGCTCGATCTCAACCGTTTGCTCAGCCGCGCCGCCACCGTGACGGCGACGAGCCTGCGCTTCCGTCCTCTCGAGGAAAAAGCGGCCATCGTCGCCGAGGTCGTCGCTGATGTCTGGCCCCTCGTCTCCGCCGGGACGATCCCGCTCGCTCCGACGACGACGTACCCTCTCGCCGAAGCCGCTGAGGCCCACCGTCGTCTCGAATCAGGCGCCAACACCGGCAAGATCGTTCTCACCGTCTCCTGAATCCGGTCTTCGCCGAGTCGCCGGCTCGATCCTGAGTCGGATAAGGCACGAGGTCTTCTTCGCTTCGCGTGATGGTGAGGCGTCGGTCTCGCGACGTCAGGAATGTCACATGGATGGTGAGACTCGCACCGTTTCCCCGAGGACGTCGTCGGGGTTACGCTGCGATTCCCGGGTGACGGGCAATCCGAGCAGGGAGCTGGCGGTTTCCCTCGAGACGGGCTGAAGTTGGGGCGGCTCTTCTTCGATGACGATAGGACGATCGCCGGGGTCGAGGGGAGAGGCCAACCTTGTCGGCGTGTGAGAATCAGTGGCCGGATGGGAAGGCGCGGCTGACTCTTCGATCGCTGGAGCCATGGGCGCCGTCGCCGCTGCGGTCACTGGTCGCGTCGGGACGATCGCATCCCTCCCCTCCAGGAACCCATGCGTGGTGGAGGCGGGTAAGCGCGTGGTCTCCGTCGGTCTGTGCTCGGTGGCGGTGGATTCGAGGATCTGGGCGACCGTCGCCGTCTGGCCCATCGGAGGGGACGGGCGCCGCGCCGGAATCGGCTTGCGCAATAGCTCCATCGAGGCGTCGAATTCCTCCTCGGGAGTCGTGCGCCAACGGTGGTCCTCGAGGATGCGACGGGCTTGCGTCATGGCTTGTCCGAGGATGAAATCACTGACGGTGCAGCCGGTCGCGGCGGCAGCGCGCTTGAGCATCCACTCTTGTCCCCACGTCGCTTTGACGTTGATCTTGTGTAGTTTGACGCCCGCATGGCGCGGCATGATCGTCGTCATTCCCATAGTCACACCCCCGTTGACGGGTCGATGATACGAGAATCGCTCAACGAAGAAGCAAGTGTGAACGATGCCCCCATGATCTGCGGCGAGTGCCGGCGGGGGCGGTGGCTGCGGCGGCGCGGGGACCACCGAGAGGGGGTAGCGGGGAGACGACCGAGGGGCGACAGGCCAGGAGAGGGTGAGCGCTCGGGGAGAGAGTGTGAAGCGGCGGCTTTTCTCGGCATGTGAGAGGAAGCCCGCCCCGCCGCCCATGTTCCTGGGCCGCCGCGACGTGGCCCCCTACGGTGTCGCCATGGGACTCTACGACGCCGCTTATCTGCAGACCATGGCCGATGGAACGATCAAACAGGCCAATCCGTTCACCGGCACCCGCGTGTGGACGGCCCCGGGGCGCGGCAACCGGCCGCTCGCCAAACCGCCCACGAACGTCCGTCCCCTCGAAGACGGCGAGGGGGAGCGGGCCTGCGCGTTCTGTTCGTCGCGTTACCTGGAGACCCCGCCGGAGAAGTCCAGGATCGTCCGCGACGGCGACGGATGGCGTGAGATCGAACACGTCGAACCGGAGGATTTGTTCAAGACGACGGCGGAGTTCCGCGTCATCCCCAACCTGTTCGAGATCCTCTCCTACGATTATTGGCACGCCAACTACGGCTACGAGCTGCCGGCCTCGGCGGCCGAGGCGCGCAGCCGCTACCTCGAGAGCCCGGCCGGGTGGGATCACGTCGTCGCGCTCCAACGGACGAAGATGGCGGCCTCGGGGATGGCGCCCGAATCGCTCGCCGCCACCTCGGACGACGCCGTCGTCGGGCAGGCGACGAGTTTCTTCGGCAGCGGCCATGACGTCGTCGTCGCCCGTCGCCATTGGATCGACGACGCTGTCGACAGTTCCGCCCTGGCCTCCTCCGGCACCCTCACCCCCGACGAACACAACCAGTACATCAGTCTTGCCGTCGCCGATATGGAACGGCTCTATCAGCTCAACCCGTACGCGCGTTACGTCGCCGTCTTCCAGAATTGGCTCAAACCGGCCGGCGCCAGCTTCGACCATCTCCACAAGCAACTCGTCACGATCGACGAGCACGGCTCCAACCTCACCCGCACGACGGAGAAATTGCGCGCCAACCCGAACCTCTTCAACGAGGCCGGTGTCAACTACGCTAATCGACACAATCTCGTCATCGCCGAGAACGAGCACGCCATCGCCATGGCCGGCATCGGGCACCGGTATCCCACCATCAGCGTCAACTCGAAATCACGCGAGCCGCGCCCCTGGCGGCAAAGCGACGACGAGGTCCGCGGCATGAGCGACCTCATCCACGCCATCCACGCCGCCATCGGCTCCTCCGTCCCCTGCAACGAGGAATGGCATCACCAGCCGATCGACGTCGACGTGCGCGCTCCCTGGCGCATCAACATCAAACTGCGCGTCTCCACCGTCGCCGGTTTCGAAGGCGGGACGAAGATCTATATCAACACGATCAGCCCGACCGACATCCGCGATAACGTCGTCCCACGTCTGTTCGAATTGCGCGCCCAGGGCGCGATCGCGCCGATGAACATCGCCATGGAATGCTCCCGGGAGCCCAATCTGTTGCTCTATAACCCGACGTTGTGGTGAATCATAGATACCGAGTCCGCAGGTCAGCTATCACGTCTTCCGAAGGCCGCGTAGCGGTTGGGTTCTCGCGGTAGAAATGTAAACCTTCTCGGGCGAGTGCGGCCTCGTCATCGGTGACGGTGTCTCCAACGGATTGCCACAAGCTGTCGATGAGCGAAATCTTCTCTTCTGTCGATAACGCCTGGATCTGTTCGAGGAGTGATGGAGTCACCATGTGTGTTAGTCAACCGCGCCCTTTCCCAGCCCATTCAATTGCTGTCGCGGGGCAACCGGGCCGTCTCCCCGTAGACTACGCCCATGACTGATCGTGAGACGCGCTCCGAAGCCGACACCGAAGCGACGGAGGAGACGACCGCTCCTGAGAGAGAGGCTCCTGTGGGAACGGGGTTCGAGCTCGTGCGCGAGGACGGGGACGACACCGCTGGCGACTTTTCCGGCCCGGCGGCCGAAGGGAATGACGATGAATCCGCGGAAGGGGTCGATGGGTCGGCCGGCGAGGAGGCTCCCGCGAGCGACGAGGCCGAGGCCGAGGACAACGAGCCCGATGGCATCGAACCGGCTCGGATCATGCGGATCGGCCGAATGGTCTCCCGTCTCCTCGAAGAGCTGAGAGAAGTGGATCTGGACGATCCTTCGCGGGCCCGATTGTCGCAGATCTATGACCAAGCGATCGGCGAGCTGGCCGATGGTTTGGACGGCGATCTGGCCGATGAGTTGCACCGGATCACCGAGCCTTTGAGCGATCGTGAGGAACCACCGACGAGCGCTGAGTTGACGATCGCTCACGCCCAACTGGTCGGCTGGCTCGAGGGTCTCTTCCAGGGTTTGCAAACAGCGATCGTCGCCCAACAGATGGCCCAACGCGCCCTCATGCCCGGCCAAGGCGGCGCCCCCATGGGCGGGATCATGGTCCCCGACGACAGCCCCGCCCCCGGCGGCGCCCCCAACGGAAGAACGTCCGGCTCAGGGATGTATCTCTGACCGTTCCCCTTCCCTCTATTGCGAATCGACGCCGTGATGGCGCTAGTCTGGGCGGGTGCCCAGGCGATCCTGAGAGGGAGACCCTGGCTCGTTGGCGAGGTCGCATAGTGGTCTAGTGCAGCCGCCTTGAAAGCGGCCGGGCTGAAAGGTCCCGTGGGTTCGAATCCCACCCTCGCCGCAGCCCGAGAGCAAAGAGAAAGCTAGCTTTCTCTTTGCCGAGGGCAAGGCGAGGGTAAGAGGCAGCGAAGCTGCCGAATACCCGCCGCAGAGTTACTTTTCACTTTGAGTACCACCCGGCAAGGCGAGGGTAAGAGGGCGCGAAGCGACCGAATACCCGCCGCAGGGGTTAGTTTCCGATTGGCCCAGCCATGGTTGGTGGGCTTTTTCTTTTTCACGAGCAAGGCGAGGGTGGGAGGCCGTGTAGCGACCGAGTACCCGCCGTACGGTTGCTTTCCATCCCGACCCCCACATCGAGGAGAGTGTACGAGGGCGCGAACCGTCCTGGACGGCTCCCCCTGTATCACTTTCCTGCGTGACCCCACGCCAATGAGATGGTCCTTGTCGCTCGACGACACTTCATAAGCTCCAGCTATGAGCACAACTGTTATGGTTGCTCCAGATTTGGGGGATGTGGAGCAGACGACCGAGCAGAACCCCAGGGGGAGGCTTCCGTTCCGGGAAGCGGTTCGGGTGGAGGAGTTGCCCGAACATCTCGAATGGCACTGGATCGATTGGGTGGCCACGGTGACGATTCCGCTCGTTTTCGCCACGGCGACGCTGACGAATGGGCTGGGGGTGAGCTTATGGACGCGTGGCTTCATCGACTTGGGGTTGCGAGCCGCTCTCTGTCTCGTGCTCGTGTGGGCTTACCGGCGCATGCTGGCACGTCATTGGCAGGCGTTCAACCGGGCTCGATGGCGTTCCTTGGCGCTGGTCGTCGGCGGGGCGGTCGTCATGCAGATGATCGTCACCGGGGTCCGTTCGGTTCTGCCGGCGTCGGTGATCGCGTGGGGTCCGCAGGCTCCCGATGATGGCTTGTCCGCGGCGATCGACGTCGGTTCACTCTCTGTCGGCGGGTTGTTCTTGTTCACCTTCATCGCTCTAGGCCCGTTGTTCACCGCCGTCATTGAAGACACCGTTTTCCGGCACACCTTTCTCATGAAGATTCCGGTGTGGCGGCATGCCATCCTCGCGGTGGCGCTCATCATCGTCAACGGCCTCGCCTTCGGCGCCGTCCATTACTACAATTTCGGCTCCTTCGGCGCGACCTTGCCCTTCGCTGCCGCAGGGGTCTTCTTCAACCTCGTCTACTTGTGGACGCGCAACATCTGGCACGTCCTCGGCATCCACCTGTTCAACAACTTCGTTCTCGGCGTCGCGATTATGCCGGTGCTCATCGTCGCGAAGTTGTTCGGCGTCTACTGATTCACCGCTCGGGGATCCACACCCGCATCGCCGCCGAGTCGCGATTGCCCCAGTCGGCGAAGGGAATCGCCACCACGTCGACATGCCTGCCCGCGGTCGGGTGGGTAGCGCCATGGATGGCGCCGTTCTCGTCCTCGCCGGCGGACGAATGAGCGATGAATTCGTCTCCGGCCCTCTCTTCTGAGTGCGCGGAGCGGGCGGTTCCCGACTGTGGATGATGTGGGGTTCCGGTCGTGGAGCGGTACAGGGCAGATGACGAGGGCGGATCGACGAACCCGCTCACGGTGATGGTGGGCGCCCCGGCCAGACGTGGGTCGTCGGCTGGATCGCTGTCGTGCGGCGGGACAGCCGGGTCGACGCGCAGGTCGTCGAGGTCGGCGCCCTCGGGAAGGTCGATTTGTTCGACGCAGTAGACGACCGGCCCGCGCTCGACGGCGAGGCAGCCGCGGCTGGCGTCGATCCGGGGATGTGGCGCCGTCCAGCGGGGAGTGAGGTCGAGGGTCAACCGCACTGGGACGCCGCGGGTGAGTGTGACGCGGTGGTAGCCGTCAAGGGTGGGTTCTGTTGAACCGTAGCCCACGGTGGTGTGGGCGGACCAGGCGGGGATTCGCACGGCGATCGCAGCCCCGGGCTTGAGGGTGCCGTCGAGGGTGAGGATGACGACGCCGTCGTCCGGGTAACGCGTGCGCATCCGCAGCGTTCCGTCGCCGAGATGGGCTGGGAGGTCGATGTCCGCGTCGGTGTAGTGGTGGAGTTCGAGGGCGGTGTCGGTGGAGCTGGCGAGGTAGGCGCCGAGCTGGGCGTGGAGGCGGGCCAGGTTCGGCGGGCAGCAGGCGCACTCGTACCAGCCGCGACGGTTCCGTGGCGCGTTCTCCTCCGAGTGATGGTCGGCCCTCAACTGGAGCGGGTTCGAGTAGAAGAAGCGTGTTCCGGTGACATCGACGGCCGCCGCGAGGGCGTTGTGCAGTTCGCGTTCGATGATGTCGGCGCATGCGCTGGGGGTGGGGATCGACGCCGACTGGTGTGGGAATGACGGAGACGCGGCGCCCGAGGGTTCACTCGTCGTCGCTTCGGCGCCGGGGGATGGTTCGCGGAGGCTGCCGGTTTGCTGGCTCGCCGAGGGCTTGGTTGGCGTGGGCTCGTCGCCATCCGGGTTCGTTGATCCGAGGAGCATCATGCGCCAGGCCCAGTGCAGGTCGGCGATGCTGGCGCACGTCTCCGCGTAGGCACGGTCGGGCGGCAGTTCGTAGTCGTCGCCGAAGGCCTCGTCGCGGTGGCGGGAACCGAACGCGCCCGTCAGATACATTTTCCGTTCGTGTGCCGAACGCCACTGGGCGGCCAAAGCCGGGGTCAGCGTGGCGTCCCCGTTCTCCAGGAGAACATCGGTGACGCCGGCGTTGAGGTAGAGCTGGCGCACGGCGTGCCCGGTGGCGTCGGTGGATTCGCGCACCGGGAGGTGATCTTGGAAGTAGTCCGCGCCGAACTGCCCGGTCGGCAAGAGGCCGTGCCCCCGTCGATCGACGAGGAGCGCGGCGAGCGTGAGATAGCGCTCTTCGCCGGTATGGCGGAACAACTCGACGAGCGCCGTCTCGATCTCCGGATGCCCGCCGATCCCCTCGCGCCCGCCCGGCCCGAAGGTACGCCACACCAGATCGGCGGCCTTCCGGGCGATCGTCAACAGGTCGTCCCGTCCAGCGGCTCGGCTCAGGGCCACCGCCGCCTGGATGAGATGGCCGGTGATGTACATCTCGTGCGTCCACTCCAACTCGGCGAACCGCTTCTCCGGGTGGACGCCCTGAATCCAAGAATGGAGGTAGCCGTCGTCCTCCTGGACACGAGCGAGCAGCCCGATGACATCGTCGAGCCAGGGATCCCACCGCGTCGTCGAGCTCCGCGCGATCTCCCAAGCGACCGCCTCGATCGTCTTGTGAAGGTCGGAATCAGCGAAGACGAACCCGCGATAATCGGCGTCCGACTCCCCGACGACGCGTCGCAGATTATCGAGAACCCCAGAGACCTCGAGTTGCTCGACGCAATGGGGGATCGTGTGCTCGGCGTTGCGCTCCTGCCAGCGGCCCCACCGCCCCGAGGGGAGCAGCCGAACCGAGCGGACATCGAGCGGTCGACGGGCCGTGACGCCACGCGGAACCGCCGGGGCGACCATGGGGGGCATTGTCATGGATGCTCCTTCGCATCTCGGGTCACTGAACCGATGCTAGTGCAGTCGCGGCTTGTCGTTCCGCTTACCGGGGGGCGTCGTCCTCGACCGAATATCTGTCACTCCATTCCATGAGGTTCGGGTCCCACGTCCCCTCTCGTTGCTCGATAAGAACACGATCGACGAACCGTTCCATCAATTCGTGGGCATCACTGATAGTGTATTGAGCGGCGGGGGTCCCTTTCGCTTCGGTGCGGTACTTTCTGCCCCAATTCGAGGGGATCATGAAATGGTCGGGGCGAGGGATCCCCCGTTTTCCGCACTCGCGTTCGATGGCTGTTCTCATCGATATCCTGTCAACCTGTTGAGTGACAGCGATGACGACGAGATCTACGAGATCCTTCTCTCGACTAGACGGCCTTCCATTTCGATACGAGGAGATCGTGGCGCACACTTTGTCTGCGATCTGGTTCACGACCGGATAGAGACGATAAGGGTGGGTGATGAGTTTGCGAAGATTGAGCCGGTTCGACGGCTCAATGACTGTCGGATCATCTGTGGCCCCGACGTGGACGGAAAGATCGACATTGATGAGGTCCTTCTCCTTGGTTCCAAGGAATGTTGCGAATTTTACGCGATATCCGTCGGCGTAGGGTTGGAGATTATCCACGAGAATGTCACTATGCTCGCGATATTCGAAACGGAAGTGGTCGCCGAGGTCGAGTCGCGCAACTTTTCTGAGCTCTTCGAGGGCTTGTTTTTTGTCGCTGAAGCCATCGCGGTAGAGGTCGGCGTCCATAGTTCGGCGAGCGTTCGGCACCCTCGCCAACATGCCGGTTCCTCCTTTGAGGATCCATTCGCAGTTGTCGCCTGAGGCGAAGACCCGACATAGAAAGCGATCGTAGTAAGCCTGTCTGATCAGATCGTTGATCTGGCGAGTGGGATCGGCCTGATGCGTTCGTGTGGCTGCTTCTTTAATGGCTTTCTCTACGGCGTCGGGACTGCCGTAAGGATCGATATTCTTTGTCATTATCGCCTTGTCCTGCGTGGGGGTTGATATGGAGCTGGTCCATGTCAGTTTTCCGGTGGTAATACCTTAAATCTGCCGATCGTTCATGGCTTGGAGTAGTTCACGGAATGATTCCATGATTTGTTCGGTGGAAGAAGCGACCATTTTTCTGGCGGCCGCCTCTGCTTCTGTAGCTGCAGCGGAGATTGAATCGAGCTGGGGTCCATCGATTGATTTGCATGCTAATTCTTTTATGAACTTGATTCTCGGGGCAATGTTCAGATCAAAGTTCGACATTAACTCTTCATTGATTTTCTCTTTTACTGGACTACCAATAAGTGATTCAGTCAATGAGTCGATGTCAATATGGGCTAAGGCTCGAAGATCTTCCAGGAAAGATTCGCCATCTCCTTTGGTGTACCCATGGCGTTCCGCTAAAGGCGCGAGCAGCGCGGCAAGTCGTCTGCCGTCAATGTTTCGGGCGTCTAAGAGAACCCCAGCGATGTTCGACAGATCCATTCCTGAACTGACCAGATCGACGATCGTCCTCTCCGGTGTTGTCACTGGGAGTCCATGGATCAGCGTCACGTCATCTTCATGGAGTGTGTCTGTCCGGTAGGTGATTTCATCACGTTGTGTCTGGCGTCGACTTGGGGTCGTAAAGGTATACGGTTCGGGCACGAGATCGCCCAGTTCGAGCAGGTAGGAGGCGGTGGGGCCGGAGACGACGGCGTCGATTGGCTGAATGGCGAGGCGGTGGTTCGCGGTCAGTTTGGGATTGGTCGATAACCATGCGGCTTGGATTGGAGTGAACTTATCTTCAGGGAGACCCTTATCTCGGTAGACCCCGTGCCCGAGTCGCTCGAATAACCCCTTCTCGGAGAGCTTCGACAACTGGAGACGGCTGATTCCGAGTTGACGGGCCTGGGCGGTGGTGACCATGCCCCATTGAGCGGCGGTCACTTCGCTCAGTGTCAGGAGAGCCTCCCTCATCTTCATGCTTGGATTGTATCAATCTAGAGGATACAATCCAAGCATCTATGGGAGGTTTGGGGGAAACCCTCTGATCAATGGGAATCCAGGGTTCTGTCGCCCCCGGTCTTACCTGAGACGGGGTTTTGTAGCTCCTCTGCGAGCTGGATCCCGGTTTTGTCCCTATGTCATGAGATTTCTCGGTCAACGTCGCAGCCGGAGACCCTGGGGGCTGAGGGTGAAACCGGAGCGTTGAAGAATGGTCGAGAGCGGGAGAGGCTCAGGGCTGAGGACAGGCACACCGTCGATCGTGGTGATAGTGATCTGATCGAGGCGTCCGCTGGTGACGAGGCCGGCGAGGGCGTTGGCGATCTTGGGGAGCGCATCGTCGGGCATCGGCCAGGTGAGGACGCTGCGCCCGCCGCGTTCGATGTAGGCGGCCAAGGCGCCGTCGAGGAGGACGACGAGGGCACCGGCTTTGCGGGCGGGACGGTGGGAGGATTCGGTCGTCGCGGATTCGGAGATGGGTGATTCACCCTCAGAAGTTGGCGCCGATTGCTCCACCACGGGATGGGAAGTCGTCGGAACGGAACGTTCGGGCCAGGGGAGGATCGCGCCGTAGGGGTTGGCCGGGTCGGTCGCGGCGAGGATGAGGACCCCGTCGGAAGATGGCTGGAGACGCTTGGCCGGGGCTGGGGCGTAGGCGGGAGCAGTGGAGGAGGTAGAAGTACGGTCGGCGACAGAGGTTGGGGTGGAGACTGACGCAGTGGCCGGGGATGATCTCAGATCGGCCGAGTCCACGTTCTCAGGTGCATCCTCCGGATGGTCTCGCAGCCCAGAAGGCTCTGATGATGGAGACGTCGATCGCCGAAGAAGGTCGATGGCGCCCGAGGTGGCGAATTGGCTGGCTCCGAGATCGCGGATGAACGCTCCGCGGTGAACGTGGCCTTGTTGTTCGGCGACGGTGAGCACCCGGGTGACGGCGGCGAAACCGCCGGGAGTTTTCTCGGTGGCGACAGCGGGGCGGGTGAGGATTCCGTAGCGGTCGAGGAGGACTTCGGCGCGGGTGAGGGCCCGCTCCGTCTCGCGCAGTCGCACCTCGCGGAGGGCTTCTCTCGTGGTGAGGTGGCTGGCCTCCGGAGCGACGCCGGGGTTGAGCGACCATCGGCCTGCTAGTTCGCCAGAGTTAACGGCGACCGGTGCGGGGAGGCTGAGGCGGACGCGACCATACCGATGCCTCGGGGCGGGCCGGCGAATGCGGTGAGCGGGGCGGGCCCCAGCCAATCGGGAACGCAGCGGCGCCAAAGTGTCGCAGGAGACGAGCCCGGCCCAGACGAGCGACCAGAGCGCCTCGGCGAAGCCCGCTGACGGGGGGAGATTGAGCGCGGCGGCGATGTCGCCGGAGCGGAAAGCGCCGCCGTGGCTGAGGAAGGCGAGGATCTCCTGCTCAAGCGGGGGGAGCGGCCCGGTCATCACAGGATCGGGGAGAGACGAGACGGGGCGGGTGTGGTTGAGGCCCGCGTCGTGCGCAGTACCGGGATGAACCGAAGAGAAGTCATCGACGGGGAATTCTGACCCCCGCATCGCAGATAACGATGCCTCGGGCAACGGCGCCGAAGATGACGGCGCGGCGAACGCGTCGCTGAGATCGGCGGGGGCGAGGCTGATCCAACCGTCGCCACCAGCGAGGGAACCATGGCCGCGCCACGTGACTTCCCCGGCCGCCATGAGAGTGTCGAGATCAGCGGGTCGATAATCGGGCAAGCGAGCCGGAAGGATGAACGATTCCAGCGCCGAGGCGGGGACGACGGCGCCAGCCAGTTGCTCGACGACGCGGCTGAGGCCGTCGATTCCTCGCAGCGAACCTCCGACACCTTGCCAGGAAGGGAGGAAACGGGCATACGTCGTGGGGGAGACCGGCTCGATCGCTGCCCGCGCTTTCGCCAGACAGCGCCGTTGAATTCGTACGAACACCGCTGGGTCGGCGTAGACCCGTTCAGGTGAGGGGTCAGTCGACGGAGGCTCTTCGTCCTCGTCGCCGGCCCGGGCTCGTCGATCGACTGTGACCCATCTGGGAGGGCGAAGAGACCCGGCTTTGAGCTGGCCGGTTTCGACAAGACGTTCGACGACCACGGCTACGAGGGAAGACTCGATCCCCCAACAACGGGCACATTCCTCAACCGTGAACGGCACGTGGGTGCGGGCATAGCGGGTGACAAGATTGGAGAGTTCAGCGCTTTCGTCGTCGGAAGAGCAGGCGACCGGAGAAGCCTCGATATCGCTCCAGCGCACCGCGTCGTCGAGGGTGAGCCAGCGGCCCCGCAACCGGGTGATGTGGCCGTGCGACTCCAGATCGGTCAGCCAGCCGACGATCTCATCATGGAGATCGGGCCGGGTGCGCTCAGCGAGGTCGTCGAGGGAAAGCGGCCCGAGGAGGCGGAGACAATCGAAAACGTCCTCGGCGTCGCGGGCCAACCGGGTGGAGCTGAGGCGCTGGAGGTCGCGCTCGACCTCGGTGAAGACGTCCGTGTCGAGCCAGGCCAGCGCGGCGTCCGGATCGGCGCCGAGCAACTCGGCCAACAGATCCGGGTCGAGGGCGAGGACGGTGGCGCGCATCTGGCTGAGCGGGGCGTCCTCCTCGTACATGAACACCCCGCTGTAGTAGAAGAGGACGGAGCGCGCGAAGGGCGACGGGCTTGGCGTCTCGACTGCGGCGACGGTGATCTCGCGTCGCCCGATCGCCGCCATGAGGCCGGTGAGGGCGTCGAGGTCGAAATCGTCGTGGAGGCATTCCCGGGCCGCCTCGAGCATCATGGGGAAACGCGGATAACGCGCCGCGATCGTCAAGAGATGGGCGGCCCGGTTGCGCTGCTGCCACAAGGGTTGACGATGCCCGGGCGCCTTGCGGGGCAAGAGGAGCGCCCGGGCGCAGGCCTGACGGAAACGGGTGGCGAAGAGAGCCGATTGAGCCAACTCCTCCTGGACGATGCCGGCGACCGCCTCGGGCGGGAACACGATGAGATCGGCGAGATCGCGGAACGGGTCGCCGTTCGACGATGGGGGAGCCCAGGTCTCCTCGGCAGAGCTGGGATGGTCGTCAGAAATAGACGGAGCGCGAGACGTGCGGGCGAAGCCATGATGCCCCGAAGGAGTGGACGGAGATGCGACGCCGGAAGAACGGGGACCGTCCACGAGTTCGTCGTCACCCGGCTCTGGTGGAGCGCTCGCCGGCAGGCGCAAGACGATCCCCTCGTCCGCCGCCATGGCCTGGATGTCGATCCCATGCTGGTCGCGCACCCGGGCGGCGATGAGGAGAGCCCAAGGATGGTGGACGCGCCCGCCATAAGGCGAGCAGATGACGACCCGACGATCGCCCATCTCGTCGGGAAAGGTCTCGACGACGATCGTGCGGTCGTCCGGCACGATCCCGGCGTGCTCGCGTTGCTCCCGCACATAGCGGAGCAGGTTCGATGTCGTCCATGCGCCGAGCCGGATCGGTCGGTCGCCCAGGAGAGCGGTTTCGACCGCCGTGAGCGAGAAGGCTGAGGGAGCTGACGCCGACCCGTCGCCGCGATTCCTGTCCGGTGCGGCTGGGGCGGGTGATGACGCTGTGGCGGCGTGGTCTCCAGGAGACCGTTGGGGACGGGAATCATCCATCTGCGGCTTTGGAGCGATGGAGATAAAAGCGGCGGCTGCGCCCGCCGCTCCGAAGGTGGTTTCCGAATCGTCTTCAGGTGACCCCGCTTCGTCGCTCGACTCTGCTGCGACAATGTCGCCGAGAGTCCGGGCGAACTCCCCGATGGCCCGGCCCAGCTCCGCCGGCCGCCCCAATCCGTCCCCGTGCCAGAAGGGCAATCGCCCGGCGGCCCCGGGCGCGGGGGAGACGAGAACCTGCTCGGGGGTGATGGCGGTGATCTGCCAGGTCGACGAACCGAGGGTGATGATGTCGCCGACCCTGGATTCGAAGACCATGATCTCCTCGAGCTCCCCGACACGACGCCCGGCCGGGCGACGGGCTCGCCCGGAGGCCTCGCCTTCGTCCCGCTCCGGTTCGCTCGTCTCACCGCCGGCCTCTCTCGGGCCGGGACCGCTAGGGCCCTCGCTCCCGGAGTCGACACCGGCGGCGGGCCCGGAGGCGACGGGACCAGTGACGGAACCGTCGTCGACGAAAACGGGGTACAGCCCCCGATCGGGGATGGTGCCCCCGGAGACGACGGCGAGGTGGCGGGCCGCCCGCCGCGCCGTCAACGTCCCCTCGGCGCGATCCCACCACAACCGGGGGCGCAATCCGGCGAACTCCTCGCCCGGGTACGCCCCGGCCAGCATCTCGACGACGGCGTCGAAGAGCGAGCGTGGAAGGGCGGTGAAGGGGGCGGAGCGTCGCACGAGAGCGAAGAGGTCGTCGGCCTTCCACACGTCGAGGGCGACGGCGGCGACGATCTGTTGAGCCAAGACGTCGAGCGGATTGTCGATGACCGTGGTCTCCTCGATCGCGCCGTCGGCCATGCGCCGCGCCGTTGTCGTCAAAGCCACGAGATCGCCGGGGAAAGTGGGGAAGAGGATGGCGTGGGAGACGGCGCCGACCTGGTGGCCGGCCCGCCCGACCCGCTGCAAGCCCGAGGCCACCGACATCGGCGTGCCGATCTGGACGACGAGATCGACCGCCCCCATGTCGATCCCCAACTCGAGCGAACTCGTCGCGACGACCGCCCGCAATTGCCCTGCCTTGAGCGCCTCCTCGATCATGTGGCGCCGTTCGTGCGACATCGAGCCATGGTGGGATTGCGCCAACACCGAAGGAAGGGTCGGCCCCGACAGGTCTCCTGGCTCCGACGGATGGACTGGCGCCCCGGGCACGTTCTGCGCCACGAGATGATGCCCGATGTAATCCGACGGCAGGGGGGTCGCCGGGTCGATGATGGGCGAGTGCGGCGCCATCGCCAACCCATCTTCCGGCGGCGGTGCGAGGCGAGCCGCCCACACCTCGTTGACACGCGCCGTGACCCGTTCGGCGACTTGGCGCGAGTTGACGAAGACGAGGGTGGAGCGGTGGGCGACGATGAGATCGACGAGCTGCTCGATGATCGACGGCCAAATCGACGGATGGTGCTTGCGCCGCGGCGCGTTCTCCCCGCCCCTGCCCTTGCTCGCCGACACACGGTTCGGCGCCGTCTCGATCCCGCTGACGGATCGGGCGGACGGCGGGGCCTGGCCGGCTGGTTCGGAGAATGGAGAGGCCCCCGCTGGCAGCGGCGCGGGATAAGCGGTGAAGAGGGACGACGGCGCCGCTTGCGAACCCGGAACCGCTAACCCGCTCAAAGCGGTGAGATCGCCGAGATCGGGCACCGAGGCGGTGACGCGCAGATCCCACCGCTTCTGAGCCGGTGGAGCGATGAGGGTGACGGGCCGCCCGCCGGCCAGGAACCGGGCCACCTCCTCGGGCGGACGCACCGTCGCCGACAAACCGATCCGTTGGGCGGGGCGGGCCAAGCGGGCGTCCAGCCGCTCCAAACTGAGCGCGAGATGGGCCCCGCGCTTGGTTCCGGCCAAGGAGTGGATCTCATCGATGATGACGGTGTCGACGGCGGTGAGGGCGTCGCGGGCGGCGGAGGTGAGGAGGAGATAGAAAGATTCGGGCGTCGTGATGAGGATGTCGGCCGGATGTTTGGCGAACCGCCGGCGCTCATCGGCCGGGGTGTCGCCAGAGCGGACCGCGACGTTCACTTCGTTCACCGTCTCGCCCCGCTCGGTGGCGAGACGGCGGATCCCCGCCAAGGGCTCCCGCAAGTTCTTCTCGATGTCGGCCGCCAACGCCTTGAGCGGAGAGATATAGACGACCCGGCAACGCGGCTCCGTGGCCTCGGCGACGATCAGACGGTCGATCGACGAGAGGAACGCCGCCAGCGTTTTACCCGAGCCAGTCGGAGCGATGACGAGGGTGTGCTCTCCGGAGCTGATCGCCTCCCACGCCTCGGCCTGGGCCCACGTCGGCGCGCCGAAGGCCTCTTCGAACCAGGACATGGTCCAGGAAGAGAAGCGTCGTAGCGCGGCATCGGTCATGGGACCATCATGGCGGAGCCCTCGGACATCGACGGGCCGTTTTTCCTCCGTGAGTTCCCCCTGCCTGTGGGTAACCTTCCACGAAAACGTTCACCTGTGGATGGGAGCGGGGAATTTTCCACCACCCCGGCCCATGGATTCGCCCGCGTCATGTCCGAGCTGTCTGCCAGACTGATCCCATGATTTTCATTGTGGTCAAATACGACGTCAAGCCCGAAGCGATCCCCACCTTCCTCGAGGAGACGAAGGCCTTCACCGAGGCCACCCGCGCCGAGCCTGGCAACATGTGGTTCGAGTGGTACATGAGCGTCGAAGCGGGCGAAGAGAACGTCTTCCTCCTCGTCGAGGCGTTCAAGGACGGCGAGGCCGGCTCGGCCCATGTCTCCTCCCAGCACTTCGCCGACGGCTTGGCTTCGATGCGCCCCCTCCTCGCTCACACTCCGCAGATCGTCAGCCAGTCGATCGACGGTCTCGACGGATGGCAGGCGATGGGGGAGCTCGTCATCGATTGACGGGTGAACGAGTCTGACGACCCTTTGAGGGAGTGTCAAGTTCCGTGATATTCATCACATTTTGGTGAACACGGTGATGTTTTGTCACGCTCAAATGGGGTGTCATGACGCCTGCACGCCGTCTGACTGCCGTCTGTTTGTGAACTGTGTCACAGATGAGATGGATTTCACGAGTGATGATTTCAACATTCGCTTGATTTCGGTGTAAGCTAAGGGGTGTTCTTCAACGCGCTGTGCCCGCCACGGGGTGCGGGCGGCGCGAGGGGGGAAGAACACCCGCGCTCATGGGGGTGAGCGCGCGCATCGATTTGGGGGAATGTAGATGTTTCGAGGTGTGAGTCAGCCGCGTCCGCATGCGGTCATCCGGATGAATCCCAGAGATCGCCGGCTCGACAATGAGTCGGCGGAGGGACGGCCGACGGCCTATCTCGTCGAGACGCGTCGGCCCGCCTGGCGGGTACTGACGGCGCTCCTAGCTGGAGCGCTGCTGGTCACGTCGATCATGACGAGTTCGCTTGGCGCCCCGCGCGCCAACGCCGCCGACGTGGCGGAGCGTGTCTCGACGACGCCGGCCGCGTACGACCGCATCATTTACTTCACCGACGTCCGCTGGTGGCAGGACAACAATCCAGGTGACGGCGTCTGCTCGACCGGAACGCAGTCACCGGAACGCAACGGCGCCGCTGTGCCCGCCGACCTGCAAAACGTCTGCACTCTGCTCGCCGCTCAACAGGAGGCGAACGCCTGGGCGACGAAGTCGGAGAACACCGGAAAATCGATCCTCATCACACCGGCCGATCCGACGCTCGAGGGGTCTCTCACCGGCGTCGTCGATTACGCCGAGGTCCTGCGCGATCCCAACGGCGGCAATGACAACAACACATTCGGTGTCATCAAGGACAACACCGCCATCACGATCACCTCATCGACGGGCATCCCCTCGACGGGCAAGAACCCCTCGACCGGCGCCACCCGGGGGGTGGCCCTGAACTACGCCGATCCGGGTTGGAACGGCGAGGTCGAAGACGGCCGCATGATGGCGACGATCGGCGGCCGCAACGCCGGCGGCGGCATCGGGGACCCGTCGATGTTGCTCCTCTTCACCGCCGCCAACCTCACCGTCGACTTCCAAAACCGCGTCGGCTTCTATATCGACGGCGACTATTGCTCCGGCAACCTGACCGGCACCTGCGCCAGCATCATCGGTTTCAACGGTGTCAACCAGACCTTCCAGAACTTCGGCACCGCCGCGAGCGCGCTCGACGGTCTCTTCATGTCGAACTCGGAGAACGACGTCGTCATCGGCAGCTCGGCGCGCAACATCACGATCCGCAACGGCTACACCGGCAACTCTCCTTCTCCGCAAGGGGCGAGCGCCCGCTACGCCAACGAACGCGCCGTCACCATCATCGGTGGGGCTGACAACGTCCTTGTTGACAATGTCCAGGTCGACTCCTTGGCGACAGCCGGCATCGCCTTCGCCGCCAACGCGTCCGATCCCACGATCCCGTCGCGCAACATCGTCATCCAAAACTCGCTCTTCACCCAGGCGGCCCAGATCTCCAGCAACAACACCGCCTGGGCTTGCATGAAGGGGATCCAGGCCGTCGGCGCCGTCGACGCGGGCGGCTGGGATTACGGCTCGAACGTGGCCACCCCGATCGAGAACCTCACGATCACCAACAACACCTTCGAGGATTTCTGCTACTACGGCGACTCCCGCGAGGAGAACGGCTACGGCAACGGGATCAACGAACTCAACAACCCGATCCGTCTCGAGATGGTGAAATTGAGCGGCACGAACTCGATCGTCGGCAACACATTCTCACAGACGACGCGCAACCCATTGTGGCGTCAAAATGCCTGGTACACCGACGACTCCGGCACGATCATCCTCAGCAACAACACCGCGCCTCTCCTCATCGCCAACAACGTCTTCCGCAACCTGACTGACGCCGACCCGCTCTACCCGGCGGTCTATCTGCGGGCCAGGGGTGGCGGCATCGACGGGCCGATTAACAACGTCACCATCCAAGACAACGACTTCGGCGATTGGGGCGACGCCAACCAAGGCAGCGTCATCCGGGCGATCGGCTCGAACGACAATCAGATCACGTATCTGGCCCAGCGCAACATCATGCCGGCCGTCGGGGGCACGGTGGCCGCCGAGTACGAGAACACGATGACGGCTCGCAGCAACGGACTCAACGGCTTGCGCAACCCGATCTCGAACGAGGCCAACGCCAACAACAACATCAAGGTGGCCTATCCCTCGGACGCCACGCTGGCCGACGGGCGGATGACCTTCACCGTCAACGCGCCCGAAGGCGGTGTTGGCAACGAGCCGACCTACCCGATCAGCGTTGACGTCTTCGCCGGCTCTGAGACGGGCGCGATGGCCACCTACGCCGGTCGTGTCACCGTCGCGAGCGCCGACGCCTACCCGGTCACCGCTAGCCTGCCCTACGACGCCGGCGCCGGGGCGATCCGCTTCCAGGTCGTCGACGCCACCGGACGCTCGTCGCAGATCTCGCGGACGACGCCGTTGACGGGCGAGGACGACTCCGCCCCCATGATCTGGGTGGCGCGCCAAGCGGCCCAAGAGGAGACGACCGAGTCGCGCAGGATCTTCTTCACCGTCATCACCTCGGAGCCGGTCACCGAACTCGCCCCGGAGATGTTCGTCAACGCCGGGACGGCCGGAACCTTCAACCCGCGCTTCACTGAACTCGTCGCCGACACCAACTCGCCCGACAACACCCGTTGGACGCTGACCGTCGGCGTCGACACCGCCGGCACGCTCGTGCCCGAGGTCGCCGCCGGGGCTATCGTCGACGCCACCGGCCACACCAACAACGGACCCTCCAATACGGAGGGGACCGACAACCCTTACGATCAAACGGATCCGACGCGCTACGTGCCCGCCACTCTCGTCGGCGCCGATCCCGCCTCGACCGTCGGCCTGGGCTACCCGGTCGACGCCGTGAGGGGAGTCTTCGACACGGTCGTCTATTCGCCGCCGATCCACTGGAACGCTGCCTCGGCCGCCGAACTGGTCGGCACGATCACCGAGCCCGACGAGGGCGGCTACCTGCCCGTCGTCATCACGAACAAAGATGGCTTCCCGACGGTCTCGCCGATCGCCTACCTCTTCTTGGAGACGACGTACGGCCCGCTCACGCCTGATCCGAAGGCCGAGCCCTGGGTCACGCCGCAGACCTCGATCAGCGCGCCCGCTGCCGCCAGCGACATGGCGACAATGATTCCGAACCTGCCCGGCCTCGGTGAGATCGACCCCTACGGCTCGACCGGCGACGCCACGACGCAGACCTCGATCACGCCGATCGTCATCGGCCAAGACGTCACCTTCGACGGGTTCGACAACCTCGTCGTCGACGGCACGCGCGAGTTCACCGTCACCGCCCGCGTCATCTCGACCGACGAGAACTACGACGGCCTCCTCCTGCGCACGCTCGACGAGGCCGAGGAGACGGCCGTCATGCGCGTCGTCGACAACGACGCTCCCGTCCTCGGCACGATCACCACGACGGTCGACGAGGCCCGCGGCGACGGCATCGACACCGACACCGTCGTCATCGACGTGACGAACGCCGACGGCGAGCCGGTCTCGAACGCCCATATCGCGCTCACGCTGCCGGAGAAGGTCCGCGCCGCCACCACGACGCCCGGCACGATCAGCGGCCAGGACATCGCCGCCGCCACCGGGGACGACGGGCGCGTCACCCTCACTCTGACGTCGATCTACGGGGACACCTTCCCCATCGCCGCCACCGCTGGCACCTACGCCGACGGCTCCGACGGCGTCGCCATCGGGGAGGGTACGGACGTCACCTTCCTTCAGCAACCGATCGACGCCGCCCGTTCCGTCTACACCGTCGGCGAGGAGCAGGTCGTCGCCAATGGCGAGGCCACGATCGGCCTCACCGTCACCGCTCTGACCGCCGCCGGCGTCCCGGCGACGGGGGGCGCGGATCAGTTGACCGCGGCGGCCGACCCGGCCTCCGGCGTCACCTTCAGCGCCTTCACCGAGCCCGACCCGCTCAACCAGCCCGGCGTGTACACCGCGACGGTCTCCTCGACCGCGTCCGGCGAGAAAGTCGTCGAGATCCTCGCCTCCGGAGAGACGATGCCGCTGGCCGAGGACGGCAACGACACCGCGACCTTCCTCGTCGGCGAGGTGGCGCCCGGCCAGGCCAACGTCACGATCGACAACGACACCGCGATCACTGCCGACGGCGAGGCCGCCCACGTCGTCACCGTCACCCTGGCCGACGCCTTCGGCAACGCCGCCACCGGCCACGCCGACGCCTTGAGCGCGACCGAGGAGCCGTCCGACGGCGTGACGATCAGCGCCTTCACCGAACCCGATCCGACGAACGAGCCGGGAACCTACGAGGCCGAGGTCGCCTCGACCGTCGCCGGAGACAAGACCGTCACCGTCGCCTTCTCTGGCACGGCCCTGGCGCCTGCCGTGGTCGCCCGTTACGCCGCCGGCCCCGTCGACCTCGAAGCTGAGACGACGACCTTCGAGGTCGGGCCGGCTGGCCCGCTCACCGCGAACGGCGAGGCCGCTTACACCGGCACGGCGACGATCACCGACGCCTTCGGCAACCCGGTCGAGGGAGTCGAGGTCGTCTTCGCCGGGCCGACCGAGATCGGCGTCGCCCCCGCCACGGCGACGACCGATGAGAACGGTGTCGCGACCACCGCCTTCACCTCGACGACCGCGGGGACCTTCGCCGTCACCGCCACCGTCACCGGCCAAGGCGGCGCCTCCGACGGCCAGGTCGGCCAACCGGTCGACATCACCTTCGAGCACGGCCCGGCCAGCGCTGGAAGCTCCCGTCTCACCGTCTCGAACGATCGCGTCGTCGCCGTCGGCTCCGGCGAGCACCACGACGCCAGCGTCGAAGTCCTCGACGCCTTCGGCAACCCGGTCACCGGCGCGGCCGTCACCTTCCTCGTCGACGGAACCGCCATCGACCTCGTCACAAGCGAGAATGGTGTGGCCGCCACGACGATCGACGAGACGACGGCGGGCACGTACAGCGTCAGCGCCGAGATCGACGGCGTCCAGGTCGAGGACTCGCCGCAAGACATCGAGTTCGTCGCCGGCACGCCGTCGGCCCAGCGCTCGACGCTCACCGTGACGCCGGACGGAACCGGTCCGATCATCGCCGGGGAGGACGGCTGGATCGCCGAGGTCGTCGTCCGTGACGCCTGGGACAACCCGGTCACCGGCGCGGTCGTCGACTTCCAGGTCGAGGCCGGCGCCATCCTCTCCGCGCTCACCGACACGACCGACGACGAGGGCCGGGCTCAGACCCGCGTCACCTCGATGACGGCCGCCACCTATGAGGTGCGCGCCCGGATCGGCGCCGACGAGGTCGAGGGGTCCCCGGCCGAGGTCTCCTTCGCGGCCGGCGCTCCCGACCCGCTGGCCTCGTCCGTCTCCGCGACCTCAGGCGAGCGCACGGCCGACGGCGTCGCCTACCACGAGGTGACGACGACGGTGCGCGACAGCCTCGGCAACGCTGTCGCCGGGGTCGCCGTGACGCTGACGCCGGACGCCGATCTGACGGCGCTGGGCACGCCCACGCTCACGACGAACGCCGACGGGATCGTCACCGTCCGCTACGCCACGACCGTCGCCGGCGAGCACGAGGTCGCCGTCGCGATCGAGGCCGGGACCATCGACGGCTCGCCCGTCAGCCTGCTCTACGTCGCCGGGGCGCCCTCGGTGCTGCGCTCGTCGTTGACCGTCGAACCGGCCACGAGCGGCGTCATGATCGCCGATGGCGCGCACGCCTGGAACGCCGAAGTCGTCGTGCTCGACGCCTTCGCCAACCCGGTCCGCGATCAGGTCGTCGACCTGACGGTGGCCGCGGGGGCGACGCTCGCCGTCGAGACCTTCACCACCGACGGCGACGGTCGCGTCACGGGCACGATCAGGTCGGCGACGCCAGGCAGCTACGAGGTCGTCGCCCGGGTGCGCGGCGCCCACGTCGACGGCTCGCCCGCCGAGGTCTCCTTCGCGGCCGGCGATCCCGTCGCGGAACGCTCCACCGTCGAGGCCACGACGGACGACCGGATCGCCAACGGCTCGTCCACCCACACCGTCACGGTGACCTTGCGCGACGCCCAAGACCATCCGGTGCCCGGAGCGGTCGTCGAACTCGACCCCGACGCCGCGCTCACGCTGATCGGCCAGCCGAGCATGACGACGGACGCCGAGGGCCAGGTCGTCGCCCAGTACGCCACGACGACGGCCGGCCGCCACGAGGTCGCCGCCCGTATCGGCGGCCAAGCGGTCGACGGCTCGCCCGTCAGCCTCTCCTTCGTGCCCGGGGCCGTCTCGTCGACGCGTTCCTCGCTCGCCGTCTCGCCGATGAGCACACCGGTCGGCGACACGATCGAGGCGATCGTCCGCGTCGTCGATGACAACAACAACCCGATCATCGGGGAGTCCGTCACCGTCACCGTCACCGGTTCGGCTTCCGCCAGTCCGGCGACCACGACGACGGGGGAGGGCGGCGTCGCCGTCGTCACCTTGACCGATGAGGTGGCCGAGGACGTCACCGTCACCGCCACGATCGGCCGTGACGCCATCCGCGCGCCGGGCTCCGGCGTCGTCGTCAGCTTCCTCGACGTCACCGCGCCGGACGAGCCTGTCATCGAGCAAGCCAACGGGACGACGATGAGCGGCCAGGCCGAGCCCGGCTCGACCGTCGTGCTGACGGTGCCCGGGGTGGCCGGGCAGATCGAGGTCCCCGTCGACGAGAAGGGCGATTGGTCGGTTCGCACGCCGGCCGGGTCCCTCGACGGCATCCTCACCGCCGTCGCCCGCGACGAGGCCGGTAACACATCGCGTCCGGCGACCTATCCCTTCGACTCGACCAGCCCGATCGCTCCGGTCGTGCCGCCGACCGACGGCTCGATCATCGAGGGCACGGCCGAACCGGGCAGCACGGTGACGGTCAAGGACGGAGAGGGCAACATTCTCTGCGAGACGATCGCCGACGAGGAGACGGGCGCCTTCACCTGCGTGCCCGAACCGGCGCCCGGCCCCGGCGACACGATCGTCGTGACGGCGACCGACGAGGCTGGCAACACCTCCCCGGCGACGACCGTCGTCATCGGGGCGGGCATCCTCGACCTCGTCGCCTCGACCTTCGTCCTCGACGACGCCGTCAGCCCCGCCACCGGTGGGGCGGCTCGGTTGGCCGACGGGACGGACGTCTTCTGGGCGATCATCACCCTCGTCGACCAAGCCGGCTACGGGATGCCCGGGCTGACCGACGAGCTCATGGTCACCGCCGGGGCCGACGTCACCGTCACCCCGATCGCCGACCAAGGCGACGGCGTCTACTTCGCGACCCTCACCTCGGGTGTGGCCGGCGCCTATGACGTCAACGCTTTCTACGGCGAGGAGATGATCGGGTCGGCGCTGAGCGCTAGCTATATCAGTGTCACCGTCAGCGTCGCCGAGGTGTTCCAAGGCGGGACCATGACGGTGACGGGATCCGGGTTCGAGGCGGGCGAGAGCGTCGCCGTCGTCCTCCACTCGACGCCCTTCGAGGCGGGAGTCGTCACGGCCGACGCCGACGGGCGGGCCACGCTCGACGTCGTCGTGCCGGCCGATTTCGAGCCCGGCGCCCACACTGCCGTGTTGACGGGGGAGCGTTCCGGTTCGGCCGGCGCCGCCTTCAGCGTCATCGAAGTGCTGCCGCTCCCGGTCGTTCTTCCGGCCACGGGCAGCCCGGTCGACGGCGGCTGGGTGGCGATGGGCGGGTTCGCTCTCCTGCTCGGCGTCGTCGCTCTTCTCACGGTCAAGCGCCGCCAAGACGAGGAGGATTTCGCCGCTCAAGGCTGAGGAATAACGATGTCAACACTCTAAATAAAAAGTGTTATTGCCCGGGGGCGCGGCTTCAGGGTTTTCCCAAGAGGATAGTGAAAAGTTCTTAGGGAAAACTCAGTCGCAGCCCCCGGGCTTTTCGCCTATGACAAGGTGATTCGTAGGCGTCTCAAAAAAGAGACACGGGTGCCATATTGGTCGTTGGTTTAGGCGGTTCATTGATAGCCTGAGAGCTGTCTTCTGAGTCGGGGCCGAAAAGGGATCATTCTTTTCGTGTTGTCTTATCGTCCCCGGCGCCTCCCGGGAAGACGTCCCTCATTGTCCCTCCGTTATATTCCTAAACAAGGGTGGTAGTAACAAATGTCATTGCGCCATGCGCGTCCCCTCGCACGCCTCAGGCCGGTCGGCGCCAGCTTGCTGGCTGGAGGCATCGCTGTCGTCGGTTTGGGTGGTCTAGCCGCCAACGCCGATTCGGTCGTTCCGGCGGTCTCGCTCAACCGGACGTCCCTCCTCACCTCCGACGGGGTCGATTCCCCGCGTCTGCTCGGCAGTTCCCAGGACGCCGATCCGGGCGCCCTGCTGGCGGAGACCCAAACGCCGGTTCCCACGGCCGGGGGCACCCCCGCCGCCGCCGATTCGAGCTCCCCGCTCGGATATCGGGTCGCTTCCCACGTCGAGGCGCAGATGGTCGGCGAGAACGCCGTCGCCACGCTCGTCCTCACCGTCACCGATCTCAACAACACCCCGGTCTCCGGTCTGACGGAAGCCGCGCTCGAGTTGACGGTCTCCCCGACCGCGCAGTCGGTCGTTTACAACGGTGAGATCGCCGCAGGGCAGTACCAATTCACCATCACGGCGAATCCGACGAACCCGAAGTACACCTTCTATCTGACGATGCCGAACGTCTTCTCCTCTCGTGAGGTCGGCAGCCTCAACATCGGGCAGCCCACCCCGGCCGACCCGACCGAGGCCCGCCACATGCAGTCGTCCTGGAAGCAGAACGACGACGGCTCGGCCACGATGTCGCTGACGATCACCGACGGCATCGGCCAGCCGGTCACCACGTACACCGAAGCCGATCTCGGCGTCACGGCCCAGCCGAACACGCTCGCGATCGAGTACCTCGGTCAGTCGGCCCCAGGCGTCTACGACTTCAAGATGTCGGCCGACCCGGCGGAGACGACGACGTACGACATCTACGTCACGACCCCCTTCACCGAGTCCGCTTGGCGGGCCGGCGATCTGACGATCCACCCGGCTCAGCCCGCCACCTCGACGAACGTCCGCTTCAACTGGCAGACAGGCGTCATCGGCACGGGCACCCTCACCGCCACGGTGACGGACGGCTCCGGCGCTCCGGTGACCGGCCTGACCGCCGACGATTTCATCCTCAGCAGCTCCCCGGCCGGCCTCGTGACGGCGTTCGTCGGTGAGACGAGCCCGGGCGTCTACCAGTTCACGATGACGAACCCCACCGCCGAGGCGCGCACCTACCAGCTCTCCTTCGAGATGCCCGGACGGATGGAACTGAGCCAACTTGGCGAGGTCAGCTTCTACGCCGGTTCCCCGGTGTCGCCGACGAGCACGCCGACGACCGCCCCGAGCACGCCGACGCAGGCTCCTTCGACGCCAACGACTGCGCCCACGACGCCGACGACACAGCCGACGGCGACGCAGTCTGTCACGACTCCTCCGACGACCCCGGCGACGTCCGCTCCGACGTCTCAGGTTCCGTCCACGCAGCCGACGGACGACACTCCGACGCAAGAGCCGACGCAGGGTCCGACCATCCCGACGACCCCGCCCACGACTCCGGCGACGTCCGCTCCGACGTCACAGGTCCCGACTTCTCAGCCGACGGCGACGCAGTCTGCAACGACTCCTCCGACGACTCCGGCGACGTCCGCTCCGACGTCTCAGGTTCCGTCCACGCAGCCGACGGACGACACTCCGACGCAAGAGCCGACACAGGGTCCGACCATCCCGACGACCCCGCCCACGACGCAGCCGACGGAAGCTCCGTCCACGCCGACGACGGATCCCACCGCGGATGACGATCCGACGACGCCGACGACTCAGCCGACGTCCCAGGCTCCGACCACCCCGCCGACGACGGCCCCGACGTCTTCCGCCCCGGCCACGCAGCCGACCCAGTCGACCCAGCCGACGGTTCTCCCGTCCCAGGGCCCGACGACGACTCCCACCTCGGATGACAACCCGACCGCCGGTCCGACGTCGCAGGCTCCGACGACTCAGCCGACGCAGGCGTTGCCCACTCCGCAGCCGACGCAGAACGATACTGTTCCTCCGGAACCCTCTCCGGATCCCGCTCCGAACCCGACTCCGGGCTGGAGCTGGGGCGGGCACGTCTTCACTCCGATCTGGAGCTTCTTCACCTACATCTGGCATGGCTGGACGAACATGTTCCAGGGCGTGCCGTATCTCTTCGGGTGCTTGTTCCGCTGATCGAGCGATCGGTGGAATGAACCACTGAACACAGCATTCCCGTAAGGGAGAACCGGGCCGGTCATCGTGAGGTGACCGGCCCGTTCACATGTGACAATGTTGAATCTCAACTTGACGTTGTAGAACCAGGAGCCCGGCCCACGCTGGGGCCACCCACGGGGGCACGCTCCACCACGGTGTTATCCCGCACAGGGCCGCCGGGGTTCGATAGGATGCTGTGAAGTCTGCTACCAGACATTTTTGGGTGTCCACAGACGGGAGACAGCGATGGGACGAGCCGGCAAGGCCGAGCGCAAGCTCGAAGACGTCGTCGGGGGGCTGTTCGCGCGAGTCTTCAAAGGGGATGTCCAACCCGTCGAGATCACCCAGCGCCTCCAGCGCGAACTCGACACCGAGGCCCAAGTCCTGTCCCGTGACAAATTCCTCGTGCCGAACGATTTCCTCATCGGGTTGTCGAAACACGATTACGCCAAGCTCTTCCCCTATTCGCGGACGATGAACGCCCAGATCAGCGACGAGTTGCGCGATTACGCGGCCGATCATGACTACGTCTTCAACGGCCCCCTCATGATCTCTTACGAGGAGCGGCCCGATTTGTCGATCGGTCGGTTCGACGTCGTCTCCGAGACGGTGGCCGAGGTCGCCTCCTCCGATTCGGCCCGATTCCGTCTGGCCGCCGCCTCGCTCGTCCTCGAGGTCAACGGGGTGCGTCACCCCCTCTCACCGCCCGGGTTCGTCATCGGGCGCGGCTCGGAGGCCGATCTGCGGATCAACGACCCGGGCATCTCCCGTCGTCACGCCCAGATCATCGTCGACGAGGGCACCGAGGGGTATCCCATCGTCAAGATCGTCGACCTCGGCTCGACCAACGGCATCTACGTCGACGGACGCCGGGTCGAGGAGGCGGATCTCTTCGACGGTTCCCGGATCGATATCGGCCGCACCCAGATGCTCGTCTACGCCCCCTCCGGCAACTGATCGCCATGCCAGAGTTGACGGTCGTCGTGGCCAAGGTCGCCTTTCTGGCGCTCGTCTGGCTGTTCATCGCTCTCATCGCCGGGACGATCCGCACCGACATGGTCGGGCGCGCGATGCCGGCGCCGTCCGGGCGCGTCCCGGCGCACCGTCCTCCCTCGCCCGAGGCCTCCCGCCGTCAAGCAGTCCCCCCCGTCACCCCCCGTCCTGAACCGGAGGAGGAGCCCTGGGTCTTGGCGATCGATTCCGGCTCCCGGGCTGGGGAACGCCTCCAACTCGTCGATGAAGTCCACATCGGCCGCTCGCCTCAATGCGAGCTCATGCTCGACGACGACTACATCTCCTCGATGCACGCCCTCTTGCGTCACCATCCGGCCGATCCCTCACGCGGTGTGGCCGGGCACTGGTCGTTGACCGATCTCGGTTCGACCAACGGCACCTTCGTCAACAGCGCCAAGATCACCCAGCCCACTCTCGTCACCGTCGACGACGTCATGCGCATCGGGCGGGTCCAGATGCGCCTCGAACGCTGAGGCCGCTGTGACGTTGGAGCTCCGTGTCATCGCGCACTCAGAAATCGGCCTGGTTCGCAAGAACAACCAGGATTCTGGGTATGCCTCCCCGACGATGCTCATGGTCGCCGACGGCATGGGTGGCGCGGCGGCCGGCGACCTCGCCTCGGCGGTGGCGATCGACGAGTTCTCCCGTCTCGACGGCGAGTTCGCTCCTGGCGACGACCTCCTCGGCCTGCTCGCCGGGGCGATCGACCGGGCCGATCAACGGTTGTCCTCCCTCATCGATCGTGATTACGGCCTCGACGGCATGGGGACGACGGTGTGCGGGGGCGTGTTCGACGGGCAGCGGCTCGGCGTCGTCCACCTCGGCGACTCGCGTGGCTACCTCCTGCGCGAGGGCTACATGCTCCGCCTGACCCACGATCATTCCTACGTCCAATCCCTCATCGACGAGGGGAAACTGCACGAGGACGACGTCTTCACCCACCCTCACCGTTCCCTCCTCCTCAAGGTGCTCAACGGCCAGGGCAACCCGACGCCGGACTATTTCTTCGAAGATCTCGTCGCCGGGGATCGCGTCATGTTCTGCTCGGACGGCTTGTGCGGCATGGTGACGGATTCCGCCATCGCCCCCCGTTTGGCCAGCGCCTCCCGCCACCTCGCCCTCACCGAACTGGTCGCCGCCGCCCACGCCGCCGGCGGACAAGACAACATCACTGTCATCATCGCCGATGTCGTCGACGTCGACGCCGAGGCGGCCCTGGCCGAGGAGGACACCGCGATCCTCTCCGCCCCCGTCGCCCGGGCCGGCTCCGGGCGGGCCGTCGGCGCGCTCCTCGACGAGGGCGAATCATCCGCAGGAGCCGAGGATCGACAGTCGCGCGACGAGGCGGCGAGCACCGATGAACGAGGCGACGCGGCCACGTCGACGTCGCCGGCCTCGCCCAGCGAAGCGCACGGCCGTTTCGCCGAGGACGATGCGACGGGCGAGGAGGAGACGGTGGCGCTGCGCCGCCGTGACAACGGCGCCCTGTTGCGGCGTCGCCCCCAACCGATCGTCGAGGTCGACGGCGTCATCCACCGCGGCGGGGTCGTCATCGGCGCCGCCTTCGATCTCGGGGTCGGCTCCGACGAGCCGGATGACGCTCTGCCCGCCTTGGACGACGTCGACGACACGATCATCTCCAGTCGTTTCGACGACACCGCCCCCATGCCTGTTCTCAGCGACGACATCGCCGGGTGGGATCCCGCCCCGGGGGAACCGACGGACAGTGCCGACGAGGCGACGATCGCCGAGGCAGACGATGAGCCGACGCTCCCCGAATCGACGCCGAGCCCGGTGTCGTCGCCCGGCGATCGCGGAGATCGTGGTGAGCCGATCGTCGCCGCCCAAGAACCTCCCTCGCCCGCCGGACCAGCGGACGCGTCGCCCTCCGTCGCCACGAAGCCCGATCTCGCCCGAGCCAGAACTCTGAGCCGCCCGGCGGCCGACGCCGCCACCCGTCCCTCCCCAGCCGTCTCGTCCGACACCCCCGTCGCCGACACCGACGCCGAGATCGTCGAGGACGCCGAGCATGAGCGCTACCAGCCGGGGGACCGCCGCTCGCATCACACGATCCTCATCGTCGTCGTGCTCTTCGTCTCGCTCATCCTCGTCGCTGGATGGTGCGTCTACGCTTACGGCAAGACGCAGTTCTACGTCGGCAGCGACTCAGGCAACGTCACCGTCTTCCAAGGGGTGCGGGGCGATCTCTTCGGCCGTCCCCTCAACCGGATCGAGGAGCGCACCGACATCTCCGTGACCGATCTGCCCATCGGGCTGCGCGATCAACTCGTCGACGGCATCGTCATCAGCAGCGGCGGGCTGACCCAGGCGGAGGAGACCGTCGCGGAGATCCGTCAGAAGTCGGTCGAATGCCTCGATCGCCGTCACACGCGCGAGGAGGCCGAAGCCGCCGCCCGGGCCGCCGCCCAAGCCGCCGCCGACGCGCTGACCGCCGCCAACCCCGGCGTCCCCCCTGCTTCTCCCTCGCCGGTTCCGACGACGAGCCCACCGGATGGTTGCTGAGACGATGGCCGCCCGCTCCTCTCCCGCGCCCGCTTTCGGTTACCGCAAGCGCCGGACCATCGAGCTCTTCCTTCTCCTCATCGGCCAGTCGATCGGCTGGGCCGGATACATGCTGACGACCCTCGATCAGACGAACACCCCTCCGCCGGGCTGGGAGACGGTCACGGGCGTCTGGTTCGCTGCCGGGATCGTCATCCACCTCGTCGTCCGTTTCCGCTTGCCCTACGCCGATCCGATCATCGTGCCGATCGCCTTCGCGCTGACCGGCCTGGGCCTGGCCCAGATCCATCGGATCGATCTCATCGAACCGGTGACGACGGCGGCGCACACGCAAGCTTTGGCCGTCGCCATCGGGCTGGTCTGCTTCATCGTCGTCGCTTTCGTCATCCGCGAGCCCCGCCGGCTGCGCGCCTACCCCTTCATCCTCTCGGCCATCGGCATCGCCCTGCTCCTCATGCCCCTCCTGCCCGGGATCGGGGTGGAGGCGAACGGCTCGCGGATCTGGATCGACATCGCCGGATTCTCTTTCCAGCCGGCCGAGATCGCCAAGATCATCCTCGCCGCCAGCTTCGCCGGTTACCTGGCCGAACACCGCGACGTCCTCTCTGTGGCGGGCAAGAACTTCCTCGGACTCAACCTGCCCCGGGCCCGCGACCTCGGCCCGATCGCCGTCATGTGGGGCGTCAGCCTCGCCATCCTCGTCTTCCAGAACGACCTGGGCACCTCGCTCATGTTCTTCGGGCTGTTCGTCATGATGATCTACGTCGCCACCGGCAAGGGTTCCTGGGTGCTCTTGGGCGGCGTGCTCTTCGCCGGGGCCGCCGTCGCCGCTTATCACTTCGCCGGGCACGCCCGTCGGCGCTTCGACTTCTGGCTGCACCCCTTCGACTACCCCGACGACGCCACCCAGATCATCGGCGCCCAATTCGGCCTCTCCCACGGGGGGCTGTTCGGCTCCGGATGGGGTCTGGGGCGCCCCGATCTGACGATCTTCGCCTCGACCGACATGATCGCCGCCGCCCTCGGCGAGGAGATGGGCGTCATCGGCCTCATGGGGATCATCGTCCTCTACGCTCTCTTCGTCTTCCGGGGGCTGCGCACCGCGCTCGGCTCCCGCGACCCCTTCCTCACCTTGTTCGCCGGCGGCCTCAGCTTCGTCTTCGCCATCCAGGTCTTCGCCATCATCGGCGGGGTCACCCGCTTGCTCCCATTGACCGGCCTGACGACCCCCTTCCTCTCCCAGGGCGGCTCGTCGATGATCGCCAACTGGATCCTCGTCGGCGTCCTCGCCGTCGTCTCGCATCAGGCCCGACGCCCCCACGCCGCGGCTGGGGAGACGACCGACGAGGGGGTCACCGATTTCGAGGACGATATGACGCAGGTCATCCCCGAGAAGCAGTTGCGCCGGATCGGCATCGGCGCCACCCAGCCGGTCGCCGCCTTCGACGCCGACCAGGTGCCGGTGGCGGCCGCCGGGGAGAGCGGGCCGCTACGCTCCGCCCAGGGCGGCGCCGGATCCGCCAACGGGCCCTCCCGTTCCTTAGGGGGAGCCTCCTCCGTCGCGTCCCCGGCTCGCTCCGTCTCTTCACCTTCCTTCTCGCCCGTCTCGGCGTCGTCGCCTTCGCTGGGGCCTTCCTTCTCCGGTGAGGAGCCGACCCAGGTCGTCGACGGCCGTTGGGTTCCCGATCCGCCGCAGCGGGGTGGCGCCGATGACTAATCCGATGAACAAGCAGTTGCGCCGCGTCGCCCTCGTCGTCGGCCTCCTCTTCTTCGCCCTGCTCATCAACCTCACTTACACCGCCGTCGTCCGTCAGCCCTCGCTCGAGGACAACCCTCGTAACACGCGGGCCCGGGAAGCCGATTTCGACCGTCAGAGAGGCCAGATCCTCGCCTCGGCCACCGTCGTCGCCGACACCGTGCCCGCTCCCGAAGGCGACGAGTTCACCTGGCAGCGGGTGTACACCGACGGCCCCCTCTACGCCCAGGTGACGGGATTCTTCTCCTGGATCTACGGCACGAGCGGCCTCGAGCAATCCCAGAACACCTTGTTGTCGGGTACGGATTCGCGCCAGGCTTGGGAGCGTCTCGTCGACCTCGCCTCGGGGCGCACGCCGGCCGGGGCCTCGATCACGACGACGATCGACCCCGTCCTGCAGCAGGCCGCCTCCGACGCGCTCGGCGATGACACGGGCGCCGTCGTCGCCCTCGATCCCCACACGGGCGCCATCAAAGCCCTCGTCTCCCACCCCTCGTATGATCCCTCGACGCTGGCCAGCCACGACGTCGACGCCGTCATGACGGCCTGGGAGAGCCTTCTGGCCGATCCCGCCTCCCCGATGTCGGATCGCGCCAGCCGCGAGATCTACCCGCCCGGCTCGACCTTCAAGGTCATCACCGCGGCCGCCGCCCTCGAAGCCGGGTACACCCCCGACAGCCTCATCGACACTCCGAGCGAACTGCCCTACCCGAATTCGAACGAGGTCCTCACCAACTCGTCCGATTGCGGCGATAGTCAGGTCACTCTGCAGTACGCCTTCACCGCCTCATGTAACACTGCTTTCGCCAATCTCGGCTTGGCGCTCGGCGCGGAGGAGTTGGCGGCGATGGCCTCGGCCTTCGGTTTCGGCACGGATCCGCTCGACGATCTCGGCGCCGCGGCCAGCCAGTTCCCCGACCTCGACCCCTCAGATCCCGACGAGGCGGCCCAGTTGATGCGGGCCGCCATCGGGCAGGGCGACGTCGCCGCCTCCGCTCTCCAGATGGCGATGGTGAGCGCCGCGGTCGTCAACGAAGGGACGTTGGCCCAGCCGTACCTCGTCTCCGAGGCGCGCGCCCCCGACCTCTCCCTCCTGCGTTCGCACCAGACGGAGACGTCGACGGTGATGTCGCAGGCCTCCGCCCAGACCCTCGAGCAACTGATGATTGGGGTGGTCGAGGAGGGCACCGGCACTCCGGCGCGGATCTGGGGAGTGACGGTCGGCGGCAAGACGGGCACGGCTCAATCCGATCCGAGCCGCCCGCCCTACGCCTGGTTCACCGGTTTCGCCACCGATCCCGACCTCGTCGTCGCCGTCTTCGTCGAGAACACCGGCGGCGCCAACACCGAGGTGGCCGGCGGTTCGACCGCCGGACCGATCGCCCGGGCCGTCCTCCAAGCGGGACGATGAGCGGAAACGAGGCCAAAATGGTTGATCATTCGGGGCAGCGGATCCCCTTTCTCCCAGGAGATCGCGCGACATCAGGATTTTCAGAGAGAGCCTTCAGCCTTTTTTCAGGTGGGCACGGCACAATGGGGCAGTGCGGCACGAGGCGCGGACACTTCGTTGAGGGGAAGGGACGACTATGAGAGCATGGGGGACGGCTGGGCGGCCGTTCGTCGTGGCGCTCGTTCCTGCCATCGTTGAGGGGAGTTCCGAAGGATGAGCGAGACGATCCTGCAGGGTCGCTACGTGCTCGGCCCCGTCCTCGGGCGTGGTGGCATGGCCGAAGTGCGCCGAGCGCGCGACACCCGTCTCGAGCGCGACGTCGCCATCAAACGTCTGCGTGTCGATCTGGCCGGCGACGAAGTCTTCCAGGAACGTTTCCGTCGTGAGGCCCGGGCCGCCGCCAACCTCAGCCACCCCAACATCGTCGCCGTCTACGACAACGGCGAGCAGGCCGATCCGACGACCGGGGTCATGATCCCCTACATCGTCATGGAGCTCATCAACGGCCAGACCTTGCGCGAGATGCTGCGCGAGGGCCACAAGATCCCCCCGACTCGTGCCCTCCAGATCACCCAGCAGGTCCTCGAGGCGCTCGATTACTCGCACAACCACGGCATCATCCACCGCGACATCAAGCCGGCCAATGTCATGGTGACGCCCTCTGGCGACGTCAAGGTCATGGATTTCGGCATCGCCCGCGCCGTCTCCGACACCCAAGCCTCGATGACGCAGACGGCGTCCGTCATCGGCACCCCGCAATATCTTTCCCCCGAGCAGATCCGCGGCGAACCGGTCGATCGTCGCTCCGACGTCTACTCGACCGGCTGCCTGCTCTACGAGCTCCTCACCGGCAAGCCTCCGTTCGAGGGGGATTCCCCGGTCTCGCTGGCCTACCAGCACGTCCGCAAACAGCCGACCCCGCCCAGCTCGGTCGATCCGATGATCTCGGCCAACATGGACGCCATCGTCCTCAAATCCCTGGCCAAGGACCCGACCGATCGCTATCAGACGGCCAAGGCGATGGCGGACGACATCGGCTTGCTCCTGGCCGGCCAACAAGTCACTGCCGTGCTCCCCGCCCCCGTCTTCGACGACGACACCGCCAACAATCCGCGCACTCGGGTCATCACGACGACGGGCGGCGGCACCGTCACCCGTGGCGTGATCACGACGACGGGCAAGTACGGCATCGAGGAGTATGACGATTACGGCGAGATGGCCCCGCCCCAGGCGGAGCGCCCCGGAGCGAACAAGGCCCTCATCATCGGGCTCATCTGCGCCCTCGTCGTCGTCCTCGCCACTGGGCTCGGCATCGCCTACTGGCTGACGAACGAGCGCAACCCGACCCCGACCGTCGCCATGGTGACGGTGCCACGCGTGCTGACGATGTCGCAGACGGTCGCCACGCAGAGCCTGGCCCAAGCCGGTTTCGACGTCTCGGTCGAGATGGTCAAGGGTCCCGACGACAACACCGTCGGCACCGTGATCGAGCAGGATCCCGCCGGGGAGACGCCCGCTGAGAGCGGTTCCCGGGTGACGATCAGAGTCAACCAGGGCCCCGACAAGGTGACGATCCCGACCGATCTGCGGGATCAGAATTGTGAGGCCGCCTCCTCGCGCTTGACGGACCAACTCGGTTTCACCAACGTGACGATCAGCCCGGCATCCGATGAGGACGCCAGCGCTGTCAAGGACACGGTGATCTCCGTCAACCCGGCCGGTGGGGCGGCGGTGACGAAGGACACCCCCATCACGCTCAGCTGCGCGACCGGATTGTCCGAGATCCCCAACGTCATCGGGATGACCCAGGTCCAGGCCACGCGAGTCTTGACCGAACGGGGCTTCCCCCAGCCGGAGACCCGCCGTGAGCCCTCCGCCGAGACGAACCCCGACCTCGTCATCGGGCAGGAGCCCGTCGGCGGCACGGGGGAGAAGGTCGATCGTGCGACGACGGTGGTCGTCCTCGTCCTGCCGATGCAGGAGACGGAGCCCACCATCGAGCCGACGTTGCCGACCGGAGCGCCGGAACCGAGCGAGCTGCCCGCCTCCATCCCTCCGGCGACGAGTCCTCCACCCGAGGAGAACTGAGCCCAAACCCACGTCGATCTTCCCTCTTCCCGACAAGGGCGGAGGGAAGAAGAGTCTGCTTGATCAGCCTTTGAATCCGGCTTGGAGCGCCCGGCGGAAATACGTCGTGATCGCGTCGAGGGCAGGGAGGATCTCGTCCGCCGCCTGTTGGTAGACCTCCATCGGCTGGCCGATCGGGTCGATGACGTGGAGATCCTCGTCGCTCATCCCCGCCAGCACCTGAGCTTGGAGCGGGACGACGGCAGCGGTGGCCGCTCGGAGAAGAGCGGGGATCGTCGGGAAAGCCTTAGCCTGGAAAGAGCCTCTCGTTGGAGCCGCTCCCATGCCTTGCGCGGCGCGTGATTCCCTGGCGGCTGGAGCCGAGACGGCCCCGATCTCGTCCGGGGGGAAACCGAGGTCGCTCAGAGCGCCGGAAGCCTCTGGCTCGGCGGCGCGGCGCGGCGCGGCCCCCGTCAAAGACGCGGCGGACAACGGGTCGGTGGCCGGATCGTTAGCCCGTGTCGAGGGGGTCTTCTCCCCGAAGCGGAAATCGAGCGAGCCGAGGCCGTCGTCCTCCTCGTCGCCGAAGCGGAAATCGAGGGGGTTGACGGACCGAGCGGCTGCGCCGATCATCGGCCCGCCCACACGTAAGTCGGCCAATGGATCTTCCTGAGCGACGGTCGCCGCGGCGCTCATCGTGGAGCCGACGACGTCGTCGTGGAGCGCGGCGACCAGAGCGTCGTCGTCGATCCGGGCGATGGTGGCGGCGAAACCGAGCAGGGTGAAGGTGCGCTTGGTCGCGCTGGGTTCCGTTTCGATGACGAAGCGGCGGTGCTCCGGAGAGAGCGTGAGAATGAGGTCGGAGCGCTTGATGATCGACATCGTCAACTGCCGGGCGATGTGCTGAGGACGATCCTCGATTCCCAACCCCTCGAGGATGAGGCGACTGTTCGGCGCCATGAGCGAGCCGACGACCGCATGGGTGCCGGCGCTGGCGAGGGTGACACCGGTGCGTTCCGGGGCGCCGAGGCCCTTGGTGAGCCAGCGTTGCAAAGCCCGCTCTGCTAGGGGGGACCGGCAGATGTTCCCGGTGCACACGGTGAGGATCGAGAAGGATTCAGTCACCGGAGAAGTCTACGCGAGATGGAAAAGATTGACGCCCGCTTCGAATCCGGAGCCTGGAGGGCCGAGGTGGAACCCCGCTCGGTCGCCGGAGCGGTCACAGAGCGCGCTTGGCGGGATCCCGCTTGGCGGAGGCTTCCGTCGTGACGAGCTTGCTGACCTCTTGGGTGAGTTCAGGGTGGACGATCGTCTCGTCGAGATCGAGCTTCTTGCCCGGGCTCACAGCCGGATTCGGCGCGGTAGATGTCGCTGTGTTAGAACCGTACCCGGAGCCGTAGCCGCCGTAGCCATAGCCGTATCCGTAGCCATAACCGGACTGGTATCCACCGACCTTCTTGACCGGCACCTTGGTGACGACCGAGCCGATGAGGTGGGCCTCGACGAGGTTGAGGTGGTTGATGGCGGCGGCCAGGGAGTGACGCCGGGTCTCGCCGTGGGCGATGGCGAGGATGACGCCGTCGGCCAGGGTGGCGAGCATCGTCGCGTCAGTCGCGACGAGTACGGGCGGCGCGTCGATGAGGACGTAGTCGAAGATCGTGGCGAGGCGGTCGCAGAGGATCTTCATCGCTTCGGAACCGAGCAACTCGCTGGGGTTGGGCGGGGTGCGCCCAGCTGGCAAGACGAAGAGCTGATCCTCGCCCCAGCGCTGGATGACATCGGCCGGGGTGGCGCGCCCGACGAGGACGTCGGTCAGGCCGGTCGAGCCTTCCATGCCCATCGTCTTGGCGACCGACGGGTTCCGCAGATCGCAGTCGACGAGGACGATCTTCTTGTCGAGGGAGGCCAAGGCGATGGCGAGGTTCGAGATCGTCGTCGTCTTGCCTTCCGAGGGGTTCGAACTGGAGATGATGAGCGTCTGATTCCCGCCACCGACGTTGGAGAAGATGACGTTGGTGCGCAGCCCCCGGATCTCCTCGGCGGCGTGCGCGCGGGGATTGTCGACGATGATGAGGGGAGAGCTTTCGATCTGGGGGTCGAAGGGGATCGTGCCGAGCATGGGTTGGTTCGTGATCGCCTTGACGATCTCCGGCGAATCGATTTTGGTGTCGAGCAGGGTGCGCAGCCAGGCCACGCCGATGCCGAGGGCGAGCCCGAGCAGGGCGCCGATGGCGAGGTTCATGAGCGGGCGTGGGCTCGAGGGGGTCTCCGGCACGGAGGCGGGTTGTGTCACCGTCGCCTGGACGAGGCTGGGCGAGGAGGCCGAGGGCTTCTCCAACTGATTCGAGACGACGTCGCTGAGCGATTGGGCGGTGGCGTTGGCGATCTGGGCGGCCAACTCACGATCGTTCTGGGTCACGGTGATGGTGATGAGAACGGTGTTCGTGGGGGAACGGGCCTCGATGTCGGCGGCCAACTCCTGGGCCGTCAGCGGAGCCAGGTTGAGCTGCTCGATGACGGGTTCGAGGACGATGGCGCTCGTCGCGATGTCGACGTAGCTGAGCACCGCTTGGCGCATATAGTTGCTACCCTGGACAATGTCGCTTGTAGCTGTGGCTCCCGGGGTGCGGGCGGCGAAGTACAGCTCGGCTGAAGCTTGGTACTTGACGGGCATGAGCCGCGTCGCCGCGAAGGCGCCGACAATGCCGAGCACCAGGCAGACGACAAGGGTGACCCATCGTCTCAACAGAAGATTGAGAAAGTCGCGGAGCTCCACGCGGCCGTCCTCTCAGATATAGGGAGGCATCAAACGAATTCAGCATAGTGCCTCTGAGAGTTTCATGAGAAATGAGGTCAACAGGCAACTAAAAATTCTTTTGATGTTCAACAAAAAGAAAAATTACGGGGGATTGAGATAAGCCTGGGTTCTGGCTAGGTCAGTAACTGTAACCAGAACTGTAGGAGGTGTCGACGGCGTCGGAATCCTTCTTACGCCCGCGGCCGAAGAAACGGTCGAAAGCGATCGCTCCGCCGCCCCAGGCGACGAAGACGAGAGCGACGATACCTTGCAGCAAGGCGAGTTCGATTCCGTTGTCGGTGGCGAAGATGCCGTTGGCCCAGTGGATCCACAGGATCGACAGCGTCGCCTCGGCCACGAAGGCGAGGGCGACGATCCGGGTGGCCAATCCGAGCACGAGGAAGACTCCGCCGACGACCTCGAGGATGAGCGTGCCCCAAGCGAAGATCTCCGGTTCGATGACGCCAGCGTCGCTCAACTGAGTGACGAAACCGTCCATCGACTGGCGGAACCAGTGCTTCCACGCGTGTGCCAGGACGACGCCGGCGAAGGCGAGCCGGGCGATGACGAGGACGAGGGACTGGATGATCTTCCAGAAGGTGGACATACGGGCTCCTTCAAGACGACGGCGACCTTCCAAGTCTGCCAGAGCCAGGGCCGATGATGAGACCACACCCGGGCGTCGACAACTCGGCATGGGGGAGCGCGATCGACCTCATTGCCAAGCCCCATTGTTGTCAAAAGCGGGTTCCACCCGAGAGTAGTGACGAGAAGACGATGAGAGAGCGATGAGCGCCTAGTCGAAAACCCCTTCGGCACTGTAATGTCGGAAGCGTGGCATTCGAGCGCCGTTGTCACCCGCATGGTCGGGCGGGCGCGCGCTCAGCACCGCCACCTCCTCGGAAGACAGGGCCGGGGGCATGCGGCGCGAGGCCGGGGGTGGCCCCCCGTGCGGCGTCGGACTCATCGTCATGGATCCACTGGGTCCCGTCTGGCATGGGCCGGGCGTGACCCCGCTGTATCGCTTGTATCGCTCGTCACGGACGTCCCAGCCGGGACCCCCATCTCCAAGGAAGTGATGCTGTGGGCGCTGAAATGCCCGTTCTCACCATGGTGATCATCGTCGTCGCCACGGCCCTCATCTTCGACTTCACCAACGGCTTCCACGACTCCGCCAACGCCATGGCCACCTCCGTCGCGACGGGGGCGTTCAAGCCGAAGCGAGCCGTTCTCTTGGCCGCACTCATGAACCTCATCGGAGCCTGTCTGTCGACGGAGGTGGCGAAGACGATCTCGTCCGGCATCGTCGACGACGCCCTCGTCAGCGAGGAGATGGTCTTCGCCGCCCTAGTCGGGGCGATCTTATGGAATCTGCTGACCTGGTTGTTGGGCCTGCCCTCGAGCTCGTCGCACGCCATCTTCGGCGCCCTCATCGGCTCGGTCGTCGTCCAAGCCGGCATGGCCGGGGTCCACCCCTCCGTCATCGCCTCGAAGATCCTCCTGCCGGCGCTCGTCGCTCCGGTGGTGGCCGGTCTCGCCTCTTTCTTGGCGACGAAGATCGCCTACCACGGCGAGCACAACGCCCCCAAGGGCGCCAAACGCCGTTATCGCGAGGCACAGCGGGCCTCTTCCCTCCTCGTCGCTCTGGCCCACGGCACCTCCGACGGCCAGAAGACGATGGGCATCATCACCCTCGTCCTCGTCGCCGCCGGCTATCAAGAGGGCGGCACGGCGCCGCAATGGTGGGTCATCATCTCGGCCGGCCTCGCCATCGCGCTCGGCACCTACTCCGGCGGGTGGCGCATCATGCGGACGATGGGCAAGGGCATGGCGGAGATCGAGTCGCCCCAGGGTTTCGCCGCCGAGACCTCCTCGATGGCCGCCATCCTGGCCAGCTCTCACCTCGGCTTCGGCTTGTCGACGACCCACGTCGTCTCTGGCGCCATCATGGGCACCGGGCTGGCCCGGACTCCCGACGAGGTGCGCTGGAGCACCGCTGGGCGCATGCTCTCAGCCTGGCTGCTCACCCTGCCTTGCGCCGGCCTCGTCGGCGCCGGCGCCTCGTGGCTCTCCCACCAGGGCATTTTCGGCTTCGTCCTCGTCCTGCTCGTCCTCATCGTCCTCTCGGCCCTCATCTGGACGATCTCGCGGCGCAACCACGTCTCTTCGGACAACGTCAACGACACGCACGAGGTCAAGGTCTTGGCCAAGGCCCAGGCCGCCATCGCCGAGAGCGCGATCACCAATCCGCTGGCTTCGACCTTGCCGGAGGGCGTCACGACATCGCACCCGATGGCCGCCACGCCGCTGGCGCTGACCCGGCTACGCAACAAGAAGCCGAAGAAAAAGAAGAAAAAGAAGAGCAGCGTGCTCGGGGCGACGTATTCGACCGAGGAGAACGTCAAGCCGGGCCACCGCAAAGCCGCCAAGACGACGGCCGCCGGTGAGAAGAAGGAGGCCTGAGCATGACACCCCAAGCCATCGACTGGGCCGCGCTCGGCAACGTCGCGATCGTCACGATCGTCGCCACCGTCATCATCGCCTCTCTCATGAGCGCCGCCAACTGGTGCTTCTCCGAGGACGGCATGGTCGACGGCGTCATCCCGCTGGGGAAGAAGATCGGCGGATTCGCCATCTTGACGGTGATGGGCCTCATCGTCCTCTTCGGTATCTACCTCATTGTTCCTTATTTCCGCTAACAAATTTCTACGACGAGACCACGATCCACTAGGCATTTGCCGCTGAAGAGGCGGTCGAGCCCTCGTGATCGCGCCCCCGCGGCGGCGAGCGGCAGTGTTAGTGTGAGCCTGCATGGATCAATGACACGGAGGGAGTCGTTCGATGACGGACGAGACCATGGTGTTGGCTGGTGATTTCCCCCAACCGACGCCGCAGGATTGGGAACGAGAAGTTCTCAAGGCATTGAACCGGAAGCGTCCGCCGGGCACGGAGCTGACGATCGAGGACGCCATGAAGCGCCTCACCGGCGTCACCGTCGACGGCGTCGTCATCAATCCGCTCTACACCCTCCCCGAGGATGTCGCCCCTGAAGGGCAGCATCTCGGGTATCCGGCTCAGACTCCCTACACGCGCGGCGCGGCCTTGCCCGATCCGGCCGCCCCCTGGCAGGTGACCCAACTGGTCGAGGATCCCGATGCCGCCCGGGCCGCCCAGGCCGTGCTCGACGATCTCAACGCCGGCGGCACAGCCGTCTGGTTGCGGGTCGACGACGACGCCATCGCGCCGTCCGACGTCGCCACGGTGCTGGCCGGGGTCCACCCCGAGGCGGCGCCCGTCTCCGTCTCCTCGGTCACGCGCCAGGAAGAGGCCGCCCAGGCCCTCCTCGACTTCTGGAAGGCCTCCGGCAAGGCGGAACACGTCACCGGCAGCCTCGGCCTCGACCCGATCGGCGCGGCCGCGTTGACGGGCGGGGCGCCCGATCTGACCGGCTTGGCCGCCTGGGTCGAGAAGGCCGCCAAGATCGCCCCGCAGGCCTCGCCCATCGTCGTCGACGCGACGGTCTACGACGCCGCCGGCGGGGGCGACATCAACCAGCTCGCTTTCGCTGTCGCGACCGGCATCGACTACGTCCGGGCGCTGTGCGACAGCGGCGTCAAGCCGGTCGACGCCTTCACGAAGATCACCTTCCGAGTGACGGCGAACGCCGACGAATTCCTCACGATCGCCCGGTTGCGCGCGCTGCGCCGCCTGTGGGCGCGGGTCGGCGAGGTCCTCGAGATCCCCGAGGCCAAGCGCGGCGCCCGCCAGCACGTCGTCACGAGCTGGCGGATGATCTCGCGCGACGATCCCTGGGTCAACCTCTTGCGAGCCACGATCGCGACATTCTCCGCCGCCGTCGGCGGGGCCGACGCCATCACCGTCTTGCCGCACGACGCCGCCGTCGGGTTGCCGACGCCGTTCTCGCGTCGCATCGCGCGCAATATCCAACTGCTGACGAACGAGGAGTCGCATATCGGCGCGGTCGACGATCCGGCCGGCGGCGCCTGGGTCTTCGAATCGTTGACCGACCAGCTGGCCCAGAAGGCGTGGGCGGCCGTCCAGGAGATCGAAGGCCTCGGCGGGATGGCCTCGGCCGTCACCGGCAAGCTGATCGCGGCTAAGATCGCTGAGACGAGGGTCGAGCGGGCCGCCCGCTTGGCCACCCGCAAGCTTCCCCTGACGGGCGTGTCGATGTTCCCCAAGGCCGACGAGGAGCCGCTCACCGACGTCGTCGCCCGCCCAGCCGCTCCGGTTTGGGAGGGGTTGGCGCCGCACCGTGACTCCGAGGTCTTCGAGGCCTTGCGCGACCGCTCGTCCGCCCACGCCGCTTCGACCGGGTCCAAGCCGGCCGTGCTCGTCGCCTGCCTCGGCGCTCGGCGAGACTTCGGGCCGCGTGAGCAATTCACGACCAACCTCCTCCTCGTCGCCGGCTTGGCCACGCCCGAGGTCGAGGGCGTCGGCCCCGACGAGATCGTCCGCGCCGCTCAAGAACAGAACATTCCGCTCGTCATCCTGGCCTCCTCGGCCAAGGTGTACGCCGCTCAGGCGATCGACGCCGCCCGCGCCCTCAAGGACGCCGGGATCTCGGTCTGGATCGCCGGGCGCCGCAAGGAGACCGGCGATGAAGGAGCGGCCGGCTCGCTCATCGACGGGGAGATCTTCGACGGCATGGACGTCGTCACCTTCCTCAACGACACGCTCGACCGACTGGGGGTTGCCAAGTGAGCACCAAAGTTCCTTCCTTTGATTCCGTCGAACTCGGCGCCGGAGCCCCGTCGCCGAAGGCCTCGGCCCCGAAGCTGACGGGGTCGTGGGAGACGCCCGAGCACATCGACGTCGCCCCGCTCTACGGCGACAAGGACCTCGCCGGGCTCGACTTCCTGCGCACCTATCCGGGCATCCCGCCCTACCTGCGCGGCCCGTACGCGACGATGTACGTCAACCAGCCGTGGACGATCCGCCAATACGCTGGGTTCTCGACGGCCGAGGAGTCGAACGCCTTCTACCGCCGCAACCTCGCGGCTGGCCAGAAGGGTTTGTCGATCGCCTTCGACCTCGCCACCCACCGCGGCTACGACTCCGATCACCCGCGCGTGGCCGGCGACGTCGGCATGGCCGGTGTGGCGGTCGATTCCATCCTCGACATGCGTCAGCTCTTCGACGGCATCCCGCTCGACCAGATGTCGGTCTCGATGACGATGAACGGGGCGGTTCTGCCGATCCTCGCGCTCTACATCGTCGCGGCCGAAGAACAGGGCGTGGCGCCGGAGCAGCTCAACGGCACGATCCAGAACGACATCCTCAAAGAGTTCATGGTTCGAAACACCTACATCTACCCGCCGGCCCCGTCGATGCGGATCGTCTCGGACATCTTCGCCTACACGTCGAAGAACATGCCGAAGTTCAACTCGATCTCGATCTCCGGCTACCACATGCAGGAGGCCGGCGCGACGGCCGACATCGAGATGGCCTACACCTTGGCCGACGGCGTCGAGTACATCCGGGCCGGGGAATCGGTCGGGCTCAAGGTCGACGATTTCGCGCCTCGGCTCAGCTTCTTCTGGGCCGTGGGGATGAACTTCTTCATGGAGGTCGCCAAGATGCGGGCCGCCCGCATGCTGTGGGCCCGCTTGGTGCGCCAGTTCGACCCGTCGAACCCGAAGTCGATGAGTCTGCGGACCCATTCGCAGACCTCCGGCTGGTCGTTGACGGCCCAGGACGTCTTCAACAACGTCGGGCGGACGTGCCTCGAGGCGATGGCGGCGACCCAGGGGCACACCCAGTCGCTTCACACGAACTCCCTCGACGAGGCGATCGCCTTGCCGACGGATTTCTCCGCCCGGATCGCGCGCAACACCCAGCTCTTCCTTCAGCAAGAGTCGGGCACGGTGCGGTCGGTCGACCCGTGGGCCGGTTCGGCCTACGTCGAGCGCCTCACCTACGATCTCGCCGTCAAGGCCTGGGGCCACATCGAGGAGATCGAGCGCGCCGGCGGCATGACGAAGGCGATCGAGGCGGGCATTCCGAAGCTCCGCATCGAAGAGGCGGCCGCTCGCACTCAGGCGCGGATCGATTCCGGCCAGCAAACCCTCGTCGGCGTCAACAAGTACCTCGTCGAGGATGATGAGAAGCCCGAGGTCCGCAAGGTCGACAACCGCGCCGTCCGCGACGAGCAGATCGCCAAGTTGCAGCAGCTGCGCGCCGAGCGCGACGAGGCTGAGACCCAGGCCGCCTTGGAGAAGCTGAGTTGGGCGGCGGCCAATCCGGATCCCTCCGATCCGGATCGCAACCTCCTCAAGCTGAGCGTCGACGCCGCCCGGGCCAAGGCCACGGTGGGCGAGATCTCCGACGCCTTGGAGAAGGAGTTCGGGCGCTACACGGCGGAGATCCGCACGATCTCCGGCGTCTACTCGGCCGAGGTCGGCTCCGATCCGAAGGTCGACGAGGCGCGGAAGATGGTTTCCGCTTTCGCTGACAAGACGGGGCGTCGCCCGCGTATCCTCATCGCCAAGATGGGCCAGGACGGCCACGACCGTGGCCAGAAGGTCATCGCCACCGGCTACGCCGATCTCGGCATGGACATCGATGTCGGCCCGCTCTTCCAGACGCCGGAGGAGGTCGCCCGTGAGGCGATCGACGCCGACGTCCACATGGTCGGCGTCTCCTCGCTGGCGGCTGGTCACCTCACCTTGGTGCCGGCTCTGCGTCAGGCGCTCGACGAGCAGGGCGGTTCCGACATCCTCATCTCGGTCGGCGGGGTCATCCCGGAACAGGATTTCGACGAGCTCTACGCCGCCGGCGCCTCGGCCATCTACCCGCCGGGCACGCAGATCGCCGACGCCGCCATCGACGTCATGACGAAGCTCAATGAGCGCTTCGTCACGAAGGCGAAGTGACGCCCCGACGCGGTCGTCAGGGCGGGTCCGCTTCTCAGAAGCCGACGATGAACGTCACCGCTGGTCCGGCGGCGGGTGGGGATTCCCCCATCCCGCCGCCGGACGGCGCTTTTCCTGACGATCCCGCGGTCGTCGAGTTGGCCGGCCAGATTCTGGCGAACCAACGTCGCCAGATCGGGCGAGCCATCACCCTCGTCGAGTCGACGAGGGCGGAGGATCGCGCCAAGGCCCGCTCCCTCTTGGCCCATCTGAGGGCCGATCCGGTGGCCTCCCAGCGCAATGCCGCGGCGGTGCGGGTGGGTATCACCGGGGTGCCCGGGGCCGGCAAATCGACCTTTATCAATGCCCTGGGCTCGAAGCTGATCGAGCAGGGGCACCGGGTGGCCGTCTTGGCGGTCGATCCGTCGTCCTCACGGACCGGGGGCTCGATTCTCGGTGATCGCACGCGGATGAGCGATCTGTCGGCCTGCGACCAGGCCTTCATCCGTCCTTCCCCGTCGGGCAACCATCTCGGCGGGGTGGCGCGGGCGACGAGGGAGTCGATGCTCATCGTCGAGTCGGCCGGTTACGACGTCGTTCTCGTCGAGACGGTCGGGGTGGGGCAGTCGGAGACGGCCGTCGCCGGCATGGTCGACACCTTCCTTCTCGTCACCTTGGCTCGGTCGGGCGATCAGCTCCAGGGCATCAAGCGCGGCATCATCGAGATGGCCGACGTCATCACCGTCAACAAGGCTGACGGCGATCATGAGCCGGAGGCCCGGGTGGCAGCGCGTGAGCTGCGCACCGCTCTGCGCCTCATCACCTCCGATCCGAAGGCCCGCCGGGCTCCGGTGTTGACGAGTTCCTCGCTCACCGGCGTCGGCCTCATGGAGGTGTGGGAGGCGGTGCTCGAGCATCGTGAGTGGCTCGAGGAGTCGGGCGGCTTGGAGCGTCGCCGGGCGATTCAGCAGCGTGATTGGATGTGGGCCCTCGTCGACGACGATCTCTTGGAGACGGTCCGTCAGATCCCGGCGGTCAAGGCTCGCCGCGAGGAGCTGGAGGACGCTGTGATGCGGGGCGATCTCAACGCTGTCGAGGCATCGCAAGAGATTCTTGAACTTTTTGCGGGGAATCTTCCCGAACGCTGGAAGTAGAAACTATCTTTAATAATTGTGAAATGTGAGCATCTAATGAGATTCTCATGTGTTTCCCATCCTGGGAGCATGAGCCCAGGATTGTCTTTCCGATCGAGTTCCGAAGACGCAGCGCTGCGATTTCCTGAGCAGTGAGAAAGTTCGAGGGAAAATTCAGGTCCTCAAAATTATCGTGAGATAGTGTGGCCAGAAAATGATCACGGCGGCTGGGTTAAACCCAGCCGCCGCTAATCGGGGGGAAAACTAGTCCGCTCAACGGGGTCGCAGACTAGGACACGACCTATAACCCCTCGTAAGAGGTTGATCCTCCCGCTGGAACCGGGGGGTTCCAGCACACACTTACCCCTGGCTGGATCGGATTCTTTCTCTCTTCTCCCGCTCAGAATTATCACCACTGTTACAACGTTTGCCGCAGATTAATCTCTTTGGCCCAGCGCCCTAACACCTACCTAGACAGACCCTCGGGTTATCCGTTACAGCGATTCCGAGATCTTTCGTGAAAAATCGTCATGATCCATCAAGGTAATGAAGAGAGCCACAAAAACTGTCTCAGGTTGCACATTGTCAATTTCTAGAATTGCCATGGCGAACGTTCTCTTTTGATGATCGGCTTGGACGCGGGCGTCACGGCTGGCCTGAATGCCGACGTCTCTGTCGGTCTGGATACTGGCGTCCCACCTTGGGCGAAGGGGCTACAGTGGTCCGCCAGGTGGCGGGCCCTCCCCACGCGCAATCACCCCCGGCCCGCCGAGAGGAGAACAACGCCATGGTCCCGTCTTTGGCCTATGTCATCGCTGGCTCTGAGGCGACCGGCGGCGCCGGTTTCCAGGTCGATCTCAAGACGTTCCAGCAGCTCGGCGTCTATGGCGTCGGCACACTCACCTGCGTTGTCAGCTTCGATCCGGAGAACGGATGGGCGCATCGATTCGTTCCCATCGCCCCCGAGGTGATCGCCGATCAGATCGAGGCCGCCACCTCGGCCCACGACCTCGACGTCGTCAAGATCGGCATGCTCGGCACTCCTGCCACGATCGATGTCGTCGCTACCGCGCTAGCGGCCCAACCCTGGCGCCACGTCGTCGTCGACCCTGTCCTCATCTGCAAGGGGCAAGAGCCCGGGGCCGCGCTCGACACCGACACCGCCCTGCGCGAGAAGATCTTGCCTTTCGCCACGGTCGTGACGCCGAACAACTTCGAGGCCGCCACCCTGGCCGGCCTGCCTGGCCCCTTGACAACGACCGATGATCTCATCGCCGCCGCTCAGGCCATCCGAGCACAAGGCCCCCGTCACGTCGTCGTCAAGGGCGGCATGGATCTGCCCGGCCCCGACGCGGTCGACGTCCTCGTCGACGACGACGGTGTCACCGTGTTCTCTGACCCGAAGATCGGCGACGCCCGCGTCTCCGGCGCCGGCTGCACCTTCGCCGCCGCCATCACCGCCGAGTTGGCCAAGGGCGCCGCGGTGCCCGCGGCTGTGCGCGTGGCCAAAGACGTCGTCAACGCCGGCATCGCCGCCCGGGTCAGCGCCCACACTCCCTTCACGACGGTCTGGCAAGGGGCCTACTCAGTGAACTGAGGTTTGCAAAGGAGGTCTGCAAAACAGGCCGTTTTCACCACAACCGAGGCTCGTCCTCGATTTTTCGTGGCTGAATTGTGACATCCGCCCGGGTGCGCCCGGCGGCGTTCCAGTGGACTCGTCTGAGGACATCCCCGTAGAATTGGGATGATTGTCAATCGGTTTCCCTCAGTTGAGCACAGGAATGTGGATATGGACGAGACCACCCCTCACGAAGCGACGCCGCTCGCGGCGGCCGCCGACGAGGCCGTGACGCCTCCGGCCGAGTCTTCGCCTCAGGCTCCGGAAGCCGCCACCGCCGGCAACAAGCGCAAGATTGTTCTCATCGCCGTCTTGTCGGCTCTCCTCCTCGTCGCCATCGGCGTCGCTGGAGCCGTTTTCTTCATCTCGAACCACTACGCCGAGCACGCCAAGCCCGGCGTCACTGTCGCAGGCGTCGACGTCTCCGGGCAGTCCCGCTCCGAGATCGCCGCGATGGTGACGGAGCTGACCGATGAGATCACCGTGCCGCTCTCTTACGAGGGCACGAAGGTTCCTGCCACGCTCAAGGATCTCGGGGTCTCCGTCGATGTCGACGCCACCGTCGACGCCGCGCTCGCCGCCGGCGGGGAAGCTTCGCTCGTCGATCAGTATTCGGCTGAGGCGGTCAAGCCGGTCGATCTCGTCCTCGAGGACGATTCCGAGGCGCTTCAGGATTGGCTCAACGAGACGTTCGTTCCCGGGAAATCCGAGTCGGCCGACGCCAGCGTCGTCTACGATCCCGACGCCGCCCGTTACACCGCCAAGCCAGGCCAGAAACGGATGTGGATCGAGCCGGCGCCCGTCGCCGCCGTCATCGACGGCTTGGCGGAGCGGCCCTCGATCGAGAACACGATCATCCTCACCGCCAAGAGCGAGGATCCGAAGATCCTTGACGACGCTGCGCTGACAGCGGCCAACGACGCCAACCACCGGCTCGACATCGGCATCTCGGTGACGAACGGCGCCGGCGACTACTTCACGGTCAGCGACGAGCAGGTGATCTCATGGGCGAGCATCACCCCGAAGCCGGATGAGGGCGTCATCGCCGTCACCTACGACACCGCCAAGATCGTCGCCGAACTGCCGAGCCTCATCGCCGATGAGTTGTCGGTCTCGCCGATCAAGGAGATTCGTCTCACCCTCAACGGCCAGCCCTTCGCCACCGAGCAGAACGGCAGCAATGGTCTGAGGGTCACGGGGTCCGAGGCCGCCGCCCAGCAGGTCGCCGACGCGCTCACCGGCGGCAACGACGCGACGATCTCGGTGACGACAGAGTCGATCCCCTTCACCACCGAGATCACCCCGATCGCCGGCGGCGGGGGAGAGCGCTGGATCGAGGTCAGCCTCGGCGCCCACACGTTGACGGCTTTCGAGGGTGAGACGGTCGTCCTCGGCCCGCTCGCCATCGTCGACGGTGGCTCCGGAACTCCGACGGATCCGGGCGTCTTCACCATCGAATACAAGCTCGAAAAGCAGACGATGCGCGGCGAGGATTACGAGACCGAGAACGTCCCCTGGGTCATGTATTACAACCTGGCCGACGAGGAAGCCATCCATGGCGCCTACTGGCGCACGAGCTTCGGCTACTCCGACTCTCACGGTTGCGTCAACGTTCCCGTCGACCAGGCCAAGTTCCTCTACGACTGGGCCCCCGTCGGCGCCAAGGTCGTCGTCCACTGAGTCGAGGGCGGAGGGTCATCGTTCCGTTCGGCGGCATCGCCAATCTTCGCTCGATCACCCTCTCGCTTTGTTCGGGTTTGACGAATGATTCCTCGCTTGTTTTCGTCCTCGAACCTGGTGGAACCCCATCCTCTTCGTGAAGATCTCTTGTGTAGGTGATCCATGTCCCTGTGACTCCTTGGAGGAGAAACCGCATGATACAACGAAGGAAAATCGTATAATAGAAGCGATGCGAATCGTATACTACGATGGATGGTAATCGTATAACGACCTAGTGGGAGGGCCAGTGACTCTTCGTGAGGATGGCTATCGTCAACGTCTGATCGATCCTGTCATCGATCGGGATCTAGGAGTCTTCGGCGCTGTCTCCGTCGAGGGACCGAAGTGGTGTGGAAAAACGTGGACGTGCCTCAACCACGCTCAGTCCGTGTACTACGTCATGGACCCGGAGGGAGATTTTTCTCATCGGAGGCTCGCACTTCTCGATCCACAGACAGCGTTGGAGGGCGATCATCCTCGTCTCATCGATGAATGGCAGGAAGCACCGTTGCTCTGGGATGCTGTTCGGTTTCAGATAGATCGTGGGCGTCAAAGGGGTCTTTATCTCTTGACTGGGTCGACGAAACCTCGTGAGCATGCGACAGCCCATTCAGGAACGGGACGTATTGTTCGCCGCCGGATGCGCCCGATGAGTCTTGTAGAATCGGGAGATTCAACGGGAGCAGCCTCTTTGAGGAATTTGCTCGATGGAGGAAAACTCACTCCGGCTTTATCGAGGATGACTCTTGACGATGTTCTCCGGGTCATCTGCAGGGGAGGGTGGCCAGGTTCTTTAGATCTTGATCTTCCAGAGGCGATCGTCTTAGCACGCAGCTACATCGATCATCTGGCGGAGTCTGACATCTCTGAAGTCGACGATGTCTCGAGGAACCACTATAAAGTGAGGGCGTTTCTGGGCTCGCTAGCTCGTCACACGTCTGTTCCCGTTCAGATTCCAACGTTGCGTCGTGACATGTCAGCTCTCGAGACGACAGCTACGGATGCGACGATCCGGGCGTATATGGACGCCCTTCGTAAGCTCTATGTTCTCGAGGAGATTCCAGCGTGGGGTTCACATCTTCGCTCGCGCGAGCCGCTGAAGGCCACGCCAAAACGATTATTGGCCGATCCATCGTTGGCTGTCGCTTCGTTAGGTGCGACACCTGATCGACTCAAAGCAGATCTCAACACGTTGGGGTTTCTTTTTGAATCTTTGTGTTTGAGGGACCTTCTCGTCATCGGGGACGCGATCGACGCATCAGTTCACCATTACCGAGACGGCAATGGCCTCGAAGCTGACGCGATTCTCAACCTCCCGGATAACCGATGGGCAGGCGTCGAAATAAAACTAGGTTTCAACGAGGTCGAGACGGCCGCGGCCAGTCTCACTCGCCTGTCAAAGAAGGTGGAGGGTGATGGTCGTCCAGCGCCATCCGCCCTCATCGTCATCACAGGCGTTGGTGGGCTCATGGAGACTCGCTCCGATGGAATCCATGTGGTTCCCATCGACCAACTCGGGCCATGATCACTGGTTACCCACGCTGGCCACACAGGAAATGCGAACCGCCCCGGGTTTCATGCACTGTTGGTTTCTGAGTTGCTGGCCTGCTGGCTGGTGGTTGTTATACCGGTCGCCCCACTCGGGGTGATCATCCTCGGTCTTTGAGTAATCCGTGGGGCGCGGGAATGAAAAGATGTCGGGGCCCGGCGCTGATCGATGATCGCGCCGGGCCCCGACTGTGCCCCCAGCTTGGGGGTGAGAGAGCGGAACCGTTATGGGGGAGGACTCTTCGAAGTCGAAGACGGATCGTTCAGGCGATGACGTCGAAATCTGATGGGCCGCCGGCCGCGCCGGCAGCGATGTAACGGGGATAGGACCGCGTGGTGTCAACGGTGATGACGCGGGAGGAGCCCGTGCTACCGCTGGGGGTCGAGGGGGAGAAATAACGTTTGGCTTCGATTCGCTCGCCGGTTCTCCGCTCACGGGCGATGGAGCTATCGCTGGCGTCGTCCGTGCTGGGGAACGCGGTGATGACGCTGCGGGGCCCGGGGGCCTCTCGCACTTCGGGGGCCGGGCCGAGCATGACCGTCTCCTGCGGAGTGGTCACGACTTCGACCGTTGATTCGCCGATGGCCGAGGAGCCGCTGTGGCTGCGATACGACCGCGTCAGGCCGCTCGTCTCGACGACGTGCGCGACGGGCGTCGCCTCTTCTTCCCCTGATTCTTCCGTGGCTTTCCGGCGCCGTTCGGGCCGCCTCACCTCGAAGGGCAGGCCTTCCTCAAGAATCGCTTGATGAAGAAAGATCGTCACTGCGTCTGACATGCTCAGCCCGAAGTCGGAGAAGAGCTCCTCTGCTGCGGCCTTGACCTCGGGGTCGATCCTCATGCTCAATGTTGCTGTTTTCATAACCACCTCCTGACCGTAATCTATCAAAGAGTTGAGACGACTCAAACAGAAAGTGACGATTCACAACGCCGTTGTAAACATACAGTTGAATATTTCTCTAACTGTAGGTTGATTGCGCGGGAGTGGATCGGCTGCCTCTCCAGCAAGCCTCCCCCTTTATCGTTGCTCATTTTGTTGAAGAGAGGCCGAGGGGGGAGACGACGAACCGTCTCCCCCCTCGGAATGCTCGTGGATGATCCCTCGTCACAGCCCCCGGGCCAGGCGGTGGTAGGCGGCGTTCCAGCGCAGTTCCTTGCTGAACTCGTCGACATTCGTCCCCGTCGTGATGAGAGCGAGTTCGGTTTCGACCATGGTGGCGAAGGCCTTCCAGATCTCGGCGTCGGTCGCCGTCGACATGACAGTGTGGTGGGGGGCGCCGGCGGTGAGCCAGCAGCGGGTCGAGGTTTGGAAGTCCGGGTCGGGGCTCCACACGGCGCGCCCGACGGGCAGCTTCGGCATCGGCTCGTCCGGCTCGACGATCTGGACGGTGTTGGCGGTGAGACGGAAGCGGTCGCGCAGGTCGGCCAGACCGACGACGATGGCGGGACCAGGGTCGGCGGTGAAGACGAGGCGCACGGGATCTTCCCGATCGCCGATGCCGAGCGGGTGGATCTCACAGCTGACCTTCTGGGCGGTCAACGTCGGGGAGACCTCGAGCATGTGGGCGCCGAGGATGCGCTCGTGGCCCGGGGTGAGGTTGTAGGTGTAGTCCTCCATGAGGGAGGCGCCGCCGGTGCGGCCTTGGCCCATGGCGTTGGCGGTGCGCACGAGCATCGCCGTCTTCCAGTCGCCCTCTGCGCCGAAACCATAGCCGTCGGCCATGAGGCGTTGGACGGACATGCCGGGCAGTTGCTTAAGGGCGCCCAAGTCTTCGAAATTCGTCGTGAAGGCGGTCGCGTTCACTTCGGTGAGGAAGGAACGCAGGGCGATCTCGAGTTTGGCCGAGTAGACGAGGGAGTCGTGGCGCTCCCCGCCCTGGCGCAGGTCGGCGACGACGTCGTAGAGGCCCTCATAATCGGCGGCGAGGGTTTCGGCTTCGCTGTCGGAGACGGCGGCGACCGCGTCGACGAGATCGTTGACCCCGTAGTAGGTGACGTTGACGCCGAAGACGTGCTCGGCTTCGACCTTGTCGCCCTCGGTGACGGCGACATCGCGCATATTGTCGCCGAAACGGACGAGGCGCATCGCGCGGACGGCGGCGCGGCCCAGGGCGGCCCGGGCCCACGTGTCGACTCCAGCGATCGTCGCCGGATCGGAGACGTGCCCGACGACGGTGCTGCGAGCCACCCCGAGACGGGTCTCGATGTAGGCGAACTCGCGGTCGCCGTGGGCGGCCTGGTTGAGGTTCATGAAGTCCATGTCGATCGTCGACCAGGGCAGTTCGGCGTCGGCCTGGGTGTGCAGGTGGCACAGCGGTTTGTCGAGCGCGTCGAGGCCGGCGATCCACATCTTGGCCGGGGAGAAGGTGTGCATCCAGCAGATGACACCGACGCAGGCGTCGTCAGCGTTGGCTTCGAGCATGATGCGACGAATGGCGTCCTTGCTCGTCAGAACCGGTTTCCAGACGACGTCGACGGGAAGCCCGGCGCCGGCCAGCCCCTCGGCGACGCGCTTCGATTGGTCGGCCACCTGGGCAAGAGTGTCTTCACCGTAAAGCCCCTGGCTGCCGGTGAGGAACCAGACGGCGCCCGGTTGGGTGAGTGCGGTCATCGGGAATGCTCCTTGAGTATCAGTGGGATGGAATGGATGTGAAGGGCGATCACTGCCCGTAAACGTTCTGGTAACGGTCGTAGAGACGGTCGATGTCGGCCTGCGGGATCGCCACCGGTTCGCCCAGTTGCCGGGCGATGGCGACGGTGCGGGCGACGTCCTCACACATGACGGCCGCTTTGACGGCGCTACGAGCGTCCTTGCCGATGGTGAAGACGCCATGGTTGGCCATGAGCACCGCCGGGGAGCGCGATTCGGCCAAAGTCTCGACGATGCCGCGGCCGATCGAATCGTCGCCGATGAGGGCGAAGGGCCCCACGGGGATCTCGCCGCCGAACTCGTCGCCCATCATCGTGATGACACAGGGGATCGGCTGGCGGCAGGCCGCCCAGGCCGTGGCGTAAGTCGAGTGGGTGTGGACGACGCCGCCGACATCCTCGCGATGACGATAGACGTAGGCGTGCGCCGCAGTGTCGGAACTGGGGGAGAGCTCACCTTCGAGGAGCTTGCCGTGCAAGTCGGTCACGACCATCGTCTCGGCCGACAAGTCGTCATAAGAAACGCCGGAGGGTTTGATGACCATGAGGTCATGGCCCGGCACCCGGGCTGAGACGTTTCCCGCCGTCCACACGACGAGGGCATAGCGGGTCAGCTCCTGGTGGAGGTCGGCCACCTCACGGCGCAACCGTTGGATCGTGTCGGCGACGTCGGCTGAGATCGTCATCGTTCTCCTTCGTGGATCATTCGGCCCGCCGGCGGTGGCGGCCCTGGGTCAAATCTATATCGATTCAGATCGCTCCGCCGTCTCCCGGCGTCGATGTCGCCCACGAGAGAGCGGGCAGGTGCGTGAGGGACAGAGACCCCCGCTTCCGGGGCCACGTGGTTGAGTCGAGCAGTCGACGATGCCCTCTGACTTCACCCCTCAGCCGCCTGAGATGGAGTGAATGACACCCGGGGCGTGGCCGTCTGTCGCGGCACGGGCAGCGTCGAGACGGCCCCGGTGACGGCGGCAACGATGTCTTCATACGAGACGTCGCTCATGGCGGCAGAACCGTTGTTCTGCCCGTGGCGCAGGACGACGACGCGGTCGGCCACGGCGCGGACGTCGCCGAGGTTGTGACTGATGAGGACGACGGCGCGCCCGAGGTCGCGCAGGCGTTGGATGAGGTTGAGCACCTCGGCCGTCTGGGTGATCGACAGCGATGACGTCGGCTCGTCGAGGAGGATGACGCGCGGCTCGCCCAACATGGCGCGGGCGATGGCGATCGATTGGCGCTGCCCCCCGGAGAGTTGGCCGACTGGCGTGCGGACGGACGTGATACGGGCGCCGATCTTGTTGAGGTGGCGGCGGGCCGTCTCCTCCATCTCGAGGACGTTGAGCAGGCCGTGGTGGAGGCGCTCTTGGCCGAGGAAGAGGTTCGCGGTGACGTCGAGGTTGTCGGCCAGGGCGAGTTCCTGGAAGACCATGGCGATGCCGAGGCGGCGGGCCATGCCTGGGTCGGTGATCGTCACTGGGGCGCCGTCGACTTCGATGACGCCGGACGAGGGCTGGACGACGCCGGCGATCACCTTGGCGAGGGTTGATTTGCCGGCCGCGTTCTCTCCCACGACGGCGACGACCTCATGCTCGGCGACGTCGAGGTCGACTTGGTCGAGGGCGTGGACCCCGCCGAAACCGACGCTGATCTGGCGCAAGGCGATGATCGGACGGCGCGGGCGGGGCGTCGCGAAAGGTGGCGTGCCCCGGGCCAGTTCATCGGCATAGGCGGCGAGCGGGTTCGACGCACGCCCAGGAGGGTTCGCTTCCCAGGACGGCCCGGTGACGCGGGAATACACACGCGGGGTCGGAACAAGCCCCTCGATCTCGTCGCTCTCCGTCACAGGATGGTGCGCCGCTTCATCCGACCCTGAACCGGAGATGAGACGAAGGTGACGACGGACCAGCCCGGCATCGCCCGGATCGCGCGTCGTCATGCCGACCTCGCCAGAGGCAGCGTCCCAGCCGGAACGGTGACGGCGCCGAGCGCGGCGAAGATCGCGCCGGTCACCTCGGCCCGCTCGCCCAAGCAACCGGCCACGATATCGATCGACGGCCCCTCGCCTGGCAAGGTGTGACGCGCGGTGACGACACGGAGCGGATCGAGGAAGAGATCCCCGGTGGCGGCGATCGCGCCGCCGACGACGACGCGCTCCGGATCGAGGATGTTGCAGACCTGGGCCAAGGCGATTCCGATGCGCCGGGCCGAATCGCCGATGACGCGTCGGCAACCCGGATCGCCCTCGTGGGCCTTGGCGACGAGATCGCTCAAACGCAGATCGCCGTGGGTGGGGCGAAGCGACTCAAGCATGGCGCGCGACCCCGCCACCATCTCTAAACAGCCACGGTTGCCGCAATAACAGATCGGACCGTTCTCGTCGCTGCTCATGTGCCCGATCTCCCCGGCCGCCCCGGTGGCGCCGCGGACGATGTCGCCGTTGAGATAAAGCCCGGCGCCGATGCCCTCGTTGACGTTGAGGTAGACGACCATCCGGCTCTCCCGCCCGGCGCCGGCCCGGCATTCGGCCAAGGCTCCCAGATTGGCGTCGTTGTCGATGAGGACGGGAACGTGGAGACGCTGCTCGAGGGCGGCCGCGATGTCGAGGCCGTCCCAGCCGCGCAAGATACCGGGGGTGTAGATGGCGCCGGTGGCGCTGCTGAGCGGAGCCGACAGCCCGAGGCAGACCTGGAGCAATTCTTCCCGCTCGGCTTCGATCGACGTCATCATGTCGGTGATGAGCAGAGCGGCACGATCCAGCCCTGTGTCGGCCCGATGATCGCTCGAGAGGGGCAATCCATGCTCGGCCACGATCTCGCCGGAGAGATCGGCCAAGGCGACACGGAGATAACGGCGGGAGAAGTGGATTCCGGCGACCAGCCCGAGGCGTCGGGCCAGGGTGACGTGGATGGCGCGCCGTCCGTTGCGCGAAGTCGACCGTGTCGCGACGATCCCGGCGTGGACGAGTTCCTTGACGATGATCGAGACGGTGGCGCTGCTCAACCCGGTGGCGTCGGCCAATTCGACCTGGGTGAGGCCGCCGAAAGATTTGATGGTCTCGACGATGCGCGCGCGATTGGCTTCACGCAATGATGTTTGCGATCCGAAGACGAGGGGACCGGAGGCCATTGGGCCACTATACCCCTCGCGTCTTAAAAAAATAGAGCCAAGGTCACAGTTTGATCACGATGATCATTGACCTTGCGAAGTTAACTCAACGAGTCTTAGGCTTCCACACATGAGCAATCGATCTCACATCTGATTGTTCCGGGGTCAGTGACGATGCCCCCGCCCCCATGCCACGCATGAACACTCGAAGAGGAGAAAGCGCATGAAACGCAGCAAACTCACCACCTTCTTCGTCGGTTCCGTCCTCGCCCTCAGCCTCACCGCCTGCTCGGGCGGCGGCGCCGGCACGACGACGGACACCGCCGACGACGGCGCGACGACGGACACGACCGCCGCCGATCCCGCCGACATCACCATCGGCGTCGCCATGCCGACGCAGACCTCCGAGCGGTGGATCGCCGACGGCGACGCCGTCAAGGAAGGTCTCGAAGCGGCCGGCTACAACGTCAACTTGCAGTTCGCCAACGACGACATCCCGACTCAGACCCAGCAGATCGACCAGATGATCACCCAGGGCAACGACCTGCTCATCATCGCCTCGATCGACGGCACCGCCTTGACGAGCCAGTTGGAGGCCGCCGCCGCCGAAGGCATCAAGGTGATCTCCTACGACCGCCTCATCCGCAATAGCGACAACGTCGACTTCTACGTGACGTTCGACAACTACCAGGTCGGCGTCGCCCAGGGCACCTCGCTGCTCGAAGGCCTCGGCATCGTCGACAGCTCCGGCGCGGAGGTCTCCGGTCACCCGACCGGTCTCAACATCGAGATCTTCGCCGGCTCGGCTGATGACAACAATGCTGGCTTCTTCTACGACGGCGCCATGGACACGATCCAGCCGTATATCGACAATGGCACCCTCGTCGTCAAGTCGGGCCAGACCGACTTCGCGACGACCGCCATCATGCGGTGGGATCAAGCCACCGCCCAGAAGCGGATGGAAGACCTCCTCACCTCCACCTACGGTGGCACCGGTGAAGGCCTGGCCGGTGTGCTCTCGCCCTTCGACGGCATCTCGCGCGGCATCATCACCGCTCTTCAGAGCGTCGGCATGGGCCCGAGCATCGAACAGGGTCTGCCGATCGTGACCGGTCAGGACGCTGAGGCCGCCTCCGTCAAGCTCATCCAAGACGGCGTGCAGTACTCGACGATCTTCAAGGACACCCGCAAACTGGCCGAGGAAGCCGTCAAGGCGGCCGAAGCCTACCTCGAGGGTTCCGAGCCGACGGCCAACGACACCGAGACCTACGACAACGGCAACAAGGTCGTCCCGAGCTTCCTGCTCGAAGTCGACACCGTCAACAAGGAAGACATCAAGACGTTGCTCATCGACTCCGGTTACTACACCCAGGAAGAAGTCGACTCCGGCGTCTCCAACTGATCAATCGGGTCATCACCCACATCGATCACGGCCGGCGAGGCGACGGCGACCACCGCCTCGCCGGCCACTCACCAGTGGTGGGGCGCTCCTTACATGGGGTGGGCGCCCCGCCACAACCTCGTCGCCATCACCGTGTGTCCAACGCTCGTTCCGGTCAACGCCCGGAACCTCAGCTGTGACCGTCCCCGCGACACCTGTCCTCGAGTCATCCACCGCCCTCGCCGTCGAGGGATCGCAGAAGGAACCCGCGTATGAACGACACCATTCTCGAGATGCGCTCTATCACCAAACGTTTCCCTGGCGTCGTCGCCCTCAGCGACGTCAGCCTCACTGTCGCCCGCGGCGAGATCCACGCCATCTGCGGTGAGAACGGGGCCGGAAAATCCACCCTCATGAAGGTGCTCTCCGGCGTCCATCCCGCCGGCACGTACGAGGGCGAGATCATCTTCGAAGGCAAGCCGACCCGCTTCGGATCGATCTCCGATTCGGAGCGCGAGGGCATCGTCATCATCCACCAGGAACTCGCCCTCGTCCCTTATCTCTCGATCGCGGAGAACATCTTTCTCGGCAACGAACAGCACAACAAACTCGGACTCATCGATTGGGGCCACGTCAACTCGCTGGCCTACGACTTGCTCAACCGCGTCGGCCTCCATGAGAACACGACGACGCCCGTCTCTCAGATCGGTGTCGGCAAGCAGCAACTCGTCGAGATCGCCAAGGCGTTGTCGAAGAACGTCAAGCTCCTCATCCTCGACGAGCCGACCGCCGCCCTCAACGACAACGACTCCGAGCACCTGCTCGATTTGCTGCGCGGGCTCAAGAACGAGGGGATCACCTGCATCATCATCTCCCACAAGCTCAACGAGATCATGGAGATCGCCGACTCGACGACGATCATCCGCGACGGGCAGACGATCCGGACGATGCCGATGGACGACCCCGAGGTCACCCAGGACCTCATCATCAAACTCATGGTCGGTCGTGAACTCGAACAGCGTTTCCCGACGCGCAACGTGGCGATCGGCGAGGAGGTCATGCGGGTCGAGGATTGGACCGTCCACCACCCCACCCAGAGCGGGCGGGTCGTCATCGACAACGCTTCGCTGACGGTGCACGCCGGCGAGGTCGTCGGCATCGCCGGGCTCATGGGCGCCGGGCGCACCGAACTGGCGATGAGCCTGTTCGGCCGCAGCTACGGGCGCGACATCTCCGGGCAGATCTACCTCCACGGCCAGGCTGTCACCCTCCACGACGTCGACGACGCCATCGCCCACCGTCTGGCCTACGCCACCGAGGACCGCAAACGGTACGGTCTCAACCTCTTGGCTGACATCAAGACGAACATCTCCGCCGCCGGACTCAAGCAATTGTGTTCGAAGATCGGCTGGATCAATAGCAACGAAGAGCTCCAGGTGGCCGATCACTACCGCGGCCAGCTCAACATCAAGACACCCTCTGTCCTCTACAACGTCGGCAAACTCTCCGGCGGCAACCAGCAAAAAGTCGTCCTCAGTAAGTGGCTTTACACCGACCCGGACGTCCTCATCCTCGACGAGCCCACCCGCGGCATCGATGTCGGGGCGAAGTACGAGATCTACACCCACATCAACGAGATGGCGGCCAACGGCAAAGCGGTCATCGTCATCTCATCGGAGCTGCCCGAGATCCTCGGCGTCTGCGACCGCGTCTACACCCTCGCCGAAGGCCGGATCACCGGCGAACTGCCGATCGGCGTGGCGACCCAAGAACACCTCATGGCCCTCATGACCCAAGAAAAGTCCGAGCAGAAGGAGCTGCGATGACCTCGACCACCGCCCCTGTCACCTCCGCCCCGGGGCCGTCGCCGATCGCGGCGTTCGGGCGTTACTTCATGGACAACCTACGCACCAACGGCATCCTTCTCGCCTTCGCCGTCGTCGTCCTCGTCTTCGCCATCATGGAACCGACCTTCCTGTCGAAGTCGAACCTGACGAACCTCGTCTTGCAATACTCCTACGTCCTCATCCTCGCCATCGGCATGCTCATGGTCATCGTGCTCGGGCAGATCGATCTCTCGGTCGGCTCCGTCATCGCGCTGACCGGCGCCGTCGCCGCCGTCCTCGTCAAATTGCACGGCTACCCCTGGTGGGTCGGCATCCTGGCCGCCCTCTTCGTCGGGTTGCTCGTCGGCGCCTGGCAAGGGTTCTGGGTCGCTTACGTCGGCATCCCCGGCTTCATCGTCTCCCTCGGCGGCCTGCTCATCTTCCGCGGCCTGGCCCAACTCGTCCTCAACTACATCTCCGTCGGCCCCTTCGATCAGACGTATTACAACATCGCCAACGGATTCATCAACGGCTGGCTAGGCGGCAATGGCTATGACGTATTCACACTCGTCGTCTTCGCCATCGCCGTCGTCGGCTACGGCTTCCTCCAGTGGAAGGCCCGGCTCGGCCAACTGCGTTATCAGCAGGAAGTCGCCCCGCTGCCGATCTTCATCGTCAAGCTCGCCATCGTCGCCGTCGTCGCCATGCTCTTCGCCTGGCAGATCTCCCACCACCGCGGCCTGCCGTTTATCCTCATCATCCTCGCCGTGCTCATCATGGTGTACACGATGGTGACGCAGAAGACCGCTTTCGGCCGCCACATCTACGCCATCGGCGGCAACCTCAACGCCGCTGAACTGTCGGGCGTCAAGGTCAAGCGCGTCACCTTCTGGACCTTCGTCAACATGGGCTTCCTCGCCGCCGTCGCCGGTGTCGTCTACTCCTCGCGCGTCAACGCCGCCCAACCGGCCGCCGGCAACGGGTTCGAGCTTGACGCCATCGCCGCTTGCTTCATCGGTGGCGCGTCCACCACCGGCGGCATCGGCCGCGTCGGAGGGGCTATGATCGGTGGTCTCATCATGGCTGTCATCTCGAATGGCATGCAGCTCATGGGCGTCTCCCAAGGCGTCCAACCCGTGGTCAAGGGGACGATCCTCCTCCTCGCCGTCGCCTTCGACCTCTACAACAAGCGGAGGGCAGGAGGCTCGCGATGACGCAGCACCCCAGCGGAGACGACGTGGCCCAGGGCCGGTCGTTCATCGAAGACGGCCGCACGGCGCTCGGCGTCGAGTTCGGTTCGACGAGGATCAAGGCGGTCCTCACCGGTCCCGCCGGCGAAGTGCTCGCCAGCGGCGGCCATGAGTGGGAGAACCAGTTCGCCGATCGGATGTGGACGTATTCCCTCGAAGCGGTCGAAGAGGGCCTCCAGGCCGCCTACGCCGATCTGGCAGCGGCGGTGCGGCAGCGTTACGGCGTCGCTGTGACGACGCTGGGCGCGGCTGGGATCTCCGCGATGATGCACGGCTACCTCGCCTTCGACGCCGCCGGCGACCTGCTCGTGCCCTTCCGCACCTGGCGCAACACGACGACGGAGCGGGCCGCCACCGCGTTGACGGACCTGTTCGATTTCACCATCCCGTTGCGCTGGAGCGTCGCCCACGTCTATCAGGCGATCCTCGACGAGGAGGCGCACGTCGGCCAGATCGCCTCGATCACGACCTTGGCCGGCTACGTCCACGAGCGCTTGACGGGCGAGCGCGTCCTCGGCGTCGGCGACGCGTCGGGCATGTTCCCGATCGACTCGACGACCGGTGATTGGGACGCCGACCGACTCGTCCAATTCGATGAGCTGCTGGCACGCGACGGCGTGGCGGCGCCCTGGAAGATGCGCGACATCCTGCCCCAGGTGCTCCCCGCCGGAGCCCCGGCCGGGCGTTTGATGGAGGCGGGCGCTCGCTTACTCGACCCCACCGGCACGCTCCAGCCCGGCGCCTTCGTCGCGCCCCCGGAGGGCGACGCCGGCACGGGAATGGTCGCGACGAACGCCATCGCCCCCCGCACCGGCAACGTCTCAGCGGGAACGAGCATCTTCGCCATGATCGTCCTTGAACACGCCCTCTCAGCGGCGCACCCGGAGATCGACATGGTGACGACCCCGGCCGGCGACCCCGTCGCCATGGTCCATTGCAACAACGGCGCCTCGGAGCTCAACGAGTGGTGCGGGCTGTTCGGTGACTTCGCCGCTGCGGCCGGCGTGCCGCTCGAGACGAACGTCGTCTTCGAGACCCTCTTCCGCCAAGCCCTCGAGGGTGAGGCCGACGGTGGCGGTCTGTTGGCGTACAACTATCTCTCCGGCGAGCCGATCACCGGTTTGGCCGAGGGCCGCCCCCTCGTCGCCCGCACCCCGGACAGCCGTTTCACCTTGCCGAACTTCATGCGCGTCCAGCTCTACTCGGCCTTCGCCACCCTCAAACTGGGCATGAACATCCTCGCCGGAGAGAACGTCGCGATCGATTCGATGTTCGCCCACGGCGGACTCTTCAAGACGGCCGGGGTGGCGCAACGCTTCCTCGCCGCCGCCATGGGCACCTCCGTCACCGTCGGGGAGACGGCCTCCGAGGGAGGGGCCTGGGGCATGGCCGTGCTCGCCCTCTACCGCTCGTACTGCGAGAGCGCCGGTGCGGGCGCGGACGATCTGCGGGCCTGGCTCGAGACGACGATCTTCGCCGACGCCCCGACCTCGACGCTGGAGCCGGATGAGGCCGACGTCGCCGGATTCGAGGCCTTCATCGAACGTTATGTTGCCGCGCTGCCGGTCGAGAAGCTGGCGACGGAGGCGATGAGCTGAACCCGGCGGCCGCAGGGTGAGCGATCACTTCACCCGGTGCCGCTTGAACAGCACCATGATGTCGCGGTGAACGACTTCGCATTCGAACTTGACTCCTAACGAATGGGGTCAGGTGCTACACTCAAAATATCTGGGCTGGCCTTCAAGGTCATGGTCCACCCTTTAGGCGGGGACTCCCCTCGCCACCCTCTTGAGGCGGGTATCACCCGCCTCAAGTTGTTTGTAAGGACCCCCACATTGACAAGCGGGATCTTTAGTTATATCGCGTTCGTTATCGACGCCTAAGCGGGGCTGATCGTCGGGTGGGAGATCTCTCTGTCGAAGGAACCCTGGTTCGTTGAACACGCCATCGACTACTGACGTCGCCAACATCGTTCACTAACCGGTGCGAGTCACCACTCAGACGCCGCCCAATACACGGCCGTTCACTTCGCTGAGACCGCCTTCCTGGTCGGGCTGACGTTGTCAATCGGCATCGTCGTCGACGCGATAGATAACGCTTTGGCTGAGACTACGATCAGGCTGTATAAGCCCGAATGCGTACGATCCGACTCCCCGTTCCGCCGCGGACCCCTGGCGACCCGTTCGGATGAAGAGACGATCACCGCCGGGTGGGTCGACTGGTGTAACAACCACCGCTTCTTCCGTTGGCTGGAACGCATCCCCCAGTCGAAGCCCTCTACCATGCCAACAGAACTACTGACCGGCGGTCAGTACCCCAAAAAACAACAGCTCACCGCAGTAAAACCCCAAGCCACAGCCCAAACTTATCGGACTTTGAGTAACCCGTGCTCCCACGGGCTACTCAAAGTCGGGTGATACGCGGTGTGGCTAGCGTAAACACGGGCTGAAACCTGGTGAACTTGGTGTTTCGACTTCCAGTTACACCATGAAGGTTTCAGCCCGCTATGC